>CBFIAF010000096.1:0-1073 GCA_965660545.1 Alphaproteobacteria bacterium | reverse complement strand
ATCCCGACGGCGCAGAGGTTCCGGGGTATCTGTGGCCCGCCACGCCTCGCGCAAATCTGCGGGCAGTGGCGGATTGGCCGCATGTCAACCGCATCGGTCTGTGGGTTGGCACCCCGTGCACACCTTTGGTGGCGGCGGAGAAATCGCTGCAAGCAGAAGTGCTGGCACTGGTGCAAACCCTGCTGCGAAACGGAGCCGAAGCGCGGTCTGTGGACTGGACGGTGCTAACCTGCAACGCGCTTCACCATGCCGATATGCCTGCAAGCGGTTATGGCGCATCGCTGGTCGGCCTCTTTGGTGCAATGGGGCGGGAATATCGCGGCTGGACGCTGCGCATGGCCGATCTTGATGCCTCGGAAATCGGGCCAGAGCTTTCATGCCTGCCGGATCGGCGGATGCTGATGCGGCGCAGCGGTCTTTGGCTGGAACAGCGCCTTGACCGTCTGTCGCAATTGCCCGTTGGACCATCGCCTTACAGGGATGGCGCGGTTTATGTCGTGATCGGTGGCGCAGGCGGTGTAGGGCGGATCTGGACGGAGCACGTCCTGCGCACGTCGCGTGCGCAGGTGATCTGGTTGGGCCGGTCCGCACCCGATTCACCCCTGCTGGCTCATCAAAACCGGTTGGCAACCCATGGCCCGCGACCCGCCTATGTGCAGGTGGACGCCCGTGACGCCGTGGCCTTGGCGGCAGCGCGTGCCGACATCATCCGCCAATATGGCCGGATCGACGGGGTTGTTCATTCCGCGATCACGTTAGCTGATGGCGGTCTTGCCGGAATGGATTGGCCGCGGATGGACGCGGTTCTTTCGGCAAAGCTGGAAACGCTGGACAACATGTTGTCGGTGTTCTCCGCCGATATGCGGGATTTTGCAGTCGTTTTTTCGTCGCTGCAATCTTTTGCACGGATGCCGGGGCAGGCAAATTATGCCGCCGCCTGCACCTTTGCCGACAATCATGCACTGGAAACTGCGGCGCGGCGCAGCATGCCGCTGCGGGTTGTAAACTGGGGCTATTGGGCCGAGGCGGGGATCGTTGCGACCGAAGGACACCGCCGCAGGATGGCGCGTTTT
>CBFIAF010000095.1:0-1310 GCA_965660545.1 Alphaproteobacteria bacterium | reverse complement strand
GGTCTCCGATTTACCGATCCAGGCGCTGAAATCAACATCGCTCTTGTCCTGACCATCGCTCATGCCAAAAATTCCTTTTTAAGGGCATCCGTATTGGCACCGGCTTCCGGGATTGCCCCGAGATGGCGCACGCCATTATTGATCAGCGCGGGGGGCGCGACCATGTCGACCGGGCCAGTTGGCGATTCCACCTGCACGCGGCGCAGGGCCGGATGGTCCGACAGACCGGCGACGTCATTGACCTCGCCAAAGGCAATCGCGGCGGCGCGCAGGCGGCGGATCAGCTCTTCGCGGGCGGTATTGCCGAACACGTTATTAATCACCGCGTCAAATTCCGGCCGGTGTGCACAGCGCGCCTCGTTGCTTTCAAAGCGGGAATCCTTTGGCAGGTCCGCATCCAGCAGCACGTCGGCACAGAGCCGGGCAAATTCACGCTCGTTCTGGATCGCAATCAGGATCTGGCCGCCATCCTGCGTATCATACGCGCCATAAGGGTGGATCGACGGATGATTGAGCCCGATCCGCGGCACGATCTGCTGGGCATAATCGTAATGCAGCAGCGGCACGGTCATCCAGTCGGCCATGCCCGAGAAAAGCGACGTCTTGATCGACGATCCCTCGCCGGTCGCATCACGCGCGATCAACGCTTCGAGCACCGCCATGTAGGAATACATGCCGCAGGACACATCGCAGGCCGACACGCCGACACGGCCCGGCCCTTCGGCCAGACCGGTGATCGAACACAGGCCCGATTCCGCCTGCACCAGCAGGTCATAGGCCTTCATGTCGGCATATTCGCCTTCTTCGCCATAGCCGGAAATATCGACCGTGATCAGGCGCGGGTTGCGCTTGCGCAGCTCGTCCGAGCCGAAGCCTGCCCGTGCTGCAGCCCCCGGGGCGAGATTCTGGATAAACACGTCCGCCTCGTCGATGATGCGGTACAGCAATTCCTTGTCAGCTTCGTCCTTGATATTGGCGGTCAGTGATTCCTTGCCGCGGTTCAGCCAGACGAAATAGGCGCTTTCGCCATGAACCACGGAATCATACGCGCGGGCAAAATCCCCCTCGGCGCGTTCGACCTTGATCACCCGCGCTCCGGCATCGGCCAGGCGCGACGCGCAATAGGGCGCGGCGACCGCCTGTTCCATCGAGACGACAAGAACGCCTTCCAGCGGTTTCAGCGCATCGCGGGCCATATTGTGTTCTCCTGTTTGTTTGACGGCGTGTCAGCCAATGACACCCCAATAACACGATTGTCACCCCGGGCGCGTCCCGGGGTCCAGCAGCCTGGACCCCGGGCTGAGGGCGTG
>CBFIAF010000094.1:0-1513 GCA_965660545.1 Alphaproteobacteria bacterium | reverse complement strand
TGTCCGGCGTCAGGTCCTATGGGACAGATTGAGGGTGTAGTTTAGCGGAGGATTTTGGTCTCATCGCAGTGACGAAGGAACGAAGATGAGAGCAAAATCGAATAATCCGTCGACGCCGGGTAGCCGTGCCGTCAAAGACATCCGGCGTGCGACGCGCAGGCAGTACTCTGCTGAAGAGAAGATCCGGATCGTGCTGGACGGCTTGCGGGGCGAGGACAGCATCGCTGAGCTATGCCGACGGGAAGGCATCGCCCAGTCCCTGTACTACGTCTGGTCGAAGGAGTTCCTGGAAGCTGGCAAGCGCCGCCTGGCCGGAGATACAGCGCGGGCGGCGACCACGGATGAGGTCAAGGGGCTTCGCCGCGAGGCCGGGGCGCTGAAGGAAGTCGTGGCCGAGCAGGCTGTCGAGCTACGGCTGCTCAAAAAAAGCATGATCGCGGATGGGGGCGACCCCGAATGAGATATCCCCCATCGGAGAAGTTGGAGATCATCCGCCTGGTTGAACAGTCGCGCCTGTCGGTTCGGTGGACCCTGGAGCATCTTGGCGTGTCGCGGGCCACATTCTATCGCTGGTACGACCAATATCAGACCGGCGGGCCTGCAGCGCTGGCGGATCGGCCATCCCGGCCAGGCCGGGTCTGGAACCGCATCCCTGATGTTATCCGAGCCCGGATCATTGAACTGGCGCTGGAGGAAGCGGAGCTGTCGCCCCGGGAGTTGGCGGTGCGGTTCACTGATACCCAGGGCTACTTCGTGTCAGAAGCTTCGGTCTATCGTCTGCTGAAGGCTCATGACCTGATCACAAGCCCGGCCTTCATCGTGATCAAGGCCGCCGATGAGTTCACGGACAAGACGACCGCCCCGAACCAGATGTGGCAAACCGACTTCACCTATCTCAAGATCATCGGATGGGGCTGGTACTATCTGTCCACGATCCTGGACGACTTCTCCCGCTACATCATCGCCTGGAAGCTCTGCACGACCATGAAGGCGGAGGACGTCACGGACACGCTGGAGCTGGCGCTTCAAGCCTCAGGCTGCGATCAGGCGCATGTCCGGCACAAACCACGTCTGCTGTCAGACAACGGCTCCAGCTACATCTCAGGCGACCTGGCGGAATGGTTGGACGAGCGGAAGATCACGCATATCCGCGGTGCCCCCTACCATCCGCAGACCCAAGGTAAGATCGAGCGCTGGCATCAGACCTTGAAGAACCGCATCCTGCTGGAGAACTAATACCTGCCGGGCGCCCTGGAGGCCCAGATCGACAACTTCGTCGACCACTACAACACCAAGCGCTATCACGAGAGCATCGATAACCTGACCCCGGCCGATGTCTACTTCGGCAGAGGCCAGGCCATCCTCGCAGAACGACAGCGCATCAAGCGAAACACCATCGACCAGCGGCGCTTGCTTCACCGCAAAGCCGCAGCATAATCATCAACAACCAGATGAGGCCAACCCCTCCTCTAAATCGCGCACCCATCTGTCTCAAATCATTCGACGACGGACA
>CBFIAF010000093.1:0-1795 GCA_965660545.1 Alphaproteobacteria bacterium | reverse complement strand
GCAGATGGCCAAGCCGGAATCCTCAACCGGCTAAAAAAGGACTCGCAGTCCATGTAGAAATTTCAGATGAACTAGAGATTGACACAGTTTACAATGTCTGACCGTAGATCTGGGGTTGCACTGAAGGCTGGCTAATAAAAACAAACATAAAAACTTGTGCAAGTTGTGGCACTTGTTATTGAGAGGTTACCGGCTGGCCGACAAATATGCGGGTAACGCGCAACCTCGCAACTTCCGTAACTAGGCATCAGATGCACTTGTACTCACTCGTTTTAGGCTATTGCTCCGGAGGCCTCGCTGGGGGGCTTTATCCAACTGGGGAGAAAATATAACTTCGGCGACTTTCGATAGGGCTAATTCTCGTTTGTCTTGCTTGCCGGCCAACTTCTGGTCCTCCTTTGAGGGGATAAACACTATCCCTGCAGGCGGATCACTTAACGGGGCTGCCCCAGTTCATCGTCTTGCATTCTCTCCGCCACATCCTTGAAAATTTGCCGATGATGCTTGTCCGGAAGGGTGAAAAGTTGAGAGATGATTTTGAGGAGAAGATGACCTCTGCAGATATCTCCACAGCATAGAAACTTGTATGCGAATGCCACCGCAAAACTCATGGCCATTGGTCTGACAGCATCAATCTGAACGCAGGCCTACCCACCCACAAGCGCCCGCGCACGCTCCAGTCCGGTGTTCATTTCCGCGCAGAGGCGTGTGACAACCTCGGCGACCGACTGCTTTGAGCGCGTCCAGGCCACGCTTTGGCCTGCGGGCGTATGCAACAGAGGTTCGACGTCATGCTCGATAATCGCCGTGATTAGGTCGCCGACCAGCGCGTGCTGATAAGGCATTGTAAGGGGTTTAGGGGCGTCGGGTGCGTTCCATTCGTCGGTCCAGGCTGAAACAGTTTGGCGTTGGGGTTTGCCGCTGCTGCCGCGGGTTAGGGCGGTATCTGAGCTGCTGGAATCGATCAGGATTTTTCGGACATTGTCGCTGGTGGCGTGGTCACCAGTTGCATGCTCGTTGGTTGCCAGCCAGGTGGTGCCTAGCCAAACGCCCTGGGCACCCATCGCTAATGCGGCGGCGATCTGGCTGCCATGCCCGATGCCCCCGGCGGCAAGCACTGGCATGTCGCCCGCCATTTGAACGATCTCTGGGACAATTACCATGGTGCCTATTGTGCCCGTATGCGCGCCAGCTTCCGTGCCTTGGGCCACGATGAAATCGAGTCCGATGTCCCGGTAAGTCTCGAAGTGGCGGGGGCTGCCAACCAGTGCACCGGCAAGCTTGCCTTTTGCCTTCAGGCGTTCCACTGCGTCCTTAGTCAGCCCAATGCCGAAGGCAACTAAGTCCACGTCGGATTCCAGAAGCGCGTCCAATTGGCCTTCGAAATAGGCTGGTGTGCGCAGAGTGGAGTTGTAGAAGGTCTTCTGTGTCGCCATCGGGACGTTGTATTTGGCGAATAGGTCCTTGACGAAGCTTTGATGCCCTGCCGGCAAGGTTGCCTGTATCTCTTCCAGGGTTCCAGTGTCGGGCATATTGCGCGGCATCATTATGTCCGCGCCAATCGGCCGGTCGCCCGCCGCGGCACGGACTGCGTCCACAGCCGGCTTTACTTGTTCCGGCGGTTCATGGGCGATGCCGTAAACCCCCATGCCACCGGCGCGTGAGATAGCGCTGGTGACGTCTATACTGTGGGAGAAACCTAAGATCGGCACCTCTAGGCCAATCCGTTCCATAAAGGCTGTTTTGATGCTGCTCATGGTGTCTTCCTCTAAACTGGTATTCTTCGTCTGCCTCT
>CBFIAF010000092.1:0-1852 GCA_965660545.1 Alphaproteobacteria bacterium | reverse complement strand
AAAAGGAAGTCTCACCAGAAAACTAAGCATAAGTAGTTAAAAAATATGCTAATAATGCGCCATATTGAACCATGAGCATTCTGACCACCAATCAGCTGGCGCATACCCGGATCACGGCAGATCCGGTCGGCATCGTTGACGTCCTCATAACCGGCGAGACGAGAAAAACCGACTGCCGCAGTGGTCCGACGAACGTGTGCCGTTCATCCTTGCTGGTGATGTGATCAGCTAGTGGACCGCTTGCCAAATCGGTCAGGCCCAGTGCATCATCAAGCTCCGGAAGTAGCAGCAATCCACCGTGATAACTGATCTCAGAACCCCGAAACAGTAGTTGTACTGTGGTATTGAACCCAAGCCGCAGCCGGCCTTATTTTGCTTCACCCGTTGCGTTCGCCATTTATCTGCCACCTCGTCGCGCATAAGTAACTGACTCCGCGAAATTAACCGAGCTTCGTGTTGGGTAAACACCGCATCCATATGGGGAATGCGGTGTTAGGTAATACTGATTAGATCAGGAGCTCTCACAGCGCTTTGAGGTATGAACGCGAGTTTCTGGAAACGCTCCTGCCATTAGTAGCCTGTTGCAAAATTCATTTTTTCTATCTGGGATCAGGTCGACGACGGTGACGGTTAAAGAAGTCTGAAGCTCTAAAATAAGCCCTGCAAAAAGAAAAAACCTTGGGGAGTTACCTTTCTTTGCCGTAGGCTAATGAGACGGAACTCGAATAGGGATGTGCTGGGGTCTGATGGGCAGTGCATCCTTGTCGGACGCCCGCTCATTAGATTGCAAATATGGGAACTTTCAATGTTGGATGACCTTACCGGCGTCATAGCGCCATTTACCACCCCGTTTAACAATAATGATAGTCTGGAGCTAGGTGGTATCTCGGCCCAGGTTGAGTGGTTATTGTCTAATGGAGTTCATGGGCTGGCGGCCGGGGGATCAACAGGCGAAGGCCATGTGCTGTCGCGCGAAGAGCATCGCGATATTTTGGCGGAAGCTGTGCGAGCAGTAGCGGGACGGGTGCCAGTAATCGCCGGAATCATCTCAAATTCCACGTCAGAGACTGCAGCGCGAGGAAAGCAGGTAGCCAACCTTGGGGTCATTGCCTTGCAAGTGACTCCTCCCGCTTATCTCTTTCGGCCTGATGATGACGCGATGGTCGATCACTTTCGGCGGATACATGGTGAGAGCGGACTTCCGATCCTTATCTATAACGTGGTGGGGCATTGCTATCTATCACCTGATTTGTTGCTGCGCATTATGAAAGAAGTCCCAGGCGTGGCAGGAGTCAAGCAATCGGCAGGCGACATGAAATTGTTTGCGGATCTGCAAAAGCGCGCAGGGCCACAGAATCAAATCTACGCAGCAGTCGATGCATTGCTGTATCTTGCCTATATTCTAGGCGCACCTGGCTCTATTGCAGCGATACTGACTGCTGCTCCCGGACCATCGGTGCGATTGTGGGATGCAGTCAAGGTTGGCGATCATGCAACTGCACTTGATTTGCACGAGCGATTGATGCCGTTATGGGACGCGATCGGGCAGGACAATATGCCGTCACTTTGTAAATACGCACAGGGGCTGCAGGGCGTGCCTGCGGGTGTTGCGCGACGGCCCACTTCTCCCGCGCGCGAGCCGCAAAAGATGGCGGTCAGGGCCGCCTTGGTAGGGCTAGGACTCATCGACCCGAATACGGTCGAAATATAACCTTAGCTGGTTTGACTTTTGTGCCGGCATGTGTGGACGGCTTAGTGAAGGCTATCCTCGGCCTTGTCTGTCATCAAATGATTTGGGGCTATTTTGGTTTAGATTTAGCGGAGGATTGGTCTCATCTGATTGTTGATGATT
>CBFIAF010000091.1:0-1865 GCA_965660545.1 Alphaproteobacteria bacterium | reverse complement strand
TGCGGGCCGAGTTCATCGACGATGCAGAACAGCAGGCCAAGGCTATTGCCGACCTGGACGAAATGCAGGCAATGCTGGATTCCACCCTCGCCTTTGCCCGTGACGACGCCGCCGAAGAACCGCGTACCCAGACCGACCTCGCCGCCCTCGTGCAGAGCCTGTGTGATGACATGGCGGATGCCGGACAACCGGTTTCATGCGAGACCGATGGCCGCCTTGCCTATGTCTGTGCGCCGGGCGCGATCAAACGCGCCGTCCAGAATATCGTGGTCAATGCGATCAAGTACGGTGCCTCAGCCTCGATAGTGGTCTCGGAAGAAGCCGACCGCATCGATATCGCCGTGACCGATAGGGGGCCTGGTATTCCAGCCGACCGCCGGGAAGATATTTTCCGCCCGTTTTTCCGCCTGGAAACCTCGCGTAACCGGGAAACAGGCGGCTCCGGCCTGGGGCTTGCTGTCGCCCGGTCGATCGCACGGCGCCACGGCGGTGATATCGTCCTGGAAGACTCCGCTGACGGCGGCCTGACGGTACGGCTGTCACTGCCACATACGCGCATGTAGAGGCTGCATGGGCGGGCCTTAGGAAAATCATTGCGACGGAGAAGAGAAAAGGAACCTATCTCGCACCTTACAATCCCGATGATGATACCAACGAGAATGACGATAAGGTGATCTCATCCCTGATTGGTCGACACAAACGTGCAGCCAAAAAGACCACTGAAAAAGTCTGTGAAGGGATATTCCCGTAAGGTCGTTTATCGGTGTATTGGATAAACGAATAAACGAATAAACGACCTCAAATCACTTAACTCCATGGATCGTCAGGACACACGATAAGGGTCTTTGTGACTGGGTCATACCAGAGAGATCAGGAACACCCTTTAGAACTCACTACAGGGTCTTTGAGGGGGGGGGGAAATGGTGCGCCCGGCAGGATTCGAACCTGCGGCCTCAGGATTCATACCAACTACAACTTTCGTTGCCATCCCAGATGGGATGTTTGTGGTCTGGACTATCCCTTCATCGTGCCAACCGAGGTTGGTTTAGATGCTGCCCGTCTAGTCTCTACACCTTCACCTTTCGGTGCTTGGCTCGGGATTGCCATATCACGAGAGTGATGAAGGTTTCCCCGACTTTGAGCAGTTCTACTCGTAGAGTTTCCTCTACGGCACCCAATCAATAGGAATCCTGCGCTCTATCCGACTGAGCTACGGGCGCACTCTGGATCAATACCGTCATTGTCTCGGAGGTGCAATACAAGGAAGGTTTCTATCTTCGCATCAGACACTTAAAAGTACACAAATCATTCAGATATTAAATATGCGGTAATATCAAATCTCTAACACATTGATTATAATTGTCTTTTTATATAGTAAGGATGGAGTAACATGTTAGGAATCCGTCGTTCTATCCGACTGAGCTACGGGGCCTTCAAATACCTGAGTACCGGATTTTGCCTCAGAGTTCCACGATGGAATTGCTGGCGCTTCGCCTGCCTGTTCTCGCCGACCAAAATGAAATATCTCCGCCGCAGGGAAATAAGCTTTTGGGGTAACGCTTCAAAAGCGCCTCTGTCTCGTCTGCCAATTCCTCTGGCTTTGATCCTGTTTCGCCCCTGTTTGGCCCATTGATTTCATATATAATTCGGGACTAACCTATCTAGTCGCCGGCGATTTTCGGATAAGCTATTGATGTGTATTCAGTATTTTTAGTTGCCAAGTAACATCAATCGCAAGGTTTAGCGCAGGACCGTGTCGAAAGCTTGCGATCTCATATGCGGCTGCACGTGAGGGATTCGCTTGCCGGGATGATGTAGTTCGATTTCGGCAGTGAAGTTGATCCATGAGGTCATGATGCGTCCGA
>CBFIAF010000090.1:0-1982 GCA_965660545.1 Alphaproteobacteria bacterium | reverse complement strand
CATGGTTCAGGGGCTTTTGATATTGGTCATGGTCATTGCGGCGATGGCGACAGGACTCTTCGTAGGATCGTCCAACGTGGGTTGGGTCCGGGCATACTCGGGTTTGGCAGGTGGACTGGCGTGTTTGCTGCCGGGACTCTACATTGGGTTACGGCTCCGGGTGAGGCAAGATGTATCAGTGCAGGACGGATCAGATGTTGCACGCCGTGCGGTGGTGCAGATGTTGACTGCTGAAGCGGGGAAATGGGCGGTGACCATCGTACTGATGTTGATGACCTTTAGGTTTGTACAGCCGCTCTCCGCCGGATGGTACTTCGGGGTACTGGCACTGACCTTCGGCGCCTACATTATGGTGCCACTTGGTGAATACCGACGCCAGCGCGCTTGATGGGGGCGCTCGGTGAAAAAAGAAGGATGAATAACGGATGCGTCATCGACGTATCAATTGTTGAAGATGGACAAAAAGTGTAGATAGAGACGTTGACGCTATATGGCTGGCACTGAACTCACATCACAGGAATATATCAAGCACCACTTGACCAATCTGACCTATGGCAGGTTAGAGGACGGTACGTGGGGTTTTGCCCATGGTCCCGAAGACATCGCGGAGATGGGCTTTTGGGCGATTCATGTCGACACCATGTTCTGGTCTATTTCGTTGGGCGTGCTGTTCCTCGCAATGTTTACGTTCGTAGCACGTCGCGCGACGGCTGGCGTGCCGGGTGGCCTGCAAAATATGTGCGAGATGGTGGTCGAGTTTGTCGAAGATAGCATCCAGCAGGTCTTTGGTAATACACCTAACCCTGTCATTGGTCCCTTGTCACTGACGATTCTGGTCTGGGTGTTTCTGATGAACCTCATGGATCTAGTGCCTGTGGACTGGATTCCATATGCGTCCACAATAGTTGGTATTGAATACATGAAGGTGGTCTCAACGACGGATCCCAACGCTACCCTGGCGATGTCTTTTGGCGTCTTTCTGCTGGTGATCTATTACAATTTCAAAATTAAGGGTCCGGTCAAGTTTGTCAGTGGTCTTGTGACCCATCCGCTTCCATTTCGGCCCCTGTATCCGTTCAATTTCATCCTGGAAATTGTAGACATGATCGCCAAACCGTTTTCGCATGGCTTACGACTTTTCGGCAACCTGTATGCAGGAGAGATGATCTTCATTCTCATCGCTCTGCTGCCGTTCTACGCGCAGTGGTTGTTGTCAGTACCTTGGGCGATCTTCCACATACTGATTATTGCTTTGCAGGCTTTTGTGTTCATGATGCTGACCATCGTCTATCTGACGCAGGCGCATGACACCGGAGAACATTAACTAAACCAAACGTAACAGGAGTTACTATGGAAGTTTCCATTATCATCGTCGCAGCTGGCATCCTGATGGGCCTCGGGGCCATCGGGTCCGGCGTCGGTATCGGCATTCTGAGCGGCAAGTACCTCGAAGGTATTGCTCGTCAACCGGAATTGAAGCCGATGTTACTGACCCAAACCTTCATTATGCTGGGATTGGTTGACGCGGTGCCAATTATTTCAGTAGGTATCTCGCTGTACATGATCTTTGTGCTCGGTCAACCCGGCTAATGACAAGATCATCGAAGTGATAGAGAGCGAGGTGCACCGTGAATATTAACCTTTCTATGCTTGGACAGCTGATCTCCTTTGTGCTGTTTGTGCTTTTTTGCATGAAATATGTCTGGCCGCCGTTAACTCAAATGATGCGCGATCGACAGAAGACTATAGCAGAAGGGCTTGAGCGTGCTGCTGCGGCTGAAAAGCAGCTTGAAGAAGCGAATAGTGCCGCAGAGGAAGAACTGGCTGCTGCGAAAGGTGAGGCAGCGGAGCTTCTGGCGCAGGCCAGAACCCGCGCGAATCAGATCGTCGAAGAAGCGAAGTTGCAAGCGGTCGAAGAAGCGGATCGTATCAAGCAGGGCGCTCAGGCTGAGATTGACCAGGAGGTCAATCGTGCCAAAGAG
>CBFIAF010000089.1:0-2018 GCA_965660545.1 Alphaproteobacteria bacterium | reverse complement strand
TCGATCAGCGCCACCGGCAACTTGCCGAGCGGGCGAAGCGCCTTCACCTCCTCGCTATTGATAAGCCCAGGGCGGGAGATCGCCTCGAACGCCATGCCTGCCTCCTGGAGTGTCCAGCGACAGCGGGCGGAGCGTGATGTCCCGGCTTCGTAGAGCGTCACCTGCATGGTGTTGATTTCCTGCGTTGCGTGCGCGGTTGGTTAAGGCGTCGTCACACCATCTGGGTAGCAGCGCTGATGGGCGCGGTCCCCTGTCTCGGCATTGTCGAGGTCATAATCGACGGAAAACTCTACGACAACGACTTCGTGCGCGATTGGTGCGTCGGCTTTGATGGGTCGAAAACTCGCCTCGCAGAATAACCGTTCGAGCCGCTCAGCGTGCAGGCCAGCATCGCCGAGCAGTCAATTAAGTCGGGATTTCCCATGTAGCAGCCTCTCAGCCCCAAAATCATGGCTCGCATCAGCCTTGCGCGCAACTGGTCAGCCCCCACCGAGTAGTCCGGGTGAAATGTTAGTGGATATCCAGCCTCAGCTCTAGTGGCAGGAGGACTTAAGGGGCTGGCGGCATCCAGTTTAAAGCGCTTTGAAAGCCTTGGGTTCCAGCTTTGCTAACTGACAATTTCGCCTACGCGATCGGCCCACGCTTCGAGCGCCTCCCTTTTCTCCTCAGCATATCCAAAGCGATTATATACCTTAGTCACGCCGCCTTCTGCATGGTTCAGCACCCGGCTAATCGTCGAGACTGGAACACCTGATGCTGCCATGCCCGTTCCCGCCGTTCGCCGCAGATCATGCAGCCGCCATGGTGGGATGCGCGTGCCCGCGATCTCCTCCATTCGGGCCGACAAGCGTTCCTTCGCCTTTGAGAAACCAGATACTGGCCGGTCACCGGCCTTCGCTGTCGTAAACAACAGCAGCCCCTTGCGCGGGAGGCCGTCGAGTATCTCCACCGATCCTGGCGAGAGTGGAACCTCATGCGCCCGGTCACCCTTGGTCTTCTCTCGTGGGATCGTCCAGAGGTGGTTCTCCATATCAAACTCTGACCATTCCGCCAGGCTGACTTCATCCCGACGCTGGGCCGTCGCGAGCAACATCCGGAACAGCATCCCGAAGGGATAGCCATCCTCGCTTGTGGCCTGCCAGAACCAGCGGACCTCATCGTCGGTCAGTATTCTCTCCCGCTGCCGCTCCCGTGTCGGAGCCGAGATGCCTTCTGCTGGTGACGCCGGGATCGTCCCCCGCTCCACATGCCATCGCATCATCTTGCGCAGCGTGGCCAGGGTCCGGTTCGCCATCACCGGTGCCCGATCGGCCAACTTGTCCATCAGCAGAATGACGTCACCGCGGCCGATATCCATCAGCGCGAGATCGCCCCACTCGGAGCAGACGTTGACCTCAAGGATGCGCGCCGTCTCCCGCCAAGACCGGTTCCTTGGCTTAGCGTATCGCTCAACGAACTGGTCTGCAGCCTCTCGCACGGTCATGGCAGCAGCCCGGTCGGCTCTAACACGGCGCTTGTCAGCAGATGGGTCTTCACCGACCTCAACCCGCCGCATCACATCACGGGCGGCCTGACGCGCATCTGCAAGACCAATAGCCTCTGCTGAGAGGGGAAGGGTATAACGACGCTGCTTGCCCTGCTGCGGTCCGTCCTTCACCCGATAGAAGACGAACCATGAGCGCCGCCCGGTTGCCGATACACGCAAACCGAAGCCGGGCAGCAGTTCATCGAAATAATCAGTCTGTCCTGAAGCAGGAGCAGCTAGGCGTCGGACGGCGGCTTCGGTGAGGCGTATACGAGGCATAGGTAACCCCAAGGTAACAATAATGATTGATATCGGGTGGAACGGCGTGAAACGGTATGATACAAGTGTTTATCAAAAACGCTAGCATACACAAGCAATACCGCCTCTAAATGACACGCCTTGAGACAACCTGAAACAATATAGCACCTGCTTCAGCGTCAGTTCGTCCAAAACTTCATGCGAGCCGGTGTGAAATAGGTCCCGCCGTGGCTTC
>CBFIAF010000088.1:0-2037 GCA_965660545.1 Alphaproteobacteria bacterium | reverse complement strand
CTGGGATGATTTACGTTGCCCAGTTTTATCGGCAAAACCATAAACAGCTATAGTCATAGGCTCGCCATCAAGTGGAGCAAAGTTTTCTATTTCCTGATCAAGTTTGCTTTTACTAACTACTGGTGGCTCATATACCTCGTTTTGACTTAGCTGCGCACAGGACGTCAGCCAGAAAGTCAAAGCGATTACAAATGGCCTAAGCATGGCCTAGAAGCCAAATTCGCCAATAGGTATAGTTACGTTCGTCACTGCGTTGTTTGCATCCGTGATAACTAAAACCAATTGATTGTTTACTTTCGAGAAATCAATTGTGTTGCCTTCGAGCTCGATTCGTCCAGTGGTTTCAGTTCCTTCAGCAAATAGATTATCAACTAATTGCTTCGATAATGTTGCAAATATTCTCGATTCTACGTTAGATAAAAACCTGGCTAAAGTAGTGCTGTCCAGTGCTCGCTGCGCACGCAATGCAGCCGCTGCTGCTTCGTCGGCAGCGGCCGCTTTCCGATTGAACGATAACTGCTCAATGCTCAGGACGTGCGCAGAATAACCTGCTCCAGAAAATGCCGGATTTGAGAAACTAAATACTATCTCATCTGCTGACGCAATAGCAGGTAGGGTGAAAGTAAAAAGCCAGCACAACATAGAAAAAATCTTTTTTATTCTCATTTTTCCCTTCTATATTTGGTTGCTGGTGACAAAAAAAATTAATAAAAAAACCAAAAAATGTCAATGTGACGATGGTCAGAAAAATTCAATCGCCACCAATCTGCATTTATTAGGTAACCGGTGAATTTCGGTCCAATTGAGGGTGAGTTTCGCCATGAACTGTAACACCGGTGACGGATTTGGTATCCCTATGATGAACAACAAGAAACAATGGCACCATGTCGAGCTATACGCATCTGAGGTCCAGCGAGCGAGACTAGATCGCCGCTCTTAAGGCAAACGGGGTAGGCCTACGCGCCATTGCCACAAGGTTAGTCGGTCCGGCCTCGTGCTCAGCTGGGAGCGGAACGCCTCGAAATTCAGAGTCGACACCAGCCTCTCCAATGGATCGCCAGCCTTGCTCAGACGCTCATAACGATAACTAAGATCAAAGAAACCCGGTTGCGCGCCCAGGACAATCTTCCCTTTCGCTTAAAGAGAAACGGGTCACGTCAGCATCACAAAAGCCAGGGTCCGAAGTGTCCAATTGGCCTGGATAGATATTTCTTGCCGAGATCATAGCCGGACGACGGGTCGCTATCCAAGCGATCTTCTGGATAAGGATTGGGCGCTGCTTGAGCCGTTGTTTCTGGCGGCGAAGCGTGGCGGTCGACCCCGGACGACGGGTTTGCAAGAGGTCACGAGGTAATGAATGCGATCCTGTACATAGCGTCGACGGGTTATCAGAGGCGTGCGCTGCCGAAGGACTTTCCGCCGATGGCGACGGTGCAGGGCTGCTTCTACACTTGGTGGGATAAGGGTCTTTTCGCGAAGATCCGTCATCTGCTTGCGATGAGCGCGTAAGTTGGAAGGCCAGGAGGCGAGCCCAAGCGCCGGCGTGAAAGACAGCTAGAACGTGAAAATCATGGAAAGCGGCGGGCCTCGGGATTATTATGGAGACAAGAAGGTCAAGGCCGATTGGACCCTGGAAATCATCAAGCTGGATGACCGGCTATTTGGATTGCTCGGCAACACTGCGCCTTATATCCAGGCGATGATCCGATCAACATTTCCAGCACCTTCACGTCGCACTCGGGTGCCTCTATTTCGGGCTTTCTGATTAAAAGTCACAAACTATACAGTTTGCTCGGAGATGAGGCGATAAAGGACCCGTTGACATTAGGCTCGATCATCATTTCCAAAAAAAAATCACATTGACATATCATGTCTCAGCGCATAGCCTTTCTCGGAGCGCTGCTTTTAATGCATCAGTCCGATGTTAAATTAGCTAAAGACAAAATTGCGCAAGGCGGCTAATATCAGTCTAGATTTTAATGTGTTTCAATACCATGATCTAACTGGTTGATAAGAAGGGAAAAGGCTTTATGAACG
>CBFIAF010000087.1:0-2061 GCA_965660545.1 Alphaproteobacteria bacterium | reverse complement strand
ACGAATAATTTGAACTTCTCATGTGGAAGTGCCCTAGGGTGTGATTTGTCTTATCAAGACTAGAGTCAGAAAAATTATCGCAGATAATTACCTTATATTTCTTTCCTTTATACATAAAACAGTTCATGCCTGAGCCTGGGCAATTTAATTCATTCCGTGGGAGAGAGGTGTAAATATCCTGAAATGGCCATGGCGCTTGCTGTTGTATACCAGATAGATATTTAAAGTCCCCGTGGGGGTCGCACTTCCCCCCAGAACTCATGTTCTACAATTGAGAAACTGGCGTAACTGCACAATACATCCAAGCTTTATTTGAAACTGAACGGCCTGTGTTTAAGGCTTTGGATCGTGGCTATCTTCGGTACTATGATGAAGATGTAGCAGGGTAGTTATGAGCCAGAAGCTTATACTGCTGTAGAGGCTGAGGCTTGATAGTATATGAAGCAGACTGGCCAACAGCGGGGTACGCCTAGGTTATGGCTGCGTGCTTCCTCAACACCCTTTGTATTCTTTAGGGAGACCTTCACGGGCAGGGTTCTGTGCTGTGGGGATCTCGGCAGGGGTCACCTTCGTCTCTAAGTCATGCCTCAACTTGGCACATAAATTACTTCCAGTTGTCGCAGCGATGTTTCCCAACATATAGGCATAGACATGATCTTTTAGTGCACCCATACCGGAGGCGTATTTCGCACTCAGATTGGTCTGGGTTTTGGCATAAACCTTTTCATCTGCAAGTCTATACCACTTCACATCAGTCTTATCGCACCCGGGGAATACCTCACCCTTCGTCGTACATTTGTCCCCGATTGTATTGAGCATCGGCATCGCCCTGTTTCGCAAGAGGCGTCCATTTTGCAGGGCGGTCGCGTAATCAGCATTCTGGAATCCGCCAATACCGAAAAACTGCCCGCAGTTTCATCGAATAAGGCGATCCGGCGGGGCCAATGCCGCGGTAAAGTTCGCCCATCGCTCTACACCGTCTCCAAAGCGAATTCCTTCGGACCGATTACAGACAATCCGCAACGCAACGCTTCGGTCTCGAATACGTCGTCGGGCATGACATTAGCGATATTAGCATCAGGGCCGAAACGCTCAATGAGGAATTTTTTCATCTGATAGACGTCGGAAAGGCTTACGCCTTTTATCCAAGGCCCGGGCAATTCGTAGATAACTTTCTCCGCCGGAAATTCGGCTTCAAGCGCGGTAATAAGGAACTCCTGCACCTCACCATCGATAATCATTTCCGCAGCTTCTACCAGCACGACATCAGCACCAGCGTCGAGACTGTCATGTGCCTGGCTGAGCAGGTTCTCAGCCGTCTGCCTGATATCCTTCGAACCGATTTCACCGTGGATTTCCAAACCGGCATCTACACCCTGGCTGATCAACGATTTGCGTTGGTTCGGCGAGAACGGCACGCAGTTATCGGAGACCTCGACCGCCTGGAATCCCATGCGCTCGGCCTCTTTGTAGAAGGCTGGTGCTGCCTCGAACCCTTGGGTGGCCACGACATATTCGAGGAACTGCCCGCCGATGAAGGGTTTGACGCCATAGCGTTCACAGAGTCGTAATTTCTGTCTGAGATATGAATCGCTGTAGAGGCGCGCGGACCCCACGGCGATCTTGATCAAGTCCACATGCGGGCCGACCAGGCTCAGTAAATCTTCCAGTTTTCCGACGGGAGCACCAAAATCTACCATCATAGTAATGCCGGTCTTGCGCGGCTTCTGCGTGCTGCGTGCTGCGGGCAGCGAGACCATTTCGAACGGACATTTTGCCATCGGTTTCTCTCCAGATTAGACTATGGAAGCTTACGTTCTCATTCGATAGTCTTCCTTGCTCCGCTATTGTATCAACCAATCAAGCATCCTCAAATATTAGAGGACTCTTTTGGTAGTCTGGAACCGCGTAACTCCAAGCAGCACGGCAATCAAACGCAGGTAGTGGCGTTCAGGTTTCTAATACGAATAGTCTGACAGCGATCAGAAATGGAGAAAATCTTCTTGCGAAATTGCCACGTTCGTATCAAAGTATAGGCTGGTTAGTGTCGTGCACGCGTGA
>CBFIAF010000086.1:0-2089 GCA_965660545.1 Alphaproteobacteria bacterium | reverse complement strand
CGGATCCACGGACTCGCTAAGGGCGGCACGGATCTGAACTTTGGCTCGATTGGTCTAAAGGCACTGCAGCCTGGGCGCATAACTGCGCGCCAGATCGAGGCAGCTCGTCGTGCAATGACCCGGCACATTCGCCGTCAAGGTAAGGTCTATATCCGTATATTCCCGGATGTGCCTGTGTCTACAAAACCTGCCGAAGTTCGTATGGGTAAAGGTAAGGGGTCTCCGGAATATTGGATGTGCAGGGTGAAGCCTGGTCGGATCATGTTTGAGATGGAAGGCGTGCCGGCTGATGTCGCTCGTGTGGCGTTTGAACTGGCGGCTGCTAAGTTACCAATCAACACCCGCGTCGTGACCCGCCTCGGCGCTGAGGAGTAGGGCCATGAAATCTGGCGAAGTGCGCGCGAAAAGCGTTGATGAACTGAAAGACTCTCTGGCCGCGCTGAAAAAAGAAGCGTTGAACCTTCGCTTCCAGCAAGCGTCCGGCCAATTGGAAAACACGGCCCGCGTTCAAACGGTCCGTAGAGATATTGCCCGCATTCTGACGGTGCTCGAAGAGCAACGTCAGGCAGCGGTTTGACGCGGAGGCTGTAAGGCATGCCCAAACGAGTATTACGAGGCTTCGTGGTGAGCGATAAGATGGAAAAGTCCATCGTCGTCCGCGTCGAACGCCGTGTGCGCCACAAGGCGTATGGCAAGATCATGACCACGTCTAAGAAGTTCATGGCGCACGATGAGGCCAATGAGTTCAAGACTGGTGATCAAGTTGAGATCATTGAAAGCCGACCAATATCAGCGAAAAAACGCTGGAGGGTGATCAGTCAGGCTGATGCCGGCGCTGGCGGGGAGGATTAACCGATGATCCAGGTTGAATCCAACCTTGAGGTTGCAGACAATTCTGGCGCCAAACGCGTCCAGTGCATTCGCGTCCTTGGTGGCACGAAGCGGCGCTACGCGTCGGTTGGCGATGTCATCGTGGTCTCTGTCAAAGATGCCATTCCGCGTGGTCGTGTGAAGAAGGGCGAGGTGCATCGTGCTGTCGTCGTTCGGACGGCGAAGGACGTGCAGCGGGAAGACGGTACGACCATCCGCTTCGATAAGAATGCGGCTGTACTTATTAATGCTCAATTGGAGCCGATCGGGACACGTATCTTTGGGCCGGTGGTGCGTGAATTGCGCGCTCGGCAGTTCATGAAGATCATCTCGCTCGCCCCAGAAGTGCTTTAGGAGGCTTTTGGGATATGCAACGCATTCGTAAAGGTGACCAGGTGGCTGTGCTGGCCGGTCGCGATAAAGGCAAACGGGGTGAAGTCCTCAAGGTAATGCCAAAGGACGATCGTGTGATCGTTCAAGGCGTTAATATGGTCAAACGGCATACGAAGCCAACCCAGTTCGCCCAAGGCGGCATTGTTGAGAAAGAGGCGTCAATTCACGTTTCGAATATCTCCCATGTAGACCCTGTTTCGGACAAGCCGACGCGCGTCGGTTTTAAGACGCTGGATGATGGCCGCAAAGTGCGCGTCGCCAAGTCCTCCGGCGAAACGATTGATCGGTAGACGGACATGGCAAGGTTATTACAACATTATCAGGACGTCGTGCGTCCGGCGATGCAGGATAAATTCCAGTACGCCAATGCGATGCAGATGCCGCGGTTGGACAAGGTCGTTCTGAATATAGGTGTCGGCGAAGCGGTCAATGATAGCAAGAAGGTCCAGTCCGCCGTTCAGGACATGACACTTATTGCTGGTCAAAAGCCAGTCGTCACGATGGCCAAAAACTCCATTGCGACATTCAAGCTGCGTGATGGCATGGCGATTGGCTGCAAAGTCACGCTGCGTCGTCAACGTATGTATGAATTCATTGATCGCTTGGTGAATATCGCTCTGCCGCGCGTTCGTGATTTTCGTGGATTGAACTCTAAGTCTTTTGACGGCAACGGCAATTTTGCCATGGGTCTTAAAGAGCAGTTGGTATTCCCGGAGATCCAATACGACCAGATCGACGAAATCCGCGGCATGGACGTTATTATTTGCACAACGGCTACGTCTAATGAGGAAGCGCTGGAACTCCTCAAAGGCTTTAACATGCCGTT
>CBFIAF010000085.1:0-2125 GCA_965660545.1 Alphaproteobacteria bacterium | reverse complement strand
CTTCCGGCTTACCGCGCTTGCCTGCCTTCTTCTCATCCTCCTCTGAGGCGATAAATAATATCCCTCTAGCTGGACCAACTTAGGCGCTGCTCCACGGCAGTAGCGCCATCCGCGTCCTCAACGAACACCCGAGCATCAAGGTCATTGGTATTTTATAGGCGAAGGGGCTCACGCCGCACTTCATGAGCCGTCGCGACACCATCAAATGGCCATTAGATAGCGCCAATTCCTTCCCGCGTGATCATCAGGTCATCGCCCGCCATCAACAGATAGGCCTCATGGCCGGCTGCCGTGGTGCCATCGACGTAAGTTCCATCGGCGCTACCTCGCATCAGGCGAAAGCTGTGGGCCGCGGACTGTGGTCGGCATGAGACATCATTGCTTGAGCGAGGCGCGTGGTCATCTCCGCTTGCAGTGCGGCGCTGTCAGGTTGTCCAAACAGGTTCCACATTTCATTCGGATCATTCACACGGTCAAACAGCTCGCCATGAACCAGCCCTTCATAGACGGTCAGACGGGCGGCATCAGTTATGAGCGTGCGCATGCGCAGCGATTTCCTAACATGAACCATATCATGAACTTGGTCTTCTTCGATCAGCACAGAATCGCGTGGCTTGAGAAACGGGTTATCCAACAACGGGCTAAGGTCATGGCCCTGCAGGCCTTGGTAGACTTCTGCACCTGCGATCGATAGCACCGTTGCGGCCAAATCCAGCGAGCCAACGAGTGATTGGCTGACCCCAGCTTCTTTGCCTGGGGCTTTGATTAGCAGCGGGACGTGAATGCAGCCATCATAATGCATGGCACCTTTCAGCATCATGCCGTGATCGCCGAACATATCTCCATGGTCAGTCGTGAAGATGACGATGGTGTCCTCCGCAAGACCCGATTGCTCTAACGTGCTTAAAACGCGGCCAATGCCATCGTCGACCATCGCGATCATGCCATAGGCACGAGCAGCCATTTCTCGATATTCAACCTCTGTTGGGGAGAATGGATTGACGTGCGCACGAAGCGGTTGGCCCCGCTTACTCAGCATACGTTTATATTGTGGCGTGGAATTTTCGTGAGAGTCGTTAAATGTTTCCGGCAACGGCATATCTGCCGGATCAAACATGTCGAAATACTTGCCGGGCGGCGTAAACGGGTGATGCGGATCGGGATAAGAGCAAACGGCGAAGAACGGCTTATCGGCGCGTTCTGCGGCGTGGGTCTTGATGTATTGCTGAGTCCGCTCCGTAATATAGGCGGTTGGATAGACTTCTTCTGGAACAGATGTCCGCCAAACATGGACTGCCGGGTTTGAGGCCTCAATAGCGTTCTTGGCACCGCGCATTTCCGCTAGATCAAAGCCCTTAGCCTTGGCCCAATGGTAGTAATGGCCTGTGCAACCATCCGAATGGCCAACCGACAAATCAACCTGTGAGAAGCCATAATAATCGTCGGGCATATTCACCCACTCGGCTTCGTGACGCTTCACATTCTCATATCGGTCCCATCCGTCTATCAGATCATCTTTGCGGGCATCCTGGCCCGGTAGATTGGGGAGCGCCTTAGCCAATTGCTCTAGCGAACTCCCCATATTTTGCAGGTGGCACTTCCCAATATGGGCCGTATGATATTCAGCGTTTTTGAGTGCGCGCGGAAACGTCTGCGCTCTTGCATCCAGCGGGATGCCGTTGTAGCGGCTACCATGCAGCGATGGCATTCGACCAGTGAATATAGTGGATCGGTTCGGCATGCAAATCGGGTTCGCAACATAGGCGTTCTCGAAATTCATGGATTGGCGGGCGAGTAGATCCAAGTTAGGCGTCCGAACAACTGAATTGCCACCGAAACCCATAAGATCAGGCCTGTGCTGATCCATAATAATCATCAGGATATTCGGACATTTCGCCATAGAAATCAATCCTTTCCGCTTTTGACAGCCATAGCTGGAGTCTAGTTTTCACTCATCAGAATGCATGTTTGCCTGATACATGACCCAGGTTTTGGGCATGGTTTTTTAGAAGATTACAGATTTTTGCCTAATTTGACACTCACTTAAACCGGTCACGCATGCTGTGGCGGAAGGAATGAACTACGCAGTCTTTGGGTACTCGTGTGCGCAGCCACTTATTTAAAG
>CBFIAF010000084.1:0-2179 GCA_965660545.1 Alphaproteobacteria bacterium | reverse complement strand
CGCTGCCCGCCGCCTGCATCTGCCCGTCTACCGGTTTGAGGGTCAGGCCCATTGGTTCCGCGCCCCCGCTGCGGCACAGCCCGCGCAAATCGCGCCCGAACCCGACAAAGCGCCCGCCTTGCGGCTACCAGTCTCCGATAGCCGGCTTGACCGGATGATCGACGGCGACATCAGCCCAGCGCAGATCTTGCGCTATTTGCAAGAGGATGTGACATGACCTCGGCCGCCAGCCAGTATGCGGCCCGCTGGGGCAATTCGGACCGCGGCCCGTTTACCGCAACGCGCGTGGTTCTGACCGCCGACTGCCCGCTTGACTGGCACGCCGACCTGCGGCTTGACGGGTTTGAGACGATTTTGGCCGATTTCACCGCAGCCGCACGGGCCGTCTCAGATCAAGCCGCGACGCGTTTTGTCACCACGGATCAGGCGCTTGCTTACGGGCTTGCAGGACTTGCCCGCTGCCTGCAAATCGAAAATCCAGGTGCTGCGGTTCAGATCGTGCTAGCCCAAACAGCAGCCGCGATTTCACAGACCTTGGCGGATGAGCTGCTTGTAGATGCCCGAAGCCCCGAAGCGCCCCTATATCGCAGCTTCCATCTGACCGATTTTATCGAGAGCTGGCAGCCAAAGGGCCACATCGTTGTCACGGGTGGGAACGGGACAATTGCGCGGCTTCTTTGCCAAGACATTCTGGCCACTGGCAAAGCAAACGGGCTGACGCTGATTGGCCGCAATGGCCCGACCGCCGAGACAGCCGCGCTTTTGACGCGGGCCGCGATGCAAGGGGTATCCGCCGACTGGATTTCCGATCCGGGCGCGGACGCAAACAGCGCTATCCGATTGGCTGCGGCCTTGGCCGACCGCCGAAGGCTGGCTGGCCCGATCACGGGGGTGATGCATTGCGCAGGTGTAACGGCAGACGGACTGCTGGCCTCGGGCAACCTGCCGTCCTTGCCCAATGTGCTGCGCGCAAAACTGGACATTGCCTGCGATCTGGATGCCGCAACGAAAGAAGACCCGATCACGGTCTTTGCGGGTTTTTCCTCTCTCGCCTCAGTCGCGGGTAACGAGGGTCAGGGGCTTTATGCGTTTGCCAATGGGATGCTGGACGGAATGCTGGCGGCACGGGATGCCATGGTGCGCCAAGGCTTGCGGCACGGGCAAAGCTTGGCGCTGAACTGGGGCTATTGGGAACAGGGTGGCATGCGTCTGGGCGCCCAGACTTTGGCGCATTTGCAGGATCGTGACGGGGTGGAACCTATCGCGGCGGTCCAAGGATTGTCAGCTCTTTGGGCCGCACTTGGCAGCGGTACGGGCCAATGCGCGATTGCGGCGGGTGATCCTGATCGCATCCAGACCCGCCTGAACCGCCCGGCAATGCCCCTTGCGCTGGCCCATGCCGCGCAGGTCGATCCGGGTTTGCAGCAGGCCGTGGCACAGCAGCTTTGTGCAGTATTGGCCGCCGCCGGTGGCCGCGACCCGGCAGAGATCGACCCGATCGAGCCTTTCTCGGCCTATGGCGTGGATTCGCTGATGGTCGTCGAGGTGATGCAGCGCCTGCGCCCTGTGTTCGGCGATCTGCCCCGCGCCGCGATGTTCGAGCATGGCAGCGTTGATCGCCTGGCGCTGTGGCTTTCGCAAGCGCATCGCGCAGCAAGCCTGCGCTGGACGGGCCGCGCCGCGGATGCGCGGCCGACGACCAATTCGACGAGATGCCCGGCAACCCTTGAAACGGCTCGGTCCACGCGTGACGCCCGGCCAGATGACATTGTGCCAGACGACAAGGAAATTGTGATTGTCGGCATGGCAGGACGATTCCCCGGCGCCGCCAATACCACGCAACTTTGGCAAAACCTGCTTTCCAGTCACGATGCCATCACCGATATCCCTGCTGACCGTTGGGATGTGGACGCAATGTTCCATCCCGATCCGTCACGCGCCCATGCCGGGTTCAGTTACGCCCGTTGGGGCGGTTTTTTGCCGGATTTTGCCGATTTTGATCCGTCCTTCTTTGGCATGACGCCGCGGGAAGCCGCCGAGATCGACCCGCAAGAGCGGCTGTTCCTGATGACGGCCTGGAATGCTGTCGAAGATGCGGGGCTGACCCCCGCCCTGATGCGCGAGAGGCTGGGCGGTGCGGTGGGCGTTTTTGCGGGCGTGACGAAATCCGACCATGCCC
>CBFIAF010000083.1:0-2189 GCA_965660545.1 Alphaproteobacteria bacterium | reverse complement strand
CCGTTATCAACTCCTTCAAGCTTGTTGATCAGCTCTTCATCCTGACCAAGGGAGGGCCGGATAACGCAAGTTCCCTGCTGCTTTATTACATCTACGAAGTCGCGTTCAGTTTCCTTGATCAGGCCTATGCCTCAACCCTGACCGTCGTTCTATTGGCTGTGCTCGCCATCATCGCCATCAGCCAGTTCGTGTTTCTCGACAAAAAGGTCCATTATCAATGAGCGGGATGAACAGAAATACAGGGCTGAGTTTCCATCTCGAGACTGCCGCAGCATGGTTGCTGGCTTTTATTTGGGTGCTGCCGTTGATCTATGCGTTCTGGAGCGCTTTTCATCCGCCAGAATATGCGACAAAGTTCGAATTGTTTGCGCCTCTATCACTGGAAAACTTCCGTGTTGCCTGGGATCAGGCACCGTTTGCACGATACTTCCTGAATACATTTATGCTGGTCACGATGATCCTGATTGCACAGTTTATTCTCTGCACGCTGGCCGCCTATTCGTTTGCGCGTTTTGAATTTCCGGGGAAATCAATCGCGTTTGCGCTCGTCCTTTTGCAGTTGATGATCATGCCAGAAGTCCTGATCGTCGAAAACTACGTGACCATGAGCAAACTCAATCTTATCGATACGATTACCGGTGTCGGCCTGCCTTATATGGCGAGCGCGTTTGGCATTTTCCTGCTTCGCCAGACTTTTAAAACCATTCCGAAGGAACTCGAAGACGCCGCGCGCGTCGAAGGGTGCTCACCGCTTCAGATTCTCTGGAAGGTTTACGTTCCTCTGGCCCGCTCTACCTACGTTGCCTATGGGCTCGTATCTGTCAGTTATCACTGGAACAATTTCCTCTGGCCATTGGTTATCACAAACTCCGTCAATACTCGCCCACTTACCGTTGGGCTGGCAATTTTCGGCGCCCCGGAATCAGGTGTTGACTGGTCAATCATTACCGCAGGCACCCTGCTGGCCGTTGCTCCCTTACTGGTGGCTTTCCTGCTGTTCCAGCGCCAGTTCATACAGTCCTTCATGCACGCAGGCATTAAATGATAAACATCCTGACCTGGAATATTCAATGCGGCCGCGCCGTAAATGGCCGGATTGACCTGATGCACACGGCTGACGTCATCAAGCACATGGGCGACATCGATGTTATCTGCTTGCAGGAAGTCTCACGTTTCGAGCCCGAGCTTGACGGCGGCAAAGGTGCAGATCAGGTCGAAGTACTTGCGACCTTTTTTCCGGATCATCACCCCATATTCGGCGTGGCTCTGGACAGGCTTGGAAACGGAACCCGCCACCGACGCCAGTTCGGTAATCTAATCCTTTCCCGGTTACCAATCATTCAGGTCTTCAACCACTCTCTTCCACAACCGGCACCGGCAAATCCGTGCAAGCATATGCCACGACAGGCATTGGAGGTTACCGTTGAAGCTGAAGGCGGCCCGTTTCGTATCACGACCACTCACCTGGAGTTTCACTGTGAAGACCAGCGTCTGGCTCAGATCAGGCGATTACGCGACACTCAGGTTGAGGTCGTGAAAAACCAGCATTATACCCATGATGCACCTTTAAGCGGGCCCTATTCCGCATTCGCCAGACCGGCACGCAATATTATCTGCGGTGATTTCAATTCAGCACCAGATGATGCGGTTTACCAAAGCCTCACCGCACCTTTGGGCGTCCCGACGAATAACTATCTGGACGCCTGGCGGGTTATTAAAGGGAAAACACCCCACTCTCCGACCTGTGGCATACATGACCATGTTCAATGGCCCCAAGGTCCCCACTGTCGGGATTTTTTCTTCCTGTCGGAAGATATGAGCGAGTTTGCCAAGGACATTCAAGTTCAGGAAGAGACTGACGCGTCGGATCATCAGCCAGTTTTATTACATCTCAAAGGTTATTAGAGCAGTTGGAATAAAACACATTCTTTCGCGAATTTAACTCAATTTCGAAGCTCCAGTTTGCCCTCCCGCAGAAATGTCAACATGTCGCCTTCTGGCTAATCTGAGAAGTGGAACCAGGGCCAATCCTATGTCCGCAAGGTGATCAGAAAGCGGACGTAACACTATCAGCTCAGCCACTTCCGCTCAGGAGCGAAAGCGGAAGTGCAAGACCGTCCGATGGCCGCTGTTGGTCTGATTTGTCCCTAACGGCTGCGTGCGGCCAGAAGCGGACAAAATTTTTTTAC
>CBFIAF010000082.1:0-2443 GCA_965660545.1 Alphaproteobacteria bacterium | reverse complement strand
AATCAACAACAATCAGATGAGACCAATCCTCCGCTAAATCTAAACCAAAATAGCCCCAAATCATTTGATGACAGACACTAAGCGCTCGGGACGGGCGGCCGCTATAAGTTAATCGCGCGCCGCTCCATTGCGACGTTTCTAAGGCTCCGGGCTTCAACGGCGTGCTTGCCGCTAGAAAAGAGCCGGAACGCTCGGAACCTTATGAATAAGAGCTGTGCCGGATTTGGCGGCAGTCGTGTCAGGTGTTAAAGATACAGAACAAGATAGTATTTTTTGCCCATAGGAAGCTTCGCGGACTGGTATGACTTGGAGGCGAAACGGCAGGAAGTGCCGCCCTATGGCGCCGCGCTAGCCATTATCTGCGCAAAACCTGCCGGGTTCGAATATGAAAACTGGTACCCAAACGTAAAAACGGCGACGCAGTCTAGCTGCAACGCCGTTTTAGATAGTCTATACGCAATCCCGCCTTGGCTTTTGCCTAAAGCGGGAACTGGCTGCTAGTAGCCTTCGCGCTCCAGCCGCTTGCGCAGCGTCTTGCGGTGACGGCGAACGGCCTCAGCCCGTTCACGGGCGCGCTTTTCGCTTGGCTTCTCAAAAGAGCGACGCAGCTTCATTTCACGGAAAATACCTTCGCGTTGCATTTTCTTCTTGAGGGCGCGCAGGGCCTGATCGACGTTATTGTCACGAACGCTAACTAGCAAAGCGTATCCTTCTCATAGGGTTACACGCCGTGATGACTAAACATCGCAGCGCAGTGTCAATTTCATTTGACGAGTATATAACATGACGATCATAGAACGCCAACATGTTCCGCATGTATCATGCATGCGGTCGTTAGTCGTGAAAGAAAGCAGATCAGACCAATGTCTATATTGAAGATCGCCCGGATGGGCCAGCCGATTTTATTGCAGCCGGCAGCCGCTATTGATCCTGCTAGTATCGCTGGCGATCCGGTCCTGCAACAATTGATCGACAATATGATTGAGACATTGGCGGATGCTGGCGGCGTTGGCCTTGCCGCACCTCAGGTTTATCAGGGCAAGCGCCTTATTTTGGCAATCGCACCAGAGGGCCGCGCCGAGGGGGAGGGCGCTCCATTGCATATCCTTATTAATCCAGAGCTGGAACTTACGGCTGAGCCAGATCAAGTCGGATGGGAAGGCTGCTTGTCTATTCCGGACTTGCGGGGTGCCGTACCACGCAGTCCGTCGCTGCGGTTCCACGGGTTCGATCGCACAGGCCAACCGGTGACCGGTGAAGCTAATGGCTTCTTTGCCCGGGTTCTTCAGCATGAAGTCGATCATTTGGACGGGATACTCTATACTATGCGGATGAAGGACTTCCGGTATTTTGGATTTGACGAGGAACTCAACCGCCTGGAAGCTGAAGCCCGCGCCGCTGAGGGACAACGTGATAATGAGTCGTAAGCTGCAAGAGGCGATTTTGAAAGCGGCAATCACCCATGTCGCGTTTGATGGATGGACGATGAAGGCGCTTGAAGCCGGTGCCATAGATTTGGGTTTACCGCCAGAAGATGCTGCCCGTGCATTCCCACGCGGCCCCGCGGAAGCCGTCGTCCTGCATTCAGCATTGGCGGATTTGGACATGAAAGGGGCGATGGCGGCGCTTGATCCGCCGCCAGCGCGCACGGCGGATAAAGTCGCTATGGCTATCCGTTTGCGGCTAGAAGCTGCTGCCCCGGAACGGGAAGCTGTGCGGCTTGGGCTCGGGCTGCTCGCCTGCCCGCAATACGTACCGCTTGGGCTTAAAGCGCTTGGCCGCACAGTTGATACTGTTTGGCGTTCTGCTGGTGACCGGTCCGCAGATTTCAATTGGTATACCAAGCGCGGCCTGCTGGCGGCTGTTTATGTGCCGACGGTCAATTTTTGGCTGGACGATAAGTCGGAGGGATCGGCCGATAGTTGGGCGTTTCTAGACAGGCGTCTGGCGGATGCCATGCGGTTGCCTATGAAGACGAAGGGCATGTTGAAAAAGCTCGGTGGTGGCTTTCCACGCCCATCTCGCGTCGTCAAGCATTTGAAGCGGCGGCGGTTGGCGGGTAGCTGGTGATCGAGCAGGCGGCGCTCCTCGGCCCTGTCGCTTAGTATATCTTGCTGATGGCGGTAACGCCTGGACCTAACAACGCCATGCTTGTTGCATCCGGCATGAACTTCGACGTGCGGAGGACGGGGCCTCATATTCTGGGTGTCACGATTGGCGTACTCGTTTTATTTTCGCTTTGCGGATTCGGCCTGGTTGTTCTCTCCAATGAAATCCTGCACGCAGAGCTAACGCTCTCGATAATCGGTTCGATAATTTGGCCTATCTGGGGTGGCGTATCGCTAATGTCGTAGCTAGGTGGACACCCGCATTAGCGTCGCGAACTGAGCGCTGATATGATTCTCTGACGTCACGGCAGTGTAGTCATGAAGCCCAACAGTCT
>CBFIAF010000081.1:0-3136 GCA_965660545.1 Alphaproteobacteria bacterium | reverse complement strand
GCGGCGTCGCACCACTGGCCTGGACGCTGGATCATGTTGGGCCGCTTACGAAAACGCCGGAGGATTTGGCGATCCTTTTGAAGGCGTTGATTGGATATGACGCGGCATCGCCCGATTCAGAACGGATCACGCTGGACCGCACACTCTTTGATCCAGCTAATTTGACAATTGGCCACATCCGCCAAATCAATCAGGCAGAGATTCATGCGGATGTTCGGGATGCCTATGAAGCCTTCTTGGAAGACCTGCATGTGAGAGGTGCCAAGATCGTAGAGCTTGATTGGGATGGCTTTGCGGCCAGTCCAGCGCGCCGTGCCGGGCTGTTGATATCGGAAGCGGAAGCAGGCTTTGCGCTTGCGGCTGATCTGGATAATCGCCCTGAGCGCTTCTCAGATGATCTTCGCGATATGCTGGATTTTGGACGCACGGCCCCTGCCGCAAAGCTCGTCAAGGCCGAACGCCAGGTCCGCGAAGTGCGCCGTCTCGTGCGCAAAAGCTTCATTGAGGCGGACATCATCGCCCTCCCGACAACGCCCATGCCCCCATTCCCATTCGCCGGAGAGCACCCCGTAACCCAAGCCGATTTCTGCGCCCCTGCCAACTTCGCCGGCTGCCCCGCCCTTAGCTTACCAAGGGGCGAGACGCAGTGCGGCCTGCCCATCGGCATGCAATTGATGGCGGATAGCGGTCGAGATTTTGGGTTGATTGGGTTGGCTAGCGCTGTTTCCTAGAGAATAAGATTTACTGCATCTAACTCGCTGATCAGGAATAAGACGGTGCCATCAAAACCGTAGGTTCATCAACACTTCTATGATCAAGCTGCACACCTGATATTTGGCAGATTTCTTATGTTTTTGGCTGTAGCCCCAGATCTTTCTTCTCTACTAAGCAACTAAACTCTTGCATTCAAGGCGCTAAAAATGTCTACCTATAGTCTATCTGCAGCCCAGTGAGTAGACAACTATGCGTCGTTCAATCACCCAGTCATTCATCAGCAGCCTCAGAGCCCCTACCCACGGCAAGGATCAATTCTATCGCTGCAATCGTCTGAGAGGCTTTGGTCTAAGGGTGAAGGGTAAGACTGGGGTCGTCAGCTTCATTATTGAAGGCAGGATTAGAAGAGGTAAGCAGCTGCGTGATACGATAGGCCGAGCAGATATAATGAGTTTGGCAGAAGCAAGGAGGCTAGCTGAGCAGCAGCTGAGATTGATGGCTGAAGGAATAGATCCGAGGCAGCACAGGATCGACCAAAAAGAAGAAGCCAAAAGGGAACAGGCCCATAACGATGCACTAGGCCTAACGCTCAATGACATTTTCAAAGCATACGTAAGGGCACGGACACTCAGGCCAAAGACAGAAAGTGACTACAAGTCTGTGATCAGAACGTATTTCGCAGACTGGGGGCTCGAGCCAATAAGGAATATCTCCTGTAAGAAGGTTGAAGAGCGTTTCATCGACCTTCGTGACAACACAGGCAAAGCGACTGCCGTTAAGGCTATGCGTGTTCTCTCAGCAATCTGTAATTTTGCCATGGCTGACGATGTGGACGGTGAGCAACTACTAACATCCAATCCGACAAATGTTCTGAAGCAAAAAAAATATGACCGCGCTGTACCAGTTCGAACTGACTACCTGGACGACAACCAGATTTATCAACTCCTGCGATACGCTGAAACAGTCAGGAGCTGGCCCACAGCCGAAATGGCAAAAGCTAACAACAAAGATGGTGTCACCGACCAAGGCTTAAACTACACGCTGCTTTTGCTGTTCACTGGATTAAGGAAGTCTGAAGCTCTGAGATTGGCTTGGGCTGATGTAGATATGGGTAAGAAAGTCTTTATCGCACGAAATACGAAGAACCACTCAAACCATCACATCCCCATGTCCCGCTATGTATACAGGCTGTTTCTGCATCAGAGACAACTAGCAGGACAGTCGCGGTGGGTGTTTCCATCGAGTACGTCAGCTCTAGGGCATTTTTCGGACCCTAAATTTCAATTAGCTAAGATAATTGCTGCGACAGGATTGAGTTTTCGATTCCATGATTTAAGGCGCACATTTGCAACCCATGCCCTCATCCAAGGTATGGAAGACAAGCAGATCTCTCGGGCATTAAACCACAAGGACCAAGGGATTACAGCACAGTACATCCAAGCCACGGTAGAGACGTTGAGGCCAGTCTTTGAGGCTGTAGCCCGTGGGTATTTGAGCTACTTCGATGAGGACCTAGCTAGGCAGGTATATAAGCCTGAGGCATACGCTGCTGCAGAGATAGAGCACGCACAGGACCTCAAAGACACTGACCAGGGTACGCCTACCTGGTAACGCTAGAGCCTACCAATCAACTGCTTCTGTGCGTTCTCACAAGCGTTAATATACCGAGCTGTAGTCTTCAAATCAGAGTGCCCAGCTAACGACCGAACATCCTTCAAACTGCCTCCGACTAAGCTGCATGACTTAGCTGCCTTCGTTATAAACGTTCTCCTGCCGCTGTGACTTGAGCATCCAGCAAAGCCGAGTGTTTTGTAGGTGCCATGGAACCAGTTAGTGATTGTTTGTGGCTTAATACCTTTCCTGCATCGCTCAGTGGTTATCACTGGGTCTAGCCAGTCTCTTTGCTGTGACAACATGAATAGATCAGCTAAGGCTATCCGAAGCTCTCTGTGCATCGGAACTGACCTGCCACCACTCTTACCTTTAGCTATGTCGTTGGTGATCGTGAGGGATTCAGCAATTCCACCACCCTCCAAACAATGCTTCCACCTTAGATTAGCTATCTCAGCAGCTCTCAGACCAGCTTTGAGGGAAAGCAGCACCACCACTGTGTTTCTAATTGGATGCCTAGTTGTTTGGCAGTAGGTCAGAAGCGTCTTTAGCTGCCCGTCAGAGAGTACCTTTGCTGTCTTTGCTAGTGCCATGGGTCCATCCTTTGTTGTTGGTGGGTCTGAAGAGAGTCAACAAAGCTCAGAACAGAGGCGGCACTGAGACAGTAATATGATATTTTAGTCTTAATATGTACTTGACTTGTTCTATATTTAGTGATATAATCCATCATTACCAATCATGTTCTTAACAATATCTGAACAAAATAGCAATTTAATTAGAGTGGGAGATATAATCATGGAACATGATAGAA
>CBFIAF010000080.1:0-3145 GCA_965660545.1 Alphaproteobacteria bacterium | reverse complement strand
GGAAAAGTTAATTCCAATCAGTTCACCCGAGGCGCTTATGACGTTGTAGTTGAGGTGTCAGCCCCCACCCACGATGCCCTGATGGGCGTAACAACTGCACTAAAAGCATCTGGAGCATTTGAATCTGCTGAATATCTTGAATATGTGAATATCGAGACTATTTCCGAGCAGGCGAAAAAGGTTGGGGCGGCCTATAAACCAGCGGGTTGAACGCCGGCCCTACTTAGCATCATTTCTGCGTTGAAATTAAAACACTCTGTGCGGGCGCTCCATCGCCAACAGCACCTGTCGTTCTTTTGAACACACCCACGAGACAATACGGTCTGACGGGGTTCGAGGTGCCAGATGTTCTGAGATGGCTCTGGGTGAGAGCCCCACTTACATATCACTCATTTTTATCAACCATTTTTGCATAATTTCGACGGGATAACCGTCACCGTACTTCTGACCGATGCTCTGGCTAGTCCATCCACCAATCGCATCGATTATCTCAGGAGGACATTCCACAGCCCGCAAACGGTCCCTCATTGCATGCCTCAATGAATGGATGACGCATCCTGTCGGCACATGCTGTTTCAGCCATTTGTTCAGTGTGGCGCTAGCGGAATTAGCATTGCAGCTAACTTGATCTGTATATCGCGGGAAAGCGAAAGGGCTGGATTGCGTATCAACAATGCGTTTGGCTGCCCACAACGCACTGCCAGTTAACGGAACAATTCGTTCGCTCGATCGCGTTTTTAGGGGTCGCCAATCGTGCGGGCGCAGATCGATATGAGGCACAGTAGTTTCTAATTTTATGTCTCGGACTGCTAAGCCTGTAACTTCTGCTAGCCGCATTCCCGTATCGGCTAGCACAGCCAGTAGCCATCTTCGGTCATCGTCCATCATCACGCAGATAGACTGAACGCGCTTTATATCCTCAATGGGGATTGTCTTTCTGCGTTTCCTATCATTTAGGTCCGGCATGAATGTGTTGCTGAAGGGATTCTTGTAGTCCAACCCGTATTCACGCACTGCAAGATTCACGATAGCTCGGATTGCTGCGAAGCTCCTCTTTACGGATTCAACGGTTAAGCCTTTAGCCAAAAGCCAATCTCGGAATTTCGTAGCGTCTTTGGCAGTGAAGGTTGTGATGGGTCTGTCTCCAATCGACTTCACTGCATAGTTTAAATTTCGTTCAGCACTCTGATGAAACTTTTTTAAGCGTCCGATGCCCTTTAGACGCAGATACAAAGCCGCTGCTTCTGACAATAAAGGCGCTTGCTCGCCTAAACTTTTTTCGGAGGACAGTGGTTTCAGCGACGGAATATCGAGTGTCTCCAGCCTCAACCCCATCCAATAAGCATCTAGTTTATGGGTGATAGAATTTGCTGCTCGATTTGCGGCGATGGATGATCCGGTCCGAAGACTGAAATAGAAGCGGTACGCTTGGTGATGTTGTCTCAGGTCAGGCGGGATTCTGCGCACGTAATAGAAAACGCCATCGCGCTTAGTGAGGTATTGGGGGACAGATTTGTTGCGCACTTTGGTTCGCACCTCGAGCCACGTCAGAACATATTGTCTTGTGGATCAATGGTTTGAGTGCACTATTTGCCATAAAATGGCGGAGGAGAGTGGGAGTCGAACCCGCCAGGAAACGCCTAACGCCCCCTCACCGATTTTGAAGACCGGGGCCGCCACCGGACGACATTCCCCTCCACGGACGATTGTTTCAGGCTTTGACATTCCGCGCAATTGGGATGTAGCCAATATCGCCAGGGAATTGAGATGTGAGGACAAAAATATGCATTATTCTAAAGTGGTTGATGGGTCGAAGCGCTTTCCACTTGCAGTATTGCTCGCTCTAGGCGCTAGTACCGTAGCGGTAGGCAACGCAGTTACCAAAGTTAAGCCTGCTGACTCAAAGCCATTCATCGGCGCATGGTCGATAGCCCTCCCTGAAGGTGCGGGCGTGATCGTAAACAAGCCTGACGTTGGCTGGGATAACCCAGCCGTAATTAAAGCTGGTTCAAATGATATGATCTCCATCCGAACGCCGAAAGGTGATGCCGGGAATTGGGCTGTAAAATCCATTGGTGGCCGCAACGCGCTGTGGCGCGAAATGGTTTCGACCAGACTTTGGGCGCAGATCGGATTGACGCCGACCGTTTCCTGCTCGGTGGCAAAGATGCATCAGGCATCAAGACCGACTGGACCCGCGCCAAGCAGTGGACGCGCTGCAAGTGACCCGAACAGCCGCGAGCGTGGAGTATTGTAGATGACCCGATATGCGCCACAATATTTTGAAGACTTCACTCCCGGCGACCTGTTTCACACAGCGCAATACACATTTAGCGAATCCTCAATCATCGATTATGCGTTCACCTGGGACCCGCAGCCGTTTCATCTGGATAAACAGTATGCCGAGAACTCGATCTATGGCGGGTTGATCGCCAGCGGCTTTCAAACCCTTGGCGTGACCTTCCGGCTGATGTTTCAGGCAGGCATGTTTGGCCACAACCAGGGTGGCCGCGGGATTGAAAACCTGTGCTGGCCAAGAGCAGTGCGGCCAGGCGATACGATCCGCGTAGAGGCCCTAGTCGCCAAGTGCATTCCTGCCAGAACAACAGGCCAGGTGGCGGTTGATGCAACCGCCTTCAATCAGGCTGATGAGGACGTATTGAGCGCCCAATTCATCAACATCATTCCAAAGCGTCCGGCAGATGCGCCCTCAAGCTGACGCGATGTAGGCCTTCAGCGTCTCAGCTCCTGTCTCTGCCTCTGCAATCCGGGACTTAACGACATCGCTAATAGAAACGATCCCGATCACCTTACCACCATCCATTATTGGTAGATGTCGCGCGCAGCGCTTGGTCATGGTGGTCATTACGGCAGGGATAGGGTCTGTCGGCGTGTAGGAAATGATATCCCGGCTTATCAGGTCGCCGACCTTCAGAGTTGGTACCGTGGTTCCCTGATCTGGACATCTGTGTCAACCGGTTATTCTGATTGCAGTACAAGTCAATCAGGCAAAGCTGCGCGGGTGAGGACGCATCTATTGTCTGCTGATCGGGTATTTCCGCCGTAGAGCGGCACCTAGCTCGAGAACCATGCCTCATTCGCCTTGGAGCGATAGGCGCTGTCCGCCCATACATTGCCGCTGGTA
>CBFIAF010000079.1:0-3174 GCA_965660545.1 Alphaproteobacteria bacterium | reverse complement strand
CCACCAGCGACGCCGTGCACGACTTCCGCCTGGAGCCCTCCGGCAAGACCTGGGAGGAAGTGCTGTCGGACGGGCGCACACCGAAGAGCCCTAACAGCGAGCCCAAATATCTGGAGACCGGCTTCGCCACCCCATCGGGCAAGGTGGAGCTTTACTCCAGTGTGCTGGACGACCTGGGCTTCGATCCCTTGCCCTATTACCGCGAGGCTCCGCAGCCGAACGACGAATATCCGATGACGCTGTTCATCGGCATGCCAGATGACGAGTACTACCGCACCGGCCATCGCTTCATCCCGGAACTGCGGGCCAGGGCCCAGGACCCCACCTTCTTCCTGTCAGAGGCCGACGCGACAGCTATGGGCATCGGCGAGGGCGACTGGGCACGGGTGACGACGTCCAACGGCACTATGGTGGCGCGGGTGTTTGTGCGCTCCTCCATGCCGACCGGGTTGGTGCGGGTACCGCACGGCTGGTGGAAGCCCGAGGCCAGCTTCAACATGAAGAGCATGTCCGGCATGTGGCACTTCTCCGATGCCCAGCTCACGCCGGACGACGATCCGGATTGGCTGGATGCCGAGCAGGGCATTCCGCACATGAAGGGCCAGCGCTGCGCGGTCGAAAAGCTTTCAGCGGAAGAGCTGACGGCGCTGGAGGCCGAATACGGCAAGACCGACAAGCTGACCCGCGGGCCGGAGGGCAAGGTTCTGCGCTCCGACGCCAAAACCGCCGACTTCATGTACGACGCCGACGTCGGCGACGGCGTTGAGTTCGAGGCAGTGGAGCTTTCGATCTACGGAAGGGCGACGCTCTAAATATGACTATCCCTGAACCTGCCTTGGGCCTGCCAGCTGAAGCCCGCGAGGCCTGGCCCTACCGCCCGCGCTATGCGACCGTAAACGGGTGGCGGATGCACTATGTGGATGAGGGCGAGGGTGATCCCATCCTCCTCCTCCACGGCAACCCCACCTGGGGCTATCTGTGGCGCGATGTGATTCCGACACTGGTTGCCGCCGGTCATCGGGTAATCGTGCCGGACCAGATAGGCTTCGGCCTGTCAGAGAAACCGACGCACGAGCAAGCCCATAGCCTTGACGGTCACGCCTCCAACCTCGTGGCGCTGGTGCGCCATCTCGATCTGGAGCGGTTGACAGTCTTATGCCACGACTGGGGCGGGCCGACCGGGCTTGCCATGGCGCTGCACGAGGCCGCCCGGGTCCGCGCGCTCGTCATTATGAGCACCTGGGCCTGGCCGCGGCCGCCGGCGGAATTCCACACGCGCATTTTCCCCTGGCGGATGATGCACGCCCCGCTGGTAGGCCCTTACCTTCTGGGCAACCACGCAGCACTGGCCGGGCGCGGCACCTATCTCTCCGTCGTCGGGCGAGAGAAATTCCGGGCGGAGGCACAGTCTGTCTATGAGGGCGTGCTTCCCGATCCGGCAACCCGTCTGCTGACCTGGACCTGGCCGCGGTGGATACCGCTCGACGATTCCGCGCGGGCCATTGCGCGATTTGAGTGGCTGGAGCAAGGGTTATCGAAAACGACCTGGCCAACCATGATCATCTGGGGCCGCGAGGACGAGGTGTTCGATGCTGACACCTTCGCCAATCGTTTCAAACAGATGCTGCCGCATGCGGAGGGGCCGCACATGGTCACCGGCCGTCACTTCCTACAAGAGGACTCAGGCGCCGAAATCGGCGTCCTCGTCCGCGATTTCCTGGCCAAACAGGACGCGTAAGGAGAATACGCCATGAGCAGCCAGGACGTCAGCATTGTCACCGCCCCCGACCTTACCGGCAGACGCCACGAATTCATGCTGCGGGAGGACCGGGTCGGCCACTACGACGAGTTCCGCGCGTTTTTCGTGCGCACATTCGACCTCGACCAGATCGGCCTTTCCGAACCTGGCTATCTGCGCGCGCCGTCCGGAATGGAGTATGCCGTGATATTCCTCGGCCGCAGCGGCGAGCCGTTTCCGGCCGGGGTGGAACTGTTCGCCCTGCCGGAAGCCCTGGAACCGCTCGACGATGCCAGTGTCGACCGAGACCTGTGGGCCATCATGGGCTGGATGATCGACGGTGTCGGCCCACCCTGGACAAGGGAAGACCTGGAGACCACCGGCCGCGTCTACCGCGTTCCGGCGGCCATGTGACGGGGCGCGGGGCTCCTCACCCGAACTCGGCGAGCTTGGCCTTCAACGCGCGGAGGGCACTCTTGTTCGCGTCCCGAATAGTGTCCATCGTCGGCGCTTCGCGGCTGATATCGCCGAGCTTGGCCAGCACCTCGTGCACTGTGTCGTGGCCGTCGACGCCCTTCATGGTCTCCAGCCAGCGCTGCACATTCGGATATGGCGCGAAATCGTAGACATTGGTGAAGCCCGGCTGAAGCTGGCCGATCTCCACATAAGCCGCAAAGTCGGCCAGACTCAGCGCATCGCCTACCAGAAAGCGGGAGTTCGCAAGCCACCCTGTGTCTATCGCCGTCAGCGCGCGGGCGAGGGTTGCTTGCGCGGCCTGCTGGGTGGCCTCCGAGATATCGAGGTCTTTGCGGATCTTCGGCGCGACGAGCCCGACCGAGGCCTCCCGCACCGTGCGGTGGTGATAGTGCAGGTACCAGTCCACATTAGCGCGGGCCTGAAAATCGGCGGGATAGACGTCGCTCCAACCGTGCCGGTTGCTGAGATAGCACATGATCGGGTGCGCCTCCGCCAGCACAAAGCCAGTCTCTAGCTCTTCGATCATCGGGATGGTGCCGCCGGGGTTCTTCGCCAGATAGGCGGGATTGCGGCTGCCGTTCTCGCCCTTCGAACCGGGGTTGATCAGAACCATCTCGAACGGCAATCGCTTGTAAAGCATCAGCCACATCACGGCGCGCACCGGCTGAGAAAATGGCACGCCATAGAGGACGACCGGGTTTTTTCTGCTATTCATGGCGGATAAGCTCCTCGCTCGACGCAATCGGAGAATTGGAATCGATAGCGTCTTAGTCGAAAAAACCGGGCATGTCGCCCTGGTCCGCCTGAACCGACCGGAGGTCCGCAACGCGATCAGTCCGGAAATGGCCGTGGCCCTCGCCGACCTCTGGCAGGAGCTGAGGGATGACGCGGGCGTGCGGGTGATCGTGGTGACCGGCACCGGCTCGGCGTTCTGCGCGGGCGCGGACCTTGGTAAATTG
>CBFIAF010000078.1:1371-3229 GCA_965660545.1 Alphaproteobacteria bacterium | reverse complement strand
CCAAAGCATACGCCGTTGACCTCGGGATCGGGATGCAATTGACAAATATCGCCCGCGACGTTTTGGAGGATGCCGTAATGGGGCGTCGATACATTCCCGGTGAGTGGGTTAATGATTTGTCGCCAGACGCAATCTGCGCTGCGGCTAAGGAACCGGATGGACCGGTTGCACAACAAGTTCGCGCCGCAGTAAAACGGTTGTTAGAACTAGCAGATAAATTTTATATGAGCGGAGCGCGGGGGTATCGATTTTTACCGTGGCGAGCGCATTTGGGTATCGCTGTGGCTGGGCGCGTTTACCGCCAAATCGGAGTACAGTTGGCTGGTCGCGGATATGCTTGGCATGAGGGGCGCCAAGTCACTAACAAAACTTCAAAATTGCGCTGTTCAATGATTGCGTTTAGCAGTCTTCCAACTCGTATAATGCCGCACTCTGGATCCCATGATCAGGAGTTACATCTTCACCTGAGAGGGCTGCCGCATGCTAGCTAGACCAGCCAAATCTGCTAGGCGGGACACGTTGCATCTGGTTCAATCAGTTCATGTTCTTGGGGATGGGTGCGCGGGCCTATCACTTGCCGCCCAGGCAAATGCGTTGCCGCACCACAGAATTACCGTTATTACCCCTAAAGATGCTCCAGAGGTTAAAGACCATGTCTGGGGGTTTTGGAGAGTTAAAGGATTGGAGGCAGCCGCCGGGCTGGCCCGTCATAAATGGTTAAAGTGGTCTATTAAAACATCGGCGGGCAGTGTGGTTATGACGTCGGTAGTTCATAGCTATCACGCGCTGCAACGGCGCAGATGGGAGACGCATTGCCGCCAGCAGGCCGCTAGTAATGGTGTGACATTTGCCGCCCAAAATGCCGTAAAACCTGATCCGGCGGCTCAGATTCTTGATAGCCGCCCCCCGCAGCTGCCTAATTACCAGATGATCCAACATTTCATCGGCTGGGAAGTTCAGGCAGCAACCGGCAGTTTTGATCCAACAACCGCAATCTTAATGGATTTTAGGTGTGATCAATCGCGCGGCATTCATTTCATTTACATGTTGCCGTTTTCGTGCAGCTCGGCACTCGTTGAATCGACGATGTTTTCCGAAAACCGCGAACCAGATATTTTTTTTGAGTCTGCAATTCGTGACTATCTGTTCGTAGAACATGGAGTTGAGAAATTTCAAATTACCAACACCGAATCTGGTGCCATACCGCTTGGTCGTATACCAAGTAAAGCTTCGGCTTTTACTGGGATTGGTGGCAATGGTGGAGCGGTTCGGCCTTCAAGCGGTTATGCCTTTTCCTTTATCCAAAAACAAATTGCTGCGACGCTTGCTGCGGCTAATGTTGAAAATACTAAGCATGGATCGCCATTGGTAGTGAAGTGTCCTCATGAACCGGTTGATCTTTGGATGGATGAGCTGTTTGTGACTGTATTGCGCAATTGGCCTGGTGTGGCAGCCGAGTTATTTTTGCGGATGGCACGCGAGCTTAGTGGCGATGAATTTGCGCTCTTCCTTAGTGGTGAAGCTAACTGGAGGCTAAGGGCGAAAGTGGTTCTATCGATGCCCAAATGGGTATTTTTCAAAGCCGCGGCTTTGTATCTGCTAGGCTGGTCTGGTCTGGCACCGAACTACCCCCGCTCTAAAACGCCAACAGGACATGTTGAATGATACTAGACACGCTGATTGCTAGTCTCGGCATGGTCAATCTTGTTGCCGTTATGGCTGTGGTAGTAATTGGCTTGCCGCACGGTGCTCTTGATGGAGCGATTGCAATCTATCTGGGTTACTCCAGGCGTTTGACTTTTTTGTTGGGTTTTGCTGCGCTTTACATCGGGCTTGCTACCTTAGTTGTTTATCTTTG
>CBFIAF010000078.1:0-1352 GCA_965660545.1 Alphaproteobacteria bacterium | reverse complement strand
TAATAATGTTTTTAGCGATTAGCATTATCCACTTTGGTTTTGGTGATGCACGTGTCAGCGGCGGATGGTTTAGGTGGGTACAGACGTTTGCCCATGGGGGTGGTGTTGTAGCGGGCATCAGCCAAAGCCATAGGGCCGAAGTTGATCAGGTTTTTGCCTTTCTTTCTGGCGATATGACTAGTCCTGTCTGGGTTGCTATTGACATAGTTTCCGTAATTGTGGCGATTTCAATAGGAGTGTATGGGTGGCGGGCACTTCGGAATAAGCGCTGGCGGGCTGGGTTTTTAGAACTTTCACTGCTGCTCGTCTTATTTTCGCAAGTGCCGCCACTCGTCGGCTTCGCCTTTTATTTTTGCTGTATACATTCTCCCCGACATGTGTGGCGCATTTGGCAATCGGTCCAAACAATCATGCTGAGGCGCACGCTTTACACTCAGGCGCTTCTATTAACTTTAGTAAGTTGGATTGCGGGTGGCGTTGCCTGGTGGTGGTGTGCCTTCGCAATGCCTTTGGAATCAGCTCTGCTTAGGGTGGTTTTCATCGGTCTTGCCGGATTGACCGTGCCGCATATGGTCCTGCTAGATGGTGTATTTCGCCGCCGTGCGGTCCAAACATAGTGAAAAAGGACAGATAAGTCAGACTTTTATAGAAGTACGGACCGAAGAGACGTCCATTTATCATCGGCTTCCGACGAAATGGCATAGTTCAGGCGTGAGTGCTGGGGTTTCTCTAGCCCCCAAGTTCTGTGCCATTCCTAATTAGAGTTTCGGGCACTGGCAGCCGCATGTTCAAGGCCTGATGCGGTCGCACATCAGATTTGTGAAATATAAACTGTTTTGAAATATGCCGATTATGTATTTGCATTTTGAGTAAGCCATAGTCCAAACATCATTAGAGAAGCCCCACCAAACCTTTGGGCTGTAATTGTGAAAGGTGTCGCTCCGAATAAGCCGAAATGATCAATGATTGTGGCACTTACGATTTGCCCAACCAGAATGAAAAATACTGCATTTCCCAATCCAATTTTTGGTGCAATGAAAGTTATAGATAAAATATACACTGAAAAAAATACTCCTCCCAGAAGTAAATACTTACTACAATCCAAAACTTTTACCAATGACGATGGGCCAGTAACAAATAAAACAACGGTACTGGAAATAAAAGCAACTACACATAGTACCATACACGCAGCCGCTGGCGAATTTAATTCTCTACCAAGGCTTGCATTAAAAATAGCTAAGACCGGAACGCATACGCCTGCAAACAACATCATAATAGAATAAAAATTCATAATGACTCTCGCTCCCAATTTTCAGCTATGATCTCTCAGGTAAATAGGTAGATTGTAAGGT
>CBFIAF010000077.1:0-3235 GCA_965660545.1 Alphaproteobacteria bacterium | reverse complement strand
CTTCAGCTTTATTCACTGGCAATGAGAGGTAGTATATAACTCCGCCAACTAACAAGATACCTAAAGCGGACAAGAATACAGGCATCAATTTTAATTTGCTTTTATCAGACATTATCCAACCCGCCTACTTAGCCACTTACCACTTGCTGAAAATCTTTCGTTTGTACTTCTAAAATTAGAAAACCCTCCCGCACATTCGATATTATTTATGTAGGCAGAAAAAGAAAATCTTCCAGCCCCATTTGATGTCGCAAAAGAATTACCCTCAAGGTCACCTCCTCCATATGTGTCCAGTGATCCAGAAAAAGGGCCTTTAAATGGAAAAGTCCATTTGTCAGACGAAAATGAGAGTTACAACCAATATATGGGGTCTGCAGATTATTACGCCATAGAAGGTCAAAAGGGTATGATTGCAAAGGTTGAAACTGCACTCGTAGACCTTTGGATTGAGACTATGGAAAGTGGTGAGAAAGTCACTCTACCAAAACTTATCGGTGCATTAGGGGAGTTGAAACGAGACATTCCAAACAAACTGAAAACACCCAACTACAAATACCATCCAGTTGATTTTGGTGAGAAGGAGGTTTCTAACCCATAGACCTCAACCTAACCCGAATAGAACCTCACCCTAATCCGGTGAGGTTCCCTCTCCCCTGCTCCCACCACCAGACGCCCGCCTAAACGACCACAGAGGTCATCACAGACGCATTACGATGCTGGGTGGTGCGATGGGGTCAGTCGGTGAAAATCGTGGGTGGATTTGTCTATATGGAATGATTTGAGTGTTGGTATTTCACCACGCTCGCCCAAATGCCTTGGTAATCACGGTTTATGCCGTGTAGGGTTAGTATTATGAATAGTGAAATAACGCACACCGATTACCTTGATTGCTACATCAGGGTGTCCACGACCCAACAAAAAACGGATGGACACAGTTTAGAAGTCCAAGAACATCTAGGGTTGTCTATCGCAGAGAAACTAGGACTGACCTTGCGTCTTCGCAACGAAGGTTCCCAGAGTTCCACGATTGGTTACAGGGATGTCCTTGAAGAACTCAAAGAGGACATCTCAAAGGGACGGGTGAAGAATATATGGACGCAAGATAGAAGTCGTATGTTCCGTGACCAAATTGAAGGATTGATGTTTCGCCGAGATTATTTGGAGAAACATAAGGTCACGCTCTACGAGGGTGAAACACCCACCAAGGTGGATTTCAGTAACATCCAAGACAAGATGGTCTATGACCTAATCACACGACTTCAACAATACGACAACGAATTGAGGACGGAGAAGTTCCAACGAGGAAAACTCCACCGACTAAAATTACATTCAACGGACAAACCAGTTTATCTAGGTGGAACCCCCTTATTTGGTTACACGAACAAAGATAAATTATGGAAGATTGACCGACATAGTGCGAGATGGGTCAGGTGGATTTTCGACGCCTATGAAAAGGGGGTGACCACCAAACAGATAAAAGACCATTTGGATAAGGAGGGTGTTCCTCCTGCGAGAACCAAATCTGGGTTGTGGAACCTTGGAACCCTCCAAAAAATGTTGCGTAATCAGTCGTATACAGGGTTACACACCATCCACATAAAGAAACTAGAACAGACCTTCACCTACAAGGTTCCAAAAATAATACCAGTAGGACAATTCAACCGTGTCCAACTCCTCCTAACCAAGAACCTCAAAAACCATAGTAACAACAAACGCCATTTCTCGTTGCTGGAAGACCTGCTGGTTTGTGAATGCGGGTCACACATCGGTTCACACGAAAAAAACACGACCTCATCTCTTGGATATGCGGTGAACACCCGAAAGTATTATTGCGTCAGTAAGAATTACGATTGGAAAGATGGACAGGGTAGGGACTGTCTCAACAAGATGAGTTTACAGATGGATAGGACAAACGAGTATGTCCTAGACCGTGTGGTGGAACTCGTTGGGAAATCGGATGTCCTCAAATCCAAGTTTAGAACGGATGTCCTAGATGATGTTTTCGGTAAACGGAAAGACCTCAAAGAAACGGAAAAGAGATTGGAACGGAAGACCGAACGACTTCAACTGGATATGGAAACGATAGAGAACAACATCGCAGAATTAGAGGTAGATGTTGGTCTGGGGAAAAGAGACAGAGGGTTGGTTGATAAGATTATCAAAAAATATGCTGACGAACTGACGATACGGAAAACAGAATACGAGAAGACGGAAAAGGAACTGGACGACCTCGGACAAGAACGGAGTTGGGTCAATTGGGTTGAGAGGTATGGTGAGAAACTTGAACTGGACACATCCAACGAGACAAAACAGAGGGATTTCTTGCGGGGTGTCCTAGACAAGATTGTCGTAAAGAGTGAACACGGTTACGGAAGAGACAAGACCAAGAAAATACAAAGGGGTCACACCCTAGATTTCCACTACAAATTGAAGGTGGTGGACGATGATTTTGAGTGGACGGACAAGACCACTTCACCTTGGAGTTCCGTGACCGTGGAAGGGGAAAAAATAGACAAATCCCCTATGGTTCGTTTGGCGTCTCCTCGTAAAAAAAAAGTAAAAAAATAGAGGGTGAAGATGGGATTTTGCTATTTCACCAGTCGCAATTACTCCGTGACGGTGGAATAGTTTCCAACGTGGGTGTTATTCACCCTCCGATGACATCGATGTATTCTTCTGTTTCGAGATGGTTCTGACCACTCGAAATCTCCTCGTCTACCCTTACTCCGACTACCAAACCGAACTGCACGATATCATCCAGAACCTCCATGATAATGGTCTGGGATATCGTAAGATCGCACAGTTGTTGAATGAGAATGAATACCAGACCCCAAGAGGTAAGAAGTTCTTCAACACCCACGTCTACTCAATTCTTAAAAAGAAACGGTTGAGGGACGAACGTCTGAACCAAGAGGTCGAGGTCGAATACCGAGATTTCAGTCTTGAGTTCATAGAACGCAAACTCATCAACTCGATCTAAGGAATACCCAAACTCCTTATTCAACCTCGGTATCCCCGCATCCAATTTATTTTCGCCTACCCTCATTTTGAAGGGATGCGATTGTATAAATAGAAGGACAATTCAAGTTGCCCAGACAAGACGATGGGTGTTCCCAGTTGACTATACGGATGGGAAGGACGGCACCAAAGTTGGACAGGGGTGACTAAACATTTCCAACAGGACGAGGGAAGATTTTACCCTCACACGATATGACCATCATCCAATCGGTTTCAT
>CBFIAF010000076.1:0-3428 GCA_965660545.1 Alphaproteobacteria bacterium | reverse complement strand
GTGATGGTTAAGGGTGCAGTGCCAGGCTCGGCAGGTGGTTACATTTACATTAGCGATGCAATTCGTCGGCCCATGCCGAGCGATGCACCGTTCCCGGCCGGTCTGAAGGCGAGCGAAGCGCCAGCCAATGACGATGGTGAGGCAGCTGCCGCTGATGCGCCTGAAGTTGCAGCTGAAGGCGGGGAGGAATAGGTCGAAATGAAACTCTCCATGAAAACACTCGCGAACACGGACGCCGGTGAGATCGAAGTTTCCGATGACGTGTTCGGCATTGAGCCGCGCGGTGACATAGTTGCCCGGGTTGTGCGGTGGCAGCTGTCTAAGCGTCAGGCCGGTACGCACAAAACACAGGAACGTGCTGAGGTATCTGTTACCAAAACACGTATCGGCCGCCAAAAAGGCGCTGGTCGGGCCCGCCACGGTAGTGCGAACGCCAACTTGTTCCGAGGCGGAGCAGTTGCGCATGGTCCACGTGTTCGCAGCCATGCGCATAGTCTTCAGAAGAAGGTCCGTCGCCTCGGTATGCGGTCCGCACTTTCTGCCAAGCAGGCAGAAGGCAAGCTGATGATCATTGAAAGCCTGGCTCTCGAGGACGCGAAGACTAAGACTTTGAAGGCACAGCTTGATGGCCTTGGGGCACGTTCGATCCTGGTGGTTGGCGGCGCAGAAGTGGATGCCGGGTTTGCCCGCGCCGCGCGCAATCTCGCTGGTGTTGATGTGTTGCCGCAGCAAGGCGCTAACGTTTTTGACATCATGCGCCGGGACATGCTCATCATGACCCGCGATGCAGTTGAGCACTTGGAGGCGCGCCTCAAATGAGCCGGGCAAGAGCAATCAAACCAGCGGCGAGCCCGTTGACGCAGAACCAAATAATGAACGTGCTGCGTAAGCCGATCATTAGCGAAAAAGCCACGCTGATTTCCGAATATAATCAGGTGACCTTCGAAGTGGCGATTGACAGCAATAAAGCTGAGATCAAGCAGGCTGTCGAAAGCCTTTTCAATGTCTCTGTAACGGCTGTCAACACGATCCGCGTAAAAGGCAAGGCCAAGCGTTTCCGAGGCATGCTGGGCAAGCGCAGAGACGTGAAGAAAGCAATCGTAACCCTGGCCGACGGCGACATGATTGATGTCGCGTCCGGCGTCTAACGGCGGAACGGGGGAGGAGAGAGCAGAATGGCTCTGAAGAAATATAAACCTACGTCTCCAGGACGTCGCGGATTAGTCCTTGTAGACCGTTCCGTGCTTTGGAAAGGCCGTCCAGTCAAGGATTTGACTGAAGGCCTGAAAAAATCTGGTGGTCGTAATAACCATGGCCATATTACTGCCCGCCATCGCGGTGGCGGGCATAAGCGCCGGTACCGGTTTGTGGATTTCAAGCGTCGCGGTCGGGATGGCATTCCAGCAATGGTAGAACGCCTGGAATATGATCCAAATCGTACGGCCTTTATCGCGTTGATTAAATACGAAGACGGCGAGCGTGCTTATATATTGGCACCGCAACGGCTTGCTGTTGGCGACACGGTTATGTCTGGCGATAAGGCTGACATTAAACCGGGCAATGCACTTCAGCTTCGTCGCATCCCAGTTGGCACTGTCATCCACAACGTGGAAATGAAGCCAGGTAAGGGCGGTCAGATCGCTCGTGCTGCTGGTGCTTATGTGCAGTTAGTTGGCCGTGATTCCGGCGAAGCTCTCTTGCGCTTGGCATCCGGCGAAGTTCGGATGGTCAGCCAGGAATGCTGGGCATCTATCGGCGCTGTATCTAATCCGGACAACAGCAATCAAACACTGGCTAAAGCCGGTCGTAATCGCTGGAAAGGCAAGCGCCCGCACGTTCGTGGCGTTGTCATGAACCCGGTCGATCACCCGCATGGCGGCGGCGAAGGCCGCACGTCCGGTGGTCGTCATCCTGTAACTCCTTGGGGCAAGCCTACAAAGGGTCACAGAACTCGCAAAAAGAAACCGTCAGACGCGAAGATCGTCCGGCGTCGTTACGGTAAGTAGGGGTAGACGATGGCGCGCTCCGTATGGAAAGGCCCGTTTGTGGATGGTTATCTGCTCAAGAAAGCAGAAACTGTTCGTGAAAGTGGGCGCAATGACGTGATCCGGACTTGGTCACGCCGCTCGACCGTTCTGCCACAGTTCGTGGGTCTCACGTTCGGTGTGCACAACGGGCAGAAATTTATTCCTGTCTCGGTCAATGAAAACATGATCGGCCACAAGTTTGGCGAGTTTGCGCCGACACGGACCTACTATGGTCACCTGGCTGACAAGAAATCTAAGAGGGGCTGATGGGCAAGGGATCTAATCCGTCGCGTACTGCTGACAATGAAGCGCGCGCATTTGTGAAGTTCCTGCGTGTAAGCCCGCAGAAGCTGAACTTGGTTGCGGGCCAAATTCGCGGCCAGCGTGTTGAGCATGCGTTGAATGTGCTTGAGTTCTCGCCAAAGCGCATTGCCCAGGACGTACGTAAAGCATTGTCTGCTGCCATCGCGAACGCAGAGAATAATCACCAGCTGGACGTCGACCGCTTGGTTGTTGGCGAAGCGTCTGTTGGTAAGCAGATGACGCTGAAGCGCATCCATGCGCGTGCCCGCGGCCGTGCTGCACGCATTCAGAAGCCGTTTAGTAATCTGACGATCATCGTCCGCGAAGTTGAAGACGCTGAGGAGGCTTCCTGATGGGTCACAAGGTCAATCCAGTCGGTCTTCGCCTCGGCATTAACCGCACGTGGGAATCTCGTTGGTACGCGGGTGAAGACTTCGGTGATTTACTGCACGAGGATCTGGCGATCCGCGGTTACTTAACGGATAAGCTCGCCCAAGCCGGTATCAGCCGGATCCTGATTGAGCGTCCTGCTAAGAAGCCCCGTGTGACGATTTATACGGCGCGGCCAGGCGTGGTTATTGGCAAGAAGGGTGCGGATATCGATAAGCTGCGTGGTGAGCTGAACAGGCTGATCAGCAGCGATGTTAGCATCAACATTGTCGAAGTGCGGAAGCCAGAGGTCGATGCACAACTCGTTGCAGATAACGTGGCGCAGCAGTTAACGCGCCGTGTTTCGTTCCGACGTGCAATGAAGCGCGCAGTGCAGAGTTCAATGCGTCTTGGCGCGCTCGGAATTCGTTTGAACTGTGCAGGCCGTCTTGGTGGTGCCGAGATCGCACGGACCGAATGGTATCGCGAGGGACGCGTTCCCTTGCATACGTTGCGTGCCGACATTGATTACGGTTTTGCAGAAGCGCAGACGACCTACGGCATTTGCGGTGTGAAGTGCTGGATATTTAAGGGCGAAGTGATTGGGCACGATCCGATGGCGCGGGATAAGCGCCTGGCAAGTGAACAGCCGGCTGCGACGCGCCAGAATTAAGTTTTTCTAGTTTGGAGATTTGAGCCATGCTCAGTCCGAAACGTACAAAATACCGG
>CBFIAF010000075.1:0-3797 GCA_965660545.1 Alphaproteobacteria bacterium | reverse complement strand
TCCAGTTGCTCGCGCGCATGTCACACAACGCTTCTCCAATCCAAGCGATCAGTGGACGGAGGCCCTCTACGCCTTTCCACTACCTGAGAATGCTGCTGTTGATACGCTCCATATGGTCATCGGTGGTCGGACAGTCGTTGGTAAGATCAAGGAGAAGGATGAAGCTAGGAAAACCTATGAGGCGGCAAAGGCTTCAGGCCAGCGGACAGCTCTTGTTGAACAACACAAACCTAACATTTTCTCAGCAGCCGTCGCCAATATCCCCCCCAATGGTGAGATTGAAGTCAGGATTGAGTATCAGCATCAGCTGGAGTGGAAGGATAATCGCTTCAGTATCCGCTTTCCTATGGCGATTACGCCTCGGTACGTCCCAAAAAGGAAGCTTCCGCCGACTAATGTTGTTCACTCTAAGCAAAGTCTTACAGGTGGCTGGCAAATCCTTCCCGGGGAACTGCCTCAGCACATCAAGACCGCTGATGAGACCCAAGATCCGTCAAACACTCAAAATCTAGTGCGCTTGGCAATCAATCTTAAAGCGGGGTTTCCACTGGAAGGTATTCGCAGCTTCTATCACCCCATTCAGGAGACAAAAACAAACGGTGTTGTACGAATTGAATTAATGACGGGGCATGCTCCAGCTAATCGTGACTTTGTGCTCGAGTGGCAGAATGCACAAAAGACCAAACCAACGGCAGCCTTCTTCACCGAAGCAACTGACCAAGGAGACTTCGGCCTTCTAATGGTTTTACCTCCGCAGACCCAGCCCGACACTATACCTCCTCGTGAGCTCACATTTATCATCGATACTTCAGGCTCTATGGGAGGTCAGTCAATTATTCAGGCCAAATCAGCTTTGTTGGAAGGACTGTCTGAACTTCGCCCTTATGACACTTTTAACGTTGTCGCATTTGAATCATCAGCACGACGTCTTTTTAAAATGACCAGGCCTGCAACGGATAAAGCTCTGAAGATAGCTAAGCAGTGGATCCAATCTCTAAAAGCCGATGGTGGCACAGAGGTTATGCCTGCTTTCATGGAAGCTATAGAAGGGTCGACGGATCCTAGTTCACGTCTGCAACAGATCGTATTTTTGACCGATGGAGCTGTAGGCAACGAACAGGAGGTCTTTCAGTTCATTCGAGATAATTTAGGTAATCAAAGGCTTTCCATGGTCGGCATCGGCTCAGCCCCCAACAGCCACCTTATGACAGAGGCAGCTCACTTTGGAAGAGGCACCTTCACTCATATCGGAGATGTTAATGAAGTTGGTGCAAAGGTTAAGGTTCTCTTTGATCAACTCAAACGACCAATCCTTACTGACTTAAAACTAAATGCTAAAGGCCTCACTGAGCTTACACCTGCCATTGTTCCTGACCTCTATGCTGGCGAACCCATAGTTATAGCCATGAAGCTACAAAAGGGAGACCGAAGGTTAGCTATAACTGGTCGCCTGGGATCAACCGAATGGCGGCAAACCCTTAGCATACAGAACGACATTCCACAGTCAGGCATTCGGATCAATTGGGCTAGAGCGCAGATCAAACAGTTAATGCGGTCAAGGATAATTGGTCGTCCGTCACGTGAGATCAAAAGAGAAGTTACGGCATTGGCACTGCGGCACCACCTCGTTAGCCCATTCACATCATTGGTTGCTGTTGACGTAACACCTGCTCGGCCAGACTCCGCAGGTCTATCTCAAAAGGTACTTAAGTCTGAGCGTGTAGCAGGGATGGCGGCAAGAAGCATACCAATGGCCCAAACAGCGCTTGGCATTGAGTGGAGATTGTTGGGTGGCCTGATGCTCATAGTCCTTGGCTCCTTGCTCTGGCTGACAACTAGGAGAATGTCGGAGCAGGTTCTGTGAGGATTAGATGGAGGATTGGCGCATTTACTTTGGTGCTTGTTCCAATTGGATTAACGGGAGTGTGGTGGAAGCTTGGATACCCTATCCCTTCTTTCGCTTATTCTCTGGCTCCGGAACTGGACCTTAATAATCCTCCTGGCATCTTTACTAATTGGCAGTTAGAAGCTGTTACCCGTAATCCTCAGCTTTGTGAGAAGGTCGTTCTCAGGTCACCGCTAGTCTCAGCCGAACGTGTGCCGCCGAAGCCTGTGCAATCAGGATGTGGTTGGACAAACGCCATTAGTCTCCAGCGTGTTGGAGATATAGAGGTAAACGCGTCGCCGATTGATTGTGGGGCTGCAGCGGCTCTTATCCTTTGGTTAGAGCATTCGGTACAGCCTTTAGCAAAAGATAAGCTCTCCAGCCGGGTTCAGAAGATTACGCACGTCGGAACGTACTCCTGTCGGAACATTGCTGGCACATCCCGGCGAAGCGTCCACGCTCGAGCTGCGGCTATCGATATTGCTGGCTTCAGATTGGCTAATGGAGCATCCGTCAGCCTAAAGCGAGATTGGCACGACGATGATTCTAAGGCCGCATTTCTCCGCGATATACACGAAACTTCCTGTCAGTCGTTCAAGGTATCTTTAAGCCCTGAATTTAATGCGGCTCACGCAGATCACTTTCACCTGGATCGTGGATGGTTTCGCAGATGCAAGTGAAGCCTAACCGGACCCAATCAGTCGAAGCTCGAACACAAAATCCAGTCAACCAGAACACAAGCAATAGAGCCGGAGTGAGGCATCTTCGCGTATTTCCAGTGGTTACTATACTCGCGCTCTTTCTCGGTGCTGGGCTGTTAGTCGATGGTTTTTGGCTAGCTGGTAAAGGAAAGCTTGCGCAAATTCTGCTGTCCCAAGCCTGGTCTAGAACTCTTGAAGATGGCCAGGAGCACAAGCCGTGGCCGTGGGCAGATCATTGGCCGGCAGCACGCTTAGTCTCTAAGGCTCATGGGATCGATCAGATTGTTTTGGCAGGCGATAGCGGAGCAGTCCTAGCCTTTGCGCCAGGCATGAATCTGCAAGGGGCTCAGCCTGGCGAAGTGGGAACTGTGATCATCTCAGGGCACCGCGATACGCACTTCCTTTTTATGCAGAACCTAAAGCAGGAGACGGAAGTTGAAATCGCGACTCGAGAGCGTACGTTCAGATATCGCGTGCATAAGACCCAGGTTGTTGACTCCAGAACGACAAAGATTGATCCAGTCTCAAGCAATGGTCAGCTTGTGTTAGTGACTTGTTTCCCGTTCGACACTCTTGAAGCAGGTGGCCCCCTTCGTTACGTGGCTTTTGCCGACCTGATTGATTGGTACCCTAATTAACCTATCCTTGGTTTTGCTTAGCCAAGGCATTAGTGCAGTCTACAGCCTACGAACCAACTGCTTCTGGGCGTCCTCACAAGCGTTAATGTATCTAGCTGTGGTTGTGAGGTCTGAATGCCCAGCTAACTCCTGCACATCCTTGAGACTGCCTCCTACGAGCGAACACGACTTAGCTGCTTTCGTTATGAACGTTCTCCTGCCGCTATGGCTGGAGCATCCTGAGAAGCCCAGTGTTTTGTAAGTGGCATGGAACCAGTTAGTGATTGTCTGTGGCCTAATGCCCTTCCTACAACGCTCTGTTGTTATCACCGGGTCCAGCCACTCTCTCTGCTGTGACAGGATGAATAAGTCGGCCAAGGCTATCCGAAGCTCTCTGTGCATCGGAACTGACCTCCCACCACTTTTACCTTTAGCTATGTCGTTCGTAATCGTGAGGGACTCAGCAATTCCACCACCTTCCAGACAATGTTTCCACCTCAGGTTGGCTATCTCAGCAGCTCTCATACCAGCCTTGAAGCTAAGCAGCACCACCACTGTGTTTCTAACTGGATGCCTAGTTGTTTGGCAGTACGT
>CBFIAF010000074.1:0-4197 GCA_965660545.1 Alphaproteobacteria bacterium | reverse complement strand
GGAGAATTGAAAGGTATGGAGAACGCCCTTCTTCGGTCTGCTGCTATTCGGGCTGTTAAAAACGTCGTTTTTCCGTTCATTTTGCTAATTTTGTTGGTGAAGGCTCGGCGCAAGGATGGTCTGCAGGCAATGACATGATGGTTTTAGCGAGAAGCTCACCTCAAGGAATGGCGAGAGCTATCAGATGAAGAACGCGAGGAACGTATCTATAAGTCCAACAGGTAAGTAAGCGGTGCAGGGTATTCACTCAATTTACCGACCTGAAACTTATTTATTTGAGTGGTGAAAAATTTGTTGGTTGCAGCAAAACATTGTTTAACTCGCGTAAAAACGGCCTGCCTCTGCTCTGAAATTCTCGCCAGTTTTCATCTTGGCCTAATCTAGCACGCGCATCTGCCCTCGCATTTAGATCTGGATAGACCCAAAGGTGGGAGACCTCGTCGGGCTGACCTATTTCGGTTTGCCAAAGTCCCACAATTTTTGAGTACCTTTCGCGGTTTGGGAGGGCTTCTTTGAAGTGCCCAATCCAATTGCCCGCTTTTCCAACCGCACATCGGTAATAGCGGTACTCGTAGACATTCCCAGTATCTTGTGGGGGAACGAATGGGGCGTGTGGATTCATAATTCGAATATCCATTCGGCGCACCCACTCCTGGGCCACGGGTAGATAGCCATCAACCCAATCTCTGTTTTGAGATAGTTTGGTGCGCAACTCCTCGCGCTGAGCGTAACTTTCATATCGCCAGAGATGCCAGACCTGGTTCAAGCGTCCAAACTCGCTGGTCCAATACCCGCAGTTCACCCCGTAATCGTTACGGCGCACTGAATGCCCAACTTCTTCCGCATGCTTCAGGTACTTAGGCAGATCCGCTGGTAAAAAGGAGTACGTACGCATTTCGAAAAGCATAGAAACTTTCCTCACCGGCTTCTAAATTGGAAAAATTATTTTCCGATGTTACCCGAGAAGATTGAGACGACATTTCCCAAGTAATCTTCAATCTCAGTATGATCATACAAAATCACACCATTTTCCGAAGAGTTTTTTTCTGCAATCGCTCGCATTTCCTTGTAGGCGATAACCAGGAAGTTGCCCGATCCTGAGGTCTACCCTCTACGGACTTTGAGTTCAGCACCGCACCACTGTGTACTTCGAAGAGAGTAGGGTGGCCCGAAAACGACCGATTTAGGGCCACATCAGAAATTTGGGCACAACTCATAACCGTCGTTCTTTTCATTCACGGAACGGCGGATTATGATCCTCTTCAGCCTACATCGCAGTGTTTAAATGTAGAGTTGGATATGGCGTGGCTACGCCGCCGCCAAGATCGACATTAGGAGCTCCCACGCCATGGGCCGAAAGATTCTTCTGGTCACCGCCGACCAGCAACGTCATGACGCGCTCGGCTGCAACGGCGGGCGCATTGCGCAAACGCCGGTGATCGACGGGCTTGCGGCGGCGGGCGTCAATTATCGGCGGGCGCACAATCAGAACGTCGTCTGCATGCCAGCACGGGCGACGATCATTTCCGGGCAGCATGTGCGAAGCCACGGCGTGCTGATGAACGGCATTCCGCTTCCAGATGACACGCCGGACGTCGCCCGCCTGCTGAAGGAAAGTGCCGGATACAAGACTGCGTTAATTGGCAAAGCGCATTTCGAGCCGGCCTCGGCGCCTGGCGGGCCCTATTTTGAGAATTACGCCGCCAGGCAGGGGTTGACCGGCCCCCATCGTGGCTTTGACCGGATGGAGCTCTGTGGCCACACCGGCCGTGCTGGTCGCAGCCTGTTCCACTATCCGAAATGGCTGGACGAGACACATCCAGGCGCTGCCCAGGGCTTCCAGGAGTATGTTTCGCCTGAAAAGGAGATCAGCGCGAAGCCAGGCGGAGACACTGGCGCAGTTCAAGTCTGGCACAACCCAATTCCCAGGGAGGTCTATCATACCGATTGGGTGGCTGATCGCGTCATCGCCTGGCTTGACAGTCTCGACGCCGACGCCGACTGGTTCTGCTGGATGAGCTTTCCGGACCCGCACCACCCCTGGGACCCGCCAGTGTCAGAGCTTGACCGCTGCGACTGGCGCGATTTGGACCTGCCGGCGGCATATCCAGGCGACCAGGACAAGACCGTCGCCGTCCTGGAGAAGAAACCGCGGCATTGGCTAGACTGGTATCTAGGCCGCCGCCAGTTCGCCTATGAAGTGCCCAAGGCTTTCAAACCGGCAGAGCTGACCCAGGACCAAATCCGGGAAGTGAACGCCATGTGTCATATCGAGAACGAATTGATTGACGAAGCGCTTGGCCGTGTCCTTCGTCATGTCGACGCGAAAGGCTGGGGCCGGGACCTGGACGTGATCTATACGGCTGACCATGGCGAGTTCCAGGGGGACTTCGGCATGCTGTTCAAAGGGCCGTATCATGTTGACGCGCTGATGCGCTTGCCGATGATCTGGCGCCCGGCGCCGTCAGCAGGCGTCACACCCGCTACCGTCGAACAGCCGGTCGGCCATGTGGACCTCGCCCGCACCATCTGCGCCGCGGCCGGCGTCGAGCCCGACCCGCGCATGCAAGGCGCGCCGCTGCCTACCAGCGAAGACGGAACCCGCGAACGCGTCATCACCGAATGGGACGGCGGCTATGATGGCGAAAGCGTGACGCTGCGCACCATCTGCCGCGATGGCTATGTGCTGACTGCATGCGAGCCTGGTTCAGTGCATGAAGGCGACGAGGGCGAACTCTACGATCTCGCCAATGACCCGCGCCAATTCGAGAACCTCTGGTATGACCCGGCGCGGGCCGGCCTCAAGCGCGACCTGCTCGCGGATCTCTATGACAACCTACCGCCGGCGCGGACGCCGCGTTTGGAGCAGATCGCGCTCGTTTGAGCATGTTCCAGTCGCCCGCGAACGCGACCTGCGCCTTCCACCGCCACTGTGGCCATATCCCAAAATCGCCAACAGGGTCTGAACCATATCTTCGGCTTAAATGACTCTGCAGCGAATGTCGTCTTCCGGCGCTTGTGAGACAAGCCCCATGAATGGTTCGCCATTTCAATACAACGGGGACAATCCCGTTTTGATTGACTCCAAAATCTGGATCAGATTCCACCGTTTTTGCGACCGCTGGCGCCCATCGGGATAGGGGGAAGGAGACTATCGCAATCCTCCTGGCCTATCCTAAGAAGGCGAGCCTACTTCTGTTGCCCACTCGCGAGAACTTGGAACGCTATCAGGGCCGACGGACGTGAGGTGGCAGCGGAGGAGATGGACAAACGATTGGCCTTTGACGGAGCTGCTGGACAGGCCTCTAGCGAAGAGAGCGTCACGAAACCGAGCGGCATCTAGTTGAGTATATGTATCGATAGGGAGGTCACCGAGCGCACTAATTGCATAATGCACGGAACGTCTAGCTACGGCTTCATACAGCGCGCTGCGACCGTGACCCTTTAGTTTAAGATAGGTTTCAAGCGCCGCTGTTAGGGCAGGGCCTTTTGAAGACGGTGATAATGCGTCTTCGAAGGAAGGGCCTAAACCCAAATGCCGAAGTCGTATGCCTGCCCATACGCTCTCAAGATGGTCTGACCACACCGCTGCTGTCTTCGCCGCTTTGGCGTAGGACTTTGTTCGGAGGGAACGGACGATCCGTTCAGAGCGATAATGCCCTCTGATATCCACAGGCACGTGTCGACTGTAGTACCAAATGTCTCGTTTTCGGAAGAGGTATGAATCCCTCTTTTTGTCTACCATTTTGTATACCGCAAATCAGCGAAATCCGGTGATTTACGTTATATATCAGATGGTTGCTCGATATATTTGGAGCGGGAGAAGGGATTCGAACCCTCGACCCTCACGTTGGCAACGTGATGCTCTACCTCTGAGCTACTCCCGCATCCGACTTTGGCCATCTGTCAGACGTAGACAACTGCCTTCAAAGTGACGCCAGTATATGACGGATCTGGCTTAGCTGTGCAAGAGGAATTTTTCAGCGATCTGCTGATTCCCCCTGCCTCCATCTTTTCTAATCTGTAAAGTCGGTTCCGGATTAGTCTGACAGTAATTGCTATCATGGCGGGATGCAAAAGTTGGGAGCCAGAAAATGCGGTTCAAGCAAAACGTTCTTGCGTCTGCGCAAATGTACTAGGTCATTTTGACAAATGGCGTATTCCAGAGCCTTGCAGCGGCGAGTTGGACAAATCCAA
>CBFIAF010000073.1:0-4469 GCA_965660545.1 Alphaproteobacteria bacterium | reverse complement strand
CGCGGCACGCCCCAATAGGATTTGCGGTCAAACGGATAAAGCGGAAGCTGCACCCTTGGCGGGGCAACGGGATAAAGCGACGCCCAATCCACCCGCTCTCCCGCAAGCCAACGGCGCAGGAACACGGCCTGTTGGTGTCCACTTTCAGGAACGGCCCTCAGATTGCCGGCCAGCGACCGCAGAGCGGCAACGGCCTGTGTCAGGTTTTCCGCCATCACTCCGGCACGTTGCGGCAAAGCGCGCCGGCCGGTTTGCAATGTATAGGCAACCGACAAGAGCGCCGGCCGGTTGCGTTCCAGCCTGGCGGCAAGGGCGGTTGCCATTGCAGCCAGTTGTTCATCCGACCGTGCCGACAAGACCAAGGCGACAGGCCCATCCCCTTGCACCGCGCGCGGGGCAGGCGGTTCTTCGATCACGAGATGCGCATTGCTGCCGCCGGCGCCAAAGGAACTGACCCCTGCCATTAGGTGGCCACTTGCGGCTACCCAAGGCGTTGGCACCTGATCCACATGGAACGCGGTTTCATGAATGCCCAGGTCGGGGTTAAGGACCGAGGAGTGCAGGCTGCTAACGCGCTGGCGATGCTGCATTTGCAACAAAACCTTGGTCAGCCCCGCAATGCCCGCAGCACTTTCGCAATGGCCGATGTTGGATTTCACCGACCCAAGCCCAAGCACATGATCCCTGCCGAAGATGCGTTTCAGACCCGCAATCTCGATCGGGTCGCCAAGGGCGGTGCCGGTGCCGTGACATTCGACATAGCTGATAGCCGCCGGTGCAACACCGCCATCGGCCAGCGCGTCGCTGATCGTCGTGGCCTGCGCCACGGGGTCTGGCACGGTGTAGCCATTTGATCGCCCGCCGTGATTGATGGCCGTTCCGCGGATGATACCCCGGATAGGATCACCATCGGCCAGCGCCCGCGACAGCGGTTTCAGAACAACCGCCCCGACGCCTTCGGACGGGACATAGCCGCTTCCCCCATCGCCAAAACTGCGGCACCGGCCATCGGTCGCCTCGAACCCGCCAAGCCCCATCATCAGATATTTGTTCGGGTGCAGCGACAGGTTAACCCCGCCTGCCACCGCCGCATGACACTCCCCTGCCCGCAGGGCGCGCACCGCCAGATGGATCGCCGTCAGTGATGAGGCGCACATCGTATCGACCGCCAGACTTGGTCCCTGAAAATCGAACAGATAGGAGACACGGTTCGCAATGGATGCCGGGCTTGAGGACAATGCGGTGGGCTGGCCCAAGGCGGTCTGTTCGGCAGCAAGCAACTGATATTCGGAATACATCACACCCACGAACACCCCGACCCGACCGCCAGCGGTCAGCGATTCCGGGCTGTGGCCAGCGTCTTCAACCGCGTGCCACGCGGTTTCAACGAAAAGACGTTCCTGCGGATCAGTCAGATCGGCATCCTTGGGCAAGATGCCGAAAAAGGCTGCATCAAAACCGTCGATCCCGTTCAAAAACCCGCCCCAGCGGCTGCGGGTTTTGCCTGTCGCCTTTGTATCGGAATAAAAGCGGCTGTGATCCCAACGCTCGGCAGGGATAGGTGTGATGCAATCGCGGCCTTCGGTAAGCACCTGCCAGAAATGTTCCAGCGTTTCTGCCTGCGGATAGCGGCCCGACAGGCCGATGATAGCGATGGCATCCGTAGAAAGATCATCCATGGCGGCAGGTTCGGCCGCAGGAGCCGTTTGCGCCGGTATCGGCAAGGCGTGCGTTTCGTCCAGATATGCGCCGAGCGCGGCAAGGCTGCGGAATTCGTAAAACAGCGTCTTGGGCAAGGGGCCAAAAACTGCCTCAAGCCTGTCTGTCGCGCGGGTGATCATGACCGAGTCCAGCCCGTAGCCATCCAGCGGCGCGGTGACGTCCAGATGGTTTTGTGCAATCCCCAGTGTCTCACCAACGATCTGGCACAGGATCGCCAGTGCGGTCTGGCCGCTGGCGGGTTGCGGTGGCATCTCAAGCGCGGGCGCGGCAATCGTTGCCTCGGCCAGCCAATAGCTTTCGGTGGCAAAGGGATAGACGGGCAGCGCAAGCCGCTGCGGCAGGGGCGCCGCCCAAAGCGAGGCCCAATCCATCTTTGCCCCCGCCAGCCACTCCTGCGCCAGCGGATTGGTCGGGCTGGCTGCCGTGCCAGCTAAAAACTCGCGCAGCGCATCTTCAAGCGCCGCTATATGGACGCCGGAAAAGGCCCAGCGATGGTCAAAGGCATCCCGTCCGGTTTGCAGCGTATAGGCGATGTCTGCCAGATCCGCCGATTTTGTTGCCGCCAGATGGGCCAGCAGGTTCTGGGCCATCTGGCGCAGCTGGGCATCGGACCTCGCCGAAAGCGGCACGACATGCACCCCGCTCGGCGCGGGGCGCGCGCGGGCAACCGGCGGCTCCTGCACGACCAGATGCGCATTCGCACCGCCCGCACCAAAGGAACTAAGCCCCGCCAGACGGGTCTGCCCCTCCACCCGCGGCCAAGCGCGAGGTTCACGCGGGAACGACAGCGTGTCGTTTACAGGGATTTCGGGATTGATGCGGCCAAGATTGGGCAGAGGCGCGATGGTTTCGTGCCGCATCTGCGCCAGAACCTTGAACAACCCTGCCATCGCGGCGGCACTTTCGGCATGGCCGATATTCGCCTTGACCGATCCGACCAGCGCGCGGGTTTGCGGGCCCAAGGCACGGGTCAGCCCCTCTACCTCGATTGGGTCGCCCAGACGGGTTCCGGTGCCATGCGCCTCAATCAGACTGATGGCTTGCGGCGCGACGCCCGCATCTGCCAGCGCCTGCGTGATGACATCGTCGTGGCCAGACGGGCTTGGCGCGGTATAGCTGCTGGAGCGTCCGCCGCTGCCAAGTGCCGCACCGCGCAGGATACCTTCGATCTTGTCGCCGTCGGCTTGTGCGCGATCCAGCATCTTCAGGATGACAACTCCCGCACCTTCACCTGACAGCATTCCATCGGCATCGGCCGAGAACGGCCGCAAACGGCCCTGCCGCGACTGGATGCCAAGGGCCACATGGCTGGCAAGGTGACGCGGGTGGGAAATGACATTGACCCCCCCCGCAATCGCCACATCGCAGCGCCCCGCGCGCAGCATGTCCATGGCCAGAACCAGCGCCGCCGCCGAGGACGAACAGGCCGTGTCGCAAGACAGGCTTGGCCCCTTGAAATCAAAGAGGAAAGAAAGCCGGTTTGCCACCGACCAGAACGCGGCGCGGGTGGGGTAATGCGCGTTCATCACACCCGCCAGCACCGCAACCCGCCACTGACGCGACAAGGTTTGCGGCGCATAGCCCGCATTTTCCATCGCATGATAGGCGGTTTGCAGGAAAAGCCGCTCTTGCGGGTCCATCTGCATCGCTTCGGCAGGAGAAATCGCAAAGAACAATGGATCAAAACGATCCGCGCCCTCCATGTAACCGGCGGGCAAGGACATGTCGGCTGGCCAGTGGCGAGCGTCCACCGGCGCAGGACGGAACAGGGTTTCCCCCGACGCAACCGCCGCCCACAATTCGTCAAGATTTGCCGTTCCGGCGAAAGACCCGGCAAGGCCGATGATGGCCACGTCGCGCGATCCTGGCGCGGCGACCTGCGGGATAGACATCCTGGGTTGATGCATAGTAGCCGACTGGGTGGCGGCAGGTGGCATGGTCGCCGCCGAATTTCCGGCAGGTGGAGGTGCCACAGGCATCGTGGGCTGGGGTAGCGCGGCCACGGCCTCTGGCTGGGCCTGGCGCAGATGGAGGGCCAGACGTGCAATTGTATTGGACTCGAACAAGACCGTCGATGTCAGTTTGGGGAAATCGACCCGCAAGAAATCGACAATCTGTAAAACAAGGATCGAATCCACGCCATATCGCTCAAACGGGGCGTCATCTTCGATCCGGTCGGCGTCCACCTCTATCGCAGTTGCCAGACGTTGTCGCAGATAAGCGCAGAGGTCGATTTGCGGCGTAGGAACCGCCGCCGCAATGCGTGCATGCTGGGCCTCACCCGTATTGGCTGCGACCGGTTCGGGAATGGCCGGGGGCACCTCAATCACACCGTCACTTTGGCCGATGAACACCTGCTGCGTCAAAACCTCGGCTTCGGGGCACAGCCGCGTAACAGGGCGGAAGCCTGCCAGTGACAGCACTGTGCACCAACGGTCGGACGCCAGCGCAGGAGTGCCGGGCAGGCGCATCGCTGCATCGTCGTAAGCCCACCATCCCTCTAGCAGGCCGAAAGTAAGATGGCTGAACAGCGATTTGCAGATGAGTTCATTTACCAGCAAAAGCCCGTTCTGGCGCAGCAGCGCCTTGGTATGGCTCAGGCTTTGCAAAATGTCGTGCGTGGCATGTAGCACGTTGGTCGCCACCGCAATGTCATAGCTGCCCGCTGCAAAACCCTGATCCTGGGGGGGGTTGGAGACGTCGAAAATTTGCGTTTGCAGATAGGGTGCGTCTTTCAGAAACTTCTG
>CBFIAF010000072.1:0-4734 GCA_965660545.1 Alphaproteobacteria bacterium | reverse complement strand
AGAGCTTTGGGCTGGCGGCCGCCAGCCCCTGAAGTCGTCATGCCCCTAGAGCAGAGACCGTCCATGCACTAATATTAGCACACGATGTTGTCTGAATTCCGGAAACTGTTAAAGCTAGCCTCGCCAAGGGCATTAGCCGACAAGACAGGAAGGTTGAGGTTGGCACCGCTGAATGTCGGCACGAATCCGGTAACATTGTCGCGAAGCATTGCCATGCCGAAGGTCCTAGCGGGACGCTTCTCGTTCTCCTCGTCGAACATAACGAAGCCCAGTATGGCTGCGGTTTGCGACAAAGTTTTTGCAAACTCATTATCATCGTCAGGCGCTGTGGCGGTGACGATGCGGATCTTGTCCAGACTGGCGGGGGCGGCGATGCGTTTCCAGTCCTGCATGAACCGTGCGGGCAATGTGCTGATCTGGTTCAGCAAATACCACATCGAACACGATCAGTGCAGCGCCAGCATTGGTCAGTTTCTGCGTCAGCTCAGCTAAAACGGGGCGGGGCATGGCCACTGCCCAAAATGGCGTAGGCTTTCTTCATCGATGTTGACAATGCGGGAAGGGGTCACGTCCGGCTTGAACTCGCGGGGTTTGATGGATTGGTATGCATCAAACACTTTAAGGCGCAGTTAGTGTACGATGATAGGGCTTTCGACCCGCGTGTAGACGGCTGCGGCAAGCACCACGAGCGGTAGCATAATGGTGATCCAGCGGCGCATATTCTGAGCGCCCCTTGGCGTGGGAAGGTTTCTTCAGGGATACTAACCTTGTAACCCCAAGAAAGGTCCATGCAATGTCCGCAATCCCTTTGCCGCAAGATGGCGCAGATTGGAACGAATTGGCTAGCGAGATGCAGGCCATGGCCGCAGGCGATGCCGATTGGCGCGGATTGAAGACTGCCGTCTATGTATTTAATGCCGGTGAAGAAGTCCGCCGGGTCGGTCGTGAAGCTTATACGATGTTTATGGCGGAGAATGGCCTCGCCCCTAAAGCCTTTCCTAGCTTAGACCGGATGGAACAAGAGGTGGTTGGCTTTGGCCTTGGCCTAATGCACGGCGTTGATGGGGCTGGGTGCATGACGGCAGGCGGCTCCGAAAGCATCTTCATGGCGATGAAGTCCTCACGGGACTGGTCACGGGCTAACGGACAAACCGGCTGTGAGGTCGTGGCACCCGCAACTGCGCACCCGGCATTCAATAAGGCAGCTCACACGCTTGGCCTCACGGTGACCCGGGTTCCGGTCGGGCCAGATTACCTAGCGGATGCGAAGGCAATGGAGGCGGCTGTCTCAAAAGAGACTATCATGCTGGTAGGGTCTGCGCCTTGCTTTCCATATGGCTTGATTGATCCGATTGCTGATTTGGATGCTGTTGCAGCACGGACAGGCCTTTGGCTGCATGTCGACGCTTGTGTAGGCGGGTATTTTATTCCGCATGCGGAGTCGCAAGGTATTGCGATTGACCCATGGGATTTTCGGCTGCCGCATGTCTCGTCGATTTCTGCGGATCTTCACAAATACGGCTACACACCAAAAGGCGCTTCAACGGTGCTGTATCGCAGTGCAGACCTGTTTGCTTATCAGCCTTACACGTTTGATGTTTGGGCTTGCGGGTCCATGTCCACGCCAACGCTGAATGGGACGCGGCCCGGAGGGGCCATTGCTGGTGCATGGGCGGTGCTCCGGCATCTGGGGCGGTCAGGATATGAGCGCCTGGCAGCAGATGTAATGGACACGCGCAAAGCTATTCATGACGGAGCCAGCGCGCTCGGTTTTGAGACAATAGGCGATCCAAAATTTGGCCTGATCGCCTTACATCACGGCCAAAAGAATTCGCATGCTATTGCAGACGCCATGCGCGCCAAGGGCTGGGTTTCAGCTAGAACAGGTAAGCCGGACGCCATTCATTTAATGCTGCAGCCGGCCCATGTCGCAGCTGTTGATGCCTATTTGCAAGACCTTGCAGAAACAACGGCTGCCGCCCCGGCTGGCGGGGCAGGCGGTACCGTTGAGTACAATTAGATCCAGTCGAAACATAGCGAGGTGAGGAACTGCGTTTGGGTTGGCAATTAAAATTATGGAGCACCCCCAAATGGGCCCTTCTGCGAGATAGTCTCCAACGGGCGAGCGGAAGCGCATCTAATGCCTAGTCGCGGGATTTGCTTTGGGGAGGTCGTCAATCAGATAGCCATCCAATCTAAACGCAACAAAACGGGCTTTGAAACTCTGTCGTTAGAAAATTTACGAGGTCGCGCGTTACCCGTATGCAAATGATCCAGAAAGGACCCGTTGGGTCGGCGTGAGGGGCGAGAGCAGCTGATTTGATGGACCTATGAAAGACACTCAGCTGCAGCCCGCTTCGCGGAAGATCCCCACTGCCACTTCGACGGCCGCCTGGGTCAGATTAGTCGGCGTCTCGTCAAAGTCCGTGACAGGAAAGCTGTCGCCCAGCCACCTAACTAACTCCTCGTTCATTCCGAGATCGACGAGGCCGAGGTCCGAACATATCAAAGGGCGCCTGACGTTTTACTACTTCAGCACCTTGGTCAGCTGCTCATGGTCGAAGATCCTATGTGTCATGAATGTCAGTCTAGCCATCAGATATGCTTCTTTGCCGGCAGGACTTTAGGTGCGGCAAAATGTCGGAAGATCAAATTGGGACGCCGGTCGCCAAGAGGCATTGAGACGCCTCTTGGCGTGAGCACAGGAGCGGCCAAGAAGGATTTCAGCTGGGTGGGCGGGATCATTTCCGGTTTGCCGACCTTCTCTGCGCCTCACAATCTAGAACGTCAGTGCGAGGCCTCCGACGCCGGCCGTGCCTTCGAGGTTGGAGCCGACAGAAGTTGTCTGATCGACATAGTAAAATGAAAAGACAGCGGCGACGCCAGGGCTAAGCGCATAGCTAGCGCCGAGCTCAAACGCATCGGACTTGGCGGATGAGGATTTGTCGTCGCCTTGGATATAACCGAGCGATGAGGCGAAGGAGCCTGCCTCATAGACCAGGCCAAGGCCGACATTTTCTAGGTTACCAGAGCTTGAGTCTTTTAGTCTGTTATAGGTGCCGCTTAAAGTGAAACCGGCGTATCCTAAGCTTACGCCAAAGCCGTAGTTTTCTGGCGCAGAGCCTGCGGCGGCTTTATCGTCGCCATAGTGCATATAGCCAGCTGAAGCGTCAAACGAGACGTCGTTAAAGTCCTGGTGATAGTTGGCGGCCACGCCGAACGCATCGTCGCGCACGCCGTTGGCGTTGTTCGGCGGCGCGTCTGCGTCTTCCGCCGATTCAGGCACGTAGGAAGCGCCGGCCTGAACGCCGGAAAAACGCGGCGTGTAATAGGTCAGCTTTTGGGCGGAGTCTTCGTCAATCGCGAAGGCTGGCGTCGTCACGACCAAGTCGGTGTTGATTCCGCCAATCCAGTTGCCGCTGTCGCCGTCGTCCAGACCGATGCCGGCGCTGGGGACGCCTATCGACATGGCCGCGGGCGCATTGTCAGTCGATCCAAGCTCGATCCGACCGAAGCTTCCTTCGATATAAGCAAACTGTTGATCGATCTGGTCGGCGTCGGTTTGTGCCTCAAGCTGCACGTTGGCGCCTAACTTGAGTCCGTTGTCCAGCGTGATTGATGGGGTGAACTCGATTTCCGCGTCAGTTTGCTGATCAAAGCCATCATCGGCATTCGAGGTGCCATCGGCATAGCCAAAATACTGGCTCATGAAGCCGCCGACATTCATCTCCCAGGTCTCCGCCCTTGCTACAGGCGTTAGACTGAGCTGCGTCGCAGCAAGTGCTGTTGTGGCGAGCAAGAGAGTTCTTTTGTGCATGTGATAGTTCCTTTGCGATAAATGAGCGGCGGACTATTCGCTGCTAAGTTAAAATGCATGGATGCTGAAGGCCAAGCGCGTATTTCGCTCGTGACGCTGATCGTTCTTTCGCCTGGTCAAAGACCGTTGCGAGACGCGTCCTACCGGTCCGCTCAATCGGAGGAAAACGCTGCAGCAGATTCAGCCGGGAAGCACCGTGATTGGAAGTCGTGAGTTTTGAAAGTTCATAGTCCGAGCAGCCTCTCTTAGGATCCCAACGCCTGCACGAGGGCCTTTGCGTTGTGGCGCATCATGCGGAGATAGGAGTGCGCTGGACCGTTTGGTGCTGAGAGCGCGCCTGGGTAGAGCGTTCCGCCGATGGCGGCGCCGGTCTCGTTAGCGATCTGCTTAAGCAGGCGAGGGTCCGAGATGTTTTCGACGAAAACGGCAGGTATCTTTTGATCTCGTATTTGCTCGATTAGGTGCCCGATATCCTTTGCCGAGACTGCGGATTCGGTGCTCAGTCCGCGGGGTGCCAAGAAGGTCAGTCCATAGTCGCGGCCGAAATATTGGAAGGCGTCATGCGAAGTAACTACAGTGCGCCGATCAGCCGGCAGTTTGGCCAAGATGGTGCGAATTTCGGCGTCAAGTGCCTGGATCTCGGCGACATAGGCCGCACGGTTCATGTAATAGGTCGCGGCGTTCGACGGATCGGCTTTTGAAAGCGTTGCCGTGATGTTGTCTACGTATACGACGGCGTTTGAAAGGCTCTGCCAAGCGTGCGGATCGAAAGCGCTATGATGATCGTCCTTCGCGTGCTCATCCTGCCTCCCATGGTCCTTATGATTTTCATCGTCGTCATGCTTTGCGTGATCGTCGCCTTCTTCGAACGCAATGGGTTCGATACCATCGGTCGCTTTCACACGCATGCCGTTGAA
>CBFIAF010000071.1:1587-4954 GCA_965660545.1 Alphaproteobacteria bacterium | reverse complement strand
TAAACTATGTTTCGGCGGTTAGCTAGTTTGCACCCGAACGCCGTTGCTCAAGCATCGACCTATTTGGATAAAATTCATAGAGGTCTGATGTTTTTGGACCTAACCGTCTTGCCCGAACAGTATCTTTAGTGGCGTGGCGGTCTGCTAAAAACTCTCCAATGGTCCTCGCCTTTTTCTCCATTAGCTTAACTTCAAGATCAGCGATGGACTGCTTTACAACGCCAGCTTCGTTATCACCTGACTTACGATTACTCCTAAAACCTCGCCGTTGATTAATATGAAACAAGGCCCTTCCCATATCGAAAGGATCAATCTGCTCATCGAGAGCCTTTTTTCGGATTGAGTAGGGGTCTTTTAGAGCTAATGCCTGACGCGCTGTTTTATCCGAGGGCATCAACCCGCTTCTGACCAATTCGTTAATCAGATACTTCTGTCGCTGAACAAAACGATCACGCCGCCTCCTTGCTGACCTGGCTACACGTCGCGTAGCCTTCAAAGAGCCTAAGCTTTTAGGGTCTCGTCCATCGTTAAAAATCCGAACACCAGATTTAAAAATAGACTTAGGTTCACCGTCGGCTCCTAGATTAAGTAGACACCAGCCGATTGAGTTTGTTCCAAGATCAAGGCCAAGTCTGCGTTGGGGCATCACAACCTCCATTTGACAGACAAAAACCGTATCAGTGGTGTGAATTTGTAATCAAGCACTCTGGTGATTGAGGGACCTATGGTTAACAAGTGGGTTTCCCGCACAAATCGAAGGGCTGCCTCCGGGCGGCCCTTTTGTATTTCCTATGGTAGCTCCAACCTATACGGAGTTTGTCGTCGGATCATTATACAAGAGATCGTTTGAGCAAATCCCAGCCCAAGCCCCGATCTATTGGGCCACCCGATGACCAAAGGTGCAGACCTCAAAGTCAATTAGGCTAAGCCCATGGGGTGCGCACCCGGGCCCCTGGGGCGCGGAACGTTGGGCGCGCCCAATTACACGAGCAAAACTCTGCCCTTTAGCGGCATTTTATAACACGGCGGGCCTTCTTCGCCGGCCCCGAACCGAAGGTGGTCTTCCCGGCGCCAAGGAAGCCGGTCAAGGCGGTAACAGGTACTTTGGCGTTCATACTTAAATCCTCCGGTCTTAAGAGCCCAAGGGGTTGGTCAGGCGCTTTGCGTTGTGGCGTAGCATTTAGGGCTAGGGGAGCGCTGAATCGAGCGGCACTGGCAGCGCGATCTACCCGTCCAATTTTTTTCGTGGCGGCAGTGCGGGTTTTTGCAAAGTTCGAGATTGATTAATCTATCCGGCATCAGTCTTGATTTCCTAAAGTGTGATGTTATAACATATCTCATGGACGTCAATTTTAATTGTTTGGTTGGGTCAGGGTCTTACTGGTCGAGGCTCATTCACATTTCCAAAAATTACGGCGGTTCATCAAAAATTCGTCATGATGTGTCGATGCCGGAAGGCCGTTTTGTTTCATGAACCTGTCCACAAACCAATCTACAGTTATTAAAGGGGAAACTATGAATACGTTCAGGAACGCAATGAAAGTGGCGGCCGCTTCTTTATTCCTCTTCTTGGCGGCACCATCAAACGCACAACCGAACAAACCTATCACCGTGATTGCTACGTTCTCGATATTGGGCGATATGGTGAAGCGTATTGGAGGGGAGCACATTGCGCTGACTACATTGGTGGGTCCTGATGGCGACGTCCATGTGTACCAACCAACCCCTGCTGATGCCCGCGCCGTCGGATCTGCCGATCTCTTATTTGTGAATGGTCTTGGCTTCGAGGGATGGATGGATCGGCTAGTGGAAGCTTCAGGCTTTAACAGTGCAAGAATTGTTGCTACCGCGGGTATCACGCCCATCGCTTTCGAGGAAAGCGACGACCTCAAGAATAAAGGTCCTCATGAGGTGCAAGCCTTTAAGTGGGCGGGACTTTTTGATCTGGAAGCGGGTACATACAATTGGTCTTTTGCTAAACTGGATGGCGGTTACGCCGATCCTGCAATGAGGATGGTCGTTCTGGCGGCCAATGACCTGGGAGCCGTTAAAGAAAAGGCAGAACGATTAATCAAGGCAGACGCTGTCCAAAAGAGGACCGCAGGTCAAACGTTGGATGTGAGAAACGTAGCCTACGCTTTGAATTTTGATGCTGCCAAGGAGATGACAATTTTTACGGTTGAGATCGCTGAACGGGGTACTTACGCATTCTTCACCGAACACATGCCGTCTGAATTCGAACACCAAGAGCATTTCTTCAAAAACTTGGATGGCTCGGACATAAAGCCGGTTGAGCAGGAGCCTGAGGGTGATCACCACCATCACAATCATGGTGCGCTCGATCCACATGCATGGCAAAGTCTCCGTAATGCGGTTATCTATGCCAATAATATCACGACTGCTCTAGCTAAAGCCAATCCAGAAAACGCCTCCAGTTTCTTCCAGAATCGTGCCGATTTTGTTGCTGAAATCGAGGCGCTCGACGCAGAGATCCGCGCGAAACTTGATGGCTTGCCAAAAGATCGTCGAATCGTGGTTACTCCGCATGATGCCTTCGGCTATTTCGCAAAGGAATACGGCCTGCGCTTTTTGGCCCCCCAGGGAATCGCTACGAACGTCGAGGTGTCTGCGCGGGACGTGGCGGAGCTGATAAACCAAATTCGAACCCAGTCTATACGTGCCATCTTTGCCGAGAATATAACTGATGTACGTCTGCTCGAGCAGATCGCTCTCGAAACTGACGTGAGTATCGGTGGCACGCTCTATTCTGATGCGCTGTCCACTTCCGAAGGTCCAGCAGCTACCTATCTTGACATGGTGCGGCACAATCTGGCGATGCTGACCAACGCCTTGGGCTCCTGAGAAAGGCAATTCGGATCATGAACCTTCAAGATTCTCGTCTGCCAGTCACTGTGCTCTCTGGCTTTCTTGGCGCTGGAAAGACAACTCTTCTCAACCGTGTTCTGAACAACAGGGAAGGCCGACGCGTCGCTGTGATCGTCAATGACATGTCGGAGGTCAATATTGACGCCGATTTGGTGCGTGCTGAAACCGAGCTTAGTCGTACTGATGAGACGTTGGTGGAAATGTCGAATGGTTGCATCTGTTGCACCTTACGCGATGACCTTCTCGCCGAAGTGCGCCGGCTCGCTTCAGAAAACCGTTTCGACTATCTGCTCATTGAGTCGACAGGTATCTCTGAACCCCTCCCTGTCGCCTCCACTTTTGAATTTCGTGATGAAGCAGGCCAAAGCCTAGCCGATGTTGCCCGACTCGATACAATGGTAACGGTCGTTGATGCCGTAAACCTTCTGCGTGACTATTCCAGCCATGATTTCTTGCAGGATCGTGGAGAGGCTGTAGGCGA
>CBFIAF010000071.1:0-1489 GCA_965660545.1 Alphaproteobacteria bacterium | reverse complement strand
CGGTCGTTGATGCCGTAAACCTTCTGCGTGACTATTCCAGCCATGATTTCTTGCAGGATCGTGGAGAGGCTGTAGGCGAGGAGGACGAACGCACGCTAGTTCATCTTCTCACCGACCAAATAGAATTCGCCGACGTAGTTATACTTAATAAGGTCGATGACGCAGACTCGCAGAATATTGATGCGGCCCGAAAGATCATCCGTAGCCTGAACGCTGACGCTGATATCATTGAGACGCAGCACTCGAACGCACCAATTTCCAAGATCCTTGACACCAAACTTTTCGATATGGAGAAGGCGCACGAGCACCCCCTTTGGGCCAAGGAACTTTATGGCTACGCAGACCACGTACCGGAAGCAGAAGAATATGGCGTTTCATCTTTTGTGTACCGGGCGCGGCAACCATTCGAGCCAGAGAAGATCAAGGCCGTTCTTGACGGAGAGATGGCCGGCGTGATCCGCGCAAAGGGGCACTTCTGGATAGCTACTCGTCCAGATTGGGTGGTCGAATTCTCCCTAGCCGGCGCGCTCTCCAACATTTCACCGCTTGGGACATGGTGGGCATCCGTTCCGCCAAGCCGTTGGCCAGAAAGTGAAAGTGCTCGCGCCTACCTGAAAGAGCGATGGATAGAGCCATGGGGCGACCGTCGACAGGAGATTGTTTTCATTGGCGCTGGCATTGATTGGCCTGCCTTGAGAGCTCGGCTAGACGCTTGCCTTTTGCCCGAAGATCTGGCGGCAGGTCCAGGCGCGCTTCCCGAGCTACCAGACCCGTTTCCCGTCTGGCGGCGGGCGGAACCGGAGGAATGAAGCTGTTCGTAAACGAGCGCAAGGCAAACGACGCGAGGGCAAATTCGTTTACGATGCTGGAGCAACCCGGCTGAAGCGGCCTATCTGGAAGGGCAATTTTCACCCGATCAGAGGAGAAAGAGTCGTTGTTGTTGCATTTCCGGAGAGGTCGTATGAGGCCCCGAATGGGCGTGAAAAATAGTCTCCAACGGGCGAGCGGCAGCCCATTTAATGCAGTTACGAGATTCTGTTAAGGACAGTCGTAAGTTAGGTAGGTGCCTATCTAAACGCAACGAACCGGGCTTTGAAACTCCGTTGCTAGAAACCGCACTAGTTTGCGCATTATCCGAATACCGATTGCCTGGAAGGACCCGTGAGAACCCCAGAGCATCCTGCAAAGCGTTTGCAGGCCCTATCATCAAGCGGCCTTCGGCCTTGATTGTTCTGGCCCCATATCAGCGACAGACAAGAGGTTGATCGTTTCAATCATTCGCGCCGCTTCCCGCGATGCGCTCGAGGGCAATGTTAGAGGTCCAGCGGCGAGGCATACTGAGCTTGTTCCAGGCATTACCCCGTGCCTGTTCGCAGCTGGACCGCTGCTCGGGTTCCTTTTGCGGCGTCCGTCAGGGCCTCTGGGGCTCCAGCGCTGTTTCAAGACCTCAACCCATAATCGCCCACCTCAATCCGCTTGATTGCTGGAT
>CBFIAF010000070.1:0-6018 GCA_965660545.1 Alphaproteobacteria bacterium | reverse complement strand
ACAGGCCGACTGCACGTCGCTGCCGTTCGACAGCTTCACCTCAACCTCCCGCAGCAGCTTAAGTATGTCCTCGTCTGGATGACGCTTCCGAGCCATCACATCCCCCTTCAGTCTCTAAAAATAGTGGCCCAGTTTTAGGGGAGAAGGACACCACTGATCTGGACCCAAATATCTCCATAAACGCCCTGACAGTTTCGCCTGATGCTGTGGACGAAGTAGCCGCAGCTTTAGCGCAAGAGCAACCGCGTGCCGACAAGGTCGCTGCAGAGGCCTTTCTATCCGACCTAGCCCCCGACGCCACCACTTGGACATTTCAGACCTTCGATGACAACGCTGACCGCAAGGCCGGCCATCTGGCACGGACGCTGAACGGATCGCTAGATGAGCACTGGGACGCGCTGTGCAGTGCGTCTGACGCCGGCGCTGGCGGGCGCGAAAAACGGCACATTGGAAACAAAACTTTAACATTTGCTTCAGTTCACCGTAACATACGTCCTGTTAAACACTCCCATCGGCTAACTAACTCAAAAGGCTGATTGGGGACATCATGTTAGAAATTCGTAAACTGAACAAACAATTCGGTGCAGTCCACGCCGTTAAAAATGTTTCGTTTTCAGTTAGCCAACCTCAAATGATCGGCATAATCGGGCGCTCTGGCGCGGGAAAGTCAACCCTCCTGCGTGTCTTCAACCGCCTGACCGAAGCTAACTCCGGCGAGGTTATCGCTCATGGCGAGGATGTGTTGGCATTAAAAGGCCGACGCAAGCGCGCCTGGCAGAAGGCTTGCGCAATGATTTTCCAGCAGTACAACCTTGTGCCGCGCCTCGATGCGCTTACCAACGTCCTTCTTGGACGGCTCAACGGCCGTTCAACTTTGTCTAGTGTTTTGAAGAGGTTTTCTGCAAAAGAACGCCTCGACGCCCTGATCGCGCTTGACCGGCTTGGCATTAGCCAGATTGCGCTGCAGCGCTGCGAAACGCTTTCCGGTGGGCAACAACAGCGCGTCGCGATAGCGCGGGCCCTTTTGCAACAGCCAGAAATGATACTCGCTGACGAGCCCATTGCATCCCTTGACCCCCTGAACGCCAAGATCGTTATGGAGGCGCTTCGGGACATTCATGACCGCGATGGCCTCACGGTAATCTGCAACCTACACACCCTAGATACAGCGCGCCAATTCTGTGATCGCGTCATAGGAATGCGCGCTGGTGAAGTCGTGTTCGATGGGCCCGCGGCCGCACTTTCCCAATCTGTCGCGCGCGATATCTACGGCGCTGACGAGACGTTTGAGGAGGCGCTGACATCGACTTCCATCGAATCTGCAACAGCCACTTCGCAGCATGGCCCAATCGCTTTGCCTGCGTAGTTTTTGACCAACTCTTAACAATCAGAACCATGTTTGAAGGAGTAAAACATGAAACTCATAACTAGCGTGGCCGCCACGGCGATAGCCACGATTGCCGCCTCGGCTCTTGCTGACGGAAATATCAAAGGCATCGATGCCACCAAGTATGGATACAAAGAGTTCCGGATGGGCATTCTAGGCGGTGAAGCTGCACAAGATCGTCAGAAGTCCTACTCATGCTTCATGCCCTATGTTAAGAAAATGTTGGGAGTCCCAGCAAAGATTTTTGTCGCCAAAGATTACGCCGGTACGATGGAAGGCTTGATAGGCGGTACGCTTGACTATGCGTGGCTTGGCCCGTCCGGTTATGCTGGGGTCCATCTTCGAAACCCGGACGTTGTTAAGCCGATAATGACGCGCCGTCAGCCAAACGGCGCGGTTGGCTACTACGCAGTTCTCGTCGCGCTTTCAGCCAGCGGCATCAAGACCATGGCGGATGCAAAGGGCAAGAAGCTTGGTTACGCAGATCCAAACTCGACCTCTGGGTACTTAATCCCCTCGGTTGCCTGGCCTAAAATGGGTATTAACCCCGACAGCTACTTCTCTGAGGCTGTGTTCTCCGGTGGCCACGAGAACAACGTGCTGGCTGTGCTGAACGGTGATGTCGATGTAGGCGTCACCTGGACATCAGGCGTTGGTGAGTGGGAAGAAGGTTATTCCTCCGGCAACCTTCGTAAAATGGTCGACAAAGGCATCCTGAACATGGATGACTTGGTCAAAGTATGGCAGTCTGACCTGATCCCAAATGGCCCCGTGGTTGTGAAAAAAGACATGCCAGCCGAGATGAGCAAAGCCCTGATCGACGGTTACAACTGGGTATTGAAAAATGACCCTGAATGCATGTTGGGGGTAGCCGGCGGCGAAGTTAAGGAATGGATACCGATCGCCCACAAGCACTACGAGACTATTGTAGCAGCCCGCAAAGCCAAGATTGAAGCGAAAAAGAAGAAAGGCGGCTGATCAAACAACGGATATGCCGGGAAGCATGCTACCGGCCCCTGTTACGGGCCGGTAGCACTTTCATGCTTCCACATTTGGACTGAGATTTTGATGCATAAATCGGCCCCCCCCCACCTGCTCACAATCGATACTGAACTTCAGCGACAGGCGCGACAACGCTCCATGTATTCCGCCGTACTGATTGGAGGGTTTGTTGTTTTAATGATAGCCGGGTTCGGCTCAGCGAATGAAGCTAACGCCGGCGGCTTCGTCCAGGGCTTTAGGCAGCTGCTGGATTTTCCGGCGGAACTTTTCCGCCAGGCGCTTGACGCTGGTTGGGCTTGGTTCCCATTGTTGGGGGAATATTTCCCGGCGCTAGTCGAAACATTCAACATGGCGATCTTAGCAACCGCCATTGGCTTCGCCGGTGCCGTGATCCTCTCGATGCTAGCCAGTCAAAATTTAATCAAGAGTAAATTGGTCGTCACTTGCGCCCGTCGATTTATGGATTTTTCGCGCGCTTTCCCTGAATTGGTGCTGGCATTGGTGCTGCTGTTTTTGATGGGTAAGTCGGCGTTGCCAGCGCTGATCGCGGTCGCATTCCACACGATCGGTGCTCTTGGAAAACTCTTTTCTGAGGTCAATGAAAATATCGATATGAAGCCTTGGGAAGGACTCCAGGCGACCGGAGCCAACTGGTTCCAACTGGTACGCTTCGGCGTACTGCCACAAGTCCTGCCAAATTATTTGAGTTACGGGCTGTTGCGCCTGGAAATCAATGTGCGGGCCTCAACAATTTTGGGTTTCGTAGGAGCCGGCGGTATCGGAGAGCAGCTAACAGCGAATATCCAATGGACTTATGGTTCTGACGTTCTGGCAATTTTCGTCTTGCTGATCATCACTATCGTCGCCCTCGATTATTTCTCTCGATACGTGCGCGGTCGCCTAATCGGCAGTGGCGCGAACTTGCACTAGGAGAAACCGGCAATGACCATCGCTGCTGAACAAGCCCGTATTGCCGAACTTAAACGTGAGTTCGCGCCAGTGATTAACCCGGACTGGAAACAAAGGATCGCGCCGCTTTCTTTTCTTGCGGCGGGACTCGGGTATTTCATTTATCTCTGTTTCTATTTCGATTTGGGTAATATTGCCGATCGCTGGAATAGCGAGCGTGCAGCTCTCTTTGCTGTCGACACCTATGCTCATAAGATCCATGTCGACACCCGCTGGCAAGATACCAATAAGTACGTTGTTACTCTAGAAGGCAGCCGTTTCGAGAAATATGATGAGAATCCGAACTGGGTTGAGCGTCAGGCAGACAGTAGCCATCTTATCGACATGGGGAACGATGGTAAGGTCCAGATATTCGAGAACCATGTCATTATGACGTTCCTAGATACGGCACCGGTTCGGGTTGATCGCCCTTTGGACGGCGCGATCTCAGCGACCTCCGAGGCACCGTTACCCGAATGGATCAGGGTCACCCGCAACAAGGTTGAAGTGCGGCCGACCAACTTCTCTCGTGTCCAGATTTCCAAAACAAAAATCCGAATATTCCGCTATTTTGCCGGCTGGGAGCATTTCTGGTTTGACTTCAACTCTCCTCTTGCAAATTACTCTTTAGTAGCTGCCATAGGAGCATCGTTTGAAGGGCCACGACTATCCAAAGACATGTCTAATTTCTCGCTGATATTTCACGAATGGTGGAATAACACGATGTGGTTGCACAGGGATGTCTGGTGGGCGTTAGTAGATACATTGTTTATGGCTGTGATGGGAACATTCGTGGCTGCCTTCATAGGCTTGCCCCTGGCGTTCTTGGCTGCCTCGAACCTCAACCCTATCGCGCCAATGCGCTTTGTCCTCCGGCGGTTGTTCGATGCTTTGCGCGGCATCGATATGCTTATTTGGAGCCTTATTTTTATCCGGGCATTTGGAATGGGACCCTTCAGCGGCCTACTAGCTATCGCGATCACTGACATCGGTACACTTGGAAAACTAATGAGTGAGGCAATCGAGAATATCGATAAGAAACAGGTAGAAGGCGTTAAGTCTACAGGATCCGGGCCTATTCTGCAGTACCGTTTCGGAATTCTACCTCAAATCTTGCCCCTCTTCATCTCCCAAACGCTGTATTACCTGGAATCGAACACACGAGGTGCGGTCATCATCGGGGCGATGGGTGCGGGCGGCATAGGACTGCAGTTCCTAGGCGCAATGCGGACCGGCAACAGTTGGGAGAATGTCGCCTACATTGCTTTCATCGTGCTCGTGACCGTCATGTTGATGGATATTTTCTCGGCCAAGTTACGGCGGCGTCTGATCAATTAACCGTTTGCGGCTTTATTTTTTGCGACTTGCGAGGAAAAATTCTTTTCCTATCACAAACCAAACAGGTGCTTCACATGAAAGATTTCATTGCCGTCCACACGTTCAAGTCCACTGATCTTCGAGATCAATATTTTGCGGCAGCAGGTTCGATGAGTGAAACTGAGCTTGTTGAAATGACGACAGGCGCTAACGCAGTTTGTATGAAAAATTGGGCAAATGAGCAAAAAATGGTCGCTTATTGTCATTGGAAAGCTGTCTCACATGAAGCGATCATTGAGCAGTTGGGTGATATGAATAATTTCTTTGATACGGTTTCCGATGAGATGACTGCAGTGCTGAATTTCGAAGAATTACGAAAATAACAGCGATAAAATTTGTTTAGGGGGTCGCAAATCAGCGAAGTCGGGTGATTTACGTTATAGATAATATGGTTGCCGGATACTTATGGCGGAGGGAGAGGGATGATGCTCATCGAAGATGAGCCGAACCCTACCTGATCTGTAACGCAATCAATGTCTTAGTGTAGCACGGGTTCGATTAAACAACCCCGAAATTGTCTACCGTTTTGTATACCGCCCGCCGTGTCCGTTTGGGGCGGTTCCAGCGCCAATGCTTCAGAGCCGGTTTGTCCTTTGCGTAACCGCATGTGTTGCTGCCTACGAGGCGTTATACGTGCGTCATTATTCTGTCACACGGAGTACGTATCAGAGATTTGCTCTTACGCAGCTCTCTGAACTACGACCGCATGTTGTTGGTTAAATAATTAGACCAACACGTGCGGTCGCTCTTTTATGTAATCAGGCAGCGTTTAGGGGGCAGGCATGGGCCACCCCACCCATCACGGGTATATATTGTTGGCCTCTTACACGGGTGGGTGTTGGGGGTTGGTAACCACTATCCGTGACCTTTTTCACCAAACAACCGGATTATTGGAATACCCAGCTTGCGGCTGGTTGAATGGTCATCGTCATAACGAAGGGGTTGGTTAGCTTTATTAATTCCTTCGTTTAGTGACAAGAGTGACAAGAATGACAAGGAATCTGAAAAGTCCCCATAAGAGTGATTTGCAGAAGTTTTGGAAAAGTTTGTCACTTTAACGTTGCGCTGACTAGCGCGACTGGTTGTTAACCCAAAGAGTGAGTAACGCCTCACTGGAACTAAAAATGAACTCAAAGTCTAAAAAAAATAATCAGCCCTCTGAAAACATAAATGGTTCAGGAAAGTTCAATAGTCCGCCATACGACGGACCACTGGTCATTTATGAAATGATAGGTCTCTTAAACACCACATTTGGTCTGACACATTGCCCAGGACGCAATGATAGGCACTCTAAACGAAAATTA
>CBFIAF010000069.1:0-6183 GCA_965660545.1 Alphaproteobacteria bacterium | reverse complement strand
ACTTAAGAGTGCTTCACGAATGGATGGTGAAGATTGCGCGTTAAGGCTTTGAGTGTCGTGAAACTACTTACAAAAATGATTTATTTTCAAAAAACAAATTGCGACGCAGTAGAGCGCAGAACCCTCTCGTTTCTTGTTTGATATTTTTCGCACGTCAGTGGATGCGGCTAGCATTTAAAATATCCATATAATATTTTGGTGGTACCATAATTAAAAATTAGCTCTTCGACAGGGCTACTTTTTCAAAGCAATTTGAACGGATTAGGATAATGTCATATCGATCAGAGGTATTTGCCGTCCTGCAGCGTTATAAGGAGGGTTTTGATGAATACGATGATGAAAAAGTCCGTGATTGCTTTGTCTGGCCCTGCACGGCCCTGGTTAATGGCAACACAATTACGCTGACTGACCCCCCCGTGACGATCGCCGATATGCAAAAGCAGAAAAACTGGGACCGTTCTATTAACTGGGAAATAGATGTCATCGCTGCTTCTAGTACTAAAGCACATGTAGCCCTTCGAAATGTTGAACGCCTGAGACCTGATGGCTCTTTGATTGAATGCGCAAGTGGGTTTTATGCTTTAATAAAAACGGATGAAGGCTGGAAGATATTCGCATTTTCAGCAATTGATTTCCCGGCGTAATGCGATTGCTGTTTGTTTCGTAGGCCACTGTAATTTATTTTGAGCATGAAACGCTTAACAGGATGGTAAGGCTGATTGTGTAGGAGGTGTATACCGCAAATCAGCGAAATCGGGTGATTTACGTTATAGATCATCTCGTGGCAGAGAGCTGCAGCCGCGGTGAAGCGGACCTTCGCGGAGCCTGGCGCTAAAGGCTGGTGTGCGCCCAAACGGTCATTGTCAAAGGACCATCGTCAATCTGGATTCAGGCGAGGCTCACTCTGCGCGTTTAAGCGCGGCCAATCACGGGTCTTGTCAAGCAGATGAGCAGCCCTGCGACGCTGGTGGTCATGGCGGCCCCTCCCCTATAAAATCAGATCAGTTGTTTGAAGGAGCGTTACCATGAAGATATCGATCGGCATAGGCAGCCACTCGGCCCGCGATATAAAAGGCGCCGTTGAATACGTTCAGGCTGCCGACCGGCTCGGCGTTGATTGTGTCTGGTCGGCAGAGGCGTGGGCGCACGATGCCTGCACGAGCCTCGCCTTAATAGCTGGGAAGACCGAGCGAATCCATATTGGGACAGCGATCATGCAGATCAGCGCGCGCACGCCGTCGATGACGGCGATGACGGCTTTGTCGCTCTGGGAAATTTCCGGCGGACGCTTCCGTCTCGGCCTTGGCGTCAGCGGTCCACAGGTTGTCGAAGGGTTACAGGGGCAGGACTTCTCGCGACCGCTAACACGGCTCCGCGAGACCGTAGATATTTGCCGCATGGCCTTTCGCGGCGAGAAACTCCAATACGAGGGTAAAGCGCACGTACTGCCCAGGCCTGGCGGCGAAGGTAAGGCGATCCGGCTAGAATTTCCGCCGGCGCCGATCCCAATCTACCTAGCGACCCTCGGCCCTAGATCATTGGAATACACCGGGGCCGGCGCCGACGGCTGGCTCGGGACGTCTTTCTCCCCCGACCATGCCGGCGCACATCTCGACTATATCGCCAAGGGTGCGAAGAACGCGGGTCGGTCCCTCAGCGATATCAACATTTGCGCAACGGTGAACGTCGCTATCGGTGAGAACGTGGAGGAAATGATCAATGCTCGCCGTATAGGCGTCGCGTTCCAGATGGGGGCAATGGGATCGGCCCAGACCAACTTCTATAACGAGGCATTCCAGCGCGCCGGCTATCAGGACGACGCACTGGCGATACAAGCTCTCTGGAAGCAGGGCAAACGCGACGAAGCGGCCAAGCGCGTGCCGGATGCGATGGTGACCCAGTTCCAGGCTGTGGGCACGCCGGAGATGGTGCGCGAGCGGTTCAACAAATATCGCGACGTCGGCGTCACGCTACTGAGCCTCCGCGGCGATGACAAACTGCCGACACCTGAACGCATCGCCCAACTGGAACAGGTGATGGATTTGGTTTGATCGCATTGGCGCCTTAACGAGGCCGCCTCCGACGACAATGGATGCCGAATGAGTTGATCGGCATACAATATTCCCGCCGTGATACCTTTAATTTTTAGGCTTAGACGTCAGTACGTTTACAAACACAACACCGAGTGATGAGCTGTAATTCCCCAGGAGCAGTGACCTATATCGGAAGACACAGACGGCGTTTCCTGATTGCGAATAAGGAACCCCAGTTAGATGAGATTAGAATCCCTGTTCGATCAAGCAGCGAAATCCTCGATTTTCTTAGTCGTAGGATGAATTAGCACCATATTTCACTGGCCGAGAGCGCTCAAATCACCGAATTCCCCCTTTAAATTCCCTGCAAAACAGGGCAAACGATGGGAGACGGGTTTGCTCGAGCAGGGGTAGTATTTATCCGATCAGAGGAGGATGATACAATGTGGCGTCCGCGAGATGTTGAGAATTTTACCGTCTATGACGACCCAAGGAGCCAATGGGCGAAAGGTGGGTCATTGCCTGTAGAGACGGACTAAATTTATGAAAGAGTGATCCGTTGTTCCCGATCGATACGACTGTCTTATATCTCGTGATGCCTTAGATGCTGCGACACCGTCAGGCACCGAACTGGCCCCAGCGGGGGCAAATTAAATAAGAGGATCTTCGTTACATGATGCCCGACCCAAGCGGCAAGGCCGCGCGCCCCGAAAGTGAACTTCAGGCAGGCTTTGAGTTCAGCCCTTGGCGCCTGGCCGTGGACGCAAAGCGCCAACAGGCAAAGCTTGAATGCTGCGGCATCGATCCGGCGATCTGGGGCAAGTATGTGGACCCCTCGATCTTCGCCATGCTGACCATCAAGATCGTAAACCGCGAGGGTTTCTCGATAAATGGTAGCGTGCATATGACTCAGACCTACAAGCAGCATTCGCCTATTGAGATAGGCGAAGAGATCGAGATGCGCGGAAGGATCACTGGAATTGAACCTGCCCCCCGTGGCTCTTTGTTTAAGGCCCAGTACGAGCTACTGCGGGAGGATGGCTCGGTCGCCATGGAGCTTAGTCGCGTTAGTGTGCGCACCGACCAAAATGCCAAACGCTCCGGCCCTGGCGGTGGTTCAGGTTCTCGCGAAAATCTAGATGCCGAATATGAAACTCTACCACGTATCGGTGAGAAACAAATGACGTCATCCGGTGTAGGCAATTTCTCCGACGACAAAATGAACCGCATCCACGATGATCCGATAACCGCTAATAAATTCGGATTCCGCGCGCCCATAGCCGCCGGAATCATGGGCTCTCATATCATGATGGAGGCCTTAATCAACGACGGCGGCGCACCACCCCAGCAACTCGACATGATGATTCGCTTCCGTCGTCCTATGTTCTGGGACGATCTGCTGAACATCGCTGCCAACCGCGCTAATGGACACCTGTATCGCATGGCGTTGTTGAAGCCAGAAGGCAAAGTCGCATGCTCTGCCAGCGTAAACAGTGTGAGTTACTAGATCCCCCAATAGTCTATCGGAGCGGCGGTCAAAGCTTGAGGAAAACAGCCCAATAGATGATCTAACATGGAATGTTGCACGTATCACCGGCAGCTCCCTCGGGATAGGTGCTAAAATGGCGGAACTGATGATCGCCGTTGGCGTTAAAGTCTTAATAGCCGCAGTGCTAGTTGATGGTGGCTGAGGCCATCAAACTAGTCGAGACGGGATGGTTTTAACCCTGAATAGGCAACGGAAAAGTAAATTCACCAAATGCGCGCTCTCTGTCGATTCGTTTACGCTATTATTATTGTTGCCTCTCAGATTGGGGCGGCTTCAGCCGATGCCCTAACGAAACAAATGCTCGATCAGCACCTAATCTCTTTTGAGAGCGATGACGGCACACGATTGTCAGGCTACTTCTTTGTTCCTGACGGCGCTGGGCCATTTGATACGGTGCTAATGATGCATGGCTGTGCCGGGCTTCTCGAGGGCAAAGGAGTTCTGAAGCACAGGGAAGCGGCGTGGTTGACTATCCTCGCGGACGAAGGCTATGCGGTTCTTCTGGCCGATAGTTTTACAGCGCGAGGCTATAAAAGCATTTGCAGAACTAGGACTCGCCCGATCCGCCCAAGCCAGGAACGCCCCCATGACGCTTACGGTGCCCTTCGCTGGCTGCAGGCACAGCCAACGATTCAGGCGGATAACGTCGCCCTGATTGGTTGGTCAAACGGCGCGATGTCGATGCTTTGGGCGTTATACAATGACGCTGAGCAACGTCAGCCTGCGCTTAAGCATGAATTCCGCGCGGCGATCGGGTTCTATCCCGGATGCATTGAGCTGCGGCGGAGAATTCCGAATTATAAGGCCAAGGTGCCGATCCTCCTGCAGATCGGGCTTGCGGATGATTGGACACTGCCGAAGCCATGTCTGGCTTTGATTGCAGGAGCAAACCGCCGTGGCGGTGCCCGCATGACCTATGACGCTTATGAGGGTGCCTATCATGGCTTTGACCACCCGTCCTCTCGCGTCCGCACGATCACGACAAAGAACAACAGCTACGCGAGCGGCGGGAGAACGGTGCATATAGGCACGAACGAGGCAGCGCGTTTCCGCTCAATCGCGGCCACAAAAGCATATCTCCGCAAGCGCTTCGCTGATTAGCAGTCCGACGACCGGCCTCACCAGAACAGCGACGGCGCCTTCGACGATTTGGTTCATTTTGTGATTGGGGAGGAGTAGGAGATTCTTAGAAAGTACTTAGATCTATTGTTAGATTTGATCCGCTCTAAGCCGTCGAGGGCGTAGCCAACATCAACCACCAATTTGTTGAAACCGATGATGACAAGCGCGCCGCCAAGGTTATCAAAGCTAAGATGATGATTAAGCCCAGCTCGGCGACGGTTGAGCCCAACAAAATTGAGGCCGGGCATCGGTCCATTTTTGTTGTTGGGTGAAGGCCATTTATTGCTTGGGTTTCTGGGTTTGCGCTTATCTGGCATTTCATTCTGTTTGATTTGCTGAACTGGACCACGGTAGAGATCTACACGTTTGTGACGGAATTGCCCTAGTTGTCAGGGTCAGAAACCTTGGTCACAATGTTGCTGTCCCTGCTTAGCCTTAGCGCAATGCGATCCGTGGAGACGTTTGGAGGGAGGGCGAAGTAGTTTGATGGTGGCATTCCTTCCGCCATAACTTGCGTGACCCGCTTAGAGTTTTGCAATGTCCATTCGATATCGTCGATAAAATTGGCGGCTAGAAGACGGCAGGTATCCGCCATTCATACAGTGTCGGATATGACGTAAGAGTGCTTCAAGAACGGATGATGAAAATCACGGATTAGCGTCCCGCATACCGCAAATCACGCGATATGGCTGATTTGCGCCATGTGTCAGATGATTGAAAACCATAATTCTAACGAAATTTCGGAAAATTCTACACAGAATAATCTAAGGATATATCTAAATTAGAAGGAGTTGACACGATATTTGCTCTACGACTTACGGGGAAAATTCGTTCCTATCACAAACCAAACAGGTGCTTCACATGAAAGATTTCATTGCCGTCCACACGTTCAAGTCCAGTGATCTTCGGGATCAATATTTTGCGGCAGCTGGTCCGATGAGTGAAACTGAACTTGTTGAAATGACAACAGGCGCTAACGCAGTTTGTATGAAAAAATTGGGAAAATGAGCAAAAAATGGTCGGTTATTGTCATTGGAAAGCTGTCTCACATGGAGCGAGCATTGAGCAGTTGGGGGATATGAATAATTTTTTTGATACGGTTTCCGATGAGATGACTGCAGTACTGAACTTCGAAGAATTACGAAAATAACAGCGATAAAATTTGAGTATGATGGCGCAAATCAGCAAAATCGGATGATTTATGTTATAGATCGTATGGATGCTCGACATGTTTGGAGCGAGAGCAGGGATGAAGCTGATCAAAGTTGACCCCAACCCTACCTGATCAGTAACGCAATCAATGCCCTAGTTCAGCAAGGGTTCGATTAAACAGCCCCAAAATTGTGTAACGTTTTGTATACCGCCCGCCGTGTCCGTTTGGGGCAGTTCCAGCCCCAATGCTTCAGAGGCTGTCTGTCCTTGCGTAACTGCACATGTTGCTGCCTATGAGGCGTCATATGTCCGCCACTGTTTAGCCAC
>CBFIAF010000068.1:0-6435 GCA_965660545.1 Alphaproteobacteria bacterium | reverse complement strand
AAAAGCGGCGCAATAATCGCCCATTCTTCATCTGTCAGATCAAGTCGGCCCATGATACCCTACGTCCTTAAATTGGGCTCAAAACCTAGTATAAGAGCGCCGATTGGCCTGACACGCACGACAGCACCCGGAATGACCGGGTTACGGCCAGCGACCAGTAACTCCACCGGGTCGCCATCTTCCGCCAGCGTGTGCGGCACAAAGCCGCAATTCCAGGGATAGTTCATGGCGGTGTGCAGGAACCGGTCCACAAACAGCGCGCCAGACGCCTTATCGACCCCATACTTCACCGGTTCGCCACCAATTGGAATTTCGATGGTCACGTTTTAATCCCAAGGCGGATTCCGTCATGGCGGTATGGCGTTCACATTCATGGCCTGAATTCCCATAAAGAATAACGATTGGCAGCTTTTGTATACCCTATTCAGGCGCTAAACAGGATGCTGAAGCCTGTAATTCGCCAAGTGATGGAGATCCGCAATGACCGAAGATGCTGTATATGACCGCCAAAATTTCGGAAATTCCGTCGGGTTTGGGTGCCGGCCAGCATTGCTAATCGTGGACTTTCAGGTTGGCTTTGCTGATCCAGACGTATTCGGTGGCGGGAATGTTCGGGATGCGGTTAGTGCCACGCGGCCCTTGCTAGAAGGCATGCGGGAGATGGGCGCGCCGGTAGCCTATACCCGCGCCGTGTTCGACGCCGAGGCAGAGGATGGTGGTACATTTGCGATGAAAGTCCCCGGGCTGTATCAGCTTGCAGATGACGCGCCAATCAGCCAGATCGTGCCGGAATTGGTACCGATGGCTGGCGATCTCGTCCTCCGCAAAGTCGGCCCGTCAGCCTTCTTTTCAACGCCATTGATGAGCTGGCTGGCGAAACGGTCGGTTGATACGCTGATAGTCACCGGTGCCACCACATCCGGCTGCGTGCGGGCGAGCGTGATCGACAGCTGCTCCTACGCCCTTCGCACCGTGGTCGCCGCGGATTGCTGTGGCGATAGAGCGATTGAGCCCCACAACGCCAACCTCTTCGACATGGGCCAGAAATACGCGGACCTCATGACCGGCGCTGAAGCCCTTGCCAAGGCTCGCGCTGCAGTCGCAGCAAACGCGCCCTGAAGCTGGCTATTCTTCCAATGAGGACGCCGAGCCGGTGACACGGGTTTGGCGCATGCGACGGCGATGCTTGTCAGCGTCATAACCACTGCCGCGATGCAAAAGGCAGCGATTGTCCCAAATCACTAAGTCTCCAGGATTCCAAGCATGGGCGTAGACGTTCTCAGGCTGAACAGCATGATCCACCAACCGGTCTAGTAGCGCACGGCTTTCGCCAACTTTCATCCCTTCAACCTCCCGCACATGGGAGCCAATGAATAGGTTTTTGGCGTCCGCGCGCGCATTCACGCGCACAAGCTTCTGGCGCACTGGCGGCAAGGATTTCGAGAGCGCTGGCGACACTGCATCCGGCGACACCTTCGATCGCGAATAGGTGTAGTCGTGAATTGTGATCAAGGGATCGAGCGCGGCCTGCTCGGCTTCCGGCAAGCGCCCATAGGCGGCACGCGTACTGACGAATTCCGTGAGCCCACCTTCACTTGGCGTTTCATAGGCGCACATAATCGAAAGTGCGGCGGGAATGGCCTTGAACGAGGCATCGGTGTGCCACATGTTGTTGCCGGTCAGAAACTTCGTTTTGCGGTGATCATTACCAAGCTTGGAGCCATCTGGCTGCACGTTGCCAATCGTGCCGAAATACTCAATCCGTCCTTCTTCACCCAGCGCCACATGGCTCGGCTCAGGCGAACCAAGGCTTCTTGTGAAGGCCAGTTGGATATCATCATCGGCAGGCTGATCTGGGAAATGAACAAAAGAGTGTTCGTCGATTAGCGCCCATATTTTTTTGGTTAATTCAGCTCCGAGCGGCTGGCGCAGGTCTATGCCAGTTGCGCGGACGCCGAAATCCGGGTGGAGGAGTTCGTAATGCAAAGCGGCCATGATGGTTCTCTCGCGCATATCTAACAATGCGCAATTGAACCATCATGGCCGCAAAAACCCAATACGCAGGGTTTGCGGAGAATCTTAGCAGCTACTCCGCCTGGAAATAGGCGTTCGCAGCGGAGCGATCTACAGCTTTGCCGATCAGCGGTTCAGGTGCGCGGGGTGCCATCGTGGCGGCCTGCATCCAGAAGCTTTCCAAGCGCAGCAGTTCCGGCGTCAATCTGGTCGACGGTGACGCGGCTGTCCTCCAGCGGGGATTTATGGCTCTGAAACATGGCATCCATCCGGTCCCAAAGCGCCTGGCCTTTCTCGGATGGGCGAACGCGAACAGAGCGGCGGTCATGTTCGGAGCCTTCCTGTGTCAGATAGCCGTGCTCGACCATCTTCTTCACATTGTGGGATACGTTCGAGCCAAGGTAATAGCCGCGCTGCGTCAGCTCGCCGACGGTCAACTCGTCTTGGCCAATATTGAAAAGGATCAACGCTTGAACGTTGTTGATGTCGCTGATGCGCTGGCCGTCCAGTTCCGCCTTCACAACATCTAGAAACTGGCGGTGCAGGCGTTCAATCAGCGAGATAGCGATTAGAAAGGGCATTTAACATCAAATTCGGCCCCAGATGGATAATTCATGCAAGCGCGTCCTGCGCTTTATTTAAGGTCCGAACTATGTGGCTAGCTTAACAAAACCTGCGATCGAGGCCAGAAACTCACTGGCCAAAAAGGACTACTCAGAATGCGGCCATGCAAAGGGCGCTAAGGTGTGCCCGTGGTTCAGCGGACCGTGGCCACGGCCAAGGCCGGGCGCTGTCAGGATCGCCTCACGCACATAGGCAATACCGCGCCCCACTGCATCCCTGAGAGACATGCCGTCCGCAACGCCAGTGGCGATTGCAGACGCCAAGGTGCAACCCGTACCATGGGTGTGACGGCTAGCGATCCGTTCATTGACGAAATCAGTCACCCCATCCTGCTCAATCAGCAGATCCCGAACAGTGTCGCCCTCCAGGTGCCCGCCCTTTAACAGAACTGCTTTGGCACCAAGCACGCGTATAGCGGCAATGGCGCTGTTTTGGTCTTCGACAGTTTCAATCACTCTATCCGTCAGCGCGCCTGCTTCTGGCAAGTTTGGTGTCATAACCGTGGCAAGGCGCGGCATGCGGGAGCGGTATGCGTGAATCGCATCAGGCTCTAACAGCGGCGCACCGCCCTTGGCGACCATAACGGGGTCAAGCACAACTGGAACGCCACTGGCATAGGTTTCAAGCGCGTTGGCGACGGCTTCAATGACTGGCACGCTGTGCAGCATTCCGATTTTCACGCAATCAGCACCGATATCGCCCAATACCAGCCGCATTTGTTCGGTAATAAATTCCGGTGGCGGCGCGTGCACGCCAAACACACCTTCGGTGTTCTGCGCCGTCAGCGCCGTGATCGCCGTCATGCCATATCCGCCAAGCGCTGTGACAGTTTTGAGATCAGCCTGAATACCGGCCCCGCCGCCAGAATCCGAGCCCGCAACGATCAATACGCGTCCAAGCATCCGCCTAAGCCTTTTGCGTTGCAGCGATAATACCAACCAACTCATCAACGACATTGGAGACAATAGCTGGATCATCGCCCTCAGCCATTACGCGGATCAGCGGTTCAGTGCCAGACTTGCGGATCAACAACCTGCCGACTTCCTGAAGCCTGGCCTCAGCGTCCTGCACGGCTTTCTGCACAGAGGCCATCTCCAACGGCATAGCGCCTTCATAACGCACGTTCTTCAGAACCTGCGGCATTGGCTCAAACCGATGCAAAACCTCACTCGCCGGCTTATTTGACGTTGTAATTGCGGCGGCCGCCTGCAGGCCTGCAATCAGACCATCGCCTGTTGTGGTGAAGTCGCTCAATACGAGATGGCCGGATTGTTCACCGCCGACATTGAAGCCATGGGCGCGCATGTGCTCAACGACATAACGATCGCCAACTTGGGTACGCGCCAGGGTCAACCCGCGCCGTTCCAGATAGCGTTCCAGGCCAAGATTGGACATCTGCGTCGCGACGACACCGCCGCCACGTAGGCGCCCATCAGCCTTAGCACCCTCTGCGATCACGGCGAGCAACTGGTCACCATCCACAATGCTGCCCTTTTCATCCACCAGCTGGACACGGTCCGCATCACCATCTAGCGCAACACCAAGGTCCGCCCGGTGCGTGAGCACAGCTTCCCGCAGCGCTTCTGGATGTGTGGCCCCGCAACGATCATTGATATTGACGCCGTTAGGGGAGACACCGATGGAAATCACTTCTGCGCCAAGCTCCCAAAGGGCGGCAGGCGCGGCGCGGTATCCAGCACCATGGGCGCAATCAATAACAATCCGCATGCCGCCCAATGACAGCCCACGCGGGAATGCGCCTTTTGCATATTCAACATACCGACCGATTGAATCATCCGCGCGGCGCGCGCGGCCAAGCCGGCCCGCTGGCGGTAGGATTGCGGAATGACGGGCAAGCTGGTCTTCAATCTCCGCCTCAATCTCATCCGACAGCTTGTAGCCGTCTGGCCCGAAAAGCTTCACGCCGTTGTCCTGATAGGCATTGTGGGAGGCTGAAATAACCACGCCAAGATCAGCCCGCAATGAGCGCGTCATCATGGCGATTGCAGGCGTGGGGATTGGGCCGGTCAGAACGACATCCATTCCCATTGCCGTAAATCCTGCGACCATCGCCGCTTCCAGCATATAGCCAGAGAGCCGCGTATCCTTGCCGATAACGACAGTATTGTGTCCGCCCGGGCGAGAGAAGACATTGGCGGCGGCCATAGCCAGTTTCAGCACAGTCTCAGCCGTCATAGGCTCCTGGTTCGCTTGTCCGCGAACCCCATCTGTCCCAAAGAATTCACGACTCATTCGTTTTCCACCTATGCATCACACTGCTCAACATCTGCAGATGTATATCGGTTTAAGTCTGAACAAACCTATGCACCTGATACACCTATCCCGGCACACCTATTCCAAGGCTTGCCGACATCGAAGCCTGCAGCAGATACCGCCGCCGCTTTGCCGGGTTTACTTGTGTTTCCCGCAGCATGGCGCGGAACGCCGCTTGCTCTGCAGGGTCATTGGTTTCCAGGTTCCGCTTATTGGCGATGGTGATCCGGTTCACGTAATCGAGCGCCACAGGCCTCCGCTCCGTTTCATAGGCGTCAAGCAGCGCCGGTGAAGCAGCGCCAGTGATCACTTGGACCAGCTTTTCAGCCAGATTGAACGCATCATGAATACCGCCGTTCATGCCCATGCCACCAAGCGGATTGTTGATATGCGCCGCATCGCCCGCGATGAACCCTCGGCCTTCGCGATATCGGGGTGCGACCCTCTGATGGACCCGGTACAGCGTTGTATGGGCTACCTCATAGGATTCATCCCTGGGCAACACCTGGTGCAACCGGGCCTGCACTGCGTTTGGCGCAAAAATCTCAGCCTCATCAGCCCCGTCCTTGGTGGGGACCATCACACGCCAAAAATCTGGCGCGCGCAGTAGGAAGAACCAATCTTCCGCTTCTGCAAAATAGTTCACTAGGCAGAGCTTCTTAAAGTGCTCCTCAAACGGAAATGGCGTGCTGATCACTAGGAACGCTTCTGGCCAGGTGAACCCTTCGAACGGAATACCAAGCGACTCGCGGACAGTACTGCGCGCACCATCAGCCCCAACAAGCCATCCGCCACGCAAAGTTTCACCGTTTGCAAGCTGGATCGTCACGCCGTCCTCATCCTGGGTGGCGGATTCGACAGCAGCACCGAAGCGCACATCCACTGATTGGGCCGCATCAATATACTCTAAAAGCGCAAAATTCAGCTTATACTGTTCGCACTGCAGCCTGAAAGGCCGGGTCGTCACGTCTCGCAGCTCGCCGAAATCAAATTCGCCAAGAATGCCTTCGCTGCGAGATCTATACTGGAACGTCGGCGCGATTAGACCTTGCTCTAAAAGCTTTTCGGTAGCACCAAACCGGTCCAGCATGTCCAGTGTAGGCGGGTGAAAAGTTGAGGCGCGGAGGTTTGTCGGCAGCGCCGGTTCAGCTTCTAGCACTGTCGCCGACAACCCAGCTTCAGACAGGCAAGCGGCAATTGTCAGCCCAGCTGGGCCAGCGCCTACAATCAGAACCTTGTCACTCTGTCCCTGACTATCCGGCACAGCAGCTATCAGTTCGCGAAACGCGCATCGCGGATTTCATAGTGGCCGTCGCCAAACGCGCCAAACATTTCTTTGATCTGCGGATGGCGGCATGGCCCGCCGTCCTCGTCAGACAGGAGGTTCTGCTCCGAAACGTAGGCGACATAAGTCGTCTCCTCGTTCTCAGCATACAAGTGATAATAGGGCTGGTCCTTGGTCGGGCGTAGATCAGGCGGAATGGACAGCCACCATTCTTCCGAATTGGCGAATACCGGATCAAC
>CBFIAF010000067.1:0-6481 GCA_965660545.1 Alphaproteobacteria bacterium | reverse complement strand
AAACCGTGTGCGCGATATCAAAGATTCAAACAAATCGCACAAATTTTGACGCTCGGTGCCAAATTTTGCTGCACTGCCGCGTGAGCGGGAGATCGCTTACGTAAACTATTTGAGGCGCATTGAGGGTTTGAATTGCTTGGCATGGTGTTTGCTAGGCAGGTTTTATCGTTAACCCAGGAGGCTGAGTCAAATAATGCAACGTAACAGAATTCGCCGCGGAATTGCGGCAGTCGTAGGCGGGGTCGCAATGACCGCGCTCGGCTTATCGCCGGTAATATCTAAACAAGCAGAAGCACAAGGCACGCTCCGTGTCGGTATGACGCTCGCGGATATCCCGGTATCATTCGGACAGCCTGATCAAGGCTTCGAAGGTTTCCGCTTCATGGGGCTGATGCTGTATGACGCGTTGATCAATTGGGACATGACAAGCGCTGATAAGCCGTCTGGCTTGATCCCTGGCCTTGCCGAGAGCTGGGCCGTCGATCCGGTTGATAAAACCAAATGGACCTTCAATCTGCGCAAAGGCGTGACTTTCCACGACGGCACGCCTTTCAATGCTGATGCTGTGATCTTCAATTTCGACAAACTGCTCGACAAAGATTCACCACAGTTCAGCGCCCGCCAAGGCAGCCTGGTGAACTTCCGCATCCCTGCGATCAAAAGCTACAAAAAGATCGATGATCACACGGTCGAATTTACAACGCACACACCAGATTCGTTCGTTCCGTTTCAGCTTTGTTATATCCTGATCGCCAGCCCGGCGCAGTGGGAAAAGACTGGCAAGGATTGGAATGCTTTCGCTGAGGCGCCAGCAGGTACGGGCCCATGGAAATTGGCCGCGCTTTCGCCGCGTGAGAGTGCGGAATTCGTGCCATTCAAAGAGCATTGGGACGCGAACCGCGTACCGAAGCTGGATAAGGTGATTACAATTCCAATTCCCGATCCAAACGCGCGCACAGCCGCACTCTTGTCTGGGCAAGTAGATTGGATTGAAGCGCCGGCGCCTGATGCTGTCCCACGCATCAAATCTCAAGGCTTCAATGTTGTTTCCAACGTTTACCCGCATGTTTGGTCTTGGCACCTCAGCCGGGTCGAAGGCTCCCCTTGGAATGACATCCGGGTTCGAAAGGCTGCCAACTTGGCTGTCGATCGCGAAGGCATTAAAGCGCTTTTAGGCGGTTACGCTATTCCTGCTTCCGGGCACGTAACGCCGTCTGATCCATGGCGCGGCAAACCGACCTTTGAGATCAAGTACGATCCGGAAGCTGCCAGGTCGCTGATGAAAGACGCGGGGTACAGCCCTGAAAAGCCAATTACCGTCAAAGCGCTGATTTCGGCCAGCGGTTCCGGGCAAATGCTGCCTCTGCCGATGAATGAATACATCCAACAGAATTTGGCTGAAGTCGGCATCAAGGTTAATTTCGAGGTCACGGAATGGAACGCCTTGATTGATCTATGGCGCGCTGGGGCCAAATCCCCACAAGCCAAAGGTGGTGATGTGATCAACGTCAGCTACACGACGCAGGACCCGTATAGCTCGTTCACACGCTTCCTGCGCAGTGACCTGCATGCGCCCAAAGGCGTAAACTGGGGTTTCTACAATGATCCGGAGATGGACAAGTTGCTAAACGCAGCTTCAGCCGCCTTCGACCCTAAAGAGCGTGATGGCTACCTGGCGAAGGTTCATGCGCGTGAAGTTGACGACGCAGCCTTCCTCTGGGTCGTCCATGACGTGGCGCCGCGTGCGATGGCGCCAAAGGTAAAGGGATACGTGCAGTCCCGGAACTGGTTCCAGTCGCTAACCTCAACCTACATCGAGGAATAAACGGCAGCGCCGGGCGGAATATTCTCCCTCCGTCCGGCGCGTTCGTTTTCTGATCTCTACTTTCTTTTCCCTCAGCGCGAAGGCCTAGGCCTCATGTTCGCTTACATCGCCCGACGCATTCTCTACGTGGTTCCAATCGCCCTTGGCGTCACGATTATCATTTTCGGTCTCGTGCATATCGCTCCTGGCGACCCGCTGAATGCGGTTGTCCCGCCGGATGCGCCGAAAGAAACCGTTGAATTGCTAATCGTTGCATATGGCTTCGATAAGCCAATTCCAGTGCAATATTTTCTATGGCTCACCCGCGCAATGGAGGGAGATTTTGGCATCTCCTTCGCGACCGGCCGTCCCGTCGCCTCAGCGATTGCAGGGGGCGTGGTCAATACGCTTATCCTCGCGACGGGCGCAATTTTAATAGGGATGACATTTGGATGTCTCCTCGGTGCCATTGCTGGTTACTTCCAAGGCTCTTGGATCGACAAGCTCGCAACAGGCTTTGCAATTGCTGGCGTGAGTGTTCCGCATTACTGGCTCGGACTGGTACTCGTCATCATTTTCTCCGTCGAGTTAAACGCCTTGCCCGCTATGGGGATGGGACCAGGCGGCAGTAAGGATTGGGCATGGGACGCGGCACATATGCGCCATCTCATCCTTCCTGTCATAACGCTTTCGGTCATTCCCATCGGCATTATTACGCGATCTGTCCGGGCGACAGTCGCTGAAATCCTAACAATGGAGTTCGTCCAGACGCTTGAGTCAAAGGGCCTTAAAAGCAGCCGTATCTTCTTGCATGTGGTGGCGAATGCAGCGCCCACGGTTCTGGCTGTTTCCGGCCTTCAAATTGGCTATCTGCTTGGCGGATCAATTTTGGTGGAGACAGTGTTCTCCTGGCCAGGAACCGGTTTCCTGTTGAATGACGCGATCTTCCGCAGAGATATCCCTCTTCTCCAAGGCGTGATCCTGGTGTTGGCAATGTTTTTTGTTTTCATGAACTTGCTCGTGGACATTCTGCAGTCGCTGATCGATCCCCGTATGGCGCGCGGATAGGGGCAGGGTAATGTCAGGCAAACCCACAACGCTTTCCGCCGATGCCGCTGATGCAATCGACAACACCCAGGTCGCAGCTAAGTCGCGGTCTTACTGGTCCACCGTCGCTGACAGCATATCGAGAGACCCCGTAACCTTAGCATTTGCATCCATCCTAGCTTTGATCGTGCTCAGCGCGATCTTCGCGGATGTTATCGCCCCCGCCGACCCCTACAAAACCAATATGATCAAGCGGTTAAAGCCAATCGGCACGGAAGGGTACATCCTCGGCGCTGATGAGCTTGGCCGCGATATGTTGAGCCGGCTGCTTTGTGGCGGGCGCCTATCGCTGATAATGGGCATTTCGCCAGTGGCATTGGCGCTGGTTTTGGGCGGCATACTTGGGCTTGTCGCCGGGTTTCTTGGTGGCAAAGTCAACATGGCGATCATGCGCACGATTGACGTTTTCTATGCATTCCCATCAGTGCTGCTCGCAATCGCGATCTCCGGCGCGCTCGGAGCGGGTGTCACAAATGCCATCATATCGCTGACGATTGTTTTCATCCCGCCGATAGCCCGCGTAACAGAAAGCGTGACGACTCAGATTAGGAACTTGGATTATGTGGAGGCAGCCCGCGCCAGCGGGGCAAACGCCTTCACCATCATCCGCGTGCATATCCTGAGCAATGTGGCGGGACCTGTATTCATCTACTCCACAAGTCTGATCAGCGTCAGCATCATTCTGGCGTCCGGCCTCAGCTTTCTAGGCTTGGGGACAGAGCCGCCGAAACCGGAATGGGGATTGATGCTCAACACTCTACGCCAATCGATCTACGTCAGCCCTTGGGTAGCCGCTCTGCCAGGCGTAATGATTTTTCTGACGTCGCTTAGCTTCAACATGATGAGCGACGGCCTCCGTAGCGCGATGGATATCAAGCTATGACCCCGCCGTTATTGCATGTCGAAGGACTTAAGAAATACTTCCCTATCAAGGGAGGTATTCTCAATCGTACTGTGGCAGAGGTTCAAGCCGTCGATGAGGTGAACTTTGATGTCGCTCGTGGCGAAACTTTGGGTATTGTCGGTGAATCTGGTTGCGGCAAGTCGACAACCGCGCGCCTGCTGATGCAGCTGATTGCGCCAGATGCTGGCGCGCTGGTCTTTGATGGCATGGAGGTTGGTCGCAAAGACGGCATCTCCGTACACGACATGCGTAAACGCATGCAGATGGTTTTTCAGGATAGTTATTCTTCCCTGAACCCGCGCCTGCCGATTGAAGCCAGCATCGCCTTCGGGCCCATTGTCCACGGCGCTTCACAGACAGATGCTAGTGCACGGGCCAGGGATTTACTTGCGAAGGTTGGCCTCAATCCAAACCAGTTTGTACGGAGATATCCGCACGAGCTGTCTGGCGGTCAGCGCCAACGGGTAAACATCGCCCGGGCGTTGGCGTTGGAGCCAGAAGTCCTGATCTTGGATGAGGCGGTATCTGCCTTAGACAAGTCCGTTGAAGCTCAGGTTCTGAACCTGCTGACAGACCTTAAAGCCGAGTTTAATCTCACCTTCGTCTTCATTAGCCATGATCTAAATGTGGTTCGCTATATCAGCGACCGTGTGCTTGTGATGTATCTCGGCAAAGTCGTCGAAATCGGGAATGTGGACGCGATCTACGACACGCCACGTCACCCCTATACCCGTGCACTGCTCTCTGCGATGCCGTCAATGGATCCAGAAAAACGGACAACGGAGCCTCCCCTCACTGGCGATCCACCTAACCCAGTCAATCCACCATCTGGATGCCGGTTCAGAACCCGCTGTCCGTTTGCGGAGGCAGTCTGTGCCGAGGAAGAACCGCAATTGCGCGATGCTGCGACGAGTGCGGCTCAATCCGTCGCCTGTCACATGGCCGACCCATCCTCTGGCCATTCCATTTCTAGTGAGAAAGGGCTGCCCGAGTGAGCAACCAACCATATCCTGACTACACTTATGACGACGCCGCAGCCAAGCGTGCTCAAGCACTTCAGGCTTCGGGCCGCGAAGTCGTAGACGCCATCGGCGGATCGCTCTTCGATACAGACCCTGCCCAAATCGCTAAGACTCTGGCGGCCCTGAGCGCGGAGCAGCAGTCATGAATTTGACAGACCTGACCTTATCAGAGGCTGCGGATGGTGTTCGCGGTGGTAATCACTCGTCTGTTGATCTTACTCAAGCAGCGCTTGACCGTATTGAGGCCATCAATCCGAAGCTGAACGCCTTTATTCACGTCGAAGCCGAATATGCCCTGAAAGCCGCGGCACAGGTTGATTCTGATCGTGTTGCGGGCCGCCCACTCGGCCCGTTGGCTGGTGTACCGCTAGCGCACAAAGATATGTACTACCGCACAGGTATGTTGGCGACTTGCGGCAGCAAAATTCGCAATGACTTCCGGCCCAACGTAACCGCTACCGCTATGGAGCGGTTAGATTCTGCCGGCGCAGTGTATCTAGGCGGCCTAAACATGGCTGAATTCGCATTCGGTCCGACAGGTCATAATGAGCATCATGGCGATTGCAGAAACCCCTGGGACACGTCGCGGATCACTGGCGGATCATCATCAGGTTCCGGCTCTGCCGTCGGTGGGCGTCTAACCTATGGCGCCCTTGGCTCAGACACCGGCGGGTCTATCAGGCTTCCGGCTGCATTTTGCGGTGTGGTCGGGATGAAGCCGACGCAGACCCGGGTCAGCCGATATGGCGTCATGGGGCTTTCGTTCTCGCTCGACAATGTCGGGCCATTGACGCGAACTGTACTTGATAACGCAATGATGCTTGCTGCAATCGCTGGCCATGACCCGGCAGACCCCACATCTGCCACTGTTGCTGTGGATGATTACGTGGCCGCTTCTAAGGCTCCTTCGGCCAAGGGCTTTCGGATCGGCGTGGCCCGTGGCTATTACGAAGAAGGCGCCGACGCAGCCGCGCTTTCGGCCAGGGACTCAGCTCTAGTAGCGATGATAACCGCAGGCGCTGAACTGGTGGAGGTCGATATTGGAAGCATGGCAGAGATCAATGCGCTCTCAGCTGTGACCATGGGGCCAGAAGCCGCGACAATCCATGCGCATTGGCTTCGGGAGCAGCGCGAAGATTACGGCGCACAAATGCGGGCGCGAGCTGAGCCGGGCTTTCAATATAGCGGCGTGGATTATCTCTCTGCGTTACATCTTCGGCCGCGCCTTGTCTCCGAGTTCTGCGACCGTGTCTTCAGCGCTTGCGATATCCTACTCGCTCCAACAATCAATGTAGCGACGCCAACGCTTGATGAAACGGACGTGGGCACCTCTCAGGGCTTTGAGGCGGTGATCGCAAAACTCTCGGCCTGCACCCGGCCATTGAATTACCTGACATTGCCGAGCTTGGCGTTGCCGACGCCCGATATGGTGGTGGGTATGCCAGGATCAATCCAACTCATTGGCCGCCCATTCGCCGAAGCGGTGCTCTATCAGGTCGCAGCCGCCTATGAGACTGAAACAGCGTTCCACAAACGGAGCCCCCAGCTATGAGCCAGACCGTACTTGCCGACCACGCAGGCACGTCAGAAACGTCGAGAAAGGCAGAACCACTCGTTAGGGTCCGCGATTTGAAGGTGGCGTTC
>CBFIAF010000066.1:4275-6657 GCA_965660545.1 Alphaproteobacteria bacterium | reverse complement strand
GACTGGAATGCATGAAACATCTGGAACTTATCGCGGTCGATCTGGATGGTCCGCTTTTGACCGACAGCTTCGCTCCTCTCTTGCGCCAAAGCTGCGAGTTTGGCGGGCTGGCCTACACGCGCGAGATGGAGGACAACATGTTTTCCCGCAATCGCAAGGATGCGACGCGCTATTTCATGTCCTGTTTCGGGGACAACCCGCCCGAGTCTTTGCGCAACAAGACCCATGAAGAGATGATCGCGGATTACTTTGCCTTCCGCGCGGCCTTTCTGGAAGAAAACCCGATCCAGATTGCCGAAGGGGCTGAGATGTTCTTGAATATGGCAGGGAAGCTGGGCGGTCAGTTGATCTGCTATGGCGGGCTGGAAGAAGATTACATGCGGCGTGAATTGGGACCGCTTGGTGATGCTTTTGATGCCTATGTCTGCACGAATGATTTCCGCCCCGGCGTGCGCGAAATCGTACAGGAGATCGGGAAAGTCGCGCCTGACCGGGCTCTTTTCATCGACGATGTGAATTTTGTGGCTGGCCATGCGCGCAACCTTGGCACAGCTTTTGTCGGCCTGCCGGCCCGCACCGACTGGGGCTTTCAGCGCGCGGCCATGATCGAGGACGCCGTGCCGTTTGTGCTTGATCATCTGGGCCAGATCGATGCGGCCTGTCTGGAGGAAATCGATCATCGCGCCGCATCGGGTGCGTTCTGGACCGGAGCCGCGGTGTGACAATGTCCCTCTGCTCAAGCCATAGGGCCTCGACATGCAGTTGATGGACCTGCTTCGCAATGAATCCAAGCAGAAGTTGCAATGGATACTGATGCTGTCGGGCTTGTCAGGTGCGGCCAATGCGGCGCTTGTGGCGCTGATCAATTCGGGTGCGACGGCGGTTTATTCCAGCAATGCGGCAACACAACAGTTCATGCTGTTCATCCTGTGTCTGGTTATTTTCGGTTGGACCAAGGTGCGCGCCGAAGTAGCGGGAAAAGAGCTGTTCGACAGCGCGATGGCACGCCAGCGTGTGCGCTTGATGGACAAGCTCTTGCAGGTGCGACTCGACCGGCTGGAAAGGATGCGCAACACCGACATCATCGCCTCAAGCGCGCGCAACATCGGTCAGGTGGTGCAGGCATCGGACGTGATCGTTTACGGCCTGCAATCCATGTTCATGCTGGTTTTCTGCGCGATATACCTTCTTTATCTCTCGCCAGCCGCCTTTCTGGCCGTCGCCGCAGGTTTGGGCGGGGCCGCCCTTTACCGCCAAAGCAACCGCGAGCAGGCCCGCGCCGGGATGGACCGCATCATAGCAACCGAAGGGGATCTGTCGCACACCATGGCCGAAACCCTGCGCGGTTTCATGGAAGTGAAACTGAACTCTGAACGGCTCGGCGCAATCCACCGCGCCTATAACGATCTGGTGGTGGTCAACAGCAAACTGGTCACCCAAGCCACGCGCGACAACGTAAAGGCACGGATGGTGATCCAGTCCATCTTTTACTGGGTCATCGCGGCGGTGGTGTTTCTGATCCCGCGCTTTTACAGCGTCTATTCTGTCGAGATTCTGGAAATCACCGCGGTCGTGCTGTTCCTGATCGGCTATCTGGCGGGGTTTCTTGACATCATCCCGATGATCAACCGCACCACTGCGGCGCTCAAGGGCCTTCATGCGCTGGAAACCGAGCTGGACCAACTTGCAGAAGACGAACAAACCGCCCTGCTCCCACCGGATCGGTTCGATAAACTGGAGTTGCGCGGACTGCACTACACCTATACCGACCCCGACGGCAGCAGCGGCTTCGAGCTTGGTCCTGTGGATTTGACGGTAAAGGCCGGCCAACTGATCTATATCATCGGCGGCAACGGAACTGGAAAATCCACCCTTATCAAATCGATGACGGGGCTTTACACTTCGGCATGCGCAGGCGTGTGGCTGAACGGCGAACAGGTTCGTCCCGATACTGTCGCCCGTCTGCGCAGTGTGTTTTCTCTGGTAATGAGCGACTTTCACTTGTTTGAACGCCTGTATGGCTATGAAGACGCAGATCCAGTGCAGATCAATCAATGGATTGACCGGATGGGACTGGCCCAGAAAGTCCGGTTTGAAAACGGCACATTTTCGACCCGCAAACTCTCGACCGGGCAGCGAAAGCGTCTGGCTCTGATCACCATGCTGGTCGAAGATCGCCCCGTTTTCATCTTTGATGAATGGGCCGCCGAACAAGACCCGCGATTTAGGGACATCTTTTACAACGAATTGCTTCCCGACCTGCGCAACAGGGGCAAGGCGGTGATTTCGGTCACTCATGACCAAAGCTACCTGACCAACGCCGATATGGTCATCCGGTTGGAATACGGGAGGGTTATTGCCACTAAAACTGATCCAAGACCG
>CBFIAF010000066.1:1257-4175 GCA_965660545.1 Alphaproteobacteria bacterium | reverse complement strand
TCCAGACAGGGCCGGATGCCTGAGACAATGAACATGGCCGATTGGCCACCACCCAAAGGAGACATTCAAATGAGCGACACAAAAGCTGCACCCGCCGAAGCCGCCAAAACTGCCGAGCAAGAGGTTCTGCCCGAAATCACCCCCGGCAACGCCGCGCCCACCAAATCCGAAACCGAAGTTGTCATCGACCGCTATATGTTTGCGGCAATGGGTGTTGGTTTGGTGCCGGTGCCGGTGGTGGATCTGGTCGGCGTGGGTGCCGTTCAGTTCAAGATGATCCAGAAACTGGCAGAAATGCACGGCATCGAAGCGTCGGACACGCGTGTTCGTCAGGTGCTGATCTCGCTCTTGGGCGGGGCAGTTCCTGCCTTCGGCGCGATGCCGCTGTTCACCTTTGCCCAGATGATCCCGGTGATCGGTTGGACGGTCGGCGCGAGCGCGGGCTCTATTCTGGGGGGCGCTTCGACCTATGCCGTGGGCCACATCATGTGCCGTCATTTCGAGGCGGGTGGCTCGATGGAGGACTTCAAGGCTGAAAACATCAAAGAAGCCTTCAAGGAGCTTGTCGAAAAGGGCAAATCCGCAGCCAAGTCGATCCGCAGCCGCGGCAAGACCACGGCTGAACCCGAAGCCGCACCGACGGAGACCGCGGCCTCTTGAATAGAACGAATACGGGTCCGGTCATGGCCGGACCCGTTTGCGGAAAAGGTAGTAGAATGCGCGGACTAGCGGCACGAAGTTTCCTAGCCCTGCTATTGGGGCTGACGTTGTTCGTCTATTTCATCCCCGAAGTGTTCATCACTGTCGGCCCCGGCGAGGCTGCTGTGCATTGGCGGCGGTTCTTTGGTGGAACCGTCACGGACCGCGTTCGCGGCGAGGGTTTGCAAGTTATTCTGCCCTGGGATCGACTTTACATTTACGATGTGCGTGTGCAGGAAATAGTGCGGTCCTTGCCGATCCTTACCAGCGAAGGTCTCAGAGCAACGGCGGTCATCTCCATCCGCTACCATCCCGACCGGAATCTTTTGGGCAAGCTGCACCCAACGGTCGGGCCAAATTATGCGACCAAGGTCGTCATCCCCGAGGTCGAAGGTGCCGTTCGCAAGGCCCTTGGCGGGTTGGACAGTGAAAGCCTTTACACCCGCAGCCGTGATCTTATCCAAAACAGCGTGGCCGAAGTGTCTGAGTCACTGGCGCAAAACTTCATCCAGATCGACGATGTGGTGATCCAGCGGATGATTCTGCCTGAGGTGTTGCAAGATGCGGTGATCGAGAAGGCCAAACAACAGCAGGTGGCCGAATCTTATGTTTACCGTCTGCAAGCAGCCCAAAGCGAAGCCGCCCGCCTCAAGATTGAGGCAGAAGGGTTTGCCGCCTACAACAATACGATCAGCAAGACACTCACACCCAATCTTCTGACATGGGAAGGCGTGCGGGCGACCAAAGAGATTGCAACTTCGGAAAATTCCAAGCTCATCGTCATGGGTAATGGCAAAGACGGCCTGCCCGTCATACTTAACAGCGACTAAAGGGGACGATCTTGGACAGCCGGCTTATATATGTCTTGTATCTGACCCTGTTTGCGATCGGTGGGTTTTTGACAATCCGCGTGTTGTGGGCGCTTCTACAAAAACGCACTGCGCGCTTGCGGGCGCTGATCTCATTCCTTGTCCTGATCGGGGGGATCGCGGGCTATTATGTATGGGAAAGCTCGCGTAGTCTGGCATCATTGGCTGAAGCGCGGCGCGAATATGCACAGGCGGCGGATGGCCCGGTGCGCATCGCAATTGCTTGGAAAGCCGATGAAACCAGTTTTTTTGATGGCGCCAAACGTGCCGGCGAAGAGATAAACGCCACCCCCATCCGCGTGATCCGGCCTGACGGCACTTCGGCCGAGGTGAAGGTCGAGATTGTCCCATATCCCTATGCCCCCGGAGAGGCGCGCACCACCGCCGAGAAAATCTCGCGCGATCCTTCGATCATGGGGGTGATCGGACATTCCGACATCGATGGCGCGATTTTGGCATCGGTGATCTATGACGCGACGGGCCTGCTGTATTTCGCCCCAACCATCCGCTTGGCGCAGTTGACCGAACACAACTTTTCGACCGTGTTCCGCCTGTCGCCCAGCGATGCCGAGGTGGCCCGCACCATCGCGCATTTCGCCGATGAAAGCGGGCTGTTCAGCATCGTGATCCTCGCGCCGCGAAACGAGTATGGCTATGACCTGTTCCAGATCTACAAGGGTGAGATTTCGGCGCTGAACAGTTCGCAAAATCAGGTTGATGCACCCCAAGTGCGGAAGTTCATCTCTTACACCCCAATGCAAAGCCGTTTTGACGAGCTCATCACACGCTTTGTCGAGAATTCCGTGCAACGGCCTTTGCCGGTCGATCTGGTGGTGATCCTTGGCACCTCTGCCGCCGAAGCGCGGCTTTTGGAACAGATGCGCCGCCGCAACCTGCGCGCTGCCGTCTTGTGCCTGCCCGCATTGCGGGACGAAGCCACCGCCTTGATCAAGGCGACCCCCGAAAGTGTGGCAGGGCCGGTTTATGTCTTGTCCTTCGGCGGGGCGATGCCGGAAAACGTGACTGCCCCGCCAAGCGAGCACGCAGGCCGCGAGATGCTGGCACATAGCGCGGTTCACCTGATGGCCACCGCATGGCAGCGCACAGGTTCGACCGACAGCCGGGAAGCCGCCATTTCGCTGCTGGCGATGCCGGATTGGGATCTGGTCGGCTTGCCACTGGACTTTTTGCCTAACGGCGCGGTCCGTGACAGGCCAATCCGCGTCGAAAAACTGAACCCCGCGCTGAAGGGGCAATCGGAAGTGGTGTTTGAAATGCGACCCGCCGACGCCCCGCTCCCCGCAAAAGACCCCGCCATCCCGGCGGCACAACCCTGACACCGGAGCCGAG
>CBFIAF010000066.1:0-1158 GCA_965660545.1 Alphaproteobacteria bacterium | reverse complement strand
AAATGCGACCCGCCGACGCCCCGCTCCCCGCAAAAGACCCCGCCATCCCGGCGGCACAACCCTGACACCGGAGCCGAGGAAACGATGCATATCCCATTCCTGATCTATCTGGCGCTTTGCTTCGCTGTAGCCCTTCTGGGGGTCGGGCGAAAGATGGGCTTTTTCGGCTACTTCTTCGCCTCACTGCTGCTGACGCCCATTGTCGGAGGGCTGTTGGTCCTGATCTCGGGCCCTGCGGCAGAGAAGAGATCCTAAATTCGGTCAGGCTGCGCGCTGGCCAAAGCAAGCACCGGCACCCCGGGGCCATGAAGCTCGGTCAGGCGATAGGTCCGCGAAGCATGGGTTACGCGTTGTGCCATGCCATCTGCCGTGACAACACAAAGTCGGCGTGGACTCCCGGCCATGCCTAGCCCAGTCGCCTTGAGCACCGCCTCTTTGCGCCGCCAGACATTCAGGAAAAATGCGCGCTGATCTTCCGGCTGCGCTGCCAATGCGGCAAGGCGGTCAATTTCCAGCGGACAGAACACCTGCCGTGCCAGTCCTGCAAGATCGGTGCTGCGCAGATTGCCGCCGATTTCCAGATCGCAGCCTATTTTCCAGCGTGAAAAAGCGACCGCAACCCATGGGCCGGAATGCGTAATGCTAAAGTGCCAAGCAGTTTCAGGCGCGACGGGCCGATTGGTTGGTTCGATTGAAACTGTAATCCCGCTGGCCTTGGCACCCGTCGCCAGCGCCAAGCCATGCCGCAGAATACTGCGTCCCAACACAAAGCTTTTACGCGCAGGATCAACGCGAAATGCCGCCATGCGGGCCTGTTCCGCTGCTGTCAAAAGGCCCTGACCGGCCAGCGAGAGAGAGTCTTGCCAATCGACATGGGCAATTACACAGGGGCTGCCAGTAAACAACTCAGCCGAAAGTGAACCTATTGGGTGAAGCTCTGCCATGATCCGCCGTCGTCGCCCATGATTGCAGTATCGGCTTCGGGTCTGAACATTGAGATTTTTTCGATGTTCCGCATGCACCCGTCCCGTCTTTTTCGCAGCTTTGCAGCTTCTCCTGGCCATAACAAGCGAAGGAGCAACTTAAGCTGCACGTACCAATTGTGGGAAACCTGTATCGTCGCAGGCCCTGATACCCAGTCATCGCAAAAGCCGTTCA
>CBFIAF010000065.1:1499-6755 GCA_965660545.1 Alphaproteobacteria bacterium | reverse complement strand
ACAGCTTGCAGATTATGGTTTTGACTCCATTGCGTTGGCCGATCTGGCAGACCAATGCACCACCCGTTTGGGAATAGCGGTCAGCCCTGCGCTGTTTTACAGTTTTGGCACCTTGCGTCAGGTCAGCGCGCATCTGGGGGAAGAGGTCGCTCTTGCCGGGCCGCCCCCGTCTCAGCCGCCGGCGGAAGCCATGCCAATCGCGCCGACGGTCGTTTCAGCGCCTGTCCCGGTACGGTCTCCTGCCGCACCCGAACCAGACGATGCCGTTGCTATCGTCGGTGTCAGCGCGGCTTTTCCGGGGGCGGGCGATGTCGAAGCATTTTGGCAAAATTTGAAGGCAGGTCGCCGCGCCATCACCGAAATTCCGCCTGATCGCTGGGACTGGCGCGCGTTGATGGGCGATCCGAAATCCGAAGCGGGCAAGACCGATATTCGTTGGGGCGGCTTCCTTGATGATATCGCGGGCTTTGACCCCTTGTTCTTTGGCATTTCCCCGCGTGAAGCCGAGTGCATGGACCCCCATCAGCGCCTGCTGCTGACACATGCATGGCGGGCGATTGAAGATGCAGGCATAGCCCCTGCCGCGCTGTCTGGCAGCAATACGGCAGTTTTCATGGCCACATCGGCAAGCGAATATGCTGCGATGGCCCGCGAGTCTGGTGTGATTTTGCAACAGCTTAGCCCCAGTGGCGTTGTAGGGTCATTGGGACCGAACCGGCTCAGCCACCTTTTGAACCTTGGCGGGCCAAGTGAACCTGTCGAAACCGCCTGCTCCAGCGCCCTTGTTGCGCTTCATCGTGCGGTCGAGGCGATCCGCGCAGGCTGTGATGGGGCTATCGTCGGCGCGGTCAACACCATTTTGATGCCACATGGCCATGTCAGCTTTGCACGTTCGGGGATGCTTAGCCCCGAGGGTGAATGTCGCAGCTTTGCCGCGGATGCCAATGGCTATGTTCGCAGCGAAGGCGTCGCGGTTCTAGTCTTGCGTCGCCTGTCGGATGCGCAACGTGACGGTTTACCCATTCTTGGTGTGATCCGCGCCACGGGTGTCAATCACTGCGGTCGCGGCATATCGCTGTTCGCCCCGAACGCAGACGCGCAGGCACGGCTGATTGCCGATGTCTTGGGGCAATCCGGGCTGGACCCGGCCAGTCTGACGGCCATCGAGGCCCATGGCACAGGCACCAGTGTTGGCGACCCGATCGAGGTCGAGGGTTTGAAACGCGGCTTCCAGACGGCCTTGGCAAGGCATGGCAGCAGCGAACCCGCCCAAGGCCAGATCGCGCTTTCCAGTGTCAAAAGCTGGATTGGCCACTGCGAGGTGTCTGCCGGAATGGCGGGGCTGATCAAACTGCTGATGGAATTGCGGGACGAGGTATTGATCCCCGATGCCCCACGCACTGCCATAAACCCTGCAATCCAGCTTGCCGGAACGCCGTTCCGCTTGCTTGATGGGCATGAGCCTTGGCGCCCGTTGCTGGACAGTACGGGCAAGGGCCTGCCCCGTCGTGCAGGGATCAGTTCCTTTGGTTTTGGCGGGGTCAATGCCCATGCCGTGATCGAAGAAGCGCCGCCTGAGGCCTTCTCAGCCCATCCGTCAACCGCACCCGAGGTAATCGTGCTTTCGGCACAATCGGCGCAGGCGTTGCGGGCCACTGGGCAGGCGTTGCTTGGCTGGTTGCAGGCCCGGCCTGAGACGTCGCTGACCAGCCTTGCCACCACGTTGCAAATGGGACGGAACGCTCTGCGCCACAGGATGAGCCTTGTCGCACGCTCCATCCACGATGTGTGCGACAGCCTGTCAGCCTTTGTTGAGAACCGCGCTGACGGGCGTTGGGTACAGGGTATCGCGCGTCAAGATGGGGCCGAGCCTGCGCTGGCGACCGATCCGGCAGAGCTGGCGCAAGCCTGGGTCAAGGGCCATGCGGTGACGTGGCCTCAGCGCCCGATGGGGCTTGCGCGTCTACGCCTGCCGATAACGGCTATGGACATCCGCCGATGCTGGTTTGCGCCGCAGGACGCTCCGGTCACGGCGCCGCGCCTGATGGCGCGAAACGATCACGACAGTCTGCGTTACGACGCTTTGTTCGATGGCGGCACAGATTTTGTTCGCGACCACTTGGTTCAGGGCCAGCCCGTGCTGCCCGGAACGGCCTATGTCGCGATGGCGCATGATTCCGGCTTTAGCCATCTAGGCACTACCGCATTGTCAATCCATGATCTGACCTTCGAGCATATGGCCCATGGCGCGCTGTTGTCGCCGCCGCTGCACTTGCACCTGCAATCGGGCACAGAGGTGGGGTTCCAGATTGAAAGCACGGCGGGAATACATGCGCGCGGACGGATCTTGGCGCAACCGTCCCGCCCCGCGCGACATATTGATCTGGCAGCACTAGATGCGCAGGTGACAGAGCGGATTGCAGGTAAGCGGTTCTATGAAACCTTTGCCCGCATGGGGCTGGATTACGGCCCCAGCTTCCGCCTGATCGACCAGGCCGGGGTGGGCGGCGGTTTTGTCCTGACCCGCCTGCGGCAATTGGACGGCGCACCCGCCTGGCCCTTGCCGCCAAACCTTGTCGACGCAGCATTGCAGTCATCGCTTGGTTTTGTCTTGCAGCAGTATGCAGGGCCAATTCCCCTGCAAGTGCCTGTCAAGATTGACACGGTCGACATCTACGCCCCGCTGCCGACCGAGGTGGTGGTCGTTGCGGAACAAAGCAACGATCACCGGCGACAGGTGACCAACATCGCACTTTGCGGGCGCGACGGCACTGTGTTTGTCGAATTGCGCGGGTTTGTCACCGCGCGGGTCGGCATGGCTCCCCCGCGGATCGAGACATCACCGACTGCGCCGAAACCGCAACAGGCCACGGTCTTGCAGGCCCGCTTGCAAGAGGTCGTCTCCGAGTTGACCCATATCGCTGTCAGCGACCTGGATGTGCGAGCCGATCTAGTGGAGTTCGGGCTGGATTCGATCACGTTCCACGAATTGTCGGCGCGTCTTTCGGCGGAATTGCAGCGCGACATTGCGCCCTCGCTGTTCTTTGAGTGCCCGACCATTGCAGCATTGGCCGAGCGGCTGGCCCTGTCGCAGGCTGTGGCCCCCGTTGCAGCCGCGCTGCCAAAGCAGGATGGCGTGCTGAAGGTCGTATCACCCGAACCTTTGGAGAACCCTGCGGCCAAGATTGCGGATGGGGCGATGCAGGCCGCGGTTTTGGGCTGCATCGCACAGATCTTGCATCTTGCCCCGTCAGAGGTGGCGCTTGAAACCGGGCTTTCGGAAATCGGGCTAGATTCGATAACCTTTGCCGAACTGGCCAGCCAATTGTCCGTTTTGCTGGGAACCGAAGTTTCGCCCGCTGCTCTTTATGAATGTGCCACCGTCGGTGCCTTGGTGGACCGATTTGGCCCAGAGTCCGTGCCGCCTGCGCCTTCTCAATCGATACCTAAGGCAGCGGCGATCTTGCCTACGCTGGTTTCGGCCCAACCCATCGCCGCGCCCACGGGCAGCGCTGATACCGATGGCTTTGCCATCATCGGCATGAGCGGCGCCTTTCCGGGCGCGGCTGACCCTGAAACCTTGTGGCGCAACATGATCGAAGGCCGCGATGTCATCACGCGCCCGCCTTCTTGGCGTTGGGACTGGCAACGCATCGACGGCGATCCGCGTCAGGCCGCAGGACAGACAAATATTCACTGGGGCGGCTTCATTGATGGCCTTGCCGATTTTGACCCCGCCTTCTTTGGCCTTTCAACGGCCGAGACGGAGATCATCGATCCGCAACACCGGCTGATGATGATGCATGTCTGGGCGGCACTCGAAGCCGCAGGCCATGCACCGCGTGGTCTGGGGGGATCAAAGACAGGGCTTTACATGGGGCTTGCCTCAGCCTCTTACGCGATGATGGTGGGGCGTGCCGGGCGCAGCACCGACCCGCGCTGGGTCATGGGCAATGTCGTGTCGATGGGCCTAAACCGCATTAGCCATATGCTGGATCTGCACGGGCCAAGCGAACCTTGTGAAACGGCATGCTCCAGCAGTCTGGTCGCCTTGCACCGCGGGGTGGAAGACCTGCGCAGCGGGGTCTGTGACATGATCGTGGCGGGTGGGGTCAACGCCATGCCGAATGAAGACCTGCATGTTGCCTTTTCTGCCGCCGGGATGCTGTCGCCAGACGGGCGGTGCAAGACCTTTGACAAAAAGGCGAATGGCTATGTCCGGGGCGAGGGCATTGGCGTTGTCGTTGTGCGCAGGTTGGCTGACGCACTGCGTGACGGGGATGGCATTCTGGCCGTAATCCGCGCTACAGGCGTGCGCCACGCGGGCCGCGCGGTTTCGCTAACAGCGCCCAACCCGCAATCGCAGGCGTCCTTGATCCAGGAAGTGATCGATAGGGCTGGCATCGACCCCTCAACGATCTCCTTTATCGAGGCGCATGGCACAGGTACGGCCCTAGGCGACCCGATCGAAGTAGAGGGGTTGAAAACCGCCTTTGATGCTGCCCGCACCGCAAATCCGCTGATGCCGGGGTTCTGCGCAATCGGCGCGGTCAAAACACATGTCGGCCATCTGGAGATGGCGGCAGGTGTGACGGGGCTGATCAAGGTGCTTTTGCAGATGAGGCATCGCCAAATCATCGGAAACCTGTATTGCAGCACCGTCAACCCCTTGTTGCGGCTGGAAGGAAGCCCGTTCCGGCTGGCCCAGACAACTACGCCTTGGGCCCCGCGCGATGCGAAGGGGCAACCGCTGCCGCTGCGGGCTGGGGTCAGTTCATTCGGGTTTGGCGGGGTGAATGCCCATGTGCTTCTGGATGGCCCGCCCGATCTGACGGCAAGCGCTGTAGATCTGGCTCCTCAGGCGGTGATCCTGTCTGCGGCCACCGAAACTGCGTTGCGGGCGCAGGCCCAAAGGCTGTGCGACTGGATCGAGACACAGCCAGACGCAACCACGACCCCCGGCCTGCTGGCCCGAATTGCGGTGACGTTGCAAGATGGTCGCGATGCGATGGCGCATCGACTGGCTCTGGTGGTACAAGATGTAACGCAACTGGTAGACAGCTTGCGCGCATGGCTGACAAAACAACCTGTACCTGCCAGCGTGGGGATATGGTCAGGTCATACGCAGGCCAAGCCATCCTTCCTGCAGGCGTCAGACCTTGCCGTGCTTCAATCGGGTTGGGCGCAGCACCGCAATCTGGCCTGCGCCTGCGAGGCTTGGGCCGCGGGTCTGGCGATTGACTGGGCTGCCTTCCG
>CBFIAF010000065.1:0-1399 GCA_965660545.1 Alphaproteobacteria bacterium | reverse complement strand
TGGGCGCAGCACCGCAATCTGGCCTGCGCCTGCGAGGCTTGGGCCGCGGGTCTGGCGATTGACTGGGCTGCCTTCCGGCTTATGCCGCAACGCAAGCTGTCGCTGCCGACCTATCCGTTCGACTGCAAACCCTACTGGGTGACGCCGCTATCAAAGGCCCCGCTGCCTGTTACGGTTGCCACCGCGCTGCTGCCCCAAACCCCCGCCCATGGCGATGTGGGGATTGAAGACACCCTGCGCCGCATCGCCGCCGAATATCACGGCGTAGATGCCGCAGATCTGGATCTGGACGCACCGCTTGCCGAACACGGATTCGACAGTATCGCGCTTATGACAGTGGTCAGTCGCCTGACCGCCGCGCTTCCCGATCTGACACTCGGGGACAAGGCCGATCTTTTGCTGCAATCGTCGAACCTGCGTATGATGGCCGACCGGGCAGCCGGACCGGATAGGGACGAAACACCCGAGAAACCGGAACTGCTGCCTCTGGACCTTTATGCGCAGGGACAAAAGAAAGACCCCCTCAATCTGGTGATCACGCGTCCGGTGCTGCATTTGGGCAAATCGCCGCGTTCCACCGCAGGACTGGTGATCGACGAGACGCATCCCCTGTTCTTTGATCACCAGCTGGACCATGTATCCGGCCTGCAACTGGCAGAGGCGATCTGCCAACTGACCCGCGCCACAGAACTGTGTCATAACCATCACGATCCGCAGGCCGCGGTATTTATCCGTCAGTTGCGCTTCGATTTTCCGGCCATCTGTGCAAAGCAGCCTGCAGAGGTTTCCGTTCGCCCTGATCCAGCCCGTCCTTTGGGCTATCGCGGCGAGGTCCGTCAGGCAGGGGTTGTTGTGGCACAGGGTCAGCTTGTCTTCGGGTCAATGGACGGGCTACCCGACGCGTCGCCGCCTGATAACGCCATGCCGCGCCGTTTGCGCAAAGGCCGTGTGAACAAGACACATGCGGACAACGTGTTGCTGGCCGGGCTGGCTCGCGAAGAGGGGCGGCTGCGGGCTCTTCTAAGCGTTGCGCCGAAGGCGGGCTTTTACAACGATTTCGTCGGGCCATCGCTGGACGGAATTGTGCTACTGGAAGCCGTGCGACAGGTGATGCGCGCGATTTCAACCGAAGAGGCCACCACGGGCGACAAATCGCGCCTTGGCCTGCTGCGCCAGCTTGAGGTCACTCTGAACCGTCCCATCCGCAGGGATGAAGCGGTCGAGTTCAGCGCAGGCACCGAAGGATCGATGGTAGTCGGCGGGGCGGCGCTTTTGTCGGTTCAGGGCGATATCCTTGCCCCGGGCACGGGCCAGCGCATTGGCCGCTTTTCAACGTTGGCCACACAGATCACAGAGGAATTGCAGCGCGCATGGTCGCAAAGCATGACGGGAACACGGG
>CBFIAF010000064.1:3438-6946 GCA_965660545.1 Alphaproteobacteria bacterium | reverse complement strand
CCGCAGCCGAAAGCACCAATTCCAGATAATCCGGGCGCTCCTGCACAAAGGATTTGCTGTCGGCAGCCCGATAGGGATGTTTGTGCCGGTTGCGGATTTCAGTGGGAAGTTCGGGGAAGGCGGCCTTGAGCACCGCCTTTTCCGTCCAGCCGTCATCGTGTTTCAGGTTTACTGATCCCGCCATCCTCACAACATTCGGATCCAGGAACGGGCAGCGGTTTTCCACGCCATGCGCCATGCCCATCCGCTCGCCCTGACTGGACAAGAGATAGCCCGGCAACAGCGTGTTGAACTCCAACCATTGCGCCTTTTCCACCGCCGAAAGTCCGGCAAAGCGGGCATCAGCCGCCGTTGCCGCAATCAAAGGTTGCAATGCCTGACCCGCCAGCGCGCGCTCTGCGAGCAGCCGAAGTGACAGGTTGCCGTTCTGATACCGGATTTCATGTGAGAAGAGGCCCGGCCGGCGTTCGGTGGCGAACTGGTCGTAAAGCCCGATCATGCCCGGCGCATTGGAGAAATGTTTCAGATATGGGTTCAACCGCGCCACCCGCGCCTTGCGGGTTTCGATGTCCAGCCCCGCCCATTCCTGCCGCAGCATGGTTTCGCGGAAAAGGTCGTAGCCCAAAAACACCTCGTCCGCGCCTTCGCCGCTGAGGATGGTCTTGATGCCGTCCCGTTGCACCCGGTCCGACAACAGGAACATCGGTACAAAAGCGGTGCGGAAGACCGGAATCTCGGCGTGATAGATCGCTTGCGGAAAAGCGGCGCAAATATCGGCATGGGTTGCGCGCACCGTGGTGTGGCGCGTGCCGAAACGCTGGCTGGCCAAAACCTGAAACGGCGTTTCGTCCAGCGCCTCATCCTCAAACCCGATGGAATAGGACGAAACAGGGCCATTGCTGGGCAGGGTGGACAGGATCGCTGCGATGATTGAGCTATCCAATCCGCCCGAAAGGTAGAGCCCGACGGGCACATCGCTGCGCATACGGATCGTCACCGCGCGGATGAGGGCTTCGCGCACAGCGGCGGCGGCATCGTCCATCGAGGCAAAATCTTCCCGTGCCGTCAGATCAAGCGACGCATAGCGGCCCGAGTGGATGGTGCCCGTGGGCGCAATTTCCATCCAGCCGCCAGGGAGCAGGGTTTCGATACCTGTCCAGCCGGTCTGGCCCGGGGCAGGTGTCCAACAGCCAAGAATCGTGGCCACTTGTGACGCATCAGGGGTCAACGACACATCGTGGCAGCCCAGAAACCCCTTGATTTCCGACGAGAACACAAACCGCCCTTGGGCTTTTGTCCAGAATAGCGGCCGCTTTCCGAAACGGTCGCGCGCCAGAACCAGACGGCCCGTATCACGATCATAGATCGCAAAAGCAAAGGCGCCGTTCAGGCGGGACAGGCATTCGACACCCCATACCTCCCACGCGCGAAGCAGGACTTCGGTATCGCCATCGGTGGAAAAGCGCATTCCGTGCTGTACCTGCAATTCGGCGCGCAGTTCGACGTAATTGTAAATCTCGCCGTTAAAGACGCACCAATAGCGCTGCGACGGGCTGGCCATTGGTTGTTGACCCGACGCCAGATCAAGGATGCTAAGCCGAACCATGCCCAATGTGCAGCGCGCATCGCGGTAATAGCCCGCCTCGTCCGGCCCGCGATGACCGATGTACGCCAGCATTGCCACGATCTCGTCGGGACTTCGGAGCCGCGTTACATCGTCAGGGAGATAGGAACCGGCGATACCGCACATCGATCAGCCTGCCTCTGCCATACTGGCGGTCACGGCATCCGCCATGCGTTGCAGGCTGACCATCACGCTTGTCAGGATCGCGTCATCGTCCAGCGTGACGCCAAATTCGGTCTGGATGAAGTTGATCAGTTGAACATAGCCAAAGCTGTCCATGATTCCGGCTTCAAACAGGTTGGTGCCCGCCGTGAAATCCTCGCCGTAGGTCACAAGGAACTGGGCCTCGATATAGGCGGCAATGCGGTCGGTCACAGATGAGTCTGGCTTAGTCATGGTAATTAACGTCTCCGAAAATCTTGAATGGCGCGGGTAACGCGGTCGGCTGTGGCCGACAGAAGATGCGCGTTCACCTCAACAACGCCGCGGTTTTGCCAGCTGGCCAGACCGCTTGCTGCGACCCATTGGTTGAATGCCCCCATCGCAGGGCCGCAATGCACCTGAAAATCAACCTTGCGCTCTGCCACGCCCTGAAGCGCCAGACGGCCTGATAGGCCGAAATACCAGCGAAAGACATAGGCCATTTTCTGCTTTGGCATGGCCAAGGCGCGTTCGATGGCGGCGGCGGGCCAATAGGCAAGACAATCCTGCCAGACCTCGTCAAAACTCCGCTGGAAATAGCGCGTCTCGATCTGGTCGCGGGTCTGCGCGTCGATCTGATCCAGCGTGTCATGGCGCATGTAAAGATCGAACAGGCGGTTTGCGCGGGCCGGAAACAGCACGCCGCGCCGCAGCACCTGCACCCGCGCCCCGATCTCGAACATGTCGCCGGCGGGCGCATGTGCGGTATCGGGAACCTCGGCTTCGGCAAGCATCTGCTTGACCAGAGGGCTGGTTCCAGCTTCGATCGTGCATTGGTTGATGGACCCTGTAAGGGTGAATTCCGCCCCAAGCATCAGCGCCGAGGCGGCTGCATCGGGGGTGCCGATGCCACCGCCCGACCCGATGCGCGGTGAAGTGGCGTAGCCGAATTCGGCCTGCATCGCATCGCGCAGGCGGCAAATCGCGGGGATCAGCACGGCGGCATTGCCCTGATCGGTATGGCCGCCGGAATCCGCCTCGACGCAGATATCGTCAGCCATGGGCACGCGGCGCGCGAGATCGGCCATTTCCGGTGTGATCTGATCTTTGGCCAACAACGTCTGAACAATGGCCTCGGGCGCGGGAGACAGAAAGGCGCGAGCAACTTCGGGGCGCGAGAGTTTGGCAATAATGCGGTTGGCAATCGCCACACCGCCGGGGACCAGCGCATCGCGCGACAGGCCCAGAAGGCGATAACGCACCAGATCGGGAGTCATCTTGATATAAGCCGATGCCTCGATCCGCCGGATGTCGTGACGCAAGAACAGGTCCATGTTGGCGGTTTCGTTCGAGCCGTTGAGCAGGTTGATGCCAAACGGATCCTTCGGCCCCAATCGCATGTTCAGATCCGTTATCGCGGCCTCAACGCGATCAGGCGAAAGACCACCCGTCCCGAAGAACGACAGGATGCCTGCCTTGGCACAGGCAACCACCCAATCCGTGCTGGCGATGCCATGCACCATGCCGCCACAAATATGGGCGTAGCGCGTGCCGTAGGTCGCGCGAAACGCGGCAGAACCCAGAGTTTCTGCCGTGATATCCAGCGCGCCGGAGCGGGAAACCGCAGGTGCGGCAACGGGTGCCGCGACAACAGGCGCGGAAGGCTGTGACACGGGTGCGGTGACCGAGGGCGCAGGGCTGACGACATGGCTGCGTCGAATTTCCGCGATCATCGCTGTCAGC
>CBFIAF010000064.1:0-3340 GCA_965660545.1 Alphaproteobacteria bacterium | reverse complement strand
AACGGGCTTCGGGGCCAGTTCGACGAACTCGGTCACCCCACGGTCCAGCATGTGGACGACCGATCCTTGCCAATCCACCGACCGCGAGAGCAACCGCGCAATCTGACCGCATATGTCATCCGCCGCATAGGGGCGCGCGGTGACGTTGGAAATCACAGGAACCTGCGGCGGGGCAAAACGGAAGCCCGACAAAAAGCGCGCAAATTCGGCTTCGGCCTGCTGCATCAGGCGGGAATGGAAGGCCCCACTGACCGGCAGGGGAATACAGGCCCGCGCCCCGGCCGACTGGATCAGCGGCGTAGCCCGCTTGACCTGCTCGGCATCACCGGAAATCACGATCTGGCTTGGGGTGTTCAGATTGGCAATGTCCACGCCATCCAGACCAGCCTCGGACAAAACCTGTTCCAGCCGCGCGCGGTCCAACCCCAGCACGGCAGACATTGCCCCCGCAGGGGCGGCGGCCATCAGTTCGGCCCTGCGGCGCACGATGCTCAGGGCTGTTTCAAAATCCATCACCCCTGCTGCTTGCAGGGCGTTCATTTCGCCCAAAGAATGGCCTGCCAGAATGTCGGGCATTCCATGCTGGTCCAGATGCGCCCGCCATGCCAAAGCGTTGACGCAAAAGATCAGGGGTTGTGTATAACGTGTATCACTAAGCTTCCCACCCGGATTGTCGCGACAGATTTCGGTGACGGAATAGCCAAGTATGCGGTCCGCTTGCGCCGCCATTTCGGGATAAAGCCCGAAAAGTGAGGCGCCCATGCCCGCAACCTGTGATCCCTGACCGGCAAAGACCACCGCACTTTGGCCCGTCGCCCCGGCGCGCAGCGTGTCATCTGATCCGATATCTTTCATCGCCACCTCGTCCAGTGCCTGCAGGTGTTCCAACTCTGACTGCCCGTTCGCAAACGGCGACAGGATGCGCTCCTGCGGCCAGTCGTGAAGGGACCGCGCCGCAAGGGTCGCCAGACTGCCCGAAGGGCCAACATCAACTAAACGGCATATTTGCCCCCGCGCCTGAAGCGTGGCGAGCGCGGTGCGAAACCGGATCGGCCCGCGTCCAAGCGCTGCGAAATGGGATGCATCGGGGCAATCGACGATCCCACCCGTCATCGAAGAAATCAGCGGGACGCGAGGCGCACAATACGCTCGCCCAGCAAAAACGCCCGTGATCTCACGCGCGGCCCGATTCATCGCGCTGCTGTGAAAGGCACGGGACACGGGCGGGGCCACGCACAAAATGCCATCGGCCTTTAACTGCGTTTTCAATAGCGTCACCCGGCCCTGCAAGGATGAAATGGTCTTCAGCCTGTTCGCCCACAAACTCCACGCCCGACAACCGGTCAAACACCGAGAGCGGGGCTAGCACCGTCAGCATCCGCCCCGGTGGGCAAAGATCATGCACGATGCGCGCGGTGCGGGCGATGCAGCACAGCATTTCCTCTGGCGGCAGAACACCGGCAAAGCCCGCCTGTGCAAACTCACCCAGCGATACACCAACACAGATATCAGGTTCGGTGCCTTTGGCTTGCAGGCGCATGGCAAGCGCCAGTTCGATCATCAAAAGTGCGGGATGCGTAAAACGCAGATCATCACAGGTCTGATCGCGCGAAACGGCCGGGTCATAAAGCCGCTCAAGCACCGAGCCTGCACCTTCGGCCACCAGCGCCTGATCCAACCGGCGCATGATCGCACCAAAAGTCTCGTCACCGCGAAACAGCGCCTCGGCCATGTGAAAATATTGCACACCCTGACCGGGAAACAGAAACGCCGAGCCGAAACGGTTGGCCGTGACGACAAGACTGTCTTTCATCGCAGCGCCACCACAATTCGGCCCCGTCCGGGTTCGCCGCCGAAACAGCCCATCAATGCGGGCACTTCATTTGGGTCGGCGAAATGGGCCAGCAGCGCGTAATCTTCGGGGCGCAGCGTTTTGGCCACCCAACGCAGCGCCTGCGCCTTGTCTGGCGGCGGAAGACCTGCATTCACCCCAACAATGCGCAGCCTGCGCAGGATCACAGCCAAGGCGTTGATATCTGGACTATTGCCCGCAACAAATCCCGCCAAGGCCACCGTTCCGCCCGTTCGCATGTGGCGTGTCAACCAGTTCAAGGCACCGCCCGTCACATCAAAGACGCCAGAAAAGCGTTCGGGACCGAAATTTTCCGCGTTGACGTCAGCCTCGGTCAAAGGGGGCAGAATGGTACTGACACCCAAGGCCGAAAGAACCCCCGCCCGGTCCGCATCGCGGGTCAGCGCTGTCACATCGCATCCTGCGCGGGCATAACAGGCTGCGGCGACGCGCCCCGTGCCGCCCATCGCACCGGTTACAGCAATCGTGTCCTCTCCGAGAAGCGGCCCTGCGGCGTAGGCCACAAGTGCCGCCACCCCCACAGTTGCGGCGTCACGAGTTGTCATGCCTTCGGGCAGCGGCGTGATGGCTTCCGGCGGCAGCCACACCTTACCCGACAGCGTTCCGGCCAACGCCTCGCCCAGCCCGTGGCCATTGACGAAAACGGGATCGCCTTCGCGAAACGCGGGCGAGGATGATTGCATCACAACCCCTGCGCCCTCATTTCCTGCAATATGGCCACACGGCACCGGTCCGAAACGACCCGAGGCGACGATGAAATCGCGAAAATTTAACGCAGCATGTTCAATGCGCACAAGAACTGGCGCGGGGTTCTCGTTCTGTGGGCCCTGTGCTGGCATCCGTGCCACAGACGCGGTCTTACCATTCCGATCGAAGATTTGCACCACAGCTACATCCCAAGTGAGAAAGCTTCCCGTCACCCCATACAATATTTACCGCTCGACAGCTGATCTGACACAATGTCGCTGTAGGATTGTATATCGGCTAATTCCAGAAAAAAATGCTTAATAATTCTCGCACGTACACTATCCGTGCAAAAAATATGCCAGTTGATTTTAGCATTATTATTTAATTCAAAAAAAGAGATAAATGGAATGAGGGTAAAAATATTCCGAAACCATCCGCAACATCTGGAGCCTAAAATATAGGCACAATTATATCTTTTCTGCATAATTAATAGCTGCTCCAAGCCTGAGTTTATTTAAGAAACATGTGCTTTTTTCAACTCTTAATTTTAAGCTTTTATGAATATATTTTTTTGAGGAGTGGGATGGCCCCTACCTAACCCCTAAGCGCTGCCTGATCACATAAAAAAGAGCGACCGCACGTGCTGGTCTAATTATCTAACCAACAACATGCGGTCGTAGTTCAGGGAGGTTCATCATGAACAATCCTCTTGTAAGTACTCCGTGTGGCTAAACAGTGGCGCACATATGACGCCTTATGGGCAGCATTACGTGCGGTTTA
>CBFIAF010000063.1:0-6978 GCA_965660545.1 Alphaproteobacteria bacterium | reverse complement strand
CAATATGTTTGTGGTGTCGGGCTGCCTGCCGTTTCGGAACCCGATCTGCGATCACGGCTCAAGGTGCAGGTCGAGGAAAGGCTTGCCGCATGACATGCAACCCCGAACCCGTTGCGATCATCGGACTTTCCCTGCGCTTTCCGGGGGCAGAAACGCTTGCAGACTTCTGGGACATTCTCGCCAAAGGCGGTGTGCGGATCACCGAATTGCCCGGACAGCGGCGTGCTTCGGGATTTCCGCCCGACCGGCAATTCTGGGGTAGCTTTGTCGATCAGGCCGACGGGTTCGATCCGCTTTTCTTTGGCATCTCTGTGCGCGAGGCCAACCGGATGGACCCGCAGCAAAGGTTTATCCTCGAAACCGCGTGGAATGCGCTGGAAGACGCGGCGCTGGACCCGAACACCTTGCCCAACCGCGATGTCGGTGTCTTTGTCGGTTCATGCCATTGGGACTATCTGGAACTGCAATCCCGCGCGGGGTTAGAACCTGAATCACACATGGCCACGGGCATTTCGCAGGCCGTGCTGGCAAACCGTGTGTCTTATCTTTTCAACTTCACCGGCCCAAGCGTCACCAACGATACCGCCTGTTCCAGCGCCCTTGTGGCCATTGAACAGGCTGTTCAGGCCTTGCGGGCGGGAAGTTGCGATCTTGCACTTGCGGGGGGTGTGAACCTGATCTGGTCGCCCGACCATTTCCTTGCCTTTTCCAAGGCGGGGATGTTGTCGAAAACCGGACAATCCCGTGCCTTTGATCACCGCGCCAACGGCTATGTGCGCGGAGAAGGGGCGGCTATGGTTGTCCTGAAGCCGCTGGCCCGCGCCCTTGCCGATGGTGATCCGATCCATGCCTTGATCCGCGAGGTCGCTTCAAATCACGGTGGCCGTAGCGCCGGTCTGACCGTGACCAACCCCAATGAACAGGCTGCCCTGATCACCCGAGTCGTGACCCGCGCCTCCATTGCGCCCGAAACGCTGGGCTATATCGAGGCGCATGGCACCGGCACGCCCGTTGGCGATCCAATCGAAGTGCGCGGCCTGAAAGCCGCTTTTCAGGCGCTGTATGCGCAAGCCGGTTCCACCCCGGTCGAGGGCGCAACGCGCATTGGGTCGGTCAAGAATAACGTCGGCCATCTGGAAGGCGCAGCAGGGATTGCCGGTTTGGCAAAGGTCATCGCTGCCCTGCAAAATGGCCAGATTCCGCCCACCGCCGGATTTGAAAAACCGAACCCGCTTTTGCGACTGGCAGGGTCGGGCCTGCGGATCGCAGACCGGCTTGAAGACTGGCCGCGCGTCGGGGATGAGCCCCGTCGCGCAGGCATCAGCTGTTTCGGCTTTGGTGGCACCAATGCCCATGCGCTGATCGAGGAAACCCCGACAAGGCCCCATGCGGCCACACCTCACGAACCCATGCCGATCCTGCTTTCGGCACGCAGTCCATCGGCGTTGCGGCATCGGTTGGAGCGTCTGCAAAACTGGCTGGCCCGCACCCCAAATGTCGATCTGGCTTCGGTAGCGCGCAGTCTGGCCTTTGGCAGAGTTGGCATGCCGCATCGGTTGGCGCTTTTGGCGACCGATCTGCAAAGCCTTGCGCAGGGTTTAGAGGCTGCGTTGGACAGGCGCGCAGCAGACAATCTTTGGCACGGCGTCGTTGATGAAGAAGCGCCTGCCGCCACGGCAATCGGAACAGACCTTGCGGCGCTGACGCAGGCTTGGGCAACAGGGGGCGTGGTCGATTGGCCGACGTATGTTCCGAAGGGGCCGCGCCTGCATCTTCCGGGATATACGTTTGACCGCACCAGCCACTGGTTCGAACCCCTGCCCTCTGCGCCTGATGTGGCGGCCCTGCACTTTGAACGCACGCCGGACGGCGCGCGACTGCACGTTCCGGCAGCCCACCCCTATCTGACACATCACATCATCGGTGGCGTTTCGATCCTGCCGGGCATGGTCACGCTAACCTACGCAACCCAAGCCTTTGCCGACGCTGCCGGTTTGGCCGCATTAGCTGATGTGGTCTGGCTGCGGCCTGTGCGGCTGGGTCAAACGGGGATCGATCTGACCTTTCATCGCGAGGGCGACAACGATTTCATCGTGCGCGATAGCGGCGGTGATGTGGTGGTGCGGGGCCGTTTGGCCAAAGGCCAACAACTGCCCTCAGCGGGGGCTTTGCCAGACGCATCGGTCGAGTTGGGTTTGCCTTATGACCAATTGATTGCTGCCGGCATCGCCCATGGCCCTGCATTCCGCGCGGTCGGGCGCATGGCGCTGGTGGGCGGTCGGGTGCTGGCGGATCTGGCCCTTCCGCCTGATGCGCCCCCTGCCGATGGCCCGTCGCACCCGATCCTTCTGGATGCCGCGTTGCAAACGGTTATTGCCGCGCTTTTCACGGGCGAACCCGCAGGCGTGCCTTTTGCGGTCAAACAGTTTTCTATTGCCGACACGCCGCTGACGCAGGCCGTTTCGCTGTGCCGGCGTCGGGCTGATGGACGGCATGATGTCGACGTGGTTTTTGACGGGCAAGTGGTGGCGCGCATCACGGGGCTTGCGACACGGCCTGTCGCCCTGTCTGAAACCGTCGTGGCAGACATGCAAAGCCTGACCGCGTGCCCTGACGCAGATTTGCCCGCACCGGTGCGCGCGCGGTTAGACGAAGGCACGGCAGGGGCGATCACGCTGATCGCGCAGACGGCTAACGAGCTGCGCAACCTATCCTTGCCCGCTGCGATCACTACGCAAGAGTTGCACAAAAATCTGTGGCAATTGCTTGAGACTCTGCGGGGCTGGTTGCAGGAAGGCCCGATGCAGGCGCTTTGGCTGCGCGGCGATGCTTCCTCCTTTGCGGCAGCGGCGTTGCCACTGATCCGGACGCTGGCGCTTGAAGCGGGCGGTGTTCCTGTGATCCCCGTGACACCGACGCTGTTGCCGCGCCCGGCGCTTGCACGGCGCGGCGCTCACTCGCGCGATGATATTTCGGGTGCGGTGGTGTTCGTCACGGGGGGCACGGGTGCCATTGGTCGTGCGATGGCTGCAGCACTCAAGGCGCGCGGTGCGGCAGAGGTCATCCTTGGCGGACGAACCGCACCGGAGGTTGGCGATTTTCCTTTCGTCATCTGTGATGTTACAGACCGCAGAAGCCTGCGCGCCGCGCTTGAAGAGATCGGCCGCCGATATGGTGGGATTGATGGGATCATTCACAGTGCGGGCCTTCTGAATGACGGGCTGGCCCGCACCAAGGATCGCGCGGCCTTTGACCGGGTGCTGGCGCCCAAGATTGACGGGCTAATGGCCTTGGAAGCGGAAACGGCGGACATGCCTTTGCGCTTTTTCCTCGTAAACAGTTCCGTCGCGGCTGTGCATGGAGCGGTTGGACAATCCGACTACGCCGCCGCCAATGCCTTTATGGATCGCTTTATGGCCGACCGCGCCGCCCGGGTGGTTAAGGGAGAAAGATCAGGTCATTCCCTGTCCATCGGCTGGACTTTGTGGGCTGATGGCGGCATGCGGGTGTCAGAAAGGGTGCTGCGCAGCATGACAGGGCGCATGGGCACCAATCCACTGCCAACCGATCAGGCTTTGGCGGTTTTTTTGGATGTGCTAGATGGCGCGCTGCCGCCGCGCGTGGTGGCCGGACAAGGCGATGCGGCGCGGTTCCTGCGCTTTCTGTCAAGGGGCGATGAGGCTGAACGCCCGCCGACCGGCGTGACTGGCGCGGCAGCCGAAACCGCCACGACGGCCAGCGCGTCAGCCGACACTCTGCGCCCCACCCTCTTGGAGAAACTGGCCGAGATGTTGGCCGAAACGCTGGGGATCGAGGCCACGACCCTTCGCCCCGGACTTCCATTTGAACGCTATGGTTTCGACTCGCTTCTTGCTGTCGAGATGGTTGAAAAGCTGGAAAAATGGCTGGGTGTTTCGCTCTCCGCCACGCTGTTCTTTGAGACTTTGAACCTGAACGGGGTGGCGGATTACCTATTGCGCCAATGGCCGGAAGCCGTGGCTGTGGCCCTGCCTTCGTTACCGAACCAACAGGCACCGACAAGCGTTGCCAAACCTGATGATGCGCCTGCCCAGCTTGTCGAACCTGTCCATCCGTCCAGCAAGGCAACCCAGCCAAGCGCGACCCCGCCGGCACCGGCACTGCACACTCGTCCCAAAGGTCGCGATATTGCCTTGATCGGTCTTGCCGGGCGCTATCCGGGGGCCAGCAATCTGGCGCAGTTCTGGGACAATATCGCAAGCGGTCGGCATCACTTCACGCCGGTTCCGGCCGATCGTTGGCCACATTCGGAAATCTATTTCCCCGAGCGTGAGGTCTTGGGCAAATCGACGATCCAGACCGGCGGGTTTCTGGATGACATAGACAAGTTCGATCCGCGCTATTTCAGCATATCGCAGGCCGATGCCGAGGCCATGTCGCCCGAGGTGCGGCTTTTGCTGGAGTGTGCCGTCGAGACCTTCGAACAGGCCGGATATTCGCGCGAAACGCTGCAAGCCGAAATAGGCGGCGATGTCGGCGTTCTGGTTGGCACAATGAGCAACCACTACAATCTGTATGGTGTTCAGAACATGCTGACGCGCGGCGTGCGCGCCTCGGGCAGCTATACCGGCACGATGCCCAACATGATCTCGTATTTTTACGGCCTTACGGGGCCGTCGATCTTTGTCGATACGATGTGTTCGGCATCGCTGACAGCGCTTGACCTTGCGGTTCGCCTGCTGCGCGAGGGCCAGTGTAAAATGGTGCTGGCCGGCGGGGTCAACCTTTTATTGCATCCTTATAACCTGATCTCCTCGTCGCAAGAGCATTTCACCTCGAACCGGGCCGAGGTAATCCGCAGTTTCGGGCTGGGCGCGGATGGCACCATCCTGGGCGAGGGCGTGGGCACGGCGCTTTTGAAACCGCTGGCCGATGCCGAACGTGACGGTGACCTTATCCAGGCGATCATTACCGGAACCGCGATGGCTAACGCGGGCCCACGCAACGGCTTTACCGTGCCAAGCCCGTCTATGCAGGCCCGCGCAGCGCGGGACGCACTTGCCGATGCGGGCCTGTCACCGCGCGATATCAGCTACATCGAGACGCACGGGTCAGGCACAAAGTTGGGCGACCCGATCGAGATCACGGCGCTGCAAGAGGTGTATGGCACCTCGGACGAGGTGGCGTTGGGGTCCGTCAAATCCAACATCGCCCATCTTCTGGCGGCGGCAGGCATTGCCGGTTTTACCAAGCTCATCCTGCAAATGCGCCACAGCCAGATTGCCCCGTCGCTGAATTCCGATGTGCTGAACCCGGCTATCCCCTTTGCCAAGACGCCCTTCAAGGTCAACCAGACGCTTCGTGACTGGCCGGGCGGCTCCGCCCCCCGCCGTGCGGGGATCACGTCGATCGGCGCAGGCGGCATGAACAATCATATGATCGTCGAAGAATATCGCGCCAGTGCTGCAGCCATCCTGCCCATGCGCCCGGTTGTGATGCCGTTTTCGGCGTTGACGCGGGATCGGCTGGATCAGGTGCTGGGGCGCATGATCGATTGGATCGACGCCAATCCGGCCGAAGACCCGCAGCGCGTGGCGTTTACCCTGCAAACGGGACGCACGGCGCTTCGCTGTCGACTGGCGGTTGTCAGCGAGACGCTGGCCGATCTGCGGCAACAGCTGATCGCTTTCCGCAACGGGAAAGGCGGCGATGCCGCATATTGCGCCGATATCATGGCCGAACCGCCCGACGCGGCTCTGCCTACAACCGATCCGCACTCTTGCGCGGTGCACTGGACGCGCGGAGAGATGGTCGATTGGTCCGCCCAATGGCCGCAGCGCCCGCGTCGGATCGAACTGCCGACCTATCCCTTTGAACGCACGCGCTGCTGGGTCGAGGTGGACCCCGATGCGCCATCCTTGCTGCGGCCCGAAGTGTTCCGCCGACGCCTGCATCCGCTAATCGGGCGCAATGTGTCCGATCTGGCCGGTTTGCGGTTTGAAACGCAGATCAGGGCCGATGATCTGCTGGATTATGTATCGCGCCGCGAGGGGGCGGTCTGGATCAGCCCGCTGTTGCTGGCCGATGCCGCGGTGGCAGCGTTGCGGATCAGCGGCCATCCCGCGCAGGGGCTGTCGGCGCTGGCTTTTGGCACGGCCGATGTGGCGTCCCATGCCGCGCTGACAGTGCAGGTAGCGGTTGACGGTGCCGTTGAAATCACATCGGGAGAGGCGGTGCTATTCCGCGCCGTTGCCGACGATACTCTTGCCGATCCGGTGGCACCAGGTCTGATCCTTGACCCTGCCTTCTTGTTGGCTGAAACGGGCTTTGACCACCGCCCGTATGCCCGCGGCCTTGGGGCGTTTACCGCGCACAAGGATGGCCGTTTCGCGGCGCGGATCAGGGCGGCCACCTATCAGCAGGACCACGACAGCAAGAACATCTCTCTGGCGCCGGAAACCATCACCGCCATCGAGGACTCATTGCGTCTAGCGGCACAGGTGGCAGGTCAGCTGGACTGGGCTGCGCTGGATGTGCGGGCGATTGCGACCCTGCACCGGTCCGCCAATAGCGCGGCGGCAAGCCAGATAGATGGGTCGCTGCGCGTAACGGATCAGGGCATTGTCGCCGATCTTACTGTGACAGATAAGCAAGGTAGCGTTTTGGCAACCTTGCGCGGCATTCACGCGTCAAGCCGGGCCGCCGCCCAGCCGCAGGAAAATGGCGCAGAGGGCAACGGCGAGGCGGTGCTGCGCGGCATCGTTGCCGCAATGTTGAAATTCGACCTGGCGCAGGTCGACAGCTTTACGCGGTTTTACGATTTCGGGTTTGATTCTATCGCCTTGGCGGCGTTGGCAGACCGTGTGAACATCCGTTTTGGCACCAATTTGACGCCTGCGGTGTTCTATGATGTGGCCAATATCGCCCAACTGGCGGCGCAACTTGGCGCTCCCTTACCTGAAAAAACTCGCACGGCGTCGACGGTGACCGCACCTTCTG
>CBFIAF010000062.1:0-6985 GCA_965660545.1 Alphaproteobacteria bacterium | reverse complement strand
TTGCCTGCCTTCTTCTCATCCTCCTCTGAGGCGATAAATAATATCCCTCTAGCTGGACCAACTTAGGGGGGTGCTCCACGGCGCTGTCATGGCGTCGACGTTTTGGGTGCTTATCTGGGAATGCCACGCTTCTACATCCGGCACGCGGATAGTGAATTGCACGGGCTTGGTGTCTGCTGCGCGGTGGGAGCCGCGGCTTTCATCTACCAAGCCGATATGCGCTGCACCTGCGGCCTTGTAAATCTTTGACCAGTCCTGATTAATTGCCAATGTGAATCCCATCATGGGTTAATAAAACACCATCGCGCGGGCTAGGTCACGATGCTAGAAGAACGTGACGGTCAATGTAGCGGCTTTAGTTTGGGTGGTCGGTATTGCTGCCATGATTTGGCTTCCTTGTGCGGCGTCGGAGCAGGCTTCTATCATTCAGGTTAGATCATGCTTCAGGAGATGCGAGCGATGCCTAACCTTCCATCAGATCAGCAACGGCGGATGTTGCGCCAAATGTTGACGATCCGCCGATTTGAGGAGCAGGCGTCGGAGGGCTTTCAGACAGGCGATATCTATGGCGTCGTCCATGCCTATATCGGCGAAGAAGCGGTTGCGGTTGGGGTGTGTGAGGCGCTCCGCGACTTCGATCAGATCATCTCAACTCATCGTGGCCATGGCCATTGTATCGCTAAAGGCGCGGACCTGAACCGGATGATGGCGGAGCTTTATGGCCGCCAAGACGGATATTGCAAAGGCAAGGGCGGGTCCATGCATATTGCTGATTTTGGCATTGGCATGCTGGGCGCTAATGGCATTGTTGCTGGTGGTATTTCGATCATCACGGGTGCTGGGCTAGCGGCGCAGATGGATGGTGCTGGTGGCGTTGCTGTGGGGTTCTTCGGCGATGGCGCATCAAACGCTGGGCCATTTCATGAATCAATCAATATTGCAGCTACTTGGAAGCTGCCCGTAATTTTCGTTTGTGAGAATAATCTTTGGGCGGTGAACACACGCGCTGCCGATAGCGTCGCAACGCCAGATGTTGCCGCAAGGGCTGCTGGATATGGCATACCCGGCGTCATCGTCGACGGCAATGATGTCGAGGCTGTGCATGAAGCTGCGGCGCAGGCTGTCGCCAGAGCGCGGGCCGGGGAGGGGCCGACGCTGATCGAAGCGAAGACCTATCGCCATCGCCGCCACACTGAGCGTAAGGACCAACCGGATGCCCGGCCAGCGGAAGAAATCGCAGCTTGGATGGCACGTGACCCAATCGATTTGCTGATCAAGCGCCTGCAGGAGCAGCAAGGCCAATTGGATGATGAAGAGCTTGCGGTCATCCAGGACGAAGTCAGGGGATCCATTCAAACCGCCGTGGCGTTTGCAGAGGCGAGCCCGTTTCCGACGCTCGAGTCCGCACTCGACGATGTGTTTGCTGAATAGGAGCGCTGGCTATGGCTGAAATGACCTATACCGCCGCCATTATCCAAGGCATCGCCGAGGAAATGCGCGTCGACCCAAAGATTTTCCATATGTCCACTGACGCGCCGGGACCGCTGATTAAAGAGTTTGGTGACGTTCGCGTTAAGCAAACCCCCATCACAGAAAGTGCGTTGACAGGTATGGCGATTGGTGCGGCAGGCGCTGGATATCGTCCGATTGTGGATTGGCGCCTGGTGACGTTCTGCTTCGTCGCTATGGATCAGGTCGTCAATCAGGCTGCCAAAATCCACTATATGTTTGGCGGACAGACCACTTTTCCGATGGTGTTTCGCACGACTGTCGGCGGTGGCACCCGCCGGGCGGCGCAGCATTCGCAGAGCCCGTATTCGATGTTTATGAACTTGGCTGGCCTCAAGTTGGTGCTGCCCTCAACGCCAGCCGATGCAAAGGGGCTGATCAAAACCGCTATTCGGGACAATAATCCGGTTATATTCTTTGAAGCTGGGCGGCTCGCTGGCTTGAAGGGCGAGGTGCCTAATGGCGATATCGCTATTCCGTTCGGCAAGGCGGAAGTGAAACGGGCAGGCACGGATGTCACCATCGTAGCGCTTGCGTGGGCAGTGCATGAAGCACTGGCGGCGGCTGAGGACTTAGCGACCGAGGGTATTTCAGCGGAAATCATTGACCCTCGGTCACTGGCACCACTAGATACAGAAACAATCCGAACGTCCGTGCAAAAGACTGGTCATCTAGTTGTAGCAGACGAAGCGCCGCCGACAGCAAGTGCGGCTGCAGAAATCGCAACTTTGGTGGTAGAGGACGCAGCAACATTCCGCGCCCTTAAAGGCCCCGTTGCGCGGGTTTGTGCGCTCGACGCGCCGATCCCTTACAGCCCAACTTTAGAGGACCACGTGTTTCCGGATAGGCAACGGATCGCAGCGGCGGCTAGGGCGCTCGTCAAAGGCTCACGCTAGGTTTTCAAGGTCGCTAGATGTTTGGAGAGCTTGGGTGCCACCTCTTCCGCCAGTCGACGCATCGACCTTGGCCAGCGGCCGGTATCGTCCCAATCCTGCCCAGCCATCAACAGGGTGCCAAACGGGCCAGCGCGGTCGGCTAAGTCAGTAAGGCGTTCTAGGACGGTAGCGGCACTGCCTGCGATTACACAATCCTGAATCGCCTGGGGAATGTCTAGGCGCGTGTTCATCGCTTCATTTGGTTCATCCCGAAACGCTTCGATGTTCTCCATTTGGCGGAGCGAGCGGAGGTAGCGGAAATAGAAGGCGAAATCGCCATCAGGGTCAGCGATGATATCCTGTGCTTCCTGGTCAGTCTCTGTCACCAGAATGTTGCGGCCAAGACGCCAGACGTCTGGATCAGTGGGTTTGCCAGCCTTGTCGCGCGCCTCAGCATAGGTTTGCCATTGGGCGATCACGTCGTCCTCGGATACGAAATTGGCTGAAATCGGAATGAAATCGCGTTCTGCGCAAACGAATGCGGCACCAGAACGGGCAGACACCATCGCCATTGCGATCGGCGGGTGAGGACGCTGCATGGGTTTCGGGATAGCGCCCAGCCCATAACGCGGCCAATGGGTGGATTTATTAGTGAGCGTCATGCCGTTTGCGGTCACTTCGAAGGGCCCTTCTGTTGCCCAAAGCGCCTGAATTGCGTTCACATATTCCAGTGCGACACGGTTGCGCTCACCCATGTCCATTTCGCCGAAGAATTCTGCGTCGGAGATCAAGCCACCTGGCCCAACGCCTAGCATCAGCCGCCCGCCTGAAAGCTGATCGAACATGGCCGCCTCACCAGCGACGATGCCGGGGTGATGATGCGGTAGGTTTACAACGCCTGTGCCAAAGCGAATTTGGCTGGTTTCAGAAATTAAGGTTGCCAAGAACAACATAGCGGAGGGGATTTGTTCCGCCTTGGAAGTAAAATGCTCACCGATCCACACTTCGCCATAGCCAAGTTTATCGGCCAGCAGCACCATTTCGCGGTCCTCTTGCAGCGCCAGGGCATAGGGCTTTTCGGGGCGATGCAAAGGCATTGAAAATACGCCGAGACGCATGGGATGACTCTCCTGTAAGCGATGCTGAGATTGTGCGGCTCATGGAAGGCGTTTCGCAAGTGCGCTGCCATGCTTATGATGCTCGTAAACCTTTTCTTTGGAGCCGTCACTATGGATCATCTAGCGCGCGACTTTGTTGGCTATGGCGGCAACCCACCCAACCCGAACTGGCCCGGAAAAGCTAGACTGGCGCTGAACTTTGCGCTCAACTTCGAAGAAGGTTCGGAGCCTAATCAGCTCGATGGCGACGGCAAGACCGAAGTTGGCCATACAGATTCGCCAGCGTCGCCAGTGCCACTCGACCGTCGGGATTTAGCGGCGGAGAGCATGTTCGAGTACGGCGCGCGCGTTGGTTTCTGGCGGATCCACAGGATATTCCAGGAACGAGAGATTCCCTACACCATCTTCGCCTGCGCTATGGCGATTGAACGAAACCCCCCAGCGGCTGCTGCCATCCGTGAGGCGGGGCTAGACGTGTGCTGTCATGGATGGCGCTGGATTGAGCACTTCAAGCTCTCCGAAGAAGAAGAGCGTGGGCATATCGCCCGCGCCGTTAAATCCTTGGAGAACACCCTCGGCAAAAAGCCGGATGGCTGGTATTGCCGCTACGGACCAAGTGAAAACACGCGTAAGCTTGTGGTTGAGCATGGTGGGTTTTTGTATGATTCAGACGCGTACAACGACGATCTACCTTATTGGAAGAAGGTGAACGGCCAAGACCATCTGGTGGTGCCATATGGCCTTGCGAACAATGATGGACAGCTGACACGGGGAAATATGGCTACCAGCGGACAGTTCTTTGAATTCCTGCGAGACGCTTTCGATGTGCTGTACGACGAGGGCCTAACAAAGCCAAAGATGATGAATGTCGGCCTGCATATGCGTATCGTTGGCCAACCAGCGCGGGCTGCCGGGCTCAAGCGCTTTCTCAATTATGTGCAGAGCAAGCCACATGTGTGGATCGCGCCCCGCGTTGAGATCGCGCGGCATTGGGCGGCAGAACATCCGCCGCCACAAGGCTAAGCGCGCGTTGTGCTAGTCTACTGCAGGTGGGAAGCTCAGGTGGCTATCTAACTGCACGTTGAAGCCGCAGAGTAGGCCAGCGACCAGGCGGTATTGCACTACCGTGAATATCAGATCCAGAATTGCTGATGGCATCAGGTTGCACGCGACACGCTTCCATTCGGTATCTTTCATTGTGAAGTTAGTCATCAGTCCATCAACGGCTTCAAGTAGCGCTCCATCTAGGCCATTCCATTCTTCGTGGAAGGGGCCATCGGGAATTGCGTTGATCTCAGCTGGTTTGACATCGCGCCGGAGAGCGATGGGCACATGCTGGGACCATTCATAGGACGACCCAGCAAGCCAACCTGTTCGCAGGATCACGAGCTCTCTGGCGCGAGGACCCAGTGTTTGCTTATGCAGGCAGTGATTGAAAAAGGGCAACCACCGTCGCAGGTGGCCCATATTATGCGCCAGCGTGTCGATGATATTGACCTTTTCATAGGGGCCACGTGCTTTGACTGGCAGTTCAGATTCTTTGGGCGAAAGATGGGCCCCCGGGGCAGGCAACACACGCGCCTCGCCCTGCGGGTGGGCCGGCGATAGAAACTGAATCTTTGGTTTGAGTCGCGGCGGCGTTCGTTCGTTGAATTTGGAATACCCTGGATCTGGAGGGATGCGCAGCGTGTTCAAGGCCATTGCCAGCATCACGTAATTGCCGATCATCGCCAGAATGTCGAGAATCTCAGATGTAGACCAATGATCTGTGAGCTTTGCCCAGTGCCGATCCGTGATTGCAGGCCCTTCAACAATCGAATCAACTGTACGCAGCAGCGTTTGCTCTTCATGCGTCCAAAACGTTGTCGCTGGACCGTGGATGATTGCGTCGAATTCCTTTGGGCCAAATCCGCAGGATGCCGCAGACATCTTAAGGTGTTGGCTCCATTCATACTCACAGTCCCTTCGCCATGCGACGCGAAGAATAAGGATTTCGCGGGTTCGGGCTGGGACGTGTCATAGGTGGGAGGCTCCGGCAGTAGGAGGCATGTTTAAGGCCTTGCGCACTGTGCGGTGAAAATGGTGAAGCGCGGGTTCATTTTTGCCAAAAGTAATATGTGGCTGGGCTCCAGATCTAAAGCTCTGTTGGATGCCTTCGCCCACGGGAAAGTCTTCTTCTTCAACCGTTTTTAGCAATAGCGCCAAGTTTTTGGTCCAATGGGCTTCCGCGGCCTCCGTCCGCGCAGGCTCCGGTATCAGCAGCGAAACCCTGAATTGGACCTCGTCAACGCCACGGGGGAAAGCATGCCAAAGTTCAACATGCTCTCCCTGTCGCACAAGAACAGTATTCGGAAACAGAACATATACGCAGGCTAGATGTTTTGGCAGGTCCCATTCGGATTGAGGTTGGTCTTTCAGCGTTGCAATGCTGCGGCGAGCAAACAGCAGGCGCAGGTTCGCGCCATAAGCGTCAAACGCACCGACATTACTGTGTAAGATCGGGTGGATCGAGTGTTTGTGTAAAACGCCGAAGTGATAGGACTCCAGAAACGTATCGATGCCGAGTTTCCAGTTTAGATTCCATTTGGAATCGTAAGTCCTGAAGTGGGTGTATCCGGCGAGGCCATAGTTCTCAATCTCTGGTGCTAACCCATCCAGTAAAGCACCGATATCAAGCGGTAGTTCGCTCGCTGCAGCTGGGGATGGCTGCACAAATATCAGACCATACCGTTCCTGGCATGGCAGTTCTGTTAGGCCGTGATCAGCCTTATCCATACCTTTAAAAGCGGCGTCTGTTGGCCTGGCTGCGAGGCGTCCTTCGGCGCTGTATGTCCAGGCGTGATAGGGGCAGACAAAGCGCCGTGCCTCACCGCAGCCCTCAGCAATCCGTGCGCCACGATGGCGACATACGTTCAGGAATGCCCGAACCAATCCATCACTGTCTCGCGTCAGCAAAATCGGAATATTAAGCAGATCATGGGTGAGGAAAGTGTTGGGGCCCGGTAACTGGGCGCTGGCAGCCAGGCAGAGAGGGCGTTTGGTAAACAACGCTTCCTGCTCTGCGGTGGCTTGGTGCTCTGAAATGTAATCGTCAACAGGGTTCAGGTAGAGCGCTGATGCTTCCGATGACGTATCTGTTTCAATATACGCAAGTAGGCGTTTCCCAAGTCTGATTTGTTCCGCCCGCAGCATCGCCCTCTCCATTGCAATCCGGATCAATTACTTATGCTAGATTATAGGAGACGTGGACGGCAGGCGAACTGTCTTTAATTGTCTGCAAGGCACCACTAAATCAAAAAAATTTAGCAGATATGCCCGGCCGATTGGTGGAATGCTTGTAATTGGTCTAGGTATGCAGGGGCGGCGGGGCGGTACTATGGCACCTAACGCTTGAGTTTGAATATTTGCCTGAGACCTCTGCATAAGCCCCCATTCTAAGCGGGGCTCTACTGGCTACTTTGCTTCAGGCTGCAATGAGACGTT
>CBFIAF010000061.1:0-9086 GCA_965660545.1 Alphaproteobacteria bacterium | reverse complement strand
TGGCGCGAGCAGAGGCGAAACTGAAGCTCGCGAACATCGCCTACAATATGGAACGGCTCTTCTTCCATGAACGCCGGCGATAGCGGGATTGCTTTACCAGGCCCACAAGCTTGTCATGGAGCCTTCAGCGGCACATCTATCTGCAGGTGCGGATAGGAAATGACGGTGGGAGAAGTGATATGCTGAAGGTGCGTTTGGTGGGCGCTCTATTGGTGGCAATTGGGATAGTCCATGCGGCATCGGCTGAGACTGTGGTTGAGCGCGTGGATAGCCAAGCGGCGTCATTCCGGGTGGTGCAACTTCTAACGAACTTGGATCACCCGTGGTCAATAGCTTGGCTACCGAATGGTGAGGCCTTGATTGGTCTGCGGCCAGGCGGATTGTTGCGCTGGCGGGTTGGAGATGCGCAAGCGCGCTCCATCGCTGGCATGCCAAATGTTGCGAATTACGGCCAAGGCGGTTTGTTTGACGTCAAGCCGACGCCAGATTTCGCCAGAACTGGGCAGATTGTCATGTCCTATGCTTATGCTGGGAATGGTGGTGCTGCCACACAGATTGCGTCTGCGACACTTTCGAACGGGCGAGTCATTGGTGTAAACGGTTTGTTTGAGGCTGCTCCACGATCTGGCAGCGCTGTGCATTTCGGCGGTAGGCTGCGGTTTGGGCCAGATGGTGCCCTTTACGCAACTTTCGGCGACCGTGGCGCGCGGGAGCGAGCGCAGAACACGGCTGATCCTGCTGGTTCAGTCTACAGAATTCCACCGGACGGCAAGCCTCAACTATTCAGCTCCGGCCACCGTAATCCGCAAGGGCTTGATGTGCATCCAGTAACGGGCGTTCTTTGGGCGCATGAGCATGGGCCAAGAGGTGGCGACGAGGTCAATCTTCTGAAACCGGGGCGTAACTACGGCTGGCCGCGTGTTACGTTTGGGCGCGAATATTCGGGTGGGGAAATTGCGGCAAGCGGGACTGGCCCAGGGTTTGAACCGCCATTGCACGTCTGGGTCCCGTCCATTGCGCCGTCTGGCATGGCTTTTTACAAGGGCGATGCGTTTCCTAGCTGGAAGAACAGCTTGTTTATCGGCGCGCTTCGGGCGCAGTTGCTGGCCCGCCTGACACTCAATGGAGATAAGATCATTGCTGAGGAGCGGTTGCTGAAAGGCGCAATTGGCCGCATCCGAGAGGTCTCAGTCGGGCCGGATGGTCTGGTGTATCTCTTGACGGATGCAGGCGATGGCGCGCTTTATCGTCTGGAACCATTTACACAATAGGAACCGTCTTATGTCCATTGCGGGCGCAGTCGTAGTATACGTTCTTTGCTGGTGGTTTTGCTTCTTCCTGGCGCTGCCGTTTGGCGCTAGGCCAATGGAGAATCCAGAGCTTGGCCATGCTGAAAGTGCCCCAGCCAATCCGCGCTTAAAGCTGAAAGCGTTGATAGCTTCCATCGGCGGGCTCGTGATGACGATTGTGATCTGGCAGATCATCGAGTCTGATCTGATCTCATTCTATCAATCACAGAAAAGTTAAAGCAGCCTGTTTCATAATGCATGGATTGAACGAAAAATTGTCAGGGCCCAGAATCTATATAAAGATATGCTTATATAGACATTGTGCTATAATGAACGCGGTTAAAGGAGTGCCAAAATGCAAAGCCCAGAAGATCGGATCGCCCGGTTGCGCGCCGTCGCGGCTGACCATGTCTTAGTCATCGATGGCGCTATGGGCACCATGATTCAGAACCTAAAGTTTGACGAAGCGCAGTTTCGCGGAGAGAAATTTCAGACATGGAATCAATCGCTTCAAGGTGATAATGATCTTCTGAATTTAACGCAGCCAACTGCGGTTCGCGACATCCACGACCAGTATTTGGATGCCGGTGCGGATATCTTGAAAACAAATACGTTTAACGCAACGTCCATCGCCCAGGCGGACTACGGCATGGAAGCCCATGTCGCCGAAATCAATCTGGACGGTGCGAAGTTAGCCCGCGCCGCTGCAGAAGCTTCATCCACGGACGAGAAACCGCGCTTTGTTGCAGGCGCTATTGGACCAACGAACCGAACAGCCTCAATCTCGCCAGATGTGAATGATCCTGGCCATCGGAATGTCGATTTCGATACGCTGGTTGATGCGTATTCCGAACAGGCGCGTGCTTTGCTAGAAGGCGGTGTTGACCTCTTTCTGGTAGAAACAGTGTTCGATACACTGAACGCAAAGGCCGCCATTTACGCCCTCAAGGCGCTAGAGGATGATGTTTGCCGACATACACCGATCATGATCTCCGGGACGATTACCGATATGTCTGGCCGCACATTGTCTGGCCAAACACCGGAAGCATTCTGGCACTCGGTAATGCATGCGGAACCGTTCAGTGTCGGTTTTAATTGTGCGCTTGGGGCGGAGCAGCTTCGGCCCCATATAGCGGCGATCGGGCGGGTTGCGGATGTTCCTATCTCTGCCTACCCCAACGCAGGCCTTCCCAATGACCTAGGCGGATATGATGAGCGGCCAGATGAAACGGCTGCACATCTTCAAGAGTGGGCAGACTCTGGCCTCGTGAACATTGTTGGCGGGTGTTGCGGCACAACGCCGGACCATATTCGCGCCATCGCAGACGCAGTCGCTCGTAAGAAGCCCCGTCAGATGCCTGGCTTACCTAAGCGTCTACGTCTTTCCGGCCTTGAGCCCTTCGTAGCAGCGGCGTGACCATGATGCAGCCTACTTTCATCAATGTCGGTGAGCGGACTAATATTACAGGGTCTGCTAAATTCAAAAAACTGATCATGTCAGATGATTATGACGCTGCACTTGATGTTGCGCGTCAGCAAGTGCTGAACGGCGCGCAGATCATTGACATCAACATGGACGAAGCTCTGCTTGATTCTGAAGCAGCCATGAAAACCTTCCTGAACCTGATTGCTTCGGAACCAGACATCGCGACAGTCCCGATCATGATCGACAGCTCCAAATGGTCCGTGATTGAGGATGGTCTGAAATGCGTTCAGGGCAAGTCCATCGTTAATTCGATCAGCATGAAGGAAGGCGAAGCGCCGTTCCTGGAGCAAGCCCGCGCCTGCCGCCGTTACGGTGCGGCTGTTGTGGTGATGGCGTTTGATGAGACGGGCCAGGCGGACACAATTGAACGCAAGGTGGATATCTGCGCCCGGGCCTACAAACTGCTGGTCGATGAGGTGGGCTTCCCACCGGAAGATATCATCTTCGACCCTAATATTTTCTCTGTCGCGACAGGCATCGCAGAGCATGATGACTACGCCGTTGCCTTCATTGAAGCAACACGGCAGATCAAGCAGCAGATGCCGCTTGTGCACATTTCAGGCGGTCTCTCCAACGTTTCATTCTCATTTCGGGGAAATGAAATCGTCCGCCGGGCCATGCATTCTGTCTTCCTGTACCACGCGATCCAGGCTGGTATGGATATGGGCATCGTCAACGCTGGCCAGCTGGATGTTTATGACGATATAGAGCCCGAACTCCGCGAGCGGGTCGAGGATGTCATCCTCAACCGCCGCGCAGATGGCACAGAGCGACTGCTGGAGATCGCTGAGCGGTTCAGGGGCGGTAAGGGCAAGGCCGGGTTCCAAGAGGACCTTGCTTGGCGCGATCAGCCGGTTGAAAAGAGATTAGAGCTTGCCCTCGTGCGCGGCGTGAACACCTATGTCGAGGCCGATACTGAGGAAGCACGCTCAAAAGCAACACGCCCATTGGATGTGATCGAAGGCCCACTGATGGCCGGGATGAACGTAGTGGGTGACCTATTTGGTGCTGGCAAGATGTTCCTGCCTCAGGTGGTGAAATCCGCCCGCGTGATGAAACAGGCCGTGGCATATCTCACCCCTTATATTGAGGATGAGAAGCAGGAAGGCGACGCCAAAGACGCTGGCTCAATCGTCCTCGCGACCGTAAAAGGCGACGTTCATGACATCGGCAAAAATATCGTTGGTGTCGTTTTACAATGCAATAATTACAGGGTTATAGACCTTGGTGTTATGACGCCAGTTGAGAAAATTCTGGAAACCGCAAAGCGAGAGAAAGCAGATATCATCGGCCTTTCCGGCCTGATCACGCCGTCGCTGGATGAGATGGTTAATGTCGCCGCTGAGATGCAGCGCCAGGATTTCCACGTCCCATTGCTGATTGGCGGTGCGACTACTTCCAAGGCACACACAGCGCTGCGGATCGAGCCTGCCTATAAAAAACCCGTTGTGCATGTGCTGGATGCGTCCCGCGCTGTGGGCGTATGTTCTTCGCTGTTATCACCTGAAAAATCGATCGATTATGCAGCAGACGTCCGCACGGAATATGAAGGCATTCGCGTCGCTCGTGCTGGCGGAAAGACTGTACGCAAGGTGCCGCTGACGGAAGCCCGTGGGCGGCCTCGTGCTGTTTCGTGGGAGAACTATACGCCGCAAACCCCAAGTTTCCTGGGTACACGGGCTTTTGACGATTATCCGCTCGAAGAACTGGTCAACCGCATTGATTGGACACCATTCTTTCGTACCTGGGAACTCGCCGGAACCTATCCGCGCATTCTGGAGGACAACGTTGTCGGGAAGGCAGCTCGCTCACTCTTCAACGACGCACAGGCGATGCTGGATAGGATTGTCAACGAAAAGCTGTTGACGCCGCGCGCGGTTATTGGTTTTTGGCCAGCCCAGCGGGTTGGCGATGATATTGCGCTTTATAAGGATGAAGGACGGGGCGACGTGCTAGAGCACATTCGCTGCCTCCGCCAGCAAGTGCTGAAGCGCGATGATAGGCCCTATGATTGTCTGGCCGATTTTGTGGCGGAAGCAGGGTCTGGCGTAGCGGATTACACGGGCGGTTTCGCCGTTACATCAGGTGTGGAGGCCGAAACTTTAGCCAAGGCCTATGAGGCAGACCATGATGACTACAATAGCATCCTTCTTAAGGCACTGGCAGACCGCTTGGCCGAAGCGTTCGCAGAACGCATGCATGAGCGTGTGCGTCAGGAACTATGGGGCTATGCGCCAGATGAAAGCCTCTCTAACGAGGAATTGGTTCGTGAGTGCTACGAGGGTATCCGCCCGGCACCCGGATATCCAGCCTGCCCGGACCATACTGAGAAAGAAACGCTTTTCCGCCTGCTAGACGCGCCAGAAGCCGCTGGTATCACGCTGACAGAAAGCTTTGCTATGCAGCCGGGTGCGGCTGTATCAGGCTGGTATTTCGCCCATCCCGAAGCCAGCTATTTCGGCGTCTCCAGGATTGAGAGGGACCAGGTCGAAGATTATGCCCAGCGTAAAGGCATGGAAATTGTAGATGTCGAACGTTGGCTGCGGCCAGTCCTTGGGTATGACCCCTTGGACGCGGGCAAGAAAGCAGCCTGAAGCACTATTGCTTGATTGCAGCGTTCGTCGAAGCATCCAGCAGTTTAGCGACTTTTATAGTCTGAGGCGCGTTGACGGCATGCCATGGGCCGCACCCATGGACTGCGGCTGGCGATAGATCAGCCATACTTTGCCGTTGGCATTCTCATAGGCGAGCGATTTCATCGGCATGTCCAATCCGGTCTCTTGTGACTTCAGCATGATCGGCATTCCAAGCTTGGGGTTGCTGAACATTAGCACCGCCGTCGGGCGTAGCTTCGCGTCAGCTTTCATGGCACCAGCAGCATGATCGATACGGGCAAATACGGTCGCACCTTTGCTGCACACGATTGCTTTGGGCCGGTTCAACGTTTCCTTCACGTAATAAGTGCTTTGCTTGCGGACAAGGTTTGAAGTATCGGCGTGCGCTGCATTGGAAATTAGAAGGGCGGCAAACAGGCCGAGCAGGAACTTAGGCATAAGTTTTCTTGGAGTGTTTGAACATGCGTTGGCAGCTTATGCTGGTTATAGGCTTAGGGTTAAACCCATCTACGTGATCGACGACCGCTTGGTGAATTATTGGAGTCTCAGAGCGCTTAGTGCCAGGTGCAAAATGCACTTCAGGCCCTTTTGTGACGCTTGAATTATTGGCCATAATAATATTGAACACACTATGTGACGCGCATCACCGGTATTCATTTATTTGGATGATGGTATTAAATATTAAAGAAACATTAATTTGTAAAAATATCAACTAATATAGAAAAAAATAAGTAAATAAGTAATATATTAGATATGAAAAAATGGGGATAATGAAAATATTGTATAAATCAAAAAATTTTATCCATTCGAATTAGAAAAAAATCTGTAGAGTGCGAAGGCATTGGAGATCCGGTTATATTTGAGAATTTAGCTATCGCTGCGGTCCTACCTGATAAGGGCCATTATCCTGCCGATAGTTTTATTTTATATTCAGACCCGAAGGTCCGCCACTTCCAGACTATGGCATTCCATCAAGCGGAGCGACGGAATTTGCCGGTGAGATGGGGCTGGGGGATGAAATGCCCGAGGACTTGTCCCAAGATCAAGGCGACAAAACCATCTATAGGCCAGGTGGTTTACATGGACTTCTTCGTAAAGGCGCCGCTCCTACTGAATGCCCATGGCATACCCCAACAGCAGCATCCGGATCATCAGTTCTGGATCAATCGAGGGACGATCCTCAATGCTGTAGAATGGGGCCAGAAAAGTTCGAATGTCAGAGAAGTCAAGATACCGATCTATCTTCCGCAGCAGATGATATACCGGAACATGGCCTTCGATACCGGACCCGTAAAACAGCTATCCTTGCGCAACTTGTCTTGGTCGCATCATCTGCCCGACCCTCTAATTTCCTGGATCAATTGAATCAGGTGCCCACAACTACTTGATGCGATAGTTTTTCAACAGAATTAGCCATTCTAAACCGAAACAACGCGGTCGAGAACACGGCGGAAACTTGGAATGAGCTTCACGAAAGTCGGCTTCTGTTAATTTCGCAGGGAACTTAATTGTTGGTGACCTCGACAGGATTCGAACCTGTGGCCTACGGATTAGGAACATATAGGGAATGTGAAGGGAGTGAACAGATGTCAAATCGTTGTGCCATTTACTCCAGAGTTAGCACCTCTGATCAGACCACAGAAAATCAGATTATGGAACTCAAGGAGATTGCAGACCGTAAGGGTCTGACCATCGTGGGTGAGTTTTCAGATTTAATCTCAGGTGCGAAGGGACGGGACAAACGAACAGGATTTGATGCACTGATCAAAGGTGCGGTCAAAAAGGACTTCGATACCATTCTTGTTTGGTCGGTGGACCGTCTTGGTCGTTCTTTGCAGGACCTCGTATCCTTCCTCAACGAGATCAACTCCGTCGAATGTGATCTCTATATCCACCAGTCGGGTATCGACACATCGACCCCATCAGGAAAGATGATGTTTCAGATGTGTGGAGTGTTCGCAGAGTTCGAACGAGGAATGATCTCAGAGAGGGTCAAGGCAGGTCAGGAACGTGCCAAGGCTCAGGGTAGACACATTGGTCGACCCACTAATCTCAACGAAGGACTGTCTGCCTCGATCAAATATATGAGGGAACAGGGTGTGGGTATTCGTAAGATTGCGAAAGACCTCAAGGTAGGAGTGTCCACCGTCTACAAAGTGATGGATGCCGCATAGTGCCGAAGTTTGAAACCAACCAGATTGACGTCAGTGGGGATGGCAAGGTCATCCTTTACCAACGACCTGATGTGAAGAACCCCAAATGGCAAGCACGGATAAGTGTGTCAGGTGCCACGGGATACAAGATATTCTCTACAAAAGAGACGGACCAAAGGGCGGCCGAACGCGTTGCTTTAGATCGATACGAAGAACTTTACTTCAAGGTTAGACGGGGTGGCTCGCTCAAAGGAAAACCCTTCAACTCGGTCTTTAAGGAATGGAAGGACACTTTCAACAACCCTTCTGTTTACGACGATCAGCTAGTTAGGAAGGTGGAAGTCTTAGGATTAGATTTCTTTAAGACAAAACCTATCGATGAAATCACTGAAGGCGACCTCCATCAGATGATGTCAGGGTTGAATAAAGAACAGTTTGCAACCTCGACCAACCGTCAATATCGGACCGCCATTGTTAAGGTTTTCGAATACGCCAAGAAGATGGGTTACATCCAAGAGGTATATCCTGTCCCAGCTCCACCCCTAGTTAGAAACCCTAGACCCGATTTTTCAAAGGAGGATTGGGAAATCCTGACCAAACATATGAGGTCTTGGGTTTTAGAAACGACACAGGGGGATCGAGGCAAAAATGGTTTAGATCACAAGAGACACAGGGAGCGTTTCTATCTTCAACACTACATTCTCATAATGGGAAACACTGGAATAAGAGTGGGAGAAATGCGGGGTGTGAGATGGATTGATTTGAGTAGTGGCATTGGTGAAGACGGCGAGGAACGGGTCCTGTTTGCTGTAGATGGTAAAACTGGGAGACGAACATCGGTATCAAATCCGGGTGTGGAACGATACCTCAAACGCATCTGGGAGTGGCGTTCTGATGAGTTAGGGAGAGGCCCATCGATGGATGAATCTATATTCTGTCATCCCGATGGAAGGAAAGTGGGTTCGTATAAGAAGGGTTTTGAAAAACTATTAAAAGAATGTGGTTTGCGTAAGGACAACGATGGCAACAACCGCACGATTTATAGTCTCAGGCATACCTACGCTACGATGAGAATCAACCTAGTTCCGATTTATCAACTGGCAGTGAATATGGGAACGTCAGTTGAGATGATTGAAGAATACTATTCTCACGCTAAGACTGCTGACCCCGCATTCATATCTACTCTGACCAAGGGCAACCAAACGGGTTCTGGAAAAGCTCTACCCTTCTAGAACGATATAGAGAATGCGATAGAGAGATTGAATGGTTGAGAAAGAAATCGCATTCCTGCGTGGACTGTCGAAACCATATAGAAATCTCAGTTACGGAGAACTCTCAGAGATCTTCAATGCGTCCTATGCGAAGACCAAAGACATACGCAGGACGATGAAAGAGACACATCTGTCGTTTGATGAGGTTTGGGATATGACAGGGATGAAGGACTGGTTTGAGACTGTCTGACCCGAGGAGAATTGAAAGGTATGGAGAACGCCCTTCTTCGGTCTGCTGCTATTCGGGCTGTTAAAAACGTCGTTTTTCCGTT
>CBFIAF010000060.1:0-9231 GCA_965660545.1 Alphaproteobacteria bacterium | reverse complement strand
TCATCGAGCTGTTTGGCGCCGCCTTCTCATCGGATGAGACAACGCGAGATACTCATCCTCCCGGCCCAACCAGCGTCCTAGCCGCAAAATTTGAGTTCCATGCCGAAAGCGTCCATTACGCCTTTGTAGAAGCTAAGTGCCCGAGCGAAGTCTTACACTCCGATGTGGGTGTGAGATATCACTTCATCGGGTGCCGTCTTACCTCTTCCAGCCGGCGGAAAAACCTGCGGTCATACCACCGTCGACGATCAAGTGATGGCCATTGACCCAGCCGGGTTGGCCATGCGCCAAAGTCACCAACGCTTCGGCGATATCGTCGGGCTGTCCGGCGCGGCCGGCCATAGCGATCATGGTGTCCATGATTTCCTCGCCTGCGAACTCTGCGAAGTCGGGCAAGAGCGGCGTATCAACTGGACCCGGGCCGATATCATTCACGCGGATGCCGCGAGGCAGGCCGCGACCTGCCAGCTGCATCGTATAGAGGACCACGGTCTCCTTGGAGAAGGTGTAAGGGTCCGTGCCGACGCTATTGCCGTTCGCCGCCCACCAGGCCATGCCGTCGTCGAAGCTGGTCGTCGCCAACATATCCACGATGGCCTGGCGGCGTTTGCGCCAGTTGTTGCCCGCGATCGACGAGACGCTGACCACCGTGCCGCTATCCGCGATGTCGTTGAACACGGCCTCGGTTACCTTCCGCAGACCGAAGACGTTGATGGCCATGCACTTGGCGCCGCCGACTGATTCTGGCACGCCGGCGACGTTCAGCAGCGACGAGAACGGGCCCTTCAGCTTCCTGATGAGGCCGTCTATGGCACCCGGGTCGCTCAGGTCGCACTCATGGTGTTCGTGGACAGCCTGACGCGGCGATTTGACGTCAACAGAGATCACCGTCGCGCCGGCGTCCAATAAACGCTTCGCTGTCGCGTCGCCAATTCCGCTTGCCGCGCCGGTCAATATGACGGGATGCGCCAATGTCATTTCCATGCCTCCCCTTGTGACGGTCAATAGGTCTATTTGACCCGCTTCTCGAGTCTAGCGTTCGTCAAGTCAGTTGTCTGCAAGCGCTAGCAGCCATCGTGCAGCCATACAGGCGTCCAATAGAGGCCACGTCTCCTTGAAACCTCCGGCTAGCGACGGCGTTATCGAAGTGCTGAAGCGCAATCTGGGCGCTACATCACTCTGGGACGATCACTCCAGGTAACGTGTTGACCGTCAAGGTTTCGCGAGGCCGGAAATGGACGACGGAACGGATTGACTTGCCCGCCTTCAACAAGTCAAAGGCCGTATTAATCTGGTCATGGGCCATGTTGTGCGTGATGTAGGGATCGACGCTGAAGTCGCCTCGCATCCATTCATCGACCATGCCGGGCAACTCGCTGCGGCCCAATACGCCGCCGAATGCAGTGCCGCGCCAAACTCTGCCGGTGACCAGCTGGAATGGTCGTGTGGATATCTCCTGGCCCGCTCCGGCGACGCCGATAACGGTGCACTCGCCCCAGCCCTTGTGAGCTGCCTCAAGAGCCGACCGCATTAGTCCGACGTTGCCAACGGCTTCAAAAGTATAGTCCAGGCCGCCGCCCGTCATCTCGATCAACACGTTCTGAATGGGGGCGTCGAAGTCGTTCGGATTAATGCACTCGGTCGCGCCAAGCGATTTGGCCAGCGTGAACTTTGACGGATTGGTATCAAGACCGATGATCCTGGAGGCGCCGTTCATCACGGCCCCCTGGATGACCGCCATTCCGACTGCGCCTAGCCCGAAGACCGCCACGGTCGCGCCTGCCTCGACATTTGCTGTATTGCGCACAGCCCCCATGCCGGTCGGGATCGCACAGCCCATCACCGACGCTTTAGCGAGCGGCGCTGCTTTAGAGATTCTCGCGACCGAAATTTCAGGCAGGACGGTGTATTCGCTAAAAGTGCTGGTTCCCATGTAATGCAGGATTTTTTTGCCCTTGTACGAAAAACGAGACGTTCCATCTGGCATGACGCCGGCACCCTGCGTCTCGCGGATCGTCTGGCAAAGGTTTGTCTTGCCGGACTTGATGTAAGGGCAATTCGGATCTTCGGGGACGTAGAGCGGGATGACATGGTCTCCAGGCGCAACCGAGGTTACGCCTTTGCCGACCTCTTCGACCACGCCACAGCCCTCGTGGCCGAGGATGCATGGAAACAGGCCCTCCGGGTCTTCGCCGGAAAGAGTAAACACATCAGTGTGACACAGGCTGGTGGTGACGATCCGCACCAGAACCTCGCCTTCTTTCGGGCCCTCCAGATCAATCTCCTCGATCTCCAGCGGGCGATTGGGTTCCCAGGCGATAGCGGCGCGCGTTTTCATTCGGCGTTTCCTCCCTTGTCGTGTGCTAATGGATGAGTTTCAGGTCCGGGTAGTCGTCAGGACCGGAGACCGTGTCGAGGACGAGCACGAGCCGTGTTTCGCCGGTTCCTTCGATGGGCGGCGAGCGGTGCAAGAGGCCAGCGCGCGGCCTGGTCGGCCAGAACGTGCCGCGCAGCAGGACCGGAGCACCTGTGGGAACGGTCATAATCCGCTGCGGATCGTCCCCGCCACTCGTAACGCCATATTGCGTGCCCGTACCCCTGTAGGTGCAGATCAGGCGCGCCGTGATGGAGTCGATGTGGAACATTCGGCATGCATTCGTCGTAACGACATCGAACCGCAGCCGGAGGAATTCCGCAGCCATCACCTCGGCGAAGATGTCAGCCATGGCCGCGGCGTCATCAATCAACATCGCACGTTCTGTGCAGTCCGGCGTACCACAAAGTTGGCATATATGCGCAATGGCCTCGCGCGCTTTTTCAGGGCGAAGGATCATGCGCGTTTTGGGCAGTCGCTTAGGGGCCAATCCATCCATCCAGGACTGAAACGCCGACATTGGCTCTCGTCGCCAGATCGCTGCGGCGCAAGCTAGACGATGGATATCCGACAATCCCGCAGGCTCGTCTGTGACTGCGACCGCGGCTTGCAAGGCAAGTTCTCGAACGAAGGCCATGCCGCTGTCTCCGCAAAGCGTTATTCCAAGAATACGTTGTTAGACCGTAACAGTATCTGCGGTGGATTACTAACCTCTTTCAGGGGCCCACAAGTCCGACCTTCAGGAAAGTGATCGAAGCCAATTCAGAAGCCACGCAAACGCCAGCGCCGCCGCGCGCCTCCATCACTTCCAGCCACTGCCGCCGGGGACGTTGCTAGAGGTCTAGCGGAGTGGGCTTATTGAGCTTTATCCAGGTATTACCCGTGCCTAATGGCAGCTGGATCTTGGCTGGCTCTTTTGCGGCGTCCGTCAGGGCTTCTGGGACTCAGGCGCTGCTGCTAAGCTTCAACCCGTAATCGCTCACCTCAATTCGTTTGATGGCAGGAGCAAAGACAAAGCCTGCTTCCTCACACTTGGCACGATTTGCCTCCAGCCATGCGCGGTCGGCAGCTTCAATCGACGGCGCCAAGTCTTCCAATATCGGCGGCATAGGCGATGGCGGAATGACAACGCGCCAGTTATCCAGTTTTGCCTCCATAGCAATCCGGGCGGCTTCTGGGTCTGCGTCTGGCGTCAATAGAACCGGGCGCGCGCCACCAGATACCTTTTGCATAACGATGCCGAAACTCATTGGGGCGAACGTCCGCCGAATGGCTTCAATCCGTCTTTCAGCCTTTGGCCCGCAGGGGACCCCAGATCGCTTACTATATATATAGCGATCGGGGGTCCCCAAGCGGATATCGGTCCGTCATCACATCGAAAGCGTCTAAATTCCGTTCGGAGTGTCTGAATAGTTTCGCATCGGCTTTCGTGAGTGCCTTTTTGCTCAGCGCAAATGCTCCACCATTACGCCGGGCAACCACCGCCAGCACGCCCAAGGTCCATGCGTCATCTGCATCGAGCCGGAACCCTGTCGGTAGATTTGGCGTGCATTCGTTCCCGCCAAGTGCGCCGGTGCCAGTTATACTGAAAAACATCCTGGCTTGGCGAACATAGCGAACGCGTCCAGCGGCTTGCGTCAGTGCGTCGTCGCGAATGGCGGTTAGCTCCCGATCTGTCGCCGGGTCTGGCAGGCGGTTTACGGTCTTAATAACGCCAGGCCATCCGTCGCCTTCGAGCCGCCGTGGCTCTGACTCATATCCTAATGGCTGGGATTGATCGTCGCGCTGGTCCCCAATCAGGTTTAGGGCGCTGGCCCGTTCCCCGTGACGTTTGGCAACTGCGGCTTCTACGGCACAGGGTGTAGGTTCCTCTCGGCTTACCAGGAACGCTGCAGGGCTGTCCGCGTGACTATTCAAGCCCCGCATCGCGCTATGGTGTGCAATCGCCATTCTTGGCGGCAATGCATCGCTTAGTGTCTGCTCGACAGATTTTGCCGTTGCGACAAATACGTTCTGTCCGCCAATGCCTTCGATAAAGAGCGCCATCTTGTTAGCCAGGTTTTTGGCTGTTGCCACCTGGCCCTTAGCGAAGGACCGCCCTGTGATTTCCGTGTGCAGGACTGGTAAGCGTGTGCGCGTGTTAACTACTTCTATCTCGGCAGGATCGACGTCGAGAGCCTCCGCAATCCGCTCCGGTTTTCCGGTTGCGTCCAGCATCAACAGGCCGCCGCTGCGTGATTTACGGGTTTTGCGGCCGAAGTAGAACATCACGCCTGCGGCACGGGGCGCTCCATCGTCATCTTGGCCTTCTGGAATATGCACGATCCAGGGGCTTTGTGGGCTGCCTTCCCATTGGTCCGCGATCACTTCCAGGAAAGCCCGCTGCCTGGCAATCGGGGATGGCCGCTTGCCTTCCAACTGCTTCAGGATATTGTCGCTGTCCATGCCGGGTTTAACCATCGCGGCAACGCGCCCGGCCATCGCCCCTTCCCGTCTTCGGAAGGGCTTGTGGGAGTTTTCCGCTCGATTATTCAACCAGCGCCCACACCATTGGGGCAGCTTGATCCGCAGTGCTTTCAGAGCAGCGCCATACGATGCAAGACGGTCAGTGACTATAATTTTGGAGCTGCCATACCGCTTCATCGCACGGCGCAGAAACGTAGGTGTTGCCTTACGGTTTCTGGGCTTTGACGCAAAGACTTCAATAACCTGGCCTTCAAGATCAACGGCGCGCCAGAGATAGTGTTGGACGCCGTTAATCGGAACAAGGACCTCATCAACGTGCCAACGCCAGCATGAATATGATCGGCTATGAGCGCGCCGTTTGCAGGCCTCAGCGGCGAACAAAGACCCGAATCGGTTTCACCAAAACCGGACAGCCTCATGGCTGATATCAATGCCCCGTTTAAACAGGATGTCCTCGACATGGCGAAGCGACAGTAGATAGCGAACGCACATCATTACCGCGAGACGGAGTACCTTGGGCGAACTGTTGAAGCAGCGAAACGGATTTCTCATCTAAGAACGCTGCGACCCGACGCTCAGCCGCTCAAGTCAGATTGTTCTGACAATGTCCTTCCTGTCGCTGCAAGGCGGGCAAGCGTTGGCAAATGGCAAGGAGCCGGATGCGCGTAGCAACACCAAGGCGTTCTGCAATCAGCCAGGAAGTTGGCATTCGGCGCCTAAGAAGTCGCTAGAGGTCATGAGGATGAAACGTTTCCAAAATCCGTTGAGTCGCGTTCGTAAGAAAGCGGCAGCTGCCGCGGAGTAAGTCTTCGCCCTCACCAAGTATCGATGTACGGATACTTTTTACCTTCTCGTGGCGGCGTAGGTGGGAGCCTGCGAAGAGAGTTAGCAACCCAGCGCCTTGTTTCCGCCGGGTCGATAACATCGTCAATGCCGCCGCCAGAGCCGGCGTTCACAGCGCGCGCTGTCTCATAGGCGGCGTCCACACGGCGGGAAAATTCGGTGACGCGCTCTTCCGGATCGTCGATTTTGGCCAGTACAGGCCGGAAGCCTAGTTTTACGGCGCCTTCAATGTTCATGCCGGCGAACTCCGCCGTCGGCCACGCTACCGTCATGAAGCCAACGAGCGCGGAGCCTCCGCACATGGCTTGCGCGCCTAGGCCGTAGGACTTGCGCACGACAACAGTAAACAGCGGCGTGGTCAGGTTTGCGCCTGCGTTGAATAGCCTTGTGCAGTGGCGCACTAAGGCAGTTTTCTCATGCTCAGGTCCGACCATGATGCCGGGACAGTCGATCAGACTGAGCACAGGAATATCGAAAGCATCGCAAAGCTGCAGGAAGCGGGCACCTTTGTCGGCACCGTCGCTATCAACCGCGCCTGCCAGATGATGCGGATTATTCGCGAGCACGCCCATGGGCTTACCTTCCACTCGGATAAAGGCAGTGATGACGCCAATCCCGAACTTTTCGCGGATTTCCAGCACTGAGTCTTTGTCTGCTAAGCCGTTAATCACGTCTCGCATATCGTAGAGGCGAACCCGGTTTTCGGGCACTACATGGCGCAAAGCGCGTTGATCGACGGATTCTTTCCAATCATCAATTGAGCCCTGGAAGTAAGAGAGGTATTTCTTGGCGACATCCACCGCCTCTTTCTCATCCTGTACTAAGATGTCAACGACGCCATTCGGCACCTGGAACGACATTGGGCCGACTTCCTCTGGCGTGTAGATGCCAAGGCCGCCGCCTTCGATCATTGCCGGCCCACCCATGGCGATAGTCGAACTTTTGGTCGCGATGATCACATCACAACAGGCGAGTAGAGCGGTGTTGCCGGCAAAGCAGCGTCCGTTGTTGATGCCGACCATAGGAACAAGTCCGGAGAGCTTTGAAAATTGGGTGAACGTCGGTGTATCAAAAGCGACGCGAGGACCTTCATCATCCTCGCCAGGCCTGCCGCCACCGCCCTCGGAAAACATGATCATAGGCAGCTTAAAGCGCTCCGCCAGATGGAACATACGGTCTTGCTTATAGTGATTGCGCCGTCCCTGGGTCCCAGCCAGAACGGTATAGTCGTAATGAACGATGGCGACACGGGATTTGTCATCCGTGAAGTGGTGGCTGTTCACACTGGCCGTGCCGGCCACAACCCCATCGCCTGGATATTTGGCGCGCAATGTTGGCAAGTCGTAGCGCTGATGCTGCTTAGTTACGACCAACGGCCAGTATTCTTCGAATGAGCCTTCGTCGACCATCTGAGCGATATTCTCGTGTGGCATCCGGTAGCCAAGATTATGCCGCTTGGTAACCGGGCCTGGTCGATTTTTATCAAGAGTAAAAGCCCGTCGGTCATAGAGTTCTTGCAAGTCGCCACGGATATGATCGAGATCAATGATGGCTTCACTGCTATCAAACACGCCCTCAAGGTCAGTCTCTTCGAGAAAGACGACAGGGTAGCCTTCACGCACGATATCACCCTGCGTCATGGTAACTTCGCGGACGATGCCGGATCGATCCGCCTTTATTTCATGCTCCAGTTTCATGGCCTCGACAACAGCGATTGGCTGGCCTTCTAGGACCTGATCACCGACCGCTACACCGATGGAGACGATGGTGCCTTGTATCGGCGCGGGCAGGCCTACTGAGCCGTCAGGGCCGGTTAGAACCCCCTGTGCTTCATCCTCCGCGCTGACGAACTGCTCCGCTTTTATGGCCTTGTCGTGGGCAAAAAGGGCGAGCGGATCACGATTATTAACACGGGCACCGGCAAAACCATCTGCCATCGGTTTAGCGGGCTGCGCCTGATTTCCAAAAGAGGCTGGCACAGCCGCGTCCACATACCTTTGGCGTGCGGCAGCAGGCACAGCCGCTAACGTTGCAATCTCGTTATCAACCCACCTGGTATGTACCTGGCCAGACGCGAAATCCCGATGCATCAAGACGTTCTGGAGGAAGGGAATATTGGTATTCACCCCCTCTAGTCGGAATTCGCTTAGCGCGCGGGCCGTGCGAGTGATTGCATCCTCAAACCGACGCGACGGGGAGTTACAAATAACCTTCGCTAACAAAGAGTCGAAAGCGGTGCTGGTCTTGTAGCCCGCATAGCCAAAACCATCGACGCGAACACCAGGGCCACTCGGCGCCTCATAGACCGAGAGTGTGCCGCCTCCGGGGCGCACCGACCCATCCGGCTTCAAGGTTTCCATGTTCACACGGCACTGGATTGCATAGCCGCGCGGTTCGAAAATATGTTGATCATCCAGACCAAGGCCGGCCAAGCTCTCGCCGCTCGCCATCCGGATTTGAGACTGCACCAGATCGACGCCAGTGACCTGCTCTGTCACTGTGTGCTCAACCTGAAGGCGCGCGTTGGCTTCAATAAAGACGAACGGTGGCGCATCGACGCGATCGGTCGCGTCGACAAGGAATTCGAACGTGCCGAGGCTGGAGTACCCGACTGACGCTCCAAATCGCATAGCCGCGTCAATGATCTCCCGGCGCAGGTCGTCGTCGAGGTTCGGCGCCGGCGCGATCTCGACGACTTTCTGATAACGGCGCTGAACGGAGCATTCGCGCTCGCCTAAATGCGCGATGCTGCCGGAAAGGTCGCCCAAAATCTGGACTTCGATATGCCGCGCCCTGGCCAGAAATTCCTCCACATAAACATCTTCTACACCGAATGAGGCTTTAGCCTCCGACTGGCAGCGGGCGAACAGAGGCTCGATGTCATCGGCTGAGAACACGGCCCGCGTGCCCCGACCGCCGCCGCCGGCCACAGCCTTGATGATCATGGCACCGTCGTTGCCCAAGCCGGCAAAGAAAACTTTGGCTTCGTCAAGGCTCACGGCGCGGTCAATGCCCCGGGAGATAGGCACATCAGCATTCAACGCCGCGGCGCGCGCCTGGCCTTTGTCGCCGAACAAAGCGAGGTGCTCGGGCTTTGGCCCGACAAAGACCAGCCCAGCGTCTTGGCAAGCTTGGGCGAAGTCCGCCCGTTCCGCCAAAAACCCATAGCCTGGATGCACTGCATCGCAGCCTGCTGCATTGGCCGCCGCTATCACGTTTTCAATATTAAGATAAGCGCCGGCACCGAGCCCTTCGAGCTGTACAGCCTGATCGGCAACGCTGGTATGCAGGCTGGCGGCGTCATCTTCCGAATAAACAGCGACAGTCCGCAACCCCAGATCACTGGCGGCTCGGGCGATTCGGATCGATATCTCGCCACGATTGGCGATGAGCAAAGCAGCGATGGGCATGGGCATTCTCACAATAATGGCGCGGGGTGATCTCTGCGTTGGCGTTTGAAATTTAAACATGATTTGGCAGAGGTTGGTCAGCCCCTACTGAGTGGTCTGGGTGTAATGTTATTGGATATACGGTCTCTGCTCTAGGGG
>CBFIAF010000059.1:0-10315 GCA_965660545.1 Alphaproteobacteria bacterium | reverse complement strand
GCAAGCGGTTCGGCGGGATGGGTCGGTCGCAGTTGTCGGAGATGCGCAGTCTCGAGAAAGAGAATACGCGGTTGAAGAAGATCGTCGCGGAACTCGAACTGGACAAGCTGATCCTCAAGGAAAGCCTGAGCTACCTAAAGCCCAGGGCCTGACGACCGGGCAGCTCCGTCAGGCCGTTATCCATACGCGCCAGAAGCTCGCGACATCGGAGCGGCGGACCTGCCGGGTGATTGGCCTGTCGCGTAGTTCCCTGCAATACCAGCCGGCCCGAAAAGATGATGATGCTCTCCGGTTCGCCCTGATCCGGCTGCCATCAGAGGGTTGTTGTCCGACGCTCCCTATGCCCCCTATGACCCCTATGACCCCTATGCCGAACAGGCAGGTGGGGAAACTTCTCGTTCAGGTCCTCCGACAGATAGCGCCCATACGACGAATAACACTGGCGAAGCTGACGTTGCTTGGGAGATGTCGCTATGAGCGCCGCCGTGCTGCTGCGCCGAGCGTCCGATCAGGGCGTGATGATTACACTCGACGCGGGGCGTCTGCATTTGCAGGCGTCAGCGCCGCCGCACCTGACACTGGTCGCCGAGATCAAGGAGAACCGTGACGCTATCATCACTCATTTGTCCCGCAAGCAGCATCCGGAGACCGCCGCCGACTGGAAGGCAGCCTATGCCGAGAAGCTGACGCAGGCACAGGCCGATGACGCCCTGCCTTCTGACAAGGCTAACGCACGGGCCTATATGTGCATCGAGATGGAATGGATCAACCAGAACACTTCCGCCTCATCCGACGGGCAATGCATTGGCTGCGGGGGGCGTGCTAGCGCGGACAAGCCGCTAATCCCGTTCGGCTTAGAGCCACATCTGAGTTGGCTGCATGCGAGGTGCTGGTCGGATTGGTTCAGGGGGCGAAGACAGGCAGCACAGGCTGCGTTGAAGCATTGCGGCATAGCACGGCCATGGTAGCCGCCGTTCGCAGTCAATCCAGAAGAAGATAAGGATACGGCACGACCGACACACCAAAATCAGAAGTTCTGAAAATCGATGAAAGGCAGCATATGGCAGGCACCTATTGGGCGGATTTGATTCGGACGATTGGAACCACGCGCGAGTGAACTAGGTGGTCAACTCGAGTTGGATTGCGAACTCCGACGATACCAGTTCTCTGGGTTACTCCCTGGCGCTCTCAGGGGTCCTTCCTGGCCCATCTGCTTACGGGTAACGCGCCACCTCGCAAGTTTGCTAGCGACAGAGTTTCAAAGCCCGTTTCGTTGCGTTTAGATAGGGGGCTATCTGATTTACGACTGCCCTTAAGGAAATTCTGCAACTAGGCATAAAAAGCGCTTCCGCTCACCCGTTTGAGGCTATTCTTCTGGAGGACCCGTTATGGATTTTTATCCAAATGGCGAGCAAATATAACTCCGGTTGCCCCTGATGAGGCTAATTCTGGTTTGTCTCGCTTGCCTGCTATCGTCTGGTCCTCCTCTGACGCGATAAATACTATCCCTCTAGGTGGACCACTTCAGTGGGGCTGATCAGCACTCAGATGAAAGAACAGGGGCGATCTGTCTGCGCCGGCGAATGAGCGCCACGGCCGCGCGCTGACCGACGCGATTTGCCATGATCCTTCGCGGCGTTTATCAGGCGGCCGCCGCTGATGGGAGACACGGGATGACGACGCCCACCATAATTGCGCATCGCGGGGCCTCGGGCCTCGCCCCGGAAAATACGCTCGCCGCGTTCCGGAAGGCGATCGCTCTGGACGCCGACGGGATCGAGTTCGACCTGCATCTGACCGCGGACGGCGCGGTCGTCGTCCATCATGACTTTCGGATGTCGCGTTACTGGGCTCGCCAGAACGGCGAATGGCTCGCGGACGTGGGGCCGGCCTTGCGCGACATGACTCTGGATGAACTGCGCGCCTACGATATCGGGCGTCTGGCCCCCGGCAGTGACTATGCCGCCCGGTATCCGGACTACAGCCCGGAGGACGGCGCGGTCGCGCCGACCTTCGACGAGGTCTTGGACCTGGTGAACGCCAGCGCGCCGCCGGACTTCCAATTGTGGGTCGAACTGAAGCTCGCGCCGGCGGATCAGGAGCCGACGTCCGATCCGAACGCGCTGGCCGAAGACGCGGTCGTGGCTCTGGAGGCGTCCGGCCTCGCGGCGCGCGCGACCATCATCAGCTTTTACTGGCCGGCCCTCTATCACGCGCAGCGCCGGGCGCCGGGCGCCGGGCGTGCGAACGGGCTATCTCTCCGCCGAGCGTCCCTGGATGAACAATCTGCAAGCCGACCAGCCGGATCCTTCGCCGTGGACGGCGCCCTTCGACGTCAGGGACTTCGAGGGCTCTGCCGCGTGTATGATCAAGGCCGCCGGCGCCGCGCCCGGACCTCAGCCCTGTAATATATCCCTCAAGAAAGGTTCACTTCCGTGTCATCTCCGCTCTCTAGCGTGCACTCGGCGCGGGCGATGAGCGTCCGCTTGCCGAATCCATGCAAAAGGAAGGCACTGAAATGTGGAAGAAGTTTGCGGGAGCCGCCGCGGCGGCCGTCATTCTGGCGAGCGCGCACACGGCGCACGCTAAGACCGAAATCGAGCTGTGGCACGCGATGGGCGGCAACCTCGGCGAGAGGGTCATCGAAATCGCGTCCCTCTTCAACGCCGCGCAGAGCGACTATGAGGTCAAGCCTGTCTACAAGGGCAATTACACCGAGACTATGACCGCCGCGATCGCCGCCTTCCGCGCGAACGAGCAGCCGCACGTCGTCCAGGTCTTCGAGGTCGGCACCGCGACGATGATGGCCGCCAAGGGCGCGGTCTATCCGGTTTACCAGATGATGGCCGACGCCGTCATCGACTGGGACCCGAACGCCTATCTGCCCGCGGTGAAGTCCTATTACACCGATACCGAAGGCAATATGCTGTCGCTGCCGTTCAACAGCTCCACGCCGGTGCTGTGGTACAATAAGGACATGCTCGACAAGGCTGGCGTCGAAGTCCCGACGACCTGGGATGAGATGTTCGCCGCCGCTGACGCGGTCCGGGCCTCCGGCGCTGAGTGCGGCTTCAGCTTCGGCTGGCAGTCCTGGGTGATGATCGAGAACTTCTCGGCCTGGCACAATCTGCCGATCGGGACCAAAGAGAACGGCTTCGCCGGCCTCGACACCGAATTCACCTTCAACAACGACAAGGTCGCCGGCATTCTGCAACGGATCGCCGACAGTCAGGAATCGGGCGCGTTTAAGTATGGCGGCCGCCGCGGCGAGAGCCTGCCGATGTTCATGGGGCAGAAATGCGCCATGTGGATCAATTCCTCCGCCTACTACAGCGGCATCTCCAAGAACGCCAAGTTCAGCTATGGCCAGGCCATGCTGCCGCTGGACACAAGCATCGCCGACAAGCCGCAGAACTCCATTATCGGCGGGGCAACGCTCTGGGTGCTGCAGGGCCGTGAGTCTGAGGAATACAAGGGGGTCGCTCAGTTCTTCAACTTCATGAGCTCCACCTACGTCCAGGCCAACTGGCACCAGACCACCGGATACGTGCCGATCACGACCGCCGCCGGCGAGCTTTCCCAAGCCCAGGGCTTCTATGAGAGCAACCCATACACCGACACCGCGATCAAGCAGCTCTCGCTGAATACGCCGATCCCGAACTCCAAGGGCCTGCGTTTCGGGAGCTTCGTCCAAACCCGCGACATCATCAATGAGGAGCTGGAAGCGCTCTGGGCTGGCGATAAGACTGCGCAGGAAGCGCTCGATGCCGCCGTGGCGCGCGGCAATGCGCTGCTGCGCCGGTTCGAAGCCGCAAACAGCAACTAGTTTGCGCGGAACGGCCGGGAGGAGGACGGTCCGAGGCCGCCTCCTCCCGTGCTATCAGCGGACGCTTTCAGCATGACCAAGCGCGCCATATGCGGCCCACCGACGCCGGCCCGAGCGGCCGGATTCTTGGCTGAGGTTCACGGGGCGACGCCTGCCACGGCGCGGACCTGGCCGACGCCGGAAGAGCCCGCGCGGACCCGACCATAGCCATGCAGAAGCGCACAGTCTTCCGGCATTCCACACTGCCCTATGTCCTTATCGCGCCTCAAATCGCGATTACGCTGATTTTCTTTATCTGGCCGGCGAGCCAGGCATTGTATCAGTCCATGTTGCTCGAAGACGCCTTCGGCCTCTCGCGGACCTTCGTCTGGTTCGAGAACTTCGCCGCCCTGTTCAGCGATCCGATCTATCTCGACAGCTTCAGCGTCACCATCGGCTTCAGCTTCGCCGTCGCCCTGCTCGCCATGGGCTCGGCGCTGCTGCTGGCGGCGGTCGCGGACCGGATCATTCACGGCGCGCTGACCTATAAGACGCTGCTGATCTGGCCATACGCCGTCGCGCCGGCGGTGGCGGGCGTCCTCTGGTTCTTTCTCTTCAACCCCACCGTCGGCATGCTGGCCTATGTGCTGCAGGCCGCCGGATATCCGTGGGACCACAAGGTCAGCGGCACGGACGCCCTGGCGTTGGTGACGATCGCCGCCAGCTGGAAGCAGGTCGCATATAACTTCATCTTCTTTCTCGCCGGCCTGCAGGCGATTCCGAAAAGCATGATCGAGGCCGCGGCCATTGACGGTGCCGGTCCCGTCCGGCGATTTATGACCATCGTCTTCCCATTGCTCTCGCCCACCACCTTTTTCCTTGTGGTGGTCAACGTCGTCTACGCCTTCTTCGACACTTTCGGCGTCATTCATGCGACGACGGAAGGCGGCCCGGCCGGCGCAACGACAGTGCTGGTCTACAAAGTCTTCAACGACGGGTTCATCGGCCTGGACCTTGGCGGTTCCGCGGCGCAATCGGTGGTGCTCATTACCATCGTCATCGCCCTGACGGTCGTACAGTTCCGCTATATCGAACGCAGGGTGTCGTATTCCTGATGGTAGAGAACCGGCCCCTCACGAATCTTTTCGCGCATCTGACCGCTATCGCGGGCATCCTCGTCACTGCCTTGCCGATCTGGGTCGCGTTCGTCGCGTCGACCCACCCCGTCGAAAACCTGGTGACGTCGCCGATCCCGCTCTGGCCCAGCGATCAGCTCTGGGAGAATTACAGCGCGATCCTCGCCGAGGGGTCGACGCGGACTGGCAATGTCGGCGTGTCCACCATGATGCTCAACAGCCTAATCATGGCACTCGTCGTGGCGATCGGGAAGATCGCCATCTCGATCATCAGCGCGTTCGCGATCGTCTACTTCCGCTTCCCTCTGCGCATGTTCTTCTTCTGGATCATCTTCATTACGCTGATGCTGCCGGTAGAGGTCCGTATTCTGCCGACCTTCAAGGTCATCGCCGATCTCGGCATGCTGAATTCGTACACAGGGCTGACGTTGCCGCTGATCGCCAGCGCGACGGCGACCTTCCTGTTCCGTCAATTCTATCTGAGCGTCCCGGATGAAATGGCTGAGGCCGCCCGCATCGACGGCGCCGGGCCGATGCGCTTCTTCTGGGACATTCTGCTGCCGCTTAGCCGGACCAATATTGCCGCGCTCTTCGTCATCCTCTTTATTTTCGGCTGGAATCAGTATCTGTGGCCGCTGCTGATCGCTACCGATGAGAGCTTCTATACGATCGTCATCGGCATTTCCCGCATGGCGAATGCCGGGGATACGGTTCCCGACTGGAACCTCGTCATGAGCGCCACAATGCTCGGAATGTTGCCGCCCGTCCTGATCGTCGTCTTGATGCAGCGCCTTTTCGTGCGCGGTCTTGTCGATACGGAGAAGTAAGCGCATGGCTGATCTCACAATCCGCGGAGCGACCAAGGTCTATCCGAACGGCTTCCAGGCCCTGCACGGGATCGACGTGCATGTGGAGGATGGCGAGTTCCTCGTTCTGGTCGGCCCCTCTGGCTGCGGAAAGTCGACACTGTTGCGCATGATCGCCGGGCTGGAGACCATCACCGATGGAGACGTCGCGATCGGTGGACGCGTCGTAAACGGCCTGGAGCCGGCTGACCGCGATATCGCCATGGTGTTCCAGAACTACGCGCTCTATCCGCATATGAGCGTGCGGCAGAACATGTCCTATGGCCTCAAGGTACGCGGCGTTCGCAAAGCAGAAGTCGAAGAGCGGGTGCGGAACGCCGCCGCGACCCTCGAGCTTTCGCCGCTGCTGGACCGAAAGCCCCGCCAGCTGTCCGGCGGACAACGCCAACGGGTCGCAATGGGCCGGGCCATCGTGCGAGAGCCTCAGGTGTTTCTGTTCGATGAGCCGTTGTCGAACCTGGACGCAAAACTCCGCGTGCAGATGCGAATTGAGATCAAACGTCTCCAGCACCGGCTTGGCGTGACCGCCGTTTACGTCACCCACGATCAGGTCGAGGCGATGACGCTCGGCCATCGTCTCGTTGTGATGAACGACGGCCGGGCCGAGCAGATCGGGACGCCGATAGAGCTCTATGAGCGGCCCGCGAGCACTTTCGTCGCCGGATTTATCGGCTCGCCGGCGATGAACCTCGTTGACGCCAGGCCAAACGGCGAAGGCGTCGTGGCGGGCGGGAGCGTTCTGCCACCGCCGCCGGGCGTCAATGTCGATCAGCTGCCGGCGAACCTGCGACTGGGCGTGCGGCCGGAGCATTTTGAGGCGGCTTGTCCGAACGACGTCATGCTTCAGATGAGCGTGGACCTTGTTGAAGCGCTCGGCGCCGACACTTTGGTGCACGCCCAGTCCGCCGGCGCGGAAGCGCCTGACACGCACGCCGCTGGCGCGCATTGGACTTTGCGGCTCCCCGGGGGGTCCAAGGTGAAGGCTGGCGACAAGCTGCCGGTCCGCGTGGCCCCCGAACATATCCATCTGTTCGACGGCGATTCAGGCGCCCGGATTAACTGAACAATCCGCTGCCATAGACGCCATACTGATCGCCCTCCACCTAGTGGTCCGGGTCGAAGCTTGCAGCTTCGGCTCATAGTCTCGGCGGATGCGAAATCCTTTCCGTTGCTTCAACAGTTCGCCGGAGGTGATCCGCCTCGCGGTGATGATGTACGCCCGCTATCCGCTGTCGCTGCGTCAGGTCGAGGATCTGCTGTTCGAACGCGGCGTCGACGTCAGCCATGAAACCGCCCGCTTCTGGCGAATCCGCTTCGGCCCAATGTTCGCCGCCGAACTGCGCAAGCGTTGGATCCGCAGCAAGTCCTACTCGCTGTGGCGTAGGCACGTCGACGAGGTCTTCGTGCGCATCAACGGCGAGCGCTTCTATCTCTGGCGCGCCGTTGATCACGAAGGCGAAGTCCTTGAGGCTTTCGCCTCCAAACGCCGGGATCGCAAGGTCGCCATCGCCTTTCTGCGACGCGCGATGAAGCGATACGGCAGCCCGAAGATCATCGTGACCGACCGGCTCGCCTCCTATGGCGCGGCTCTGAAATCGCTCGGGATCAAAGTCCGTCAGCGCTGTGGGCGATGGCTCAACAATCGAGCCGAAAACTCACACCAGGTCTCCCGACGACGCGAAGCCGCCATGGCCCGCTTCCGCGACATCAAAACCCTCCAGCGCTTTGCCGCCGTCCAGTCGGCCTTCCACAACCATTTCAACCTCGAACGTCACCTTATCAGCCGATCCATCTTAAAGCAGCGCCGCGCGGCAGCACTCGCCGAATGGTGGAGCTGCCCCACTGAAGTGGTCCACCTAGAGGGATATTATTTATCGCGTCAGAGGAGGACCAGACGATAGCAGGCAAGCGAGACAAACCAGAAGAGATCGTAGCGAAACTGCGCCAAGTAGAGGTGCTTCAAGGACAAGGCCAGTCGATAGCGGATGCGGTCCGTCAGATCGGCGTAACGCAGCAGACGTATTACCGATGGCGCAAGCAATATGGCGGGATGGGACGTGACCAGCTTCGTCGCTTGAAGGAGCTTAAGAAGGAGAACCTGCGGCTCCGCCATGCGGTCTCAGACTTAGCGTTGGATAAGCAAATTCTTCAGGCTGAGACAGAACCGTGGCCGAAGGCCGCGTAAGTCTGTCGAAGGGACGGGGAAACTTCTGAGCCCCGCCCGTCGCCGGCGTTGCTTTGATCACGTACGAGAACGGCTTGGCATATCGGAACGCCGGGCCTGCCGCACGCTGGGTCAACATCGTTCAACGCAACGCCAGTATCCGTCGGGGCCAGCAGACGAAGCCAGCCAGACAGCAGACGTCATTGAGTTGGCTCGCACCTATGATCGATACGGCTATCGCCGCGTGACAGCTTTGCTGAACCAGGCGGGCTGGCATGTGAACCATAAGCGTGTGCAGCGTATCTGGCGGCGTGAGGGGCTTAAAGTACCGCAGAAGCAACCAAAGGAGGGGCGCTTATGGCTGCGATCCGTCATTTCCTTACGCTCGGCGATAGACCGGCCTTGTCGCGCGCACTTTCCAAAAAATCATTCTCCAGCGCCAGCTGCCCGATCTTCGCATGCAGCGATTTGACGTCGATCTCCGGCTCCCGCGACGCCTGTGGTCTGTCATCAAAAACTGCCGTCACGCCGCCAAGCAGTTGATCCTTCCACTGCTTGATCTGGTTGGGATGCAGATCGAAATGCGCCGACAGTTCGCTCATCGTCCTGTCGCCCTTCAAGGCCGCCAACGCAACTTTCGCCTTGAAGGCTGGGCTGTGGTTCCGCCTCGGTCGTCTGGTCATCTTCGCTCCTTCGTACCGGCAAAGCTGCCGGAGTGGGAGCGGAAAATCCACTTAACTCAATTGTTCAAATTTGCCGAGCCACCTCTGAGGACGGGCTAATACAGCAAGGCTTAAGGTCTGCGGCCTGCCTTTACGTATAATATTGACCGCAATGTCACCTTCTGAACCGCGGAAAGCGTGGACGGTGACAACGGGATCATAGCGGGCCACGGTCGCATCCTGGCGGCGCAGAGCTGGGGCTCGAAGCCGTCCCGACCATCGAGGCGAACCACCTGACCGAAGCGCAACGGCGCGCCTACGTCATCGCTGACAACCGGCTGGCGCTCGACGCTGGCTGGGACGATGAATTGCTGCGGATTGAACTGGGCGATTTGGATGCGGAGGGGTTCGATCTAAGCCTGACCGGCTTCGACCTGAGATTCCTGGGTCACGTCGGCGACGCAGGAGGACGCTGTGCCCCCGCCCGCATTGATGGTGCTCGCCACCCGGTCTAGCTTCGCCTGAGTGCGGCCGCAGACGATGACATGGTGGCCGGCTTTCGCTGCGCGCAGGCACATCGCCCCGCCGATCCCGCTTTCCGCGCCGACACCGATCACGATGGCAATCTTCTGTCCCATAACGTTAGCTCCTATTCTGAAATGTGCCTCGGACGTGCAATAGGCCACTATTCCTGCAAATGCATGATAGTCTGCTGAAGCGCCGCCACAAGCTTGCGCTCGCCGCCATCGTGGACGTGCACGTCGACGCGGGTTGCGGTCATCGTCCGGCCGGGCCGCAGCACGATGCCAGTTGCCTCCAATAAATCGCCACGCCCGGGCCGCAGGAAATTGATTGTGTAGTCGACGGTCAACACGTCGCCGACATCGGCCACGCTCATAGCCGCATAGCCACCGGCAACATCGCCAAGTGCGCCGATCAAGCCGCCGGGGAAATAGCCGTGCTGCTGCACGGTTTGAGGTCCAAAAGCCAACTTCAGCACACAATGGCCAAGCTCAAGCGCTGCCATTTCGGCACCGAAATTCAGCAGAAAACCCTGTCGCGCGAAGCTTTCGCGGATTGTCTGACTTCTTGCCGGGGATAGGCTCCCTCTCATGTCTGCTGCAGGCACGGATTCGCCGCCATAGGGTTCGGAACTGCCACGATGCCAATCAATCCTTTGCCAGTGCACAATTCGGGCGTGCCAAAAGCCGGGCACAGTAGGCTTGCAGCGCATCGAAGCCGTCCAGCAATCCTTGACGACGGCCCCAATTAACGGTCCAGCCGCAGATGATATCCGTCACCGTGAAGCGGTCTTCGACCAGCCAATCTTGCTCCTGCAGCGCCTTATCGAGGGCCTCGGCACTCTTGCAGAACATCATATCATTCTGGGCAAAACCGGCGATGATGCGCTCTTCTTCTGGGAGCACATATTTGTTGACGCCCGTGTTCCAGAGCCAGGCCTCCATCTCGGTTAGGACGAAGGACACCCACTGGTCATGCATTGCCCGGCCCCACGTGCCTGGCCGGGCGATCAGGTCCACGCCGTCAGGCGCGTGGTCGGCGATATAGGTGCAGATAGCAGCGCTCTCAAACAAAGGACGGCCGTCGATCAGCGCCACCGGCAACTTGCCGAGCGGGCGAAGCGCCTTCACCTCCTCGCTATTGATAAGCCCAGGGCGGGA
>CBFIAF010000058.1:0-10597 GCA_965660545.1 Alphaproteobacteria bacterium | reverse complement strand
TGAAGTCGTCATGCCCCTAGAGCAGAGACCGTCCATGCACTAATATTACACCCGGATCACTCAGTGGGGGCTGACCACAGATGCGCGCGAACTTATCCATATTGCGAATTTTGGCCTTTTCCATTCTTTACCTTAAACGCCTCAAAATATACGCGCGCACATTTTTCCCCACCATAATTGGCTTTCTGATCAACGATCAAATTCAGTGCATCGGCCATCAACCTGCAATCAGCGGCCCATCAGCTTCCTGAGCAGGCCGCCCGTTGAGTCAAACTTATCATTGGGCGCGACGCCACTCAGGACTGGCAGGAGCCCAATGGCCATTTCTTTGCCAAGCTCAACGCCCCATTGATCGAAGGAATTGATGCCCCAGATCGCCCCTTCGACGAAGACCCGGTGTTCATAAAGTGCCAAGATCTGCCCCAACGTGAATGGGTCTAGTTTTTGGTAGGCGATGGTTATGGATGGCCTGTCGCCAGGAAATGTCCGGTGTGCTGCTTGAAGGCGTTGTTCATCACCCGAGAAACCCAACCCGGCGGCGATCTCCATGGCCTTATCAAATGACCGGCCAAGCATCAACGCTTCGGACTGTGCGAGGCAGTTAGCGATAAGCAGATCGTGATGCGGCTTCAGGTCAGGCTCATGGCTCTCAGCCGCGATCAGGAATTCTGCCGGGATCGGTTCCGTCCCCTGATGCAAAAGCTGGAGGAACGCGTGTTGGCCATTGGTGCCGGGCTCCCCCCACACAATGGGGCCAGAACTTCGCTCGAGCCCCGCGCCATCCATGCCGATGCGCTTTCCGTTGCTCTCCATATCAAGCTGCTGCAGATAGGCTGGTAAGCGCGCCAAGCGCTGATCATAGGGTAGCACGACGCGGGAGGGATAGCGGCAGATATTCCGATGCCAAATGCCGACGAGCGCCATCATGACCGGCAGGTTTTCACTAAATGGCGCAATGCAGAAATGTTGGTCCATAGCCTCCGCGCCTTTGAGGAAAGCCCGGAAGTTTTCTGGCCCGATAGCCAGCATGACCGGCAGACTAACCGGCCCCCAGACCGAATATCGACCGCCGACCCAATCGCCAAAGCCTAATACACGGTCAGCCGCGATCCCCATGGCGGCAGTCCGCTCGAAGGCTGTTGATACTGCCGCCAGATGCGCGCCAACCGCATCCCCGACGCCAGCACGTAGCCACGCGAGCGCCGTCTTGGCGTTAGTCATGGTCTCAATCGTCGTGAACGTCTTTGACCCGATGATGATGAGTGTGGTTTGCGGATCAAGCGCGCCAAGCACGTCCCGAATATGCGCGCCGTCTACATTGGAGACGAAGTGACAGCGCGGGCCGTCATGATAGGGCTTCAGGGCAAGCGTCGTCATCGCCGGGCCGAGGTCCGATCCGCCGATGCCAATGTTGACGACATCTGTAAATGCGGCGTCGTTGGATGCCGGAATAGCGCCGGAACGAACGCCCTCAGCGAAGCACTCCATACGTTGCAGTGTATCGGAAATATCTGGGCGGATATCCTCGCCATCGACCAACAATGGTGTCGTCTCGCGCGCGCGTAAGGCAGTGTGCAACACGGCGCGATCTTCGGTGGTGTTGATCTTTTCGCCAGCGAACATCGCGTCGCGCTTTTCGGCCACCCCGGCTTCTTCAGCCAGCTGGATCAGGAGCGCCATCGCCTCCTCGTCAATGCTCGTCTTGGAGACGTCAAGCAGCATGCCGTCTGCTTCCGCTGAAAAATGGTCAAATCGACCAAAGCGATAAAACAGATCACGTATGCTGCGGCGCTTGGCGGCTTTGAGATTGGCTTCCAGGCTTTTCCAAATCATCGTCATGATTCCATTGCCAGTTCTGCCGCCCAAGGCGGGTTGGCTCCGGCGCGCGTGACCGTAACGGCCGCAACGCGAGACCCATGCTCTAAAGCTAGCTTAAGAGACGCTTCTAAAAGGTTTCTCAAATTAATTTTGCGGAGTTTGCTAAGTTCTGAAAGCTTCGCTGACACACCTGCGTTAAAGGTATCTCCAGCCCCCACGGTATCGACGATTTCTACAGACATTGCCGGCACATGCACTTGCCCTCCACCGCAAAGATAATCTGTAGCGCCTTCGCTCCCGCGCGTCAGGATAACGACAGATGGTCCCATCTTGATCAACGCTTCGACCTTTTCCTGAAGAGAGATCGACTCTGACAGGATCCAATCCAAGTCCCCGTCGGACACCTTCACAATATCGGCACGCGCAATCATTTCGTTCAACCGGGAGCGGTATTGATCAACGTTCCGGCCAAAGTCAACTCGGATATTGGGGTCGATCATCACGGCCCGATCCGCACCCTGCTGCTCCAACAGCGCAGCATAAGCGTCAGCGCCTGGCTCGCAGGCGACGCTGATTCCGGCGAAATAAAGCGCGGAAAATTCTGCCGGAAGCGTTGGAATATCAGCATAGGACAGCATACGACCGACTGAATTTTCATAATAGAAACTGTAGGTCGCATGGCAGTCTGTCAGCCGAACAAAGGCGAGCGTTGTCAGCCGGTCTGACCTGACGATCTGCGATAGGTCCACATGGCTGGCCTCCAGAGTTTCCGCCAATTGCTGGCTGAACAAATCGGTCGGAAGTCCCGTCAATATGCCCGCCCGCGCCCCAAGCCCGCCTAATGCAATGGCAATGTTAAAAATCGCGCCGCCGGGGTGGGGAACATATCCTTGCTCTCCACCGGCCGTCTCGCTCGGGATCATATCGATCAGCGCTTCGCCGCAACACACAATCATGGTTCAGCCTTTCAGGAATGCGTTGCGGTCGACCAGGAACCGCTCAGCAAGCGGCAAGCTGGCGGCGCCTAATGATCTGGCGTCTTCGCCAATTGAGCCTTCGCGGACCTCTGGCGTCTCGACCCCGGCGAGCGGCATTTCAGCTAAGCAAAGACGTGTACGCTGCACCAAATCTTTGCGGGCAGAGGACGGCAATCGGCCATCAATTAGCACGCACTTAAAATCTATTACGCAGGCTGATGACAGGATCGCCTGCGCCATTCCTCCTGCCGCATTGTCCAGCCAGCGGTTCAAGATGTTGGTGGATGCTTGCTCGCTTGCAGCGGCGTCCCAAAGATCTGTCATGTCAGATCCCGCAGCCGCCAATTCCGTCTCAAGCGTGATGAGGGACGCGACATCGCCCAATTGAGCAGGCTTTCCATCCGTTGTCACGATTGGCGTTGAGCCCAGCGCCGCCGCATTGCCGCTTTGCCCGGTATAAAGCCCGTTTTCCAACACCAACCCGCCGCCGACGAAATGACCGACATAGAAATACAGGAAGTCCCGCGGCTTATCCTGGTCGCCAAATACCAGCTCGGCGCCGCAGGCTGCGGACGCGTCATTGCATTCGAAAACCGGAAACGGCCAATGCGCGCCGATCTCTGCGCCGATATCCCGGCTCCGCCATTCATCCATCTGAGAGCGCGCCGCGCCCATCAGGTCCGGCCAGTCCCAGAGTTGGAAGGGGAGCGCTATTCCAAGGCCCGCCACTCGGGCGCGGCCTTTTTCTGACATCGAATCAAGACGCGCAGCGACGGCATGATTGGCCATCTGAACAACCCGGTCAGGTGTGGGATGGCTGTAACGCTCGCGCGTACGGTGTTCCACAGCGCCTAAGAAATCGGTCATCACGAGCTCCAGGCGACGCCGCCCAACCTTGAGGCCCAGAAAGAACGCGCCATCTTTCCGGAGGCTCATAGGGACCGAAGGTTGGCCGACTTTACCGCGAACAGGCGCGCCTTTCTCCAGCAGCCCATCCGCCTCCAGTGCGCGCATGATCACAGACACGGTTTGCGCCGAAAGCCCGGTCAATTGCGTAATCTCTGACTTTGCAAGCTGGCCCGACTGCCGGACAAGCGACAGTACCAGGCGCTCATTATAAGCGCGCATACCGCTTTGGTTCGAGCCGCGGCCCGTTGTTTTTCCAACGAAACCCATGCTGCTATCGCTATTGATGGACCTGTTGTTCATAACGTCCTTAGCTAGGCGATCTGGTCATCACACGCCGCCAACATCTGAGTTGTTCGGTTATCTGTCAATAACTAAATCAATGTGAATTATTAATTTATAGAATGCGTCCATATCTGATTTATACAGCCGCAACGCGCCTATGCTGCTAGGATCAACTGCCGATACCACTCGATCTAAACTTGGCTTTCCCTTAGCGACTCACGCTAGGAAAAATGGAGAGAATTGCGATGAATATTTCCACCAACCAGCTTACACGCGAGACCATGACGTTCGTCCTGGCAGGCGGTCGTCACGGCCGACTGAAAGAGTTGACCGATATTCGCGCCAAACCGGCAGTTTATTTCGGCGGCAAGTCACGGATCATTGATTTCGCGCTCTTCGACGCGGTCACTACCTGCCATTTACACGAAACGATACAGCCTCCAACGGATGCTCTGATCTGGTGGACTATCCAGCAGTGTTGCAGGCCTGCCATACATCGCTGGCGGCAGAATTCGCAGCATTCAACGCGCGTGACCTGCGGCTTACAAAACTAGGGATGCTGCAGCCCTCACCACATTTTCTGCAGAAAATCGGCAGGAGATGGAACTTTATAAGTGGTCGCAATAGCGGGCAGACTCGGATTTGGACTGCGCACAGAAGCGAGCCACTGTGGCAGGCATGCGGGTTGGCCTCTATCTTGACCTGGCCGTCGGTCCGCGCGCGGGCGGGGCTAAAACTTGGGTCGAGGGATCGGTGCTTGCGTCTGGCGTATCGCTTGGCGCGCCTCCTGACGCACTGGCGCCAGGCGGGCAGTGTTGGGGCTTCGCACGGCTGCTTCGAAGCGTCAAACGCCATGCCGGGATGATCCACATTGATCATATTCTGGGCCTGATGCGCAGCTTCTGGATACCGGACGGCGCTAGCAGCGGCACCTATATCAACTATCCGTTCGACGCTTTGCTTGCTGTCGTCGCCATCGGAAGTGTGCGCAGCGACGTCATCGTTACTGGCGAGGACTTAGGCCTGTTGCCGGATGGGCTTCGGGAGAAGCTGGCGGCCTCTGGCATCTATAGTTTGGAAGTTATGCAATATATGCGAAGCGACGATGGGGAGCTCGCAGATATGCAGCACGCACGACCCAAAGTGATCTCCGCCTTCACCACCCATGATACGCCAACGATTGCTGGCTTCTTTTCAGCGGAAGCCGCCAAATTCTGCCTCAAACTTGGCACCCATGACGACACAGCTTGCGCAGATATCTCCCGCGACAGGGACCACGCGCGATCCACGCTTGGCGACGCTGAGCCCATGGAAGTAATTCACGGGCGATTGGCGGCGGCACAGTCTGAAATTGTTGCAGTGCAAATGGACGATATTGCGCACCTGCAAACCCAACAAAATGTGCCCGGGACGGTAGACGAATATCCGAACTGGCGTCAGAAATCGCCATTCGCATTATCGCATGTCGCCGCGTCCGCAGAATTCACCAAACTTAGCGACGCCATGCACAGCCACGGTCGTGCGAACCCTCGACTAAACGGAGACGGATCATGCCGTTCCTGACTGTTCCGACCAAGCCAATTGATGGCCAAAAACCCGGCACATCCGGTTTGCGCAAGAAGACTGCGCTTTTCCGTGAACCCGGATATCTGGAAAACTTCGTCCAGTGCATTTTCGACGGAATCGGGGGCGCGTCCGGCAAGACCTATGTAGTGGGCGGCGATGGCCGCTTCTTCAACGCAGAGGCGATCAACACGATCATCCGCATGGCGGCCGCGAACGGCGCAGCGCGGCTGATCATCGGCGCCAGCGGCATTCTTTCGACACCAGCCGTATCCAATCTCATCCGCAAATACGGCACAGACGGCGGCATCATCCTTTCCGCCAGCCATAACCCTGGCGGCGCCGCCGGCGATTTTGGCATCAAGTTCAATATGCCGAACGGCGGCCCAGCGCCTGAACGGGTGACGGATGCGATCTATGCGCGCTCACAGGAGCTCACTGCGTACAAAATCGCTGAAGACGGCGCTGTCGATATCAACGCCGTCGGCGAATACGCCTTGGGCGACATGCAGATATCGGTGATCGACCCCGTCGCCGATTATCAGGCTCTGATGCAAGAGTTGTTCGATTTCGATGCGATCCGTGCCCTATTTTCTGGCGGGTTTCGTATGTGCTTTGACGCCATGCATGCCGTTACCGGCCCCTACGCCAAGCGGATACTCGGAGACACCTTAGGCGCGCCGCACGGGTCCGTCATCAACGGTTTGCCAAGCCAGGATTTCGGCGGTGGCCATCCGGACCCCAACCCCGTTTGGGCGAGCGAACTTGTCGGCATTATGACCGGGCCGGACGCGCCGGATTTCGGCGCTGCATCTGATGGCGATGGGGACCGAAATATGGTTATCGGCAAGGGCGAAGGTGGCTTTGTCTCGCCTTCCGACAGCTTGGCGTTGCTGACCGCCCATGCACATATGGCCCCGGCCTATGCAGCAGGCCTAGCGGGCGTGGCGCGCTCCATGCCAACCAGCCGCGCCGTTGATATCGTTGCTGAACGTCTGGGCATCCCCTGCTTTGAGACGCCGACGGGTTGGAAGTTCTTCGGCAACCTGCTGGATAAAGACAAAGCGACGCTCTGCGGCGAGGAAAGCGCCGGCACTGGCTCCAACCATGTCCGCGAGAAGGATGGCCTCTGGGCGGTGTTGCTTTGGTTGAACATTCTGGCGAAGGATGGCCGTGATATCCGGCAAATTCGCAGCGATCATTGGCGGAGTTTCGGTCGCAATTTCTATTCACGCCACGATTATGAAGAAATCCCGTCGGACGCTGCAGAGGCGCTTATGGCGGCGCTCAGGGACCGCCTTGCTTCCCTGCCCGGCACGAAGGCTGCCGGTATGACAATCGAAGCGGCTAATGATTTCGCCTATCTAGACCCGGTTGACGGCTCGCTGACAGAAAAACAGGGCGTGCGCATTCTTTTCGAAGGCGGGTCAAGGATCGTCATGCGGCTTTCGGGCACCGGTACGAGGGGCGCCACTTTGCGCGTCTACCTGGAACGGTTTGTCGACCAAAGCGGCGACCATGACGCTGATACGCAAGACGCCTTAAGCGCTGTGATTGAGGCAGCTGAATCGCTCGCTAACATCGCGCATCATACCGATAGAAACCAAGCCGACATCATCACCTGATACTCGCCCCTACCCGCGCGCCAATGGCCGCGACGAACGCAGAAACGCATACGACAATGAACCTGAAGGCTTTTACTGGCTAGAAGTGGAACAGTCCGAATTGTCAGTCTATGCCTGGGTTCGACAGGGCGAGGGCGGCGCTGACCCTGTGATCGTCATCAACAATTTCACGCCGACGCCGTGCGATGCCTATCGCCTCGGCGTGCCGAACGAGGGCGTGTGGGATGTCGTTCTGAACAGCAATGCCGAGACCTATGGCCAGTCCGGCCATGGCGCCAAAGCCTTCTCCAGAGAGGCGATCCCGGATAGCGGCCAACAACACTCCATCAGCCTTGATCTTCCAGAGAACACGGCGCTCTTTCTGAAACGCTTCGGCGGATAAGGCAAACGCAGATGCCTCCGCCTTTGTTCATAGTTGCAGATATCAGCGGTACAAACGCGTGCTTCGCAGCCTTCGAAGGCGAACAGCTTCTAAGCTCAAACCCAGTTTCAGTGCTTAGAGACAAAAAAATTCGAAAGACACTCCCCGCACGTATCGAACATCTCAACGACCATCAAATTCACAAAATCTTACATTACGCAGAGACAGTCCGATCCTGGCCTACCGCGGAGTCATTCGTCGTCACCCAGACAGACGGTGTAACGGCACAGGGCCTAAATTACATCTTGCTCCTGTTATTCACTGGGCTCCGCAAGGGAGAGGGCCTGGGCTTGAGGTGGCAGGATGTAGATATGGTCAACAAGACGTTCACTTGCAGAGACACCAAGAACGGTACGAACCATTTCCTTCCAATGTCGATACCTGTTCATCGGCTGTTTATTGATCAAAGACAGATAGCCGGTAATTCACCATGGGTGTTCCCGTCCCCAGGGTCAGCTTCAGGCCATATGACTGAGCCCAAGACGCAGCTGCAAAAGATTATAAAGGCCACTGGTGTTAGTTTCAGACTGCACGACCTTAGGAGGACCTTCGGCACGCATGCAGCACAGCAAGGCATGGAGCGCCAGGCAATTAGTCGAGCGCTGAACCATAGCAAACAGGACGTTACAGAGAGCTACATTCAAGGGACGGTGGACTTGATCAGACCAGTCTTCGACGCGGTCGCTAAGGGCTATTACCAATATTTTGATGAAGACCTAAAACGCTATTTGTTCGAACCCGAAGCTTACGCAGCAGCAGAGGCCGAGCACGCACAGCATATGAAAGAGACTGGGGAAAAGCAGGGTACGCCTACTAGCTTTTAGCTGAGCACTTGCTCAACACCCTTTGTAGTTCTTACGGACACATTTACGGGCGAGGTCTTGTGCTTTGGAGATGTCGGCAGGGGTCATTCGTTTCGCAAGACCGTCTCTGTTTTTGACCACATCCTTGTCCCCCGATGATGCGGCGATGTTCAACCAAATATGGGCATAGACATTATCCTGTATGACGCCTTGTCCGTTGGCGTACATCACAGCCAGATTGTACTGGGCATTGGCATTCCCCTGTTCAGCAGCAAGTCTGAACCACTTAACCGCAGTCTTATAATCCTGTATGACGCCTTGTCCGTTGGCGTACATCACACCCAGATTGTCCTGGGCACGGGCTTCCCCCTGTTTAGCAGCAAGTCTGTACCACTTCACTGCGGTCTTATAATCCTGGGGAACACCTTGTCCTTTGTCATACTTCAAACCCAGATTGTACTGGGCATCGGCATTCCCCTGTTCAGCAGCAAGTTTGTACCACTTCACAGCAGTCTTATCGTTCTGAGGCGCACCGTGTCCGGTGTCGTACATCTCGGCCAAAAGGTACTGGGCATCGGCGTTACCCTGTTCAGCAGCAAGTTTGTACCACTTCACAGCAGTCTTATCGTTCTGAGGCGCACCATGTCCGGTGTAGTACATCTCAGCCAAAAGGTACTGGGCATCGGCATCCCCCTGTTCCGCTGCAAGTTTGTACCACTTCACAGCAGTCTTATCGTCTTGGGAAACACCTTGTCCTTCGTTGTACATCTCACCCAAAAGGTACTGGGCGTCGGCATTCCCCTGTTCTGCAGCAAGTCTGTACCACTTCACAGCAGTCTTATCGTCCTGTGGAACACCTTGTCCTTGGCGGTACATCTGTCCCAGATTGTTCTGGGCAACGGCATTCCCCTGCTCGGCGGAAAGTCTGTACCACTTCACAGCAGTCTTGTGATCCTGGGGAACACCTTGTCCTTTGTCATACTTCAAACCCAGATTGAACTGTGCAATGGCATTCCCCTGTTCGGCAGCAAGTCTGTACCACTTCGCCGCTCTCCTATAATCCTGCGGAGTACCTCGTCCGTTCTTGTACATCTCACCCAAATTGGACTGGGCAACAACATTGCCCGTTTCTGCCATCGCAACCAGATTGTTCTGGGCAACAGCATCCCCCTGTTCTGCAGCAAGTCTGTACCACTTCACAGCAATTTTATCGTTTTGCGGAACACCTTGTCCTTTGGCGTACATCACACCCAGACTGAATTGGGCATAGGAATACCCCTGTTCTGCAGCAAGTCTGTACCACTTCACAGCAGTCTTATAATCCTGTGGAACACCTTGTCCTCTGTCAGACATCAAACCCAGATTGAACTGAGCAAAGGCATCCCCCTGTTTCGCAAGAGGTTCCCATTCCCGCAGAGCAGTTGCGTAGTCACTACTCTGGTATGCGATCCAACCCTTTCGGAAATCTTGGCTCCAAGACACACCCGCACTTCCAAGAAGCAGGGCAACGGCAAGACAGATGATGGCGGTCAGGTTTTTCATATGGCAAGTCTGGCAGAGAACATTTGGAATGGGTAGATAGATTAGAACTTCAGTGAGAGCGTTGTCGAGGTAGCTGGGGGTGCTGTATTCGAAGTTGTAAGAGCTAAATCAGCGACCGCCGACGAGCTTCACCGTAGCGATGTCAGCCTAATCTATGAGTGGTATTATGAGGGTCAGTTTACTGAGGATTTTGGACGCTACACCACGATAGAAAAAGCGGTCCACGGTCTACTAACGGCGCTAAACGTTTTCCATAGTTAAGCTAAATAAATCCCGGTTTCCTGGGGGGGGGGTTGCGCCCGTAGGTATCCTTCCCCATCGCTGGCCACAAAGGTTGGCATTTCAAAAATTATTCTCTCGTTGATTTATCCGCGGCATCCGGTTGCCACTTTTACATAGTCGCCACTGGGACTTTCAGTTCAATTGGTCATATTAAAGAGGTTCGGTTCGATTCAAACGAGAAATGAAGGAGGCCTAAAATGGACCGAACGACAACATCAAAACCATAACCACACCCACAAACCTTTCGGCAACGACCAACACATTGCCAAAGTATTGCTGCTTTTTAAGCAATTGGATGCCCCATTGGATTGCGAGGTTAACAACCAACGCAAAAGCGAGGGGCTGTTATGCAAAAAGAAAATGAAGTTTGGATTG
>CBFIAF010000057.1:0-11060 GCA_965660545.1 Alphaproteobacteria bacterium | reverse complement strand
GATGGCCGGTGTCATTGAACCTGATGCGGGTGAGTTGTTCTTGCAGCCGGGCACCCGCGTCTCTTACCTGCCGCAGGAACCACGGTTCAATAAAGGCGAAACAGTGTGGGAACATGTCGCCCGCGCTGATCCCGAAAATCCACCCAGCGATCATGAGATATCGGCCGCGCTGGAGCGTGTCGGCATACCGGGTGGACGCATGACGACCCAGCTTTCTGGCGGCGAAGCACGGAAGGTCAGTCTGGCCCGTGCACTCATCCGCCCGCCAGATGTGCTTTTGCTGGATGAGCCTACCAATCATTTAGACCTGCTTGCGATCCAGGCGCTGGAAGATTTTCTCTTGAATTTCGGTGGTGCCGTTCTGGTTATCAGCCATGACCGAGCCTTTCTGGATGCAATTACCCAGCGCCTATTCTGGCTGGAGCGCGGCATTCTCCGCACCGTGCAAAAGCGGTTCCGTGAATATGAGGCCTGGGCTGAGAGTATTTATGAGGAAGAAGCCAGGCAAGCGGAACGGCTGGACACCAAGCTTGCGCAGGAGAAACGCTGGTTGCTGCGTGGCGTTACGGCCCGGCGGAAGCGCAATCAAGGCCGGTTGGCCAGGCTTGATGTCATGCGGGACCAGCGGTCGGCGTTGATTGGTAAGCTCCGCCGGATTGATCTTCAGATCAGCGAAGGTGAAGCCAAATCCCGCATGGCGATTGAAGCGACGGATATTTCGGCCTTCGTCCCCGCACCGGACGGCAAGGGGCAGCGAGTGTTATTCAGTGAGTTTTCAACGCGCATTCTCAAAGGGGAGAGGATTGGCGTGCTTGGCCCCAATGGGGCGGGCAAGACAACGCTGATCCGAATGTTGACCAAAGACCTGCTCGTAGACAGTGGCCAGGTCCGCATCGCTAAAACTTTGAACGCCGCCTATTTCGACCAGAAACGCGCGGGGCTTGATCCTGACGAGTCGCTCTGGCGCACCATGTGCCCTGGTGGCGGCGACCAGGTGATGGTGCTGGATACGCCGCGCCATGTGGTCGGATACTTGAAGGACTTTAATTTCAATGTGGACCAGGTGCGGGGTCCCGTCAGCACACTATCGGGTGGTGAGCGGAACCGGCTGCTGCTGGCGAAACTTTTGGCCCGGCCAAGCGACCTCCTTGTGCTTGATGAGCCGACAAATGATCTCGACATGGACACGCTCGACCTACTGGAAGATGCGCTTGGCGAATTCAAAGGCACGCTGATCGTCGTTAGTCATGATAGAGATTTTCTGGAACGCATGGTCGCCAGCATCATTGCGCTCGAAGGTGATGGTCAGGCGCGGGAATTTGTTGGTGGCTATAAGGATTATGTCCGCCAGCGGGGCGATAAACTTGGCCTGACCAAAACAAAACCAACCAAATCAGCATCCACCACAGCGTCACCAAAGCCGCGCAAGGAGCGCTTGGGTCTGACGTTCAATGAGCAGCACGCGCTGGATGAATTGCCCAAAACCATCGCCAAGCTGGAGCAGGACGTTGGCCGGATTGAGACGGCATTGGCCGAGCCTGACGCCTATTCCCGCGATCCAGACCGCTATCACAAGCTGACGGCCTTCCTAAAAAAAACGGAGGCTGAGCTTAAAGAATCTGAGGAGCGATGGCTGGCGCTCGCGGAGAAAGCTGAAGCGTTGGAGGGTGCGGTTTGATACGGCTCTACCCGTCTCCGAATTTTGACGAGCGCCCGCCCGGCGCGCCTATCAACGCCTTAATCCTCCACTATACCGGTATGGCGACGGGAGCGGAAGCGCTGGCCCGTCTGGCAGATACAGACGCCAAAGTCAGCACGCATTACTGCGTTGATGAAGATGGCATTGTGTTTGCCTTGGTGGATGAAGCGAAACGCGCTTGGCATGCCGGGCTTTCAGATTGGGAGGGGCGAAGCAGCTTGAATGATGTGTCCGTTGGCATAGAAATCATCAATACCGGCCATGCACATGGCTTGAAGGCTTTTCCAGAAGCCCAGATTGCTGCCGTTATTAGCCTCTCCCGCGGAATTATGAACCGTCACGGGATCGCTCAGGCGCGGGTGCTTGCCCATAGCGATATCGCGCCGACACGGAAGCTGGACCCAGGCGAATTGTTCCCCTGGGCGGAATTAGCTCGAGCAGGCGTTGGGCTTTGGCCTGAAGCGGCACGTCGCAATAGCTTCGGCCAACGCCCGCCGTTGATCACTGCGCAGCGCCTACTTGCGCAGTGGGGGTATGCGGTCGCCGAATCTGGCGCCCTGGATGTTGCAACGGCTTCAGCGACTGCTGCATTCCAGCGCCACTTCCGGCCCCGGCGTGTGGATGGCGTGTTCGATGCAGAATGCGGTGAACTTCTGATGTCGCTCTTGGATCAGTGCAGCCCTTCAGAAGCTAGTTAGTAATCCCACTTAAGGCGCGCGCCGACTTTTTGGGAGCCGTCCTGTTTCGACTCGCTCTCAACAACGACAGAACCGGCCACTTTGCCGCCGCCTTGCCGCACACCGACGGAGATATCCTTGGTGAGATATTTGCCTGCTTTAACGGTGGGCGCTCCGTCTTCGCCCGCATCAACGCGCAAAGTAACGATGCTGACGGCCTTCCGAACTTCAGCAACGGGATCGAACCCACCGCCGCCGCTTGCGAGGCTGGCGACCGCTGCTGCGAGCTGCAGGGATTCCGTTGCGGATAGGAGCGCTTTGAACGAACTGCCAGGCTCCAAGGTTCTGCGCGCATCCAAGCCGTTCGCTGCTCCCGATGTGACAAGCAGCGAAGTCTAAAGACCAATCGTTAGGTGTGGAATCAGGCGCATGGGCGTTTGGGGTATCAGGCCTGTTCCGGAACCAAAATTGGCTTCAACGCCGCGCCAGTCTTAATTGCCTCAAACCCCTCGACAGCACGGTCGAGCGGCAAAACCGGGTCCGCCAGCAATGATATATCAACGCAGCCCTCACTCAGGAGTTCCACGGACATATCCCAATCCTGCCAAAGCCTGCGACCGTGTACGCCATAGATCGAAATACCGGTGCGAAGAATGGCGTTAACGTCAAGCGGATGCGGGTCCTTCGGGCCGGCAACCAGGCGGATATCGCCCATCCGTTCGGTCGCCGCCAGCACAGCGTCCAGGCCAGAGGCCGTGCCGGAATATTCAATGCTGACCTCTACGCCAAACCCACCGGTTGCGTCCCGGGCCGCCTTGGCCACATCGATCTTGGACGGATCAATGATGAGGTCAGCGCCCATGTGCTCCGCCAGCTTCAGACGCTTCAGGTTTGGATCAGCTGCCAGCACACGGCGGGCACCAAGCGCACGGGCTGCTGCGACAGTCATTAGGCCAATCGGGCCGCAACCATTCACCAAGACCGCCCGCCCGGATACGCCGCGTTGCGCCATGCAGGAATGTACGGCGATGCCGAACGGTTCGATCATTGCGGCCAGATGGTCGTCCATACCAGCTGGCACGGGGCGGGCAATTTGTGCTGGAACGGCGACCCGGTCGGCAAATCCGCCGTCAATGCTGATCCCTGGATAGCCCAGAAATTGGCAGAGATGCGCGTCCCCCCGGCGACAGAACCGGCATTCACCACAGAAAATGTGGCTTTCCAAGCTGACTCTGTCACCAATTTTGATATGCGTGACACCTGCGCCAAGCGCTTCGACCACACCAGTCGCTTCATGGCCCAGAATACGCGGCGGCGCGACACGGGACTGCATCCGAGGTGCCCAGTCATAGATCGCCATATCCGTGCCGCAGATACCGGCGGCGGCAACGCGGATCAGCGCTCCGCCGGGGCCTGCCTCAGGTTCTGGCGCATCGATGACACCGATACTGGCTTCGGCTCTCGCGAGTTTTGCGACTGCGCGCATGGGGATATCCTTCTCAGTGCTGCAGGCTCCCCCTCCCTGTCCCTCTCCCCCCTGTGGGGGGCGAGGGGACCCAAGTGAGGGTGCCGCCTCATTATCTTAAGAACCCTCGCTCCCCATGGAGGGAGAGGGGGAGGATTGCGGGATATTGAAAGCGTTTCCGGCCCGAAGCTCCCCGCTAAACGTTGTACACGTCGAGCGGAATGTCCACCCGATCATTCAGGAATGTGATGTGCTTTTTGGCGATTTTAAGGCCGCCTTCGCCGCGTTCGAGCACATAGTCATAGCGCCCGCCGTGGCTGCGTGGGCCTTTGCGGTCTGTGTATTGGTGGACGGTCCAGCTGCAGGTCACCTCAATTCGGTCCTGATCTCCGCTCAGAATCAGCACATTGCCGATTACATGAGCGCTGCGCGGCATCGGCGCAGAGGCATAGGAATCCCGTGTATTGATCCGGTAAACCCGATCATCCAGCCCAGCTTTAGTTGGGAAATAAATCAGGAAAAGCTCGGCATTTGGGTCGATCGCAAGCTCCGTCTCATTGATCCATGCCGGCATCAGGTATTCAGCATCTTCCAGATAGAGATCAAGCCAGCCGTCAAACATGCGGTTATCAAGCAGATAGGCTTCTCGGAAGATCAGCCGCTCGACTTCATATTGCAGGCGGATATCGGCACCGGATACAGCACTCATGACCGGTCGGCCATCAGCTCGGCCCAGCGCCTGTACTGGCCAACGAAAATCGTCTCTAAGTCCCAGGGCGTATTGCTGGCGACGGGGTTGATGTTGAGCGAGCGGGCGTGTGCGTCTGGCCCCTTTATCTCCGTCGCTTGGCCCCGTTCGAACGGCGACCATTTGGCGAGCCTGCCACCGATGCCAGCCTGTGTATCCTCTAGAGCCACTGAGTCGTCCGGTGTTGCGAGGCCACTTGTTAGGAAGAAGTCCCGGAACTTATTGAGCCTGGCAGTGCGGGCCTGCACGCTCTCCCCTTTGGGGGCGATGCAGTAAACGCGCACTTCGGTGGAGGAGGCACTTAAGGGGCGGATGATGCGGATTTGGGTGGCGGATTGGTCCATCAAAAACAAGTTCGGGTAGAGCAGCAGGTTCCGCCCGCGCCCGACCATCCAGTCCCATTTTTCCTGCCCCACTTCCGGCAAGACTTTGTCCTTGGCCTGATATAAAGGTGCCGCCTCCGGCGCGCCCCGGTCTGACCAGATGACGTTGTGGCCGTTGCCCAGGTCATAGCAGGCGGTTTCCACAGCGCCCGGATCAAAGCGCGCATTCTCCGTCAGCTTCATCCCAGAAGCGCCGTTGATCTCATTCCGTCGCCTAACAGTTTGCGCGAAATTTCGATGCACGACGCCCACATGGTAGCCATCGACACCGTTCTCTACTTGCAGTTTCCAATTGCAGTCCACAACGTAAGCGGCCGAGCCTGGTAGCACTTCCATGCCATCGGGGGATTGGTCGGCCAACATGTCGATGAACGGGCGGGTTTCGGCCAGGTGCTCCGTCAGCGTTGGTGCATCTGGGTTCAGGCAGGCGAAGATGAAGCCTTTGTAGCTTTCAACGCGGGGCACGGGTGTCAGATTATAGCAGCTCTTCTCGACGCCGTTCGGGAACCCAGTGGCTTCATCCTTGATACGAATGCATTCGCCGGAGGATTTGAATGTCCAGCCGTGATACCGGCAAACCAGCACACGGGCATTGCCCTGGCGGTTTGCCGTCAGCAGCGCACCACGGTGCGAGCAGGCATTGATAACGCCGCTAACGCTGCCATTGTCCAGCCGATTAATAATGACAGGCTGGCGACCAACTTCGGTCCAAATATAGTCGCCTGCGTTTGGGATTTGGCTTTCGTGGGCGACATATATCCACGTCGCTTCGAAGATGCGCTCCATCTCCGCCTCGAACACGGCCTGGTCGTCATACATGCGTCGGTCAATCCGGAACTGACCGTCGCTCGCCCGGTCATCGACCATTGTGGCGAATTGATCTGGTTGAGCTGTGCCGCTTGCATCTGGCATTCAGAACCTCCTGTGGGATCTTCCGCTCAGTTTACGCTAGGCTCGCGAAATCGAGAAAGGGCACCCTCAGACGAGGGCACCCCAATGTCTTAAGTCATAACTACTCTGAAGGCCAAGCAGCCTGAAGACCTAGCTAAACGCCTGCAGCCCGGTGATCGCACGACCCAAGATCAGGGCGTGGATGTCGTGGGTGCCTTCATAGGTGTTGACGGCTTCCAGGTTCATCATGTGGCGGATCACGTGGTATTCGTCTGAAACGCCGTTGCCGCCGTGCATGTCACGGGCGACGCGGGCCATTTCCAGCGCTTTGCCGCAGTTATTGCGTTTGATCAGCGATACCATCTCTGGTGCGGCTTTGCCTTCGTCCATTAAGCGGCCAACGCGCAGTGCGGCTTGGAAGCCAAGCGAGATTTCGGTTTGCATGTCCGCCAGCTTCTTTTGCATCAACTGCGTCGCAGCGAGCGGGCGGCCAAAGGCTTTCCTCTCCATCACGTATTCGCGGGCGGCCCGCCAGCAGAATTCGCCAGCGCCCATCGCACCCCAGGCGATGCCGTAGCGGGCTTTGTTCAAGCACCCGAACGGGCCGCCAAGGCCGCGCGCGTTCGGCAGCTTGTTTTCTTCCGGCACGAATACGTCATCCATAACGATTTCACCGGTCGGTGATGCCCGCAGCGAGAACTTGCCCTCAATTTTTGGCGTGGTGAGGCCTTCCATCCCGCGCTCCAGGATGAAGCCGCGTATCACGTCGTCATCATCTTTCGCCCACACAACGAACACGTCGGCGATGGGGGAGGAGGTGATCCACATTTTGGCACCCTTGAGGCGATAACCGCCATCAACAGCGACAGCGCGCGTTTTCATGCCGCCCGCGTCAGAGCCATGGTCAGGCTCGGTCAGGCCGAAGGAGCCGACATGCTCGCCGGAGGCCAGCTTAGGCAAGTATTTCTGCTTCTGCTCTTCCGAGCCATAAGTGTGGATCGGATACATGACCAGGCTGGACTGCACGCTCATGGCGGAGCGATAGGCGCTATCACAAGCCTCAACCGCACGGGCAACGACGCCGTACATCACAGCTGTGCCGCCTGGGCAGCCATAGCCTTCAAGGCCTACACCGAGGAAACCAGCATCGCCCATTTTCCTGTAGATGCCGCGATCAAACGTCTGGTTGCGGTTGGCTTCCAGCACGCCAGGGAATAATTCCTGCTCGCAGAAACGGGCAGCGGCTTCAGATGTCATCCGCTCGTCTTCGTCGAGTTGTTCGCCCAGCAGTAGTGGGTCCATCCAGTCAAACGGGGGGAGGGTACTGGTCTTCTTTGCGCCGTCGGGCATGGAATTGCTCCTCAAATGGTTAAGGCGGCGGCAAGGTTTCCGCCTGTATCATAACGTTTCAGTTATGGTTATAGCCGGAGTTCGCACGCCAGGGGAGATACGATGCGCCGCAGGGATAATAGCGCGGGCCTCAGTGAGGTTTTTGTCGAGTTTCAGCAGAACGGCCCATATACGAAGGCGAGCGCGATTGATCCCGTTTCGATGGTTGAGGTGTCTATTGTTGGCGCAATTGCCAGCCTGCGCCATTTCTTGCAGCAGGCCGCAGTGCGGAAGCTTGAATGTGTTCTGACAAACAAGGGTAGCGCTGCCGCATCTGAGCGGGGATTGCTGGCCTCGTGCAATCTACGTCCTGCAGGTTCTCACTCTCGCCCTCTGCCAAAATGTTACGGTAATGGTATGATTTAGATATATAATTGTAAAATACAAAGCCTGATTGGTACGGTTTTTTTTGGGACACTTTTTACTTAATTAAATTTTGCCGATTTGCTGCCAATGACGCCTCATACGTCGTCTCGATAGTTCGAGTCAGTTTGATCCTGCTTTTTGGGCGTTACCGACGAAGCCGATATGTTTTGGCTACTGCCGCCGCTCTGCCGTGGGTGCTGTCAGACCAATGATAAGAGGTCTCTAGTTGTCGGCTCGACGCAATTGTTCATTCAGCACTTCTTCAAAGTTAACGCGCCACGCATCACGCGAAAGAAACTTCATCAGCCAGATGAGGTCGTGACTGGTCGGCATGGATGTGCTCCAAGTCCAAAGAAGATTCCGAAGTGAATGGAGACGTACCAGAAGGCGTCGCTTGTCGAGCACGGCGTCACAGCCTAGGTGCCTTGTCCAGATGCCACGGAAAGGCGTTTGGAACAAATTTAAGTTCGCATGCTACGGTTAATCCTAGGCCCACTTAAAGAACGCTTATGTTGCTTTTTGATCATTTGTTTTGTATCAGCTCCACGACGAATTAGCGCGCCTGTCGTGGGATCGCCGCGATATCCTGTTGGGAGCGTCAATTGCGTTATTGCAAAAGTTGTCTTTACCCTGAAACAAAGCCGGATCTTTGGTTCGATGATGCCGGCATCTGTAATGCCTGTAACAATTTTGTATCCCGTGAGGAGGTAAATTGGGACGCGCGACTAGAAGAACTGCAAAGCGTCTTGAAGGAATACCGTAATGAAAGCGGTGAAAATTATGATTGCATAGTGCCAGTCAGCGGCGGCAAGGACAGTCATTATCAGCTGATCCGTCTGCTTGAGCTTGGTATGAACCCTCTTTGTGTAACAGCGACAACGGATGACCTTAGCCCGATTGGTCGGCGCAACATCGAAAATATGAAGAAGTTAGGCGTTGATTTTATTGAGATCACGACCAATCCTGTCGTGCGCCGGAAAATCAATCATTTCACGCTCTCGACCATTGGTGATGTGTCTTGGCCAGAGCATGTAACGATCTTTACGATTCCGGTTCGGATAGCAATGCAATTCAATGTTCCGCTTATCGTCTGGGGTGAGAATCCTCAGCACGAATATGGCGGTCCAGCAGCTTCAACGACAAAAAATGTGCTCGACCGAAGATGGTTGGAGGAGTTCGGCGGCCTGTTGGGCTTCCGAGTGTCCGATTTAATTGGTCAATTGGATATCGAGGCGCGCGATCTTATACAGTTCACTTATCCCAGCGATGAGGAATTATCTCGCGTTGGCGTCACTGGGATTTTCCTTGGCTACTATTATCCATGGGATGGCTACCAAAATGCACTGGTTTCACAGGGGTATGGCTTTGAGACGTTTCCAACCATGGTCGAAGGCGCTCTCGCAAATTATGAGAACCTCGATAATCACCAAATGGGAATTCACGACTATTTCAAGTACCTGAAATATGGCTTTGGGCGGGCGACTGACATTGCAAACAACCATATCCGCAGGGGTCGTATGACCCGCGATGATGGCCTGAACCTGGTCAAGATGCACGATGGAAAATTCCCATGGACTTACCTTGGCAAGCCCTTGAAGGACATACTTGGCGAATTTGATATGTCCGTAGATGAGTTCGTGCGGATTTGTGATCGCTGGACTAACAAGAGCTTGTTTATGACTGATCGTGATGGCAAGTTGGTAAAAGATAAAAATCTGAATCTCACAAAAAAATTCAACGATAACGTCTGATAACCTCACGACCGGAGGCGCTGGTGCGGCCGATCACGATTGTTGACTGCGGTCTTTCTAATATTGATTCGGCGGTCCGTGCCTTGGAATATTGCGGCGGTGATCCTGTCGTGACCCGCGACCCCGAAACAGTGCGAAAGGCAGGTAGGCTTGTCCTGCCAGGGGTCGGCGCATTTCCGGAAGCTATGCAGCGATTGAATGAAAGTGGCTTGGCCGATGCGATCCGGGAATCCGCGCTTGCCGCGGAGAGACCGATCTTGGGTATCTGTCTGGGCATGCAACTGATGGCTACGGCAGGGCAAGAAAACGAATTTACCCAAGGGCTTGGTCTAATTTCAGGGAATGTCCTGCCGTTAAAGGCCCAGTTGCCAGGAGAGCGTATCCCTCATATGGGGTGGAATACGGTGCAGGCCGCCGAGGGTTGCGCGCTTTTAGCCGGCATCTCAGCGGACAGCGATTTCTATTTCGCTCACGGCTACCATTTCGTCCCGAGCAATCGGGCTCATTTGCTCGCAACGACGCCCTATTGCGGCGGCGTCGCGGCAATAGTCGGGAAGGGCTTAGCCTTTGGCGCCCAGTTCCATCCTGAGAAAAGCCAAGCGACAGGGTTTTCGTTCTTCAAGAACTTCATCGGTTTATAAGCATGATTAAGATCCGCGTCATGCCGACCTTGCTGCATCGGGATATGGGGTTGGTGAAAGGAAAAAAATTTGATAGCTGGCGGCGAACTGGCAGCGCCCTGCAAGCGATCAAAGTCTATAATATGCGCGGTGTCGATGAACTTGTGTTTATGGATATCACGGCGTCTCCCGATGGTCGCCCGCCTGACTATGAACTGATCGACGATCTGGCGGATGAGTGTTTTATGCCGATGACCGTTGGTGGCGGCGTAGCTTCGGTGGATCACGTGGGTAGGCTTCTTGCCGTAGGCGCGGATAAGGTCTCGCTCAATTCGCATGCCGTCTCGAATAAAACTTTAATCGCGGAAGCGGCAAGGACATTCGGAGAACAGTGTATTGTTGTTTCGATAGATGCTTTGCGCAATAAAGACGGGCGTCTCGAAGTGATGACCCATGGCGGGCAGCAGCCAACGGGTCTCGATCCCGTTGAATGGGCGAAGCGGGCTGTGGGTTTTGGCGCTGGAGAAATTCTTCTGACGTCAGTTGACCGTGATGGAACCTTTGAAGGCTATGATATTCCGCTCACGAAAAGCGTTGCAGCGGCTGTCGATGTTCCGGTCATCGCTTCTGGCGGAGCTGGTGAATATGCCCATATGGCGGCAGTGTTAAGAGAAGCTAACATAGCGGCGGTGGCGGCGGCGAGTATCTACCATTTTACTGAACAGACGCCGCTCGAAGCTAAGAGGTATTTGAAAAAAGAAGGCTTTAACGTCCGAATCTAGCAGAAAATATGAAATTGGCCATCACCACATTGTCTAAAGTTTGGCCGAATTCGCTCATCGAGTACTTAGGCCAATGCTGATTTTCGTTCAGCAATGTCTTCGCTTGAAATATATGGAAAAATTTGGCGTTGGAATTTTGTCGCCCGCCATTTTTGCCTAAACATCCAATTTGCTTTCCATACTGGCTGTCGTTCACTAGGTTTTGCACCAACAGCATGTGCAGCGGATCTAGCGGCATGAAGGGCTTAAAGTACCGCAGAAGCAGCCGAAGAAGGGGCGGCTGTGGCTG
>CBFIAF010000056.1:0-11607 GCA_965660545.1 Alphaproteobacteria bacterium | reverse complement strand
ACGACTGAGAGTTACCTTGGATTTGTCCAACTCGCCGCTGCAAGGCTCTGGAATACGCCATTTGTCAAAATGACCTAGTACATTTGCGCAGACCTAGCGTCTCAATGGCTTAAGTTCCTAAAGTTCGGAAAAGGTAAACAGGTAAAGTAAGGTGTAACAAATTTGGGAAACTGCTGGTTTTGAGGCAGATAAGCGATTCCCAACGGAATCGATCTTGGAGGAATTCAATGAAGTTAGGACTTTCCATCGGTTATTCGGGCGCAGAAATGAATTTGCCGGTAGAGCGGGTGCAGCGGGCCGAAGCGCTTGGATATGATTGCGTCTGGACGGCTGAGGCCTATGGGTCTGACGCGGTTACGCCACTAGCCTTCCTGGCGGGGCAGACGAGTCGCATAAAATTAGGCACTGCGATCATGCAGTTAGCGGCGCGTACGCCTGCCAATGCGGCGATGTCTGCCGCCACTGTGGATGCGATGGCTGGCGGCGGTCGATTTATCGCTGGGTTGGGTGTTTCTGGGCCCCAGATCGTAGAAGGCTGGTATGGACAGCCCTGGGGCCGACCTTATTACCGCCTGAGGGACTATGTGGAGATCATGCGGAAAGTCTTTCGCCGTGAAGGTCCAGTCAGTCATGAAGGCCGTGAGATTAGCCTCCCATACGAAGGTGATGGTGCTGCTGGCGTCGGGAAACCGCTGCAATCAATCCTGCATATGAATCCTGATATCCCGATCTTTATCGGTGCGGGGAACGCTGCCACCGTTCGGCTGACGGCAGAGCTATGTGACGGTTGGTTACCATTAGGGCTGACGCCCGCTGCCGTTCAGGAGTACATGCCTTGGGTGGAAGAAGGTTTTGCCCGCGCCCAGGCCAAAGGCGTCGATAAAGGCTTCCACAATTTTGAAATCGTGGCGTCCGCCCATGTTGAGATTGATGAGGACGTAAAGGGTGCGCTGGATCGACTAAAGCCTGAAGTCGCACTTTATGTTGGCGGCATGGGGCACAAAAATAAAAATTTCCATAAGGAAATGATGGTCCGCCGCGGCTATGGCGATGCTGCGGATCGTATTCAGGAGCTTTTCCTGGCTGGGCATAAGCAGGAGGCCACTGCAGCCGTGCCGGACGAATGGGTGGATGAGAAGTCCTTGGTCGGCCCTGCATCCCGCATCAAGGCGCGGTATAAGCGATGGGAAGATATTGGCTTGGCGTCATTGACCGTTCGTAGCAAGCAGGACGAGGCCGTTGAGGTGATGGCTGAGGCTGCGCGGCTAAACCAGCCGCGATAGTCGGCTTAGGCGGCACTGCTGCTTTGTTTTTTTGCTGAATCAACGCTTGCAGCGTCGCCTTCAAGCTCTTCGACGCGCGAGCGAAGTGCCTCTAATTCTTCGTGCATTCCTGCGAGGTTCCGCGCGACTGGGTCTGTCATGTCCGCGGCGACGCCGTAAGCTTCGAAATCCGCAGGCTCCAAGGCAGGTTCAGCCCGTTTCACGATTTTTGCCGGGATGCCGACAACGGTAACCGCAGGCGGTACTGCGTTCACGACAACGGCGTTCGCACCTACGCGCGCACCGGCACCAATTGTGAAGGGCCCCAGTATTTGCGCGCCAGATCCAACAATTACGCAATCCTCAAGTGTTGGATGCCGCTTGCCTTTGTCGAGTGCGGTGCCGCCGAGTGTGACGCCCTGGTATAACGTTACATCGTCACCTACCTCTGCCGTTTCGCCAATCACGACGCCCATACCGTGGTCGATGAACAGGCGCTTACCGATTGTGGCACCGGGATGAATTTCAATGCCGCTCATCATCCGGCCAAGGTGGGAGGCGAAGCGGCCAATCGTAAATAGGCGCTTCCGCCAGAGCCAGTTTGCGGCGCGATAGAATGTCAGCGCGTGAAATCCTGGATACGAAAGTACCACATCCCAGCGGTTCCTAAGGGCAGGATCGCGGGCGACATAGGAGTCGATTTCTTCGATCAAGCCTTTGAACATCTTATTCACTCCAGCGCCGGCAGGATAATTGAGGGCGCAGTGGATTACGGGTTGTTCCAATATGCGTTTCGTCCCATAAAAGGAATAGAGGGAAAATACAGATTATCTTTGCATTTTGTGCAAAAATGCTCGGCGTAATCCGCATAAAGAGGGCGCCGTATCAAGGGTTTAGGAGGGCTTTGGCTGATGGAATTCCGGCGGGACTTTATCGATGCAATCGGCAACACGCCCCTGGTCAGACTGACCGCGGCGAGTGAAATTACGGGCTGCGAAATTCTTGGGAAATGCGAATTCATGAACCCAGGTGGGTCCGTGAAGGACCGCGCCGCGCTCGCCATAGTTCTGGATGCGGAAGCAAAGGGCCTGCTGAAGCCGGGCGGTGTGATTGTGGAAGGCACTGCGGGTAATACTGGCATCGGATTGGCGCTCGTTGGCAATGCGCGCGGATACAAAACCGTGATCGTCATTCCTGAGACCCAAAGCCAGGAAAAGAAGGACATGCTGATCCTAGCCGGTGCAGAGCTTGTGCAAGTGCCGGCAGCGCCTTTCAAGGATCCGAATAACTATGTGCATGTCTCCCGCCGCCTAGCGGAAGAGCGCCAAAAATCGGAGCCGAATGGCGCTATTTGGGCCAATCAGTTCGATAATGTCGCCAATCGCGAAGGCCATATTTGCACGACGGCGGAAGAAATCTGGACGCAAACGGACGGCAAAGTCGGTGGCTTCATTTGCGCTGTTGGCACAGGCGGCACATTGGCCGGAACAGGCATTGGCCTGAAAGCGAAGAACCCGAATATCGCTATCGGCATCGCTGACCCGCCGGGTGCTGCGCTTTATGAGTTCTACAAAAATGGCGAGCTTAAGTCTGAAGGGTCTTCCATCACGGAAGGCATCGGCCAAGGACGGATCACGGCAAACCTAGAAGGCGCGCCGATTGACCATGCCTACCAGATTCCCGATGAAGAGAGCCTGACGATTGCATTTGATTTGCTGCAGCAGGAAGGCTTCTGCCTTGGCGGATCATCCGGTGTGAACGTGGCCGGGGCAATTCGGATGGCCAAAGACCTTGGCCCAGGCAAGACTATAGTGACGATCCTGTGCGACGGCGGCGCACGTTACATGAGTAAGATGTTCAACCCAAAATTCTTGCGCGAGAAAGGCCTTCCAACCCCGCCTTGGATGCATTGATCACCGACCGTTCGATGAGGCTAAAGGCAGCCGAAGCGCCCGGACTGCTGAATGGCCGCGAATTTCAAAGTCGCCAGCGCTGACAAATCCCTCCAATAGGGCCTCAGCCCTTGGGAAGAGGCTGATGCGCGCGTGGTCCGCAGTATCGTTGCTGATGACGATGCCGGCGTCCAGTGGTCTCGTCACTTGCTCCAGCCGTGCCGCCAGGTTGGCGGCATCGCCAATGGTCGCGAACTCCAAGCGCCGTTCAGACGCGATATCACCGGTTACGACAGGGCCGAAATGGACGCCGACTGCAATTCAGACAGGATCAAATCCAGCTTTACCCCGGCTGACGTTCCACGCATCTTGTTCGGCGATAATGGCGCGGGCGGCGGCGATAGTGCGGATAGCGTCATCTGGTTCGTAACGCGGGGTGTCGAATGTCGCCATAAGACCATCGCCAATATATTTGTCGAGCGTGCCGTCATTTTCAAAAAATTGAGCGCTCCAAGGGCATATGCAAGGCGCAGAAAGCCGATAACCCTTTCTGGTGGTTCGTTCTCTGTTGCTTTTGTGAAGTCCATAACGTCCGCGAATAGCACGGCAGCATCCTGGGACGTAATCACGTCAAAGGGCGTATCCTGGTCCGCCAGATCATCGGCCATTTTTGGGGCGAAATAGCGCGCGAGTTTGGCGCGTTCCCGTATCGCTCTGATTTCCGCCCGGACGATCCTTTGCGCACGATGCGCTACGATAGCCAGAATGGTGGTTACAATTTCTTGAAAGATGATTGTTTCGTATAATTTTTCAATATTTACGAAGTATGGGTTGGTGGTCGGGTAATAGAATGCCCCAGTCCAGGAGATGACGGTGTAAAACCTGCCCCACAAGACCCGGCGCAAATCATAGGAACCCGCGACCGATGCTAGCAGGACAACAGATACACACCGCGGCCTTCAGACGTGACTTGGCCTGGCGCTTTGACGGCTTGATTCAGCGAATTATCGTGGACCAATGTAGTAACTATCGATAAAAAATCCGCCAGGATCATTCCGTATAGTGCCCAATTCTGTCCCTGCTTACCGGCGAGGTACTGGCCATAGCCAATGGCGATATATCCAGCAAAAAAGGGCACATAGAATGTTGTCGCGTGAGGACCAACAAGCGTTACGATTCTGACTAAAATCACGCCGAGCGCAGCAATTCTAAGCCAGAGCCCAATCCATATCGCGCGGACGTCCGCCGCATGAAACGCAGCCCGTGCGTGACGGCTGGAACGGTTCTTGTGTCCTGACGGCGCGCGGGCACCGGTTACAGCGACATAATCAGCTATTGTTGCGGCTTGAGCCATGATCCGCTCTCCTTCATGCTAGCCGCTGTCGATATAAAGACGATTATCTTGATTATATAGGTAGGCGCTATGGTGAATGAACCAAACTCGAAAATCCGTCGTTGGGCGGATTTGATCAGTGAAGCTGAAATGCAGGCATACGCCAAAGCCAAATTCGGCGAGAGCATTGGTTTGGGTGAAAAAGTGGCTCTGGTGAACATCGACACCACAAACAATTTTGTCGATCCAGCGTATGATATGTGCGCTGAACGGGATGACGGTCTGGTCGCCAATTTCATACGGATCACAGAGGCGTTTCGCCTTCTAGGCCTGCCGATCTACTATAGTCGCCGTGATGACCGTAGCCACCCGATCAAGCGTGGCGTGTGGAACCTTAAGCTTGGCACCGCAGATACCTTCCAGTACACAGCAGACCCAAAAGCTGATCAGTGGCCGGAAGCCTATGCGCCGCGCGAAGAAGATGTTGTGGTGCTGAAAAATAAGCCCTCACCGTTTTTCGCAACGCCACTTGAATCCTGGCTGCGCTACCAGGGAGTCGACAGCCTGATTGTGATCGGCATTTCCACGTCAGGCTGTGTGCGCGCTGGCGTGCTGGATGCGTTCAACCACAATTTCCGCGTGACCGTTGTTGAAGATTGCTGCGGCGATCGTTCGCCAACAGCTCACCGTGCCAACCTTTTCGATATGGATATGAAAATGGCTGACGTTGAGCCGTTGGATGCTGTACTAGCAAATCTTGAGGCGCGGTTCGGCGATAAAGCGGCAGCTGAATAGCTAATTCTTCGTCACGAGGGAGATTTTGGCGCGGCCATAGCGGCGCTGGTCTTCGAGCGTGAAGCCTTCTGGCAATTCCAGGTCTTCAGTGCGGCCGGTTTCAACGGAGATCAGCGCGCCTTCTGCGATCCATCCGGCGGCATCCAGGCCGCTGATCGCTTCTGGTGCTCGGCCCTTACCGTAAGGTGGGTCGAGGAACACCAATGTGTGAGCTATTGGAGCAGCTGGAGGCTGGCGGGCGTCAGCTCGGAGGATCATGACTGCGCCCGTTTCATCCAAACTTGCGGCGTTGGCGCGCGCCGTGCTGAGTGCCGAGTTCGAATTATCGATCAAAGTTGCGCTCAGCGCACGTCGGGAAAGAGCTTCTAGCGCCAATGCACCTGTGCCGCAAAAAGCATCTAGTACTATGGCACCTGCAACGCGGCTCCCGTCGCTTGCTATGCGGCCGTGCTCCAGCAGGTTAAAGAGCGATTCCCGCGTCCGGTCCTGGGTGGGGCGTATACTTGCTCCATCAGGGGCTAAGAGGGGGCGGCCTCGGTGTTTTCCGGCGACGATCCGCATCTTAGAACCCAAGTTCCTTGTAGGCCCGGCCAAGTTGTTCTTTCAGCACCTTTCCGGTGACTTCCTCAACGGCACTTTGCGGTAGGCGGCCAAGCTGGAACGGGCCGTAAGCTGTGCGGATCAGGCGTGAAACCGGGTGGCCGACATGTTCTAACGCACGACGGACTTCACGGTTCTTGCCTTCAGTTAAACCCACTTCGAGCCAGACATTTGCTCGCCGTGGCGCACTCTCCGGCGTTTCCTCGTGGAGAGCTTCAATGGCACCGTAATGCAAGCCATCCACGGTGACGCCGCGTTGAAGTTGCTTCAGCGCCGCCGCACTTGGTGAGCCATACACGCGCACGCGATACCGGCGAACCCAACCACGGGACGGCAATTCCAGCATGCGGGACAAGCCGCCGTCATTGGTTAGCAGCAGTAGGCCTTCAGAATTCATATCCAGCCGCCCAACGCTGACGACGCGCGGCAAGTGCCCAGGTAGGCGCTGGAATACGGTAGGCCTGCCTTCTGGGTCCTTGGCTGTTGTCACCAGGCCGGATGGCTTGTGATAGCGCCACAGCCTAGGCTTCTCGGCTGCGGGCAAAGGTTTGCCATCTACAACGATCACATCATCAGCCGTCACGGCAAGAGCGGGCGAGGACAGTGTCTCGCCGTTCACTTGTACGCGGCCCGCCAGGATCCACGCTTCGGCCTCCCGCCTTGAGGCAAGGCCAGCGCGGGCAATGCGTTTGGCGATGCGCTCTTTTTGGGGTTGTTCTGTTGCTTCGGCCATTATCTCTGCTCCGACGCTGTGGTCACCAGCGCCTGCAAAATCGCGTTATCACCCGGACTAATTGCATATTCTGGATGCCATTGGACGCCAAGGCAGAATGTGTAGGCTGGCGCTTCAATCGCTTCAATTAGGTCATCTGGCGCTCGGGCGGATATCACAACACCGTCCGGGCAGCCTTTCGCCGCCTGGTGATGAGCGCTGTTAACGGGCATGCGGTCCTGGCCAGTAATTCGGTGCAGCAATGTGCCGGGCACGATGATCACATCATGGCCGAGTTCGGTGCGTGGGTTTGGCTGCTCATGCGCGATATCGCTGGGCGCTTCGTCAGGAATGTGCTGGATCAGCGCGCCGCCCAATGCGACGTGCAGCAATTGCTGGCCGCCACATATGCCAAGCACCGGCATGTCGAGGGCAAGTGCGCCGCGGGTCATCGCTAACTCAAAATCCGTGCGGGCGGGTTTTAACACTACCTCCGCATGCTGCTCTGTCGCGCCGAATAAGGCTGGATCTACATCAAACGCGCCGCCGGTGATCACCAAGGCGTCGATCTGATCAAGGTAAGCCTCTGCCAATTGCGGTTCGTGCGGCAGGATCAGCGGCAAGCCGCCTGCTTCAGCGATGGAGGCCGCGTAATTCTGGCGCAATGCGTACCAGGGCAGCTTTGAATAGGTGCCGGCGGTTTCAACATCCGCCGTAATGCCAATGATTGGATACGTCATGGCGCTCAGGATTAGCACGGATAAACGCAAGCTGCGACGGCGATTTATCAGGTGAAGTCAGATAGTGATATCTATGAGAATTTTTGCTTTATTCTCATTGTATTTGCTTTAAATACAATCATTAATAAAGTATAGAATGGGGTAATGCCAAATATTTACAGAAAATATATTGAATCCGCGATAAAATCATCATGAAAATGCGGGATATTGCGCAATAGATACCAATTAAATTGCCCCGTCCGCGCAATTGATATCAGGAGACGAACACAATGGCTTATGTTTATGGTAAAGGCTACGACGATTACCTGAATGGCACGGGCAAAAATGACGTGCTCAAAGGGTATGTTGGCAATGATCATCTCAATGTTGGCGACGGCATGGACTAAGTTTTCGGCGGCGCTGTTGATGATTTCGTTACAGGCGATGATGATAATGACGGTATCTGGGGTGGCCAGGGCAATGACGTAATCCACACCGGCAAAGGCAATGACTATGTTGATGGCGGCAATGTGGAAGATGTTATCTGCGGCGTCGATGGTTGCGATACGCTTCTTGGCGGCGCGGACAATGACCGCCTCTTCGGCGGCTCTGGTAATGACTGGCTGGACGGCGGTTACGGCGTTGACCCGATCCTTGGCGGTGCGGGACATGACGACCTGACCGGAAGGGCGGATGCCGATATCTTCACCTTCGCTTGCGGCGACGGTTAGGACGCCATCAAAGACTTCGAAATTGGCATGGATACAGTTGATCTGGGCGCACTTGGCCTGTCCTTATACGGGTTCAATGGCTTGAACTTCTATGAAGCGAACTACGGCGCAGTTCTGGTTTTGAACGAAGAGCAGTCCATCACATTTGAAGGTATCCATTCAGATGCGCTGAACGCATACGACTTCATCCTCTAAGCGGGTCGTCTCCCTACAGGATGACCGTCCCCCGGCAGCCAGGATGGCCCGCCGGGCAGGCTTCTTTTCTACCAGCCGTTAACACGGCTCCAGCGGCCACCAAGCGCGCCGTTTTCCAGCAATTGGTATCCTGGATATGCGGCGGCAGTGAAGCAGGCATGGTTTGGCAAAATGCGGACCTGGGCACCAACGGGCAGCCTCTCAAACCAAGCGGTATCCGCTACATCGATTTTTCCATGCTCTTGACTTGCGGTATTAACGACAAGGCCATCAAGCGGGGCCAGCGTTACGGCGTCTGCGACAAGGCCATATCCGGCACCCGGCATGAAAGCCTGCGCACTAATGTCCTTAGAAAGTGCTAGTCCGCCCGCATCCACTAATATCCGCATTGCTTCCCGGTTATGGCCAATAACGGTCGTGAGAACGCTGAGTGCGAGATCATCATGGCCGCATAGTCCGCGCGACATCTGGTCAAGATCGAATGGCATATAGACCCCGGCGCGCACTTCGGTGACGCCTGTAAGGTCCGTCGCATAAGCGACGGTCGGCGTCGACCCGATACTGACGATACCCACATCATGCCCTTCGGCACGAAGGCAGTCTGCGGCCAGGACTGCGCTTGCACGTTCTTCTTCTGCAATTACCTCCACCTGTGCGCGTTCTGAGGCACCGTAGCTGTGCCCGGCATGGCTGAGGACGCCCGCAACTGTCGCACCACCGGCTTTCAATGCACCGGCGACCCTAAGCAAGTGCGGGCTATCGGCTGGTAACCCACCCCGCTTGTCACCGCAATCAACCTCCAGCAGGAAGTGGAAATGCGCTCCATGCGCTTCGGCGAAGGCACCGGCGGCCTCGGCCAGGACCGTAGAGTCCGATACAAGCAATATCCGAGCTCCGCTTTCTTGCTGAATGCGATGCAACCGGGCCAGCTTATTCGGTGCCATCCCAACGCCATAAAGAATGTCTCGGTACCCAGCTGCAGCGAAGACTTCGGCTTCTGCCAGGGTCGAAACTGTAATGGCCCCGTCCGACCCGGCGGCCATATGCGCCGCCTCAACCGATTTCAGCGTTTTCAGGTGGGGCCGAAGCGTTACATTGTGACTGTCGGCGATTGCTTGAAAGCGGGTCAGGTTGCGTTGCAGCCTATCCTTATCGAGCAATAGGCAAGGGGTCTCAAGATCCACGAGTGCTTCGCGAAGGCTCATTCTGCCGCACCCTCGCTTTGGCGAGCGGCAGCTTCGGCGCGCACTTCTTTTTCATGCTGGCCAAGGGCCGGGGCGGCGCTTCTAATACCGCCGGGCGTTTTCGAAAGCTTGATCGGCGTCCCAAGCGTTTTGGTTTCCCCGGCAATAGCGTGATCGACCGCTGCCACCATATCCCGCGCCAGAATATGCGGGTCACTCAACGTTTGCAGGTGATCCATTACCGGACCACAGGGAATGTTGAGCGCATCCAATGCTTCAAACCAGTGCTCTGTCGTTTGTTTTTGGAAGTAAGGGGCCAGCAATTCAGCGAGCTCCTGCTGCCTGGCGACCCTATCTGCTTTCACTTTGAAGCGCTCATCGTCCACCAGATGCGCTGCCCCAATCACCTCACAGGTTTGCTCCCAAAAGCTTTGCTGTGAGGCACCAAGGGCGAACCAGCCATTTTGTGTCTGGAATATTTGGTAGGGCGCTGAACCCCGGTGGCCCTGTCCTAGCCGCTCAGGCTTTTCACCTGTCGCGAATACGCTCGCGGTTTCGTAAACGCACATGGACAGCGCTGAATCCAGCAGCGACACATCCACTTGTTGGCCTTCGCCGGTCGTGTTCTTGTGATGCAAGGCTGACAGCACACCGATTGCACCGTTCATGCCGGCCGCCACATCAGAAATCGCGATAGGCAGGCGATAGGGGCCACCCTCTGGCGGGCCATTGATCGTCATCAAGCCAGACATAGCCTGCGCCACAAGGTCGAACCCGCCACGTCTACTGTAAGGGCCGGTTTGCCCAAAACCTGAGATGGAGCAGTACACGAGCCCGGGATTCCGCTCCGCCATAGCGGGATAGCCAATGCCAATCCGTTCAGCAACGCCGGGCCGCATATTCTCGACCATCACGTCAGCGCTATCGATGAGCGCCAAAGCGGTCGCCAAGTCATCCGGGTTCTTCAAATCAAGCTCAATCGAGCGTTTATTGCGGTTCCACAGCATGAACGGCGCGCCTTCACCTGCAACAAACGGCGGGGATTGGCGCAAGTCATCGCCCTTGCCCGGCTTTTCAATCTTGATGACGTCAGCACCTTGGTCTGCCAGGATCATGGCGCAATAAGGGCCGGAAAGGTGGCTTGTGAAATCAACGACCTTCAGGCCGTCCAGTGCGCCGGGCATGGGCGTTATCTCCATGTGCAAGTTGCTAATTAGGTCCAGACTGCATGTTGACAAACATGGGCTTGGCTTGGCAACGATGGGACATCCCATGCCGACTCACAAGGTTTTCCAAATGCCCGCCATTACCCACGACATTCGCCCAGACGGCGTCGCCATTGTTACAATTTCTCATGTTGAACGGCGTAATGCGTGCACACAAGCGATGTGGCAGGGGCTCGGGCAGACTTTCACGGCGCTCAGGGATGATCCAAATGCGCGGGTTATCATCTTAACGGGTGAGGGGGATCATTTCTGCGCAGGCGCGGATATCAGTGAATTTGCGGCGGCGCGGAATAATGCTGAAGCGGCAGCGGTTTATTCTGCAGATGTCGATGCGGCGGAAATTGCAATCAACACAATTCCAAAGCCAGTCATTGCGGCAATCCGAGGCTCTGCCATTGGTGGTGGATGTGGGCTTGCGGTTGCATGTGACTTCCGCATTGGCGACGCGAAGACAAAAATGGGTATTCCGGCGGCGCGCTTATCCGTTGTTTATTCAATGGAGGAAACTCAGATGCTGGCAACAGTCGTTGGGGCGTCTAACGCCAAGCGCATCCTTTTCTCTGGTGACTACTTCGAAGCGGATGAAGCGGTAGGCCTGAACTTACTGGATGAAATCGTAGATGACCCGATGGCGGCATCGCTGGCCTTTGCTGCGCATATTGCAGAACGTGCGCCCTTATCTGTGCGCGGAGCCAAAGTGGCTATTAACGCCATTTCTGCTGGCAAGATGGCTGAAGTCCACGATGCTTATGAGCACTTACGGAGTCTAGCCGCAGATTCCTACGACTACAATGAAGGTCGGGTCGCGTTTATGGAGAAGCGGAAGCCCGCATTCAAAGGCGAGTAGGCACAAATAATGTTTTTTTTAAGTTTAAGAATTTATCTCTAGGTTTTGAGCCCAATTTAAGGACGTAGGGTATCATGGGCCGACTTGATCTGACAGATGAAGAATGGGCGA
>CBFIAF010000055.1:0-12633 GCA_965660545.1 Alphaproteobacteria bacterium | reverse complement strand
CCGCACTTGCCTGCCTTCTTCTCATCCTCCTCTGACGGGATAAATAATATCCCTCTAGCTGGACCAACTTAGGGGGGGCGACCAAAGTGATTGTGCGATTTGCATCATGGACTAATTTTAAAGACATCAGCAGCAACGGTCATTTCTTCCAGCATGTCCTTTTCGCAGTTGCGTAAGCTCGATGTCGAAATCAAGTTAACGGATGTGCATCCAGATGCGGCCGGTAGCTGTCCTCTACGTCTATCCCGATGGAGGGGAGGATGCGGACTATGGCGCAGTAGAAGCCGATGGTGATGGTGAGGTCTATGAGGAGGTTGCGGGGGAGGTGGGCTTCTAGGGCTTTGAAGGTCTCCGCCTGCATTTCGCCACCATCCGCCGCCATTTCGCGGGCGGCTTGCAGGGCGAGGCGTTCCAGGGGTGAGAGATGGGTTGTCTCGCCTGCGGTCTCAGCTTTCAGCGCTTCGATATCAGCGTCCGTCAGGCCGAAATCTTTGCCGATTTTGACGTGATGGGACCATTCATAGGGGCTTTTGGCAAGCCAGCCGACTTGCAGGATCGCCAGCTCGCGCACCCGCCCATCCAGCTTCGAGCCATGGCGGATATAGCCGCCTAAGCCAGACATCGCCTTAGCAGCACCCGGTGAATGCACGAGCGCGCGGAACAGGTTGATGGGCCGGTTCAGGAGGTGCTTATGCTCCTCCGGCAGATCATCAGTGTCCAGGTAAGGTACGCGGGCCATGCGGACGTCTCCTTTGGGTGCGATACGGGGCTAAGCGGTTTCGGCCAAATATTTGGTTACGGCATCCAGCGCACCATCGCCATGGGGGACGCCCATATGCTTCAGCGTAACGTCCACGCCGCCTAACGCGCCGAGCAGCATGGGTTCGTTCATCTCCCCCATATGGCCGATGCGAAAGGCCATGCCTTTGAGGTCCGCCAATCCGCCGCCAAGGCTGACGTTGAATTTCTCCCGCGCAATGGTGCGAATTGCATCCGGGTCCGTATCGCCCAGGGTGCGGATGCAGGTGATGGAGTTGGAGCGGGCCGCAGGATCAATCGTATTGAATTCCATCGCACCCCCTTCCACCCATACGCCGACGGCCCGGCGCGCGGCTTCGCCCAAGCGCGCATGGCGGGCGACGATGTTGTCAATGCCTTCTTCGCGGATTTTCTCCATGGTCCGCATCAGGCCCCAGACCATATGCATGGGTGCAGTGCCGCAGAAACGTCGGTACATTTCCAGTGCCATCCGGCTTTTCCAGGACCAGTATTCCCGGTTCGTCGTGCATTTTTCAGATGCTTCCATCGCCTTCGGGCCAGCCGCCGTGAACGATAGGCCGATTGGCATCATCAGGCCTTTTTGAGAGGCAGCGATAACGCAATCGACGCCCATTTCATCCATTTTCAGTCCATGACAGCCAAAGGATGCGATGGCGTCCACCACCAGCAGCGCCGGGTGGCCCGCTGAATCAATCGCCGCACGAATGGCGCGCAGGTCCGTAACGGAGCCGGTACCAGTTTCCACATGGACAATCAGTACGGCTTTGATCTTGCGTTCGGTGTCCCGGCGCAATGCATCCTCGACCTTTTGCGGGTCAATAGCACTCCGCCAGTCATTCGGAATCTCTTCCGCCTTGATGCCAAACGCCTTGATCATATCCCGCCACACGACGGAAAACCGCCCCGTTTCCGGCACCAGCACATGGTCACCAGGGGAGAGCAGGTTGACTATGGACGCTTCCCACGCGCCATGACCGTTCGCGATATAGGCGAAGACCTCGCCCGTGGTCGCAAACAGGTCTTTCAGCTCACTGAACATCGCCGTCATGGTGGCGATGAATTCCGGTGTAGAGAAATCCTCCGCGGGGCGGTGCATAGCGCTCAGAATATCGTCAGGGATATTCGTGGGCCCAGGCGTTTGCAGGAACATGCGGCCGGTCATAATGGGGACCTTTCCGGTTTAGGCGTTAGGATAGAATGTTAGGAGCTGAGGCGACGCCACCAGCCAGATTTGGGCGGGCCAGCAGGTTTCTCCGGCTCTGGCGTGGGTTCTGGTTCTGGACCAGCTTCAGCAAGAGGCTCAGGTTCCGCTTCGACGACTGTTTCTGGTGCCGGCTCAGCGACGGCTTCAGCGGGCTCTGGCGCTATTTCTACAGCGGCCTCGACGGGCTCATCAGCTGGCGCGTCAACAACAGCTTCAGCTTCAACTTTTGCGTCCGTTGAACCCTCTGCTGCTTCGCCCGCCGTCTGGTTTTCACCATCGTTGGCCTGCCGGTTGCGGCCACGGCCTCGACCCCGGCGCCGACGCGTGCGGCCACCGGATTCTTCACCGTCTGCTTTAGGCTGCGTATTCGCCGTCTCGCCTTCGGTCTCTGTCATCGCTGCATCAGCGCTTACGTCTGCTTCGCCATTCTCGCCATTCCGGCCCCTGCGACGACCGCCGCGACGACCCCGACGGCGACGGTTGCGGCCATCCTCATCCGCATTATTGGTCCCATCAGGTGCGGGTGCAGCCTCTGCTGCAGCTTCTTCAGTGTCTTCAGCACTGAGGTTGCGATTACGACCGCCGCGCCCTTCTTTTGCGCCGCGATCATTTTTATCGCCACCGCGATTGTTGCGACCACGACCACGGCCTCGACCCTCATCACGGCCACCCTCGCGCGCTTCGGGTCCTTCCTGCCGCGCGGACTTGGCTTCAGACGCAACTGCTGGCGTGCCACCGCCTTCGCCCTGGCGGATGATTTCGGCTTTCCGCTCATGCGGCGCCATTTTGTCATCCTGGTTGAATAGAATGCGCACACCGTAGCTTTCTTCGATGCGGGCAACAATGTCGCGCTTATTATTCAGGATATACATAATGCAATCAGTCGCGGCAGTAACGGCGATATCCGCACCGTTACCGGTAGCATTTGCTGCGTCTTCTGCGGCGCGCAGTACGCCCAGCGCATTGCTTTCAAGGGACCGGACCCAGCCTAGGCCGGAACAGGTTGGGCATTCATGGAAACTGGTTTCAAGCATGGATGGGCGCAGGCGTTGCCGGGAGATTTCCATCAGGCCAAGCGGGCTCATCCGGCCAACATGCACGCGGGCACGGTCAACCTTAAGAGCGTCTTTCAGCTTGCGTTCGACAGCGGCATTGTTGCGCCGCTCATCCATATCAATGAAGTCGATAACGACGATGCCAGCCAATTCGCGCAAACGCAGTTGGCGGGCCACCTCAACGGCGGCCTCTTTGTTGGTGTTGACCGCAGTCTCTTCGATATTCCGCTCACGTGTTGAACGCCCGGAGTTTACGTCAACCGCAACCAGGGCTTCGGTCTGGTTGATAACGAGATATCCCCCGGATGGTAGGCGCACAATCGGGTCAAACAGCGTTTCCAATCGGCCTTCAACGCCGTGTTTCTGAAACAGCGGTGTGGCCTCTTTATAGGGCTGTACGCGCTTCGCATGGCTTGGCATCAGGGAGCGCATGAAGTCTTTGGCTTCACGGTAAGCGCCGTCGCCTTGAACGGAAACGGAGTCAATATCGCGGGTATACAGATCGCGGATAGCCCGCTTGACCAGGCTTGCCTCCTCATAAATGAGGGCAGGGGCTGTGGAGGTCAGCGTGCGTTCGCGTATTTCATCCCATAATCGCAACAGGAATTCATGATCCCGTTTGATTTCCGCCTTGGTCCGGCTAGTGCCTGCGGTACGGACAATCGTTGCCATGCCCTGGGGCAATTCCAGATCGTCGATAATGCCTTTAAGACGCTTACGATCCTTGAGGTCCGTGATCTTACGGGATACGCCGCCGCCTTTGCCGGTATTGGGCATCAGCACGCAATACCGCCCAGCGAGGGAGATATATGTGGTCATGGCTGCACCCTTGCCGCCACGTTCTTCCTTGGAAACTTGGACTAGCATAACCTGGCCGCGCTTTACGACCTCTTGGATCTTATAATGGCGGCGTGGCTGTGATTTCCGCGTATTGCGGCGACGGCGGGGTGTGCGCGCGGCTTGTTCAGCGTCGGTGCTTTCTTCGTCGCTGGCGCGCGCCCCGCCGGAGGCGTCTTCGGTCTTGGCTATAGCGTTTGCTTCTGGTTCAGCGTCGGCTTCAGTGGCTCCATTGTCGTCTGCAGCGGGTGCTTCGGCTTCAGGTGCCGCCTCAGCAGTTGGTTCTTTTGCAGCTTCTACTGGTTGCTCGTACGAGCTTCCCTCAGTCGCGTCTGCTTCCGCTGCTTCCGTAGCGTCATCAGGCTTCTCAATTTTGTCTTCGGTGTTCTCAGCGGACATAGCGATGGAACGGCCATCTCCATTTTCGCCTTCTTCGCCGTCATCACCTGCTTCGGTGTTGGCACTATCGCCATCGTCCTCAGCAGTTTCGGCTTTTGCGACAACCGCGTCGTCCTCAGGCGCACTATCGTCAGCGGCCTCTGTGGATGTTTCTACGGCATCGCCGTCATCGGAGGCTTCAACCTTTTCCGCGTCATCGTCCGAGGTGTCGTCGGAATCAGCAGCACTGTATTCGGCAACATCGACAGCTTCTGCTGCGAGGACGTCATCTTCGGTATCTTCGTCTTCGTCATCCTCGACACGCTCTGCACGCTCTGCGGCAGCAGCTTCAGCGATCGCTTCTCGGTCCGCGATGGGGATGCGGTAATAGTCCGGGTGGATTTCATTGAACGGCAGGAAGCCGTGGCGATTGCCGCCATAGCTAACGAACGCAGCCTGCAAACTTGGCTCTACGCGCGTGACTTTCGCCAGATAGATATTGCCCTTCAGCGTGCGAAGGGATGAAGATTCAAAGTCAAATTCTTCTAGGCCGTTAGGGCCTAGCACCACCACGCGCGTTTCTTCCGGCTGCGCGGCGTCGATTAACATAGACTTGGACATTGGGGGTATTCTCCCTCGCGGGTCCTTCAGGCCGGCGTAGGCGACTTAGAATGACCGAGCCCAATTGAGGGCTGGACGGTTCAAATTGTATAAAAGAACACAAGTTTAGCTGCACCGGGCGCGAACGCTCCAACGCACATTGCTGGTATGGCCGATACCCAACGTCTTGGGCGCGTCGAAGCGCGCTTGCCTTGAAGGGGGATCGATTGTGTCTTTCAACGACGCACATGCCGGAACGGAACTTCCGCAAGCAATTAGATGTGAAACTCAATAAGATTCGACCAATACGGCAATTTTCCGCCAATAAAGGCCTTATTCAACGGCGCCCCCGCGCATGTCCGCCATATTTCAGGCGTTTCTGACTCGTTGCGGCAAGGGGGCGGCGCGCTAAAACATGAACCCAGTAGAGGGTTTTAGAGAGAGACTGCACTAATAACAATCAAAATCGACATAGGCCTTGCGCTGATTCGTGAGATTCTGCATTTTTACGGCGCTCTAACAAAGGGGCGAATCACATTGATGCACCGCACTTTCTTCATGTTGTCGATCATAGCTTTGGCTGTCTTACAGGCAGTCGCTCTTCTGCCTGCCCGGGCTGATGTGCTGGGCGTGCGGGGAGCGGCGAAAGCAGGCGGTGCCAGGCTTGTTGTTGATCTCTCTCACGCGGTCAAATTTCGGGCTTTCGCGCTGCAGTCTCCGGCACGGTTGGTGGTTGACCTTCCATCCGGCGCATGGCGCGCAAACCCTGCGGGCCTTGCCGTCGCTGGCGTGACAGGGCTTCGCCACGGCCAATTCCGCCCTGATATTTATCGTTTGGTATTTGACTTGAAGCGCAACAGCGCCATCCATTCGGCAGGTTTGCTGGCCGCCGCCGGTTCCCGCAAAGACCGTCTTGTTGTGGACCTCACTTATAGCAAGCACCCGCCTTCCAAGATATACGGCAAGCTTCGCCCCAAGCCTGCAGAACCGCCACAACAAAGGGCGCTGCCCAAGCGAGTTATCGTGATCGATGCAGGGCATGGTGGCCAGGACCCTGGTGCGATGGGCGTTGGCGGGGTCATCGAAAAGCGGGTCAATCTGGCTGTTGCAAAAGAATTGAAACGGCTGCTAGAGCGGCGGGGCGGCTATAAAGTCGTGCTGACCCGCAGTGGCGATGTATTCCTGCGTCTGCGCGAACGGGTGCGGCGCGGGCGGAAAGCGAAGGCGGATTTATTCATTGCCTTGCACGCAGACTCCCATCCGGATCGCCACGTCGCTGGCGCCTCCCTGTACACTTTGTCCGAGCGCGCTTCTGACCGGGAGGCTGACCGGCTTGCGCGACAGGCTAACGCGGCGGACTTGATCGGCGGCGCGCCGTTGAATGACGGGCCGAAAGAAGTCGTCGGCATTCTGATCGATCTGGCGCAACGGGAGACGAAAAATCAATCCACCGCCGCTGCAGACGATCTTCTGTTCGCTATGGCGAACACTGTACCTCTGCTCAATCGCCCCAAACGGTCTGCGGGGTTCGCGGTGTTGAAGGCACCGGATGTGCCATCTGTCCTGATTGAACTCGGCTTTCTGTCGAATGCGGAGGACGCCAAGCGCCTAAACAGCAAGGTGGGCCGGAGAGAAATCGCAGAATCCATCGCATCAGGCGTCGTTCGTTATTTTGAAGGCGCTAATACGGCTTATACGCAACAGTAGTGACATTAGCGTCTAGCGAGGACCAAAATTAACTTGATATGTTGCTGGCTAACTTATTGCTGGGCTGGCTTCTGCTTAGTATCTCAAAAGTTTTAACCATATAGGTTATATTTTTGACGGTTTTGGTTCGGGCCATGGTATCGATTGGCCAAGCGCCAATTGTCGGCAACATTTGCTGATGAAAACCCTTTGTCGGAAATGACGCAAGCTGGAATTGTCGAGATTCTGGCGGGGACGTGGTCCTATACATGTGGTCGTAGCGCTACGTGGATGTTGAAGGCGGCTGATGGCAAAATCACAGGGGAGGCACGTATATCGAACAGCTCCCATGACACCAATCTGTCGGTTTTTTAAAAGTTATTTCGGTGTTCGTGTCAATTTCCAGCAAAGTTATGGATGGGGCTTTAGTCTTACACTACGCTCTGACAAACTTAGCGATTATAGGATATATGGCACGGCTAAACGTCGCCACTGGGAACTTGATTCGGAAATGCGCAAGACCAATTGGTTTAGCCTTTTGCCTAGATTTAGGTCTGACAGTTAGGCCGGTGTGCATTACGAGCGTCGGTGTATATGTGTCTAGTGCCTATTTCCGCCACGGTCGCAAGCTCTGCAAATAGGCCTCAATCGCTTTCACCACTACAGGTAATGCGTAGCTTGAGAATTGGGTGTCGGAACCGGGAATGGAGCGGACGCTGACAAATTGATTCTTAATTGCCGAAAGGCGCTTCGTGACGTCGTCATTGTCCGAAAGTGGGTCGGGGAGCAGCGCGAGCACTGGGGTTTTGACGTTTGCAAGAACGGTTGGCGCATCCCGCTTGGGCTCAACACCGTAATAGCTATTGATTGAAGCGCGGGTTGCGACAACAGAGCCGCAGTGCAGAAACGGCACATTGTCGATGTAGTCATCGGGCTTGAAGCTGGCGATCCGGGTTAGCAGCGCCGCGATGCCGTTCGTGTAGCGCGCGCGATATTCAAGATCGGCAGAGCGTGGCGTCCATCCACTTGGTGCCAGTAATATGGCGGCATTAACACTCTTGCCGCCCGTCTTCGCCAGATACCACGCGACCTGTGCACCACCCCGGCCATGGCCCACCAATGCGACTGGTCCCAGGCCCTCGCCCAACAGCCAATCCGCCCAAGCATCAATTTCTTCCAGCGCGTCTTCGTAGCGATGGAGATGGCGTTCATTACATCCAAATGCGGTCATCCGCGCGCTCACGCCGAGGCTTAGGTTAATTGCAAGCGTGCTGAGGCCATCCTTCGCAAGTGCTGTTTGCAATTCAGCAATCAGTGTCGATTCAAAGCCGCCAAGCGCGTCATGGACGAGTATGATTGTATCAAGCCCAGTGCCTGGAGGGCGAACGTGCCGTGCCTTCAGATCAAGCGCTCCATGGCGAATGGTTTCAATAATGGCACCGGAAGGGCCTGGGGTATCAGCTATAGCCGGGGATGCGGACAGCATGAGGCAGGCAAGAACAAGTCTAAATCCATGCTGTAGAATCCGCAGGCGCATATGGTTGTTCACCACCCTTGCCGGACCGCGAAACACGGCTGCCGATATGCCAATTTCGATTGATCCCAACCCATTTAGGACAGAAGCATAACAAGCTTATGGCGGAATCTTGCTTCGCGCTAGTCACAAGCGCGCATTGTGGCCTAATTTTTTGTCACTTCTCAGACATTTGCCAAACACCATCCCAGTTATCGGGCGGTGGGTTTTTTTGATAATAACTGCAACGGTTGAGATAGACTTGCGCCGGACCATCGCCTGGGCGGACGTCTAGGACGTATTGAAATGCCTTGCTGGCCGCTGCCCAATTCTGCGCCCTGAATTCTTTGATTGCGCGCTGGTACGGATCCAGCATCGCCCGAACCGGGTCGCCTTCAAGTTTGGCCGCGTGGTCCAGCGCCTCGAACATCTCGACGGGTGTTTCGCGGCCTTTAACGCGGATTAAATCAACGGGGCGGATCAGGCGGTCATCTTTAAGAGCGGCGACCGTTGTTTCGGATAGAAGAATTCCAGCGCTGTAATGCTTAGTGGCACCTTCCATGCGTGACGCCAGATTTACGCTGTCACCGATGACCGTATAGTCCAGGCGCTTCTCTGACCCGATGCTGCCGGAAAGCACTTCGCCTGTCGCCAAGCCAATGCCGATATCAATGGGCTCCTGGCCGCGCTTAATCCGGCGGTTGTTCAGGATGGCGAGGGCAAGTTTCATGTCCGTCGCCGTTGCCACGGCGTCATCTGCGTGACGGCCCGTTGCGATGGGGGCACCGAATACGGCCATGATTGCGTCGCCGATATATTTATCGAGCACACCGCCGCGCTTGAAGATCACTTCCACCATGTCGGTGAAATACTCATTCAGCAGCTCGACCACGCCTTGGGCGCTCATGCCTTCGGCCAGGGATGTGAAGCGGCGGATATCAGAGAACAGCACGGTCGCTTCAACGGCCTCGCCGCCAAGCGCCATAGTGTTTTCTTCAAGCAGTCGGTCGACGACTTCTTTCGTCATATAACGGGACATGGCACCGCGAACGCGCTTTTCAGACGTGATGTCTTCAAAGGCAAGGACACAGCCAAGCGGCTCATCTTTCACGCCACGCAGCGGCGAGACTGTTAGGTTGACCGAGACTTTGGAGCCGTCGGCCAGGGCGAAATCCGCATCGGCATGATAATCATCGGCACCGGTGCGGGTGACATAGTCGATGCTTTTGAGAATCCACTCATTGTGCGCGCCAAATAGGGTGTCGGCCTCACGCGGGGCATTGCTCGTTTTGGCTAAATTAAAGCCCAGAATGCGTTCCGCTGAATCGTTGGCTTTAACCAAGGCACTATCTGCATCGAGCGTCACAACGCCGTTGGAGAGAGATTTCAGGATGCCTTCATTGTAGTTCTTCAGAGAAAGCACATCCGAGAATAGCTGAGCGTTCTGCAATGCGACCGCCAGCTGAGACGAGAATGCGCGCACGCGCCGCTCTTCATCCGCTCCGAATGGCCCACCGCGCTTATTCAGGGCCTGCACCACACCGACAGAAGCGCCGTTGCGGTCCAGAATAGGTGCAGCCAGGATCGAACGGGTGTTGAAACCTGTCGCTTTGTCGACAGCTTGGTTAAAGCGCGGGTCCGCATAGGCGTCTGGTACATTGTCGATTTTGTGGCTCATGAACGCAGCGCCCGCCACGCCAGCGCTTGTCGGAATGCGGATTTCCTTCACATCCCCGCCGCTGGCGACGCGGGACACAAGCTCATTCTTATCCGGGTCCAGCACGAAGATGGTCGCACGATCGCAGTCCAGCAATTCCATGGTGGCGTCACCCAGACGGCTGAGCAGACGGTCCAGATCCAATTCTGAGGAAATCCATTCTGCCATTTCCAGCAGCTTGGCTTCATCCTGCTTAGCGCGCTCCAGCCGCTCATGCAGCCAAGCTTTTTCTAGCGCAGACGCGGCCTGCCGGGCCATGGATAGGGCCTGGTCCTGGTCAGCCTCCGTGAATGGGCCGCCAGCTTTGTTTAGGAGTTGCACCACGCCGACAGTTCGACCGTCCGCAGCCAGAACAGGAGATGCCAGGATGGTTTCGGTCTTGTAGCCAGTGGATTTATCGACTGCGCGGTTGAAGCGCGTGTCGGCATAAGCATCATCTATGCGTTCAGCCTTACCTGTCCTGAACACGGCACCAGCGATGCCGCCATTCTGCGGTATCCGAATTTCTAGCACACCACTGTCGCTGGCCACGCGGGAAAACAATTGCTTTGCTTCAGCATCGTGCAGGAAGAGTGTTGAGCGATCCGCGTCCAGCGCTGCCGCCATCAAGCCAACAAGGCACGGCAGCATAGCGTCCAACCCGCCGGGGCCGTTCACGGCTTCTGCAACTTGGTTCAGCAGTCGGCTCTGCCGCAGCTCCGCCAGGAGCTGGTCAGCTAAAGCATGGTCCCCGGCCACGAGCCGCGCCGCCAAGGCCGCATCGTCCGCCGAACCAGTCTTGTTTTGTGACGAATCCGGCATAATTCTTTGTTTCGGCCCGAAGTTTATTTGCGGCGTCTCTATAGGACTGGTAGGCAAGCATACTGTGCTGCAGTGACTTCGCCAATGCTAGCGTTAACGCGATATCGTTAATGTGCCGCCAGACTGCGTTTTATCTCGGGAGCTTCATCCGCCATGGTGTTTTGGATATCTGCAGCCATTATCGCACTTGTTATTGCGGGCTGGACCATGTTGCGCATGCTCTCGGTGCGGCCAAAGCCTGTATGGCCAACGGCGATGATGTTCGCAGTCGCTGTAATCGCTAGCCTCGGTGCAGCAGTGCAGGCGACCGTTGCTAGCTTGGAGACGCCAGACAGGCCAAGCCAGCGCCCGGTGGACCCTGTTACCGTCGTTTCTAACCATGGAGACGGCGCGGAGGCCCCGTCAGACAGTTTCGAGGCGTTGATCACCCAATTGGAAGCCCGCCTTAAGGATAATCCCAAAGATGCCAAGGGCTGGGGGCTGCTTGGCCGATCCTATGTGGCCATGGGTCGGATGAACGATGCGACGACAGCCTTTGCTTCAGCCGTCGAGTTGACGGACCCACCGGATGCAGATTTGATCGGCGAATATGGTGAAACCCTTGTTGCTGCAGCAGATGGTCGTGTCGTGCCAGCGGCAGAAGCGGCGTTTAAGCAGATATTAGCGATCCAACCAGATGATCCCCGCGCGCGTTTTTATCTGGCGCTGGCTTATCTGGAGAAGGGCGACCGTCCTGGCGCTGTTGAGGCCTTGAAGGTCTTGCTTGCCAGTGCACCACCTAAAGCACCTTGGGCGGATACGGTGTTTGAACGCCTTCAGGAATTGGAAGGCCGTCCAGGAACGGCAGCCCCTATGCCTACTCCGACGCCTGCGGCCCCCACTTCTCCTGCAACTGGTGGTGCATCCGCGCCAAGCCCGACGCAAGAGCAAATGCAGACCGCACAGGAGATGACGCCCGAAGATCGTATGGCGATGATCCAAAGCATGGTGGATGGCTTGGCCGGTAAGCTTGAAGAGGACCCGGGCAATTACCAAGGCTGGCTCCGCCTCGCGAATGCTTACATGGTGCTGGACCGGAAAGCAGATGCAGCAGGCGCGCTCGCCAATGCGCTTAAGCTGCAGCCGGCCAATGTTGGCTTGTTGATTCAGTATGCAGAAATTGAAATTGCCGCTAATGATGGACAGGTGACGCCGGATGCTGAAAAAGCCTTCGATCGCGTCATTGTCCGTGAGCCGAAAAACCCTCAAGCTCTCTGGCGCCTGGGCCAAGCCGCCGCTGCTCGTGGCGATAAGGATACCGCGCGCCAAAACTGGCAAGCCATTATGCCCCGCCTGCTAGAAGCCGACCCGCTGAAGGCAGAGGTTAGAGCGGCGCTGAATGCGCTGTGAGATAATCGTTGGCGGTTAGCGGGACTTTGGCGCTGCCCCGCAAGCCGCAGAGATTAATTGGACGTAGCCCCAATCGTAATCGGATGAGCCTGCCAAGATTGTCTCATCCCTCCCCTGAGGATCCCTTGCCTCGTCCATATGCTTCGAACGTGTCCAAAGCCGTCGCTCCGTTATTGCAGTTAATTGACCACACGCCGATCCTCTTTTGGCGATTGTTCAGAATGTATGATCCAGAGCATGCGCCCTTGCCGTCTGGAAGAACAAGCGTGATTTCGCCGGTCGTCTGACGTGAAATAATTTCACCGGTATTCAATGGTGAAACACCCTGCCCTTGGATTGCAATGGAACGCTTTTGCGCACCGCTCGCTGCATTAAATAGAGGTTTCGATGAGGGCCTTGTTAACCCTTGAGTTTCGCAGGCAAGCTCATGATCCTTCCAGTCTTGCGGCGTGCATTTTTTTGTTCTTGCTATTTGTTCAAGTCGAATTCTGCTGGCAGGTTTGACTGGGCGTCCTTATCCATGTTGTTTTACTATGATAGTGACCGTTTCCATGAATAAGTGTACCGCGGTAGCAAATAGGCCCTTGCCAAGAAATTGGTTTTTGTCGTCTTGACGTGATTCATTTTTCTCGTCGCGGCACGGGAGATTGTTATGGATACACAGGCGGGTTTC
>CBFIAF010000054.1:0-14282 GCA_965660545.1 Alphaproteobacteria bacterium | reverse complement strand
TTGCAGCCGATTGAGAGCCAAAATCAGTCATCCAAGACAGGTTTGTCACCGCCTTGCCAGTTTTTGGGGACAACTATCGTGTAGGCATTGGGTCTGGAACGCCGAGCCGTTGCAGGAACCATACCGCTTTCTGGACGTTGGAGGATGATTTAAGCGAGGAATTGTTCCGCCGCGCCGCGAGTAAGTTAGCGCTGACGGATATCAGCTCCGCATATGCGCCCGGCCTGGCTGACGGGTTCGCGCGCTTCCTGGAATTCACCGCAAACGCCCGTGCAGGAATGCAGCCACGCACCCGCTTGCGCGTATCAATGCTGGCGTCATTTGTATTCGGCTGGCTGAACACGCGCCTGCCAGATTTCCGCCGCCGCTACACGGACATCGACATTCCGGTCGACGCCACCCCCACACTGCTGATATCCGCAGAGGCGAAGCTGATATAGCAATCCGCTATGGATTCGATGCTGTAATTGATGGCCTGCAATCGGAATCGTTTCTGGAGGAAGACCTCTACCGCCTATGCAGCCCAGCCCTGGTCAACGGGCCAACGCCGCTCTACCGGTTGAAACATATCGATGACCATCCGCTAATCCATGACTTGCTAAATCATCCGGGTGAGCCTTGGAACGCATGGGCACCTTGGTTCGCACTTGCCGGGATCGATCGCCCCCACCGGCGGGGCCAAGCTACACAAAAACTATCCTGATCAACCAAGCAGCTATTCAGGGCCAGGGCATCGCCATTGGCCAAAGCGCACTTGTTGATGACGCATTGAGGCAAGGCCTGCTGGTACGCCGATTCGAAATCGTCCATCCTGCAGACTAAGCCTACTGGATTATCATGACCTCAAGCACATCAGAAACCCAGGCTGCGATGACATTCCGCGACTGGCTGCTTGAGTTGGCGGATGAAGCCGCAGGCGGCAGCCGGGCAGCGCCTCGGACGCAATAACGCACCCCTTGGACAGCGCGCGGCCTTCGCCTAGTCTCTATCAGGTACCTTTCCTTTGGAGCACGCCCATTATGTCTAGCAACGCCTTTCGCTTTCCCGATGTGGAATTCACGCCTGAACTTAAAGCCCTGCAACAGGAAGTTCGTGACTTTCTGGCTGCGGAGAAAGCATCCAGCGGTTTCGTGCCTGTTGCAGATGGCTGGGGCTTTGGCGTCGATCTGGAATTCAGCCGGAAGCTTGGCCAGAAAGGCTGGCTCGGCATGACTTGGCCGAAACAATATGGCGGTCATGAACGATCCAGCATGGAACGCTATGTGGTGACGGAGGAACTGCTCGCAGCAGGCGCGCCGGTCTCTGCCCATTGGGTGGCAGACCGCCAGTCCGGCCCCATGATCCTGAAGAACGGCACGGAAGAACAGAAAAAAACCATCCTGCCGCGCATCGCAGCCGGCGAATGCCATTTCGCTATCGGAATGAGTGAGCCTGGCTCCGGTTCCGATCTCGCATCACTCCGCACGACAGCGACGAAGGTGGATGGCGGCTACAAGATCAGTGGCACCAAAATCTGGTCATCAGGTGCGCATTTTTGCCATTACATGATCGCGACGGTCCGCACCGGCGGCACCCGTGACGAAAAGAACCGTCATGAAGGCTTGAGCCAATTCCTGATTGATCTTTCAATCCCAGGTATCGAAATTCGCGGCATCAAAAATATGGCTGGCGACGAGCATTTCAACGAAACCCATTTCACGGACGCATTCGTGCCAGACGACTGCCTGCTTGGTGAAGAGGGCGATGGCTGGCACCAGGTTACAAGCGAGCTGGGGTTGGAACGATCCGGCCCCGAACGTTTCCTGTCCTCCGCAATAGTTTTGACCGAGGCTGCACGCAAGATCGGCAATGAGCCTGGTGATCGCGAAGCCCTCATGCTTGGCCAATCGGTTGCGCGGCTGAAATCATTGCGCCGTATGTCACTTGGGGTGTCCGGGCTATTGCAGGAAGGCGGGGCACCAACGGTGGAAGCGGCGCTCGTCAAGGATATCGGCACCCGTTACGAGAGCACGCTACTGAACGACATCAGGCAGGTCCAACCGACTGAGCCGCTTGGCCAATCTACGGACGATTTCGCCCGCACCATGGCCGAGGGCCTGTTGCGCGTTCCTTCTTCCACCATCCGCGGCGGCACCAATGAAGTGCTGCGCGGCATCGTCGCGCGCCAGCTTGGCCTTCGCTGACATATTGAGATTCAGGCAAATATCATGAGCAACGAAGACAATCTGATCGTCGACGCCGCAACCCGAATTTTCCAGGACATGTCGGAGCCCGGCGTTATCAATGCCGCTGAAGCTGGCGAGTGGCCAACGGACCTTTGGAACACGCTGGAAGAATCTGGCCTCACACTCGCTTGGGGTAATGAAACCCTCGGCGGCGCTGGCATCGATATGCTGGACGGGTTCGCGCTGTTGAAAGCCGCAGGCCGGTTCTCAGTCCCCGCCCCACTAGCTGACACTTTGCTGGCGGCATGGATGCTGAGCCACGCAAAACTGCAAATGCCTCAAGGCCCCATGACAATCGCGCCGACCCAGGCGGACGCCCGGATTGTAATTGCGGCGGATGGCGGTTTGACCGGCACGGCACGGCACGTTCCCTTTGGGCGCAATGCTGACCACATCGTCGTTTTGGCACGAGATGGGGACAAAGCTGTCGTCGCACTTGTGAAACAGGCTGATTGCACAATCCGCGAAAATATCAATCTGGCTGGCGAACCGGCGGACGAGGTTTCGTTTGATTGTGCGAAAGCAATTGCAACCGCAACAGCACCTGAGGGCCTGGATGAAGCCTCATTGGTCGCGATGGGTGCAGCGGTCCGTTCTATGCAAATGGCCGGAGGATTAGAGAAAATTCTGGATCAATCCGTCCAATACTCACTGGAACGCAGCCAGTTTGGTCGCCCTATCGGCAAGTTCCAGGCGATCCAACATGGCTTGGCTGAACTCGCGGGCGAGGCCGCAGCCGCCGGCGCTGCCGCAGATGCAGCAGCAGAAGCCGTATCACGCACAGGAGGCCTGGACATAGGCGCATTGGCTGAAATTGCAGCCGCCAAAACCCGTGTTGGTGAGGCCGCAACACGCGGTGCAGCCATCGCCCACCAAACCCATGGTGCTATGGGCTTCACCTATGAACACAGCTTGCACCACGCAACCCGCCGCCTTTGGGCGTGGCGCGATGAGTTTGGCAATGAAAGCCATTGGGCCATTATGCTCGGCCGTATAGTTGCCGCCCGCGGTGCCGATGAGCTCTGGCCGTTTGTTACCGGTGACTAATGATCCGCTAGCCGCTTAATCGACCGCGCCATGATCTTGGCTTTGGCGGCCTCGGCTTCTGCCATGAGGGCTGCTAACTCGGGAACGTTCAGGTCCGGTGACTCATTGGCGGTGGCGTCGCGGAACTGCTCGGTTTCCTCCAGCGCCAGGCCTGGCTCTCGCTGCAGCGCGTAAAGCGACATTTCATCCAGATCAGACGTTAACGCCAAGCCGCCATTCTCTGTGACAACGACATGATTGAGCTGGACCAAGCGTCCGACAACGGCACCAAGGTCAGCCGTACTGCCCCGCAAAACGCTTTCAATATCATCCCGGTCGACAGCCTTGCCCTCCAGGCTTGCGCGCCACAGTACTTTCATATTGCCAACGGCAGCCACAAGTCGCTCGCCAGAGGTCAAACGGCGGCGTTGCTCTGCCGCAAGTGCGTCGCGCCGTTCTGGTAAGGCAGCTGCGACCTCTGCGCCGATCAGTATCACCGTCCAGGACAGGTTTATCCATAATAGAAAGACCGGAACAACGGCGAGAGCACCATAAATAGTCTGGTTACTGGTGGCCGAAGCCACATAGAATCCGGACCCAGCCTTCAGGCACCCGAATAGCAGCGATGGCACCAATCCTCCGGGCAATGCGTCCCGAATGCGAACACGGCGGTTCGGCGCAGCGGCGAATAGGAACGTGAACCCAACGGCGTGTATCAAGAACGGCGTCACCTGTTCCATAATGTCAGCGATGCCAAAGACATCCACCCGATTAGCCATATGAAAAAAGTAGCTGGGGAGAGACAAGCTTGCCGCGATCAAAAGCGGCGGCAGTGTCAAAAGCGCCCAAAATATGATAAGCTTGAAGCCAAGTGGCCGCCGCAGCGCAACCCGCCAAATCCCGTTCAGCGTGCTCTCAATCGTGTTGAGCATCAGGATGGAAGTCACGGCGATACCGATTACACCCATGGCCCCAAGGCTTTTTGCATTATCAAGGATAAGTCTCCAGCGCATCACGGACGGTTTCGCCGGCACCTGGGGCCAACGGCGCTAAAATCATTTCCTTCACTTGTTCCCGGGCACCTTCAAGCGCCGGAAAGGCAGAAAGGATCGCCAGGAACACGGCAATCATTGGTACAAGCCCCAACAAAGACGTGAATGTCAGGGATGAATCCGTCTGCAGCGCCCCGGTCCTCGATAAACCGCTGGATGACGTAACACACAAACGCCGGTGTATCGGCCAAGGACCGCTTTGCCATTCGGTCGACCCGGCGGCGTAGCAATGGCTTCGCTTCAACCGGTGCCGCATCATCTAGCTCTGCCGGGCCGTTTGTGATTGGAAGAGGTGTATCGCCTTTAGCGACACCATCCGTATCCTTCGGCGATACTGCTTCTTGATGCGGTTTGTTGGCTTCAAACATTGCGCCGCTCGCGTCTGTATCAAGGGTGAGAACCAAGCGTCTGTGCCACTATTGGCTGTCAATCGCTCGGACTCCAAATGCGCCGTAAGGTTACACGTTTACCCGGAGAACTTAGTACGCTATGTTCCCTCCCGGTGACGGCGCGCGGCGGCGTCCGGGGGGATATCAAACAGGGTCGGTATGGACCGCACGATATACGGCTTCATATTCCGTTACAGCAAGGCGCAGCAGATATTTCTGCTGCTCGTCACCTGTTCGGCATTCCCATTCATTTATCTCCAGCCGGATATTGTGAAGCGCATCGTCAATGATGCGATTCGCGGTAGCGTCAGTGATTTCCCCAAAGAAGTGCTCGGCTTCGAGTTTGAACAAATACCGTTCCTCATACTGATGTGCTTCGGCTTTTTGCTGCTCGTTATCATCAATGGTGGGTTCAAGTTCTTTATCAACTCGTCCAAGGGCCGCCTTGGTGAACGCATGCTGCGCCGCCTGCGTTACACGCTTTATGGCCGGGTGCTGCGCTTCCCGCTGCCCCACTTCAAGCGGGTATCCCAGGGCGAAGTGATCCCAATGATCACGCAGGAAGTTGAACCTTTAGGCGGCTTCATTGGTGACGCCATCGCCCAGCCTGTGTTCCAGGCGGGCATGCTAATTACTTTCCTGATCTTCATCATTGTCCAAGATTGGATGATGGGCTGTGCGGCCATGGCGATGTTCCCCATCCAGGGCTACATCATTCCAAAGCTGCAAAAGAAGGTGAATGCGCTTGGCAAGCGGCGCGTTCAGGCCGTTCGGCGTGTTTCTGAACGCATCAGCGAAAGCATCAATGGCATCCAGGAAGTCCATTCCAATGATGCATCTAACCTGATGCGCGCTGAATTCGCGATGCACCTGGGCCGCATCTACGACATCCGCTTTGAGATTTATCAGCGCAAGTTCGTTATCAAGTTCATCAACAATACACTGGCCCAGTTCACGCCGTTTTTGTTTTATCTCATAGGCGGCTATCTAGTGATCGAAGGCAATCTTTCAATCGGCGCGCTTATCGGCGTTATCAGCGCCCACAAAGATATGAATTCCCCCTGGAAAGAACTTATGGCCTTCTATCAGCAATACATGGATGCCAGGATCAAATACGAGCAGGTGGTCGAGCAATTTGATCCACCCGGCATGCTGGACGAAAGCCTACAGCTGGAAGAGCCTGAGTCCGTTGGCCTAATCACAAGCGAAGCCACTGTCGCAGCGCAAAGCCTGACGTATCAGGAAGATGAAACTTCAACGCCTGTCCAGAACTTGAACCTGGAGTTCAAGGCGGGTGAACGCTTGGCGCTGACCGGCCCATCCGGCGGTGGCAAGGATGAGCTTACCGGCCTCCTCGCGCGATTGCTGACGCCCACTGGCGGGCGCGTCGCAATTGCCGGCGAAGACTTGGCAGACTTCACAGAATCCCGCACCGGGCGTCGTTTGGCCTATGTCGGCCCTGCCGCATATCTATTCTCCGATAGTGTGCGCGCCAATCTCCTATTCGGACTAAAACACCGCCCCTTAGCGTCACCAGAAATCGATGAGGAAGAAACCGCCGCCCGCACTGAAAAAATGGCGGAGAATGCCCGCGCCGGTAATACGGATGAGGACTTCAATGACGATTGGGTCGATTACAAAACCCTTGGCGTTGACGAAACTTCAACGACAGATGATCGCCTGATCGCCCTCCTGGAAGAAGTCGATCTGACCCGCGCAGTGTATGACTTTGGCCTCCGCAGTGCGGTTGATTTGATAGGCAGAAATGGCCTCAGCGACCGTATTTTGGAGGCACGGGCGCGGTTAAGTGCGCTGCTGGCCGAGCAAGATCTGGAAAACCTGGTCGAGCCTTACGACCCAGAAAAATACAACGACAACGCTTCGCTAGCTGAGAATTTGTTATTCGGCACGGTGATCTCCGACAAGCTAAACGTAGATGCGCTTGGCGACCATGCCTATGTGCTTGCAACGATTAAAGAAGTCGGCCTGACCGAAGACTTGCTTGGAATTGGTCGCGAAACTGCCGCCCTGATGCTCGAATTGTTCGCGGACGTAGAGCCCGGTGATGCGCTGTTCGAGCAATACAGCTTTATTAAGGCCGAAGATCTGCCGGAATATCAGATCATTGTGGCGAAGTTTGATCGCGGCGGCGCTGAAGCCTTGAATGACCGTGAACGATCCATGTTGCTGACATTGCCGTTCAAAATAATCCCGGCCCGTCACCGTTTGGGCCTTATCACTGACGAAATCCGTGAACGCGTCATCAAGGCCCGCAAGTACTTCCGTGAGCACATGCCGGAAGACCTAGCGGGTACTGTTGAGTTCTTTGATCCTGCTGAGTTCAACGCCGTGGCGTCCGTGCAGGATAATATCCTGTTCGGTAAAATCGCTTATGGCCAAGCTGAAGGTCCTGAAACCGTTGGTCGCCTGATTGACGAAACCTTGGACGAGCTTGGCTTGCGCCGGGATATCGTCGGAGCGGGTCTGGAGTTCCAGGTTGGCATCGGTGGGTCTAGGCTGTCTGGCACACAGCGGCAGCAGATCGCCATTGCGCGCGCGCTTGCCAAGCAGCCGGATATCCTGATCTTGAATGCCGCGACAGATGGCATGGACACACGAACGCGGCATGCGCTCTTTGATCGCGTGCTGGCGGCAGCCCCTGGCGGTGTCGTTTGGGCCGTCGGCGATGGGGAGTATTTGAAAGGATTTGACCGTGCGGCTGAAGTGGCAAGCGGTAAGGTCGTTAACTTAGAAACGCTAGGTTCGGCTCTGGCCGCCCCTGCGAGTTAAGGAAGCTACCGATGTCTTTGGCGGAAGAAGTCGATGTGCTGCGCCAGATCTCTCTGTTTGAGCGGATGGAGCCAGCGAAACTGAAACTGTTAGCCATGACCAGCGACCGCGTCACTTTCAGACCCGGCGGCACCATGATGCGCCAAGGTGACGATGGCGACGCCGCTTATGTCGTGATTACTGGTGGTGCCAATGTGCTGGTCAATACACCCAAAGGCCCACTAAAGGTGGCCGAACTGGGTGCAGGCCAAATCGTCGGTGAGATCGCAATTCTGGTTGATATCCCGCGTACGGCGACGGTTGAAGCGCAGGACGAATTGGTCGCTCTGAAAATCTCCAAAGATAATTTCCTGCTCCTGCTGAATAACTCACCCCAGGTCGGGATCGAAGTTATCCGCGTGCTGGCAAGCCGCCTCGAAAATACGACGAACCAACTCCGCGAAGCGACCGCGAAATTACCAAAGTGAGCCGCTTAGATAGCGCCATCCGTCGACTGGAAGCCCAGCGCGCCTGCCTGAACCGGGCTGCAGCGATGGTTAAGGGTGTTCCAGGCATCGTGTTGGAGCTTGGTCTAGGCAATGGCCGAACCTATGACCACCTGAAAACATTACTGCCTGACCGGCGCATCGTTGTTTTCGAACGCAAAGCCATGGCGCACCCGGACAGCATGCCCCCCCCTGAAAACCTGATTGAAGGCGACTTCCGCGAAACCATTCCGGGCATCGCTGCAAAGCTCGGCGAACAGGCCGCACTAATCCACGGCGATATCGGCAACGGCGACAAAGCCGATACATTGGCGCTTGCAGAATGGCTGGGGCCAATGCTGCAGCCTCTAGCCGCGTCCGGCTGTATGATCGTCTCCGATCAACGGTTGACGCTGGCTGGCGGCGATGTATTCCCATTGCCAGGAATGGTGGCGACCGGTCGCTACCACATGCTCCGTCTGCAGAGTTGAAGCGTTGCCAAAATCTGAATCCAATCTAACATTTGATGAGTTTATGAACGTTGACATCCGCGTTGGCCGCGTCGTCAATGCAGAGCCATATCCTGAAGCACGCAATGCTGCCTTTAAGGTTTGGGTGGATTTTGGGCCAGAAATTGGCGAGCTGAAAACATCTGCCCAGGTCACGGTGCACTACACGCCCGAAGGGCTGATCGGTAAGCTGGTCGCTGGCGTTGTAAACTTCCCAAACAAGCAGATCGGCAAATTCCAAAGCCAATTCCTGCTTCTAGGATTTCCAGATGCTGACGGCGCTGTCGTGCTGATCCAACCAACCCTCGACACACCCCTTGGTGGGCGTCTGCACTAGGCATACGAATAGAAGCGAGGACAGAGGATGCCGGGCCGCATTCCGGCACTGATACCCGCCAAGCCCTCCGCGCCGCTCACCTGACCATCGCGCCGGTCCAGCCAAGGAACTGGACCTTTGGGTATCAAAGCCAGTCGCTGAACTGGCAGAGGCCGCCAATTGCCCGCTCGCGTTCCTGCTGAACCGCACACCACCCCGAGCCCGCCTTACAGACACCAGCGCTAAAGGGGCAAGTGAACTTGGCGGCACACTCCTAAAGCCGCGCATAGGCGCCCGTGTCGCCTTTGCCGCCGCCATGAGTGACGGGCTGACGGTGCTTGAGACGCAGCCGAAGAGCATTGGTGCAGGAGAAGTCCGCGCGGTTGCCAGAGCCGTATTAAAACTACTGAAGTAATCTAAGCCTGTCGCCAGCGCATGCCTATGCCGTTAGGTTGAGGTACCCAACACTCAATCCAGGAAGACGCTACCCCATGTCACCCACAAGTGTCCGGCCCCGCCGCAGCTTTATCTTCTCCCCCGGCCTCAATCCGGCAATGTATCCAAAGGCGCTGGCCTCTGGCGCCGACATCGTTTGCGTAGAATTGGAAGACGGCATTGCGCCCAAGGACAAGGCAGCCGCCCGCACCAACGCCATCAAACTATTTGTGGCACCGCAAGCGGATGATAACGTCGAGCGCGTTGTTCGAATCAACTGCCTGCGGGAACAGTTCGGGCTGCTGGATGTGCAGGCCGTCCTGGCGACTGATGCCCCGCCGCCTGCGCTGATGCTGCCCAAAGTGCGCTCGCCGGATGAAGTGAAATGGCTGGACGACCTGCTGACTGAGCGCGGCCACGACACACGCCTCCATGTCATCATCGAAACCAATCCTGCGCTTGAAGCTGTGTATGACATCGCCCGCTCCAGCAGCCGGATTGATGCGCTGTTCTTTGGCGGCGTGGATATGGCGGCAGAACTCCGCTGCGCCAACGCCTGGGAACCACTGCTTTACGCCCGCTCCCGCATTGTACACGCAGCCGCCAGCATTGGCGTGGATGCGATTGACGTGCCGTTCCTGGATTTGGAAGACCCTGAAGGCATGGTCGAAGCGGCCACATTAGCGCGTGACCTTGGGTTTGCAGGCAAAGGCTCCATTCACCCAAAACAGATCGCAGCGCTGAACGAAGTGTTCACGCCGAATGACGCCACTGTCGCCCGCGCCCGCCGCATCGTCGATACATTCCGCGAAGCTGATGCAGGCCTCGTTGTTATTGATGGTAAACTCATCGAGCGCCCTGTTCTGCGCGAAATGGACCGTATCCTCGCAATCGCGGACCGTGTGAAAGGCTAAAGTCATGACCAAGCGGCATATGAAACTCGGTGCCTTTATGCGGCCTGCCAGTATTCACACTGCCGCGTGGCGCTACCCGGGCGGCACGCCAGATGCGAACTTCAATCTGGAAGCACTCATCAGCTACGCCAAGAAGCTTGAGGCAGGCCTGTTCGACGCTTTCTTCATGGCTGACCATCTGGCCGTACTGAACATGCCCATGGACGCCCTCAAACGCTCTGCCACGGTCACATCCTTCGATCCGCTGACACTGCTCCCAGCGCTTGCAATGCACACCAAGCATCTGGGGCTGATCGCAACCGCTTCCACGACATTTGAACCGCCCTACATGATCGCAAGGCGATTTGCGTCGTTGGACCATATCTCCAATGGCAGGGCCGGGTGGAATATCGTCACAACATCCAACCCGGACGCAGCCAAGAACTTTGGCATGATCGACCAGATGGACCACGCCGAGCGATATCGCCTCGCGCGGGAGGCCTATGACGTTGTCATCGGCCTCTGGGATAGCTGGGCCGACGATGCCTTCACACGGGACGTTGATAGCGGCGTGTTTTTTGAGCCTGAAAAACTCCACACACTCAACCATAAGGGCGAGTTCTTCGAAGTACGCGGACCACTGAACATCGGCCGTCCCGTCCAGGGTTGGCCGTTGATCGTTCAGGCAGGTGCTTCCGAAGCCGGCAAGCAACTGGCCGCGGACACTGCAGAGATGGTGTTCTGCTCCCACCGCAATCTGGCGGATGGCCAAGCTTTCTATAGTGACGTGAAGGGCCGCACCAAAGCAGCTGGCCGGGACCCGGACCACGTGAAAATCCTGCCTGGCGCGCTCGTCGTCGTTGGGGATAGTGAGGATGAGGCGCGGGAGAAACGGGCGCTGCTGGATAGCCTCGTCCACTATGACAGCGGCATCGCTTCGCTTTCGATCTCGCTTGGTCACGACGCATCGCAATTTGACCCCGATGACCCTCTGCCAGACGTGCCTGAAACTAACGCCAGCAAATCCGGCCAGGAGCGCGTGAAGAAGCTGGCGCGGGAGGAAGGGTTGACCGTCCGCCAATTGGCAGGGCGCCTAGGTGGCTATTCAGGCAATGCCTTTGTCGGCACGGCCAAAACGGTCGCGGAGGAAATGGAGACCTGGGTGATGGAAGGTGGGTCTGACGGGTTCAACATTATGTTCCCGTATTTGCCAGCGGGCCTAAATGACTTTGTTGATAAGGTGGTGCCGGAACTGCAACGGCGCGGCGTCTACCGCACGGCCTATGAAGGCGCTACGCTTCGGGAAAACCTGGGCCTACCGCGCCCATCAAACCGCTTTTTTGCCAAAGGATAAGGACTCATGGAAATCTGCGCTCAATTCCCTACCCGCACCATCGGCAATGATCCCGCCAAAATTAAGGATTGGGCGCAAGCGGCAGAGGACCTGGACTACAGCTATATCGAAGTACCGGATCACGTATTCGGCGCATCCCCTCGCAACGGCTGGACGCCGATATATGCAGCAGATGAGGATTTCCACGAAACGTTCGTCACCATCGGTTTCCTGGCGGCCTGCACCAACACCATTCGCCTTTCCAGCGGCGTTCTGGTTCTACCACAGCGGCAGACTGGCGTTGTCGCAAAGCAGGCAGCGGAAGCGGATTTGCTCTCAGGCGGGCGTCTGCGCCTCGGCATCGGCGTTGGCTGGAACCATGTGGAGTATGAGGCACTGGAAACCGATTGGCGCTCCCGTGGCCGCAAGCAGGCGGAACAGGTTGAGGTGCTGCGTATGCTCTGGTCTGAGGAACTGGTCAGCTTTAAGGGCGAATTCCACGAGTTCAGCGAGATTAACATCATGCCAGGGCCAGTGCAGAAACCGATCCCGATCTGGTTCGGTGGGTCCGCAGATGCCGTCATTAAGCGCGCCGCCCGCATCGGCGATGGCTGGATGCCCATCATGCCGCCAAACGAGGAGGCGGCGGAATGTGTGGCGAAACTCAACGGTTGGCTGGATGAATTCGGGCGCGAGAAATCCAAATTCGGCATAGAAACCTGGCTCCGCGCCGACGCCTTCGATCCCGATAAATGGTCCCAAACCGCAGACGCTTGGGCCGAGCTTGGCGCCCAAATGGCTATGCTGTATCCGATGTATCCGCTTTTGACGTTTGAGGACCACATCACAGCGCTAGAGGCGTTTAAGGGCGCTGTTGGCGACTAACCCCGTGCCATAAGACGCCGTTTCAAAAGCTATCCAAGTTGCCAAGCTGCTCGCAGCCAAGGCTGATGAGATTGAACGTATGTGGCGGTTTCCAACCCCAGTGAATGAGGCGCTTGTCGCGTCTTGCATACTGCGCATGCTGCTGCCAAAAATGTATGGTGGCGGGGAAATTGAGCCGGGTACGTATCTAAGGGCCATTACTGCCCTGGCTCAGGGTGATGGGTCTGTCGCTTGGAATGTATTTGTTGCGAACAGCGCCGCGCTGATCGCGCCGTATCTGCCGGAGGCGTCTGCACGATTAATCTTCGACGACCCAGTCGCTTTGATCGCCTGGGGTCCACCGAACGGCCAGGGCGCTAAAGCGGTTGCGGGTGGGTATCTCGTTAATGCCAGATGGGATTTCCCCAATGGGTGGCGACAAGCAACTTGGATGGGTGTGCACGGACCTTTCTTCGAGGCTGATGGGGCTACACGCCTAATTGCTCGAGGCAAACCACTGATCCGCACCTGGCTACTTCCGCTGGACCAAGCTGAGCGCCATGATGTGTGGAATCCGATTGGACTGCGCGGTACAGCATCTGACACCTACATAGTACGAGACGTATTCGTTCCCGAGGCGTTTTCTCCACCCGCCAATATCCAGAAGAACGGTAGATATCCCGGCCTCTATATGCCTTAGCTATGCAAGGGCACTATGCCGTTGGTGTGGCAGGTGTGGCTTTAGGCTTGGCCCGGGCGATGCTGGAAGATTTCAAGATACTGGCGGCTGAGAAAACACCACGCGGCCCTCCCCGCCTCGCAGAAGACAGCCTGCCCCAGCCAGATTTCGCCCACGTCGACGCCCAGGTTGGCTCTGCCGAAGCCTATAGGCTGTCGGTATTGGCCGAAATATACGGGCGGGCAGACGATTGGAAGATCATAAATTTTTAGGACCGTGCCTGCGTCCGCCTTATCTGTAGCAAACGCAATCCAGGCAAGCATTTAGGCTGCGGACTGGGCCCCTCGGGCGCAGGTATCAGCGCGATCTTCCCCGGTATCCCGTTTGAGCGCCGCTTCCGCAACATCCACACGCTATCCCAAAAAAATTCAAGCCCACGCAGCGCATTTCGAGGCCATTGGCCAAGTTCTGCTCAGCGAAGAGCCAGCCGTTTTTATTGATCCGACTGACATGAAAATGCCGCGCCCGGTATGAGCCAGGCACGGCTTTCTTAGACGTCAGTAAAATATTGGATCAGCCGAGAGCAACACGAGGCGTTGGAGCTGGCTTATAGTTCGCTTGGAAGACATTCGCTGCTTGAATTAAAAAAACGGATACCCTCGCGGCTGATTGCGGACTCTGTCGGAGAAATATGCATCCGGTCTGTGGGCTACGAAGTATTGCTTCGGTATGTGCGTTCACCTACCGTATTTAATGGATCGACGACGAAGTAAAGCCCACAATTCCACATACGTGCCAGCTCTTCCGCCGTTGAGAGCTCTTCATAGAGCTCTTCGCCACGACACGTGCCACCAATCTTGATCTCAGTGTCCCGCGGGTCGCGGCCATAGTATGGGGCCATCATATCAATCATGACTTCAGCCACATCGCGGATACGCATTCCAGGCATCTTGGTGATGAAGTTTTCGCCGCCAGGTACATAGCGGATGGAATCGAAAACCAGCCCAAATGCCTCTTCCAAGGTCATCATAAAGTGGGTCATACTATTATGCGGCAACGTAATCGGCTGGCCACGTTCGATCTGCTGCATGAACAGCGGCAGCACGGAACCGCGTCGATGCAGAGATCGTCGGGCGGCGTGCACTTAAGACGTTCTGCGCTGCTGTAATCAGGCGCTCACCAATCAGCTTGGTCGTACTCATACGCTTATTAGATTGACCGCTTTATCTGAGCTGGAGACCTGCATGAACCATCGCGTTTTCATGCCGTAGCGGGGGAGTTGGGTGAGGCGCAGCCGTCGGAGCTTT
>CBFIAF010000053.1:0-14920 GCA_965660545.1 Alphaproteobacteria bacterium | reverse complement strand
TATACCGCAAATCAGCGAAATCGGGTGATTTACGTTATAGATCAAATGGTTGCCGGATACTTATGGCGGAGGGAGAGAGATTCGAACTCCCGACCTTCGGTTTACAAATACGAGGCCGATTTCCTATGCTCCGTTGTATTAAATAGATATTTTCGGAGTTTAGTCCCAAGCTAGTCCCTCAAAAAACTCTCTATGGTTTCAGTGACCCAGCTGGCCCATTGAAGTGGTCTGGGTCCGTCTGGTGCAGTTTCGCGACGATTTCTTCCAGCTTGTAACGCTTCCTCGTCATTTCTGGTCCTCCTCATTCCAAAACATAAGGCTGGACCAATTCGATGGGGGGAGGATCAATGAGAGGAGGCGATGGTTTGCACGCCGGCCGTGTCGTAGATGTCCTTGAGCGCAAGCGGCACCCTGTGCAGCGGTTCTTTATAGCGACCTGAGGCGATTTCCCTTTCTGCGGCGGCCGCCTGGGCGCGCGCCGTGTCCGCCGTTATGCGAACATAGGCGCAGAGTTCGGTGTTCAGGCGCTCGATACGCGCCAGGAAAGCCTCGGTCAGTTCGACCGGCGATATTTCTCGCCGTTCGATCAACGGCGCGGCCTCGTCGATGGTCAGTCGGCAGAGGTCGAGGTTGCTCATGAGCCGGGCCTCGCATCAAATATAGTTGCGGGCTCATCGCCAAGGTCATAATCGCGGTCGACTCGGGCTTGCATTGCCGCGAGGTGTGGCAATGCTGCAAACATTTCTTGCAGTGCAGTATCGGTCGGGGCCAATCCGGCCTCCGTCAGCCTGCGTTTGAAGTCGTCGAGTTCCATGGCTTTCCCTCCGCCTCGCGGCCATGCCCAAGCACGGCAATCATAGGAAAGAACGCCCTTGCCGCCGACTCCGCAATATCGACGCCAACCGGATCGCCGCCGCGCTTGCCGAACTGGTTGGCGCCGATATTGCATAGAAACAAGCAAGCGCGGCGCGAAGTCGCCGCGCCATCGCGTGGATGAGGAGTTGCGAATGAGGCGTCAACGCCAGTTCGGCCATTCAGGCTCGGCGCTATGACCATCCCTGCCTGGGCCAAGGAGGCGCAGGTCCTCCAGCCGATCGGCGCGGGCCAGCTCAGCGCATGCGCGCGGGTTAAGAACGAATGCGGCAATATTCTCGGCGCGACCGCTTCCTAGAGGGGCCGCGTTCCCTTCAGCACAAAAGCAGGAGCTGGCCGATGGGCGCAGATCTCAAGCACATCACCATCGCCGAAGCGTCGCGGCTGCTGCGCGACCGTATTGTTTCGCCAGTGGATTTGACCGAGGCGAAGCTCGATCAAATCGCCGAGGGCGACGGCGCCCTGAACAGCTTCGTGCTTGTCGCGGCGGACGCCGCGCGCGCCGAGGCGCGTCGCGCCGAAGCGGAGATCGGCCGTGGCGCGTGGCGCGGTCCAATGCACGGAGTCCCGGTCGCGTTCAAGGATATCTACGACACAACCGGCATGGCGACGGCGGCAGGCTCCGCCATCCTTAAGGATCGCGCTCCTGCGGAAGACGCGTTCACCGTCCGCCGCTTGCGTGATGCGGGCGCGGTCGTTCTCGGCAAGCTGACGACCTACGAGTTCGCGCTGGGCGGATCCTCCTTCGATCTCCCCTGGCCGCCGGCACGTAACCCTTGGAACCTGGCGCTCGACCCAGCGGGGTCTTCTTCCGGGTCCGGCGCGGCGACAGCGGCCGGCTATTGCCTGGGCGCCATGGGGTCCGATACCGGCGGCTCGATCCGCGGGCCGGCCGCCTGGTGCGGCCTCGCCGGGCTCAAACCCACCTATGGCTTGCTCAGTCGTCGCGGCGTCTTCCCTCTTTCGTTCTCGCTTGACCATGCCGGCCCGCTCTGCTGGACCGCCGAGGACTGCGCCCTGATGATGCAGGCGCTTGCTGCCCATGACCCCCTCGACCGTGCGAGCGCCGATCCGGGTCCGATCGACTTCGCGAGCGAGATCGGCAAGGGCGTCCGCGGCTTGCGCATCGGCGTCGTCCGCCAATTCTTCGAGCGAGAGATCGCGACCGACGCCTCGGTCATCGCAGCGCTCGAACAGGCATTGATCGCGCTCTCGAAGGAGGGCGCGTCCGTTTCGGACGCTGCGACCGCGCCCTTCGCCGAATACAATGCGGTCGGCATGCTGATCTCCCGGGCCGAAGCCTTCGCCATCCACGGGCATTGGCTCAAGACAACGCCGGAGAAATATGGCGCCTACGGCCGCTCGCGCCTGCTCACCGGCGCCTTCATCAGCGCGGCAGACTATGTGAATGCGCTCAGGCGGCGGACGCGGCTGATCCAGCGCTACGTCGACCTGATGCGGACCTTCGACATCCTGGTCTTTCCCACCGCAAGCAGCGTCGCCGAGCCGCTCGGCGTGGACTCTATGAACGTGCCGGTCCAGAAGAGCCCCTTCTTTTCGCGCGCATTCAACGTGCTTGGCGGCCCGGCCTTGTCGATCTGCAGCGGGTTCTCATCGGATGGACTGCCGCTTTCGCTGCAGGTCATGGGCCGGCCCTTTGAAGATGCTCTGGTCCTGCGCGTCGGCGACATGCTGGAGCGCGCCTTGGGCACGCGCGATCGCCGTCCGCCACCGCCGTCGGCCGCAGCGAAGCCAGAGGTCGCGCCGCCCGTCAGCGTCCACGGCGCGCCCAGCGGCGCCTTCCTGGCGACGATCGAGACGCTAGGCCTGCCACGACTGTCCGATCCGGAACTGGCGGCCCTGGAAAGTGCGGCGACCGCTATGCGAGGCTCGGCGGCATTGGTCAGCGACGCACCGCCGGCGATCGAAGAGCCACCCAGCGTTCTCCGTCTTGCCCAGTTTTGTTGAACCGGCCGCGGGCCTCTACTGGCCGGCGACAAAGAGGCTTATCCTGCCGTCAGTCAAAGCGAACGGCCCAGACCGTGTCGGTTAGAGGATGTCGCTTTTTGGGATCACCTTCCGCCAATCGGCGTTGGCTGGTTCTGGCCGTTAAGCGGACATGGTCTGCGCTGTGAGCAGTAAACTGGATTTTAAGGTTGCGAGCTACCCAACTGAAACTAGTTAGTAGTATCCACCCGTTGCGCCCTTTAGTCGGAGATTCTGGAAGGCGCGCCTTTCCGTAGCCGAACCGGGTGCTGTCGGAGACACGGACTTGACACGCGGCGGCGTGATTCGGCTGCCGATCTAGTTACGACTTCGGTCCATTCAAGCGACAAGCGATGCAGGTTCACGTGACTAAGGCAGTTTTCGGCCACTGCGGAAATGCAGCTAGGTCATTGAAATAATGGTGCCCAGGCGCGGAATTTGGAGCAGCCCCCCTGAAGTGGTCCACCCAGAGGGATAGAATTTATCCCATCAGAGGAGGGTCAGCAGATGGCAGGCCCGTTGGCGGCGATCCCGAGAGGAAACGCAGGGTCGGACGATCCGCGGAGGTCTAGGATAGACGGCGCGAGCCAGGTCCGGTTTGAGTCTATGCGACGCCTGAACTTGTGAGACCCGAGAAAGCACCGCACCGGAAACATCCGTCGTTAGTGCGGACAGATCTATGAAGCCCTCGGAGGATCACCGCCAAACAGTGACGAATTACAGATCCCGGGCCTAGCATTCAGAGACCATTTAAGATTGGTCTGACACCATCATTCAGAACGCCGGTGGATTCAGCTGCAAAATGAAAATAAAATGGGCGTTCTGACTAATTTATACACACCACGTCACAAAATATTTTGCGGCACTTACCTTATCGATTTCTTGCATTCACTAAATAGCTCACATTCATATAGGCTGGCCTTGTTCGTACGCATAAGACACACACGATGACGGAGATCGCCCAATGGACGCTGAACGCGCTGGCAGACTCGCCCAGAGCAAGATCGATGCAAACCGACTACTCGAACTCGAACAAGCGCTGATCCGCATCCAAAGCCCGACTTTCAAAGAGCACGCGATTGCTGACTATTTGTCCGATTATATGACGTCGATGGGACTCTCCGTGACGATGATGGATGTGGAAGACCCGACGAAATCAGGCTCCTTCAGCCGCCAGCCCATAGGCGTCTTAAAAGGCGCCGGCGACGGCAAGAGCCTGATGCTGAATGCGCATATGGATCCAGGCGCTGAAATGTCTGGGTGGTCCATTGATCCGTATGCCGGCCTCTATAAGGACGGTTGGGTCTGGGGCATGGGCGCCCATGACGACAAAGGCGGCATTGCCGCGATGACCGAAGCGGTTCACGCGATAATGGACGCGGATATAGCGCTCAATGGCGACGTGCTGATCTGCCCAGTCGTGGCCCACAAGTACGGCGGGGCCGGAACCCGCGCCCTGCTTGCGGCAGGCTGGCGCGCCGACGTGGCGATCAATCTGGAGCACTCCGCTAACACGATCGCCAATGTGTTGGTCGGCATTGTCATGATTCGGGTGCGCGTCCGCGCCCCGGAACTGTTCTTCCGTTATTCGCAGGAAGCTCGCGCCGCCTATATGAACCCCATCGAGCAGCAGATGGAGGTCATTCGCAGGGTCGGCCCCAGCCTGACGCCGATTGTGCCCGGCGGTTGGCTGACGTTCGAAGCGCACCCGGACCTGCCGAGTTTTCCAACGCTGACCTACGACACGATTCACAAGGAACACTATTACCAGCCGAACGCGACCGGCCTATCGACACGCGAATGCGAAATGATGTTTCAGATCCGCACTGTGCCAGGACAGACACCGAAGACGGTGAAAGCGGACCTTGAACGTCTACTCGCCGAGATCAAGGCGGAACACCCGGCTTTTAACGCCGAGATCGAAGTCCCAGCCGTCGGCACGGAAAACGGTTGGAACCAACTCGCTGTCGCGCTGGACGCCACTGATCCATTGGTTCAATGCCTGGCGCGTGGGCACGAGATGGCTACAGGACACGCAGCGGAGGTCGGCGGCTGGGGCCGTCTCGGCAATGTCGGCGACGGCAACATCCTGGCCGAGGCAGGCATTCCTAACGTGCAATATGGCCCCGGGGACATTCGGATCTACGAGGAATGGCCCACCCCAGACGAGCGCGTTCCCCTCGCCGACCTGACCACAGCGGCCAGGGCCATCGCGTACGCGATTGTGTCGACCTGCCGATAGCTTTCGGGCGCATAGGCGCTCACGCCCCTTATGGCATGCAAATTGCATGGCAAATGGTGAACGCTCGTCGTTTCGCCTATTGCGCAAATAAATAAGGAGATAGTCATGCGCGTCAAATCCGTCAGCTATGTGATCGCCGGCCTGTTCGCCGGCTCCCTAATGGGATCGGCTGTCGCCGCCGACCTCCCCGATACGAAGCTTAAATTCGTTGGCTTTATCGCGAACAACGTCCTCTACAAGGATTTAGAAAAGCCCTTCTTTAGTAAGACAATGCCGGAGCTTTCCGGCGGCAAAGTGACCGTCGACTTGGTGCCGCAAGATCAACTTGGCCTTAAAGGCACTGAGCTTCTGCGCCTCCTGAGCAATGGCAGCCTCGAATATGCGGCCGGCAATATCAGCTATATGGCGCCTGACTCTCCAAAGTTCGAAGGCTTGGACCTCGCCGGGCTGACTTTAACTGTCGATCAAGCGCGCAAGGTTGTGGACGCCTATGAGCCAGTGCTGAACAAGCTGGCGGGCGAGAAATTCAACACCCGCATTCTGGCGTTCGGCGCAAACCCGCCGCAGGTGTTCTGGTGCCGCGAGCCGATTAGCGGGATCGCGGATATCGCAGGCAAGAAAGTTCGCGTGTTCAACCAGACGCTAGCCGACTTCGTCGTGGGCGCCGGCGGCACGACAGTAAACATACCCTTTGTCGATGTGGTGCCGGCGTTGCAGCGCGGCGTCGCCGACTGCGCGGTGACAGGCACACTGTCTGGCAACACGGCGAAGTGGCCGGAAGTGACGAGCCACATCTACCCGATGACCGTCGGCTGGTCGATCACCTTCTGGGCCGTCAATCTCAACGTCTGGAACGGCTACTCGCCGGAAGTGCGAGCATTCTTGACTGACGCGTTCGACAAGTTTGAAGACGAGGCCTGGGAGCTCGCGGCCGCTGCCACTGAGCAGGGCCTCAACTGCAATCTGGGCAACGATCCGTGCACGCTCGGCGTTAAGGCCGACATGACGCTCGTCGAGCTCGGCGACAAAGACATGGAGGTCCACGCGAAGATCATGAACGACTTTGTTATCAAGAACTGGGCCGAACGCTGCGGCAGCGACTGCGCCAAGGAATGGAACGAGACCATCGGCAAGGTCGTAAACATGTCTGCGCCTGTCGAATAGACAATTGGATTGGGACCGTCGTCGGGCGTCAGGCCTTAATAGGCAAGTCATCGACGCCTGACGACGCGCCCCAATCTCAGCACGCAGACGATCACTTCATTATCGCTTGCGGGGCAGCGATGCCGCCGCTGAAAGCCAGGCACCAATGACCGGACCCTCCCGCACCAGCGATCCCGTACTGTTCGAGTTGTTTAAGAACGCCATTCTGTCGATCGCCGATGAAATGGCCCTAACGGTGGTGCGCACGACCTACTCCGGCGTCTTGCGCGACAACATGGATTTCGCAACTGCTTTCTGTGACGCGGAGGGCGACCTGGTCGCCCAAGGCCTAACACTGCCAGGACATCTTGGTTCAGTGCCGACGGCGCTAAAGGCAGTCCACGATCGCTTCGGCGGCAAGATGCGCGAGGGCGACGTCTTTTGTTTAAACGATCCCTACGAGGGCGGCATGCATTTGCCAGACCTTTTCGTCATCAAACCAATATTTCATCAGGGCGTGCTTTCCGCCTTCGCCTGCGTCTCGTCGCATCATGTAGATACAGGCGGCCGTGTGCCAGGATCGAACGCCGCTGATTCAACGGAAATCTACCAAGAAGGCCTGCGTATTCCGCCGTGTCGCTTATACGATCAGGGCGAGCCAAATGACACGCTCTTTCGGATCATCGAGAAGAACGTTCGAGCGCCGACGCTCTATTTTGGCGATCTTCGCGCCCAACTGTCTGCCTGCCATACCGCTGAGACCCAGTTCCTAGAATTGTGCGATCGCTATGGTCGAGCCTCTGTCCAAGCGTTAATGCGGGACCTGATCGACTATTCCGAAAGGATGGCGCGCGCCGCGATTTCCGAACTGCCCGATGGCGATGCGAGCTTCGAGGACTGGATCGATGATGACGGAGTGGATCACGGCAAACCGATCCGCCTGTTCGTCACTATAAAGAAGACCGGCGATCGGTTTGACGTCGACTGGACTGGAACCGCCCCCCAAGCCAAGGCCGCCATCAATAACACTCTGTCGTTTACTCAGGCGGCCAGCTATGCCGCCATCCGTTGCATCCTGAAAGGCGATATCCCGACGAACGAGGGCTTCTTTCGCACCATCGGCGTATTCGCGCCCTCAGGTACCGTCGCCTACGGCGAACTGCCGGCGGCCTGTGCGGCGAGGGGCCTAACGGGCTTTCGCATGATCGACTGCCTGTTCGGAGCCCTCGCTCAACTTGCGCCCGACCGCGTCTTCGCGGCCTCAGACGGCGGCAACACTGGCGTGTCGATCGGCGGGTACGACGCCGAACGCAAACCTTTCATCTTCGTCGACTTCACGTGCGGCACATGGGGCGGTCGTCCTTGGGCCGACGGCCTTGACGGCAATTCCAACATCTTCGCGAATATGGCTTCCCAACCGGTAGAGGTGATTGAGGCCGAAAACCCGCTAGAAATTTTGGCCTACGAGTTCGTCACTGACCGCTGCGGCGCCGGCAAGCATCGCGGGGGAGCCCCCTACGGGCGCACCTACCGTTTCACCGAAGGCGAAGGCGTCCTCCAGATTCGCGCCGACCGCCAGACCCACCGACCCTACGGCCTGTATGGCGGCTATCCCGGCGAATACTCGCAAACCGTCTGGGACCCAAACGGCGAAGGTCGGAAAATGCCGCCCAAGTTCACGGAAACGATCCGCAAAGGCGAGGTTGTCCGCACGGAAGTGGCCGGCGCTGGCGGATGGGGCGACCCACTGGAGCGCGACCCTGCGGCTGTCGCCAAGGATGTGCGGAATGAATTCATCGGTCAGGAAGCCGCACTCCAGGATTATGGCGTCGTGCTCGACGGTCTTGAGGTTGACGTCGCCGCAACACAGGCCAGGCGCGCAGAGCTTTCGGCAACCAGGGGGTGGTCCGAAACGCCGACCGTCCTCTGGGAGAAACCGCAATGACCGCTTTTCGCGTCGGCATCGACATCGGCGGCACATTTACGGATATCGTCCTTCGGGGCGAGGACGGACGGGTCATCGTCCGAAAAGTGTCGTCCAGCGTCGATGACTACGCCCGGGCGATCATCGAGGGACTTGATGCGGTCTGTGCGGAGAACGGACTGGACGCATCGGCTCTTGAACAAATTCGCCACGGCACGACCGTCGCCTCAAACGCCATACTGGAGCGCAAGGGCGCCCGAACCGGCTTGATCGGCAGCAAGGGCTTTCGGGACGTTCTGGAAATACGCACGCTTCGGATGCCGCGGCTCTACGACCTCACCTGGACGAAACCTGAGCCGCTCGTGGAACGTTATCTTCGTCAGACCGTCGAAGAACGCGTAAACGCCGCTGGCGAAGTCATCCAGCCTTGTGCGCCTGAGGATGCCGAACACGCGGTCCAGACGCTACTGGATGAAGACGTAGAAGCGATCGCGGTCGCACTCATCAACTCCTATGCCAACCCGGCCAACGAGTTCGTCGTGAAGGCCGCGATCGAGAAGCTCGCGCCTGGCCTCCCATATTCGATCAGCGCCGAGACACTGCCGGAAATTCGGGAGTATGAGCGCACGTCGACGACCACGATCAATGCCTACGTCAAACCGGTGGTCGCGGCATATTTGGGCAAACTGCGCGAAGGCCTGGATGCCGCCGGCGTCGACGCAGAGCTACTTCTGATGCAATCAAACGGCGGTCTGACGCCAGCGGAAACGGCGGCCAAACTGCCAATGAACATCATTGAATCAGGGCCAGCTGGCGGCGTCGTAGGCGCCCGCTTTGTCGCCGAGGCCGCAGAGATAGGCGACTTGCTCACATTCGATATGGGGGGGACGACAGCAAAAGCGTCCATGGTTGAAAATGGCCAATATGCCCGCGCCGACGACTTCGAGGTCGGCGGCGGCATCCTGGTCGGATCGCGGCTTCTTACAGGCGCCGGCTATCTATTAAAGACGCAGGCAATTGATCTCGCAGAGGTCGGCGCGGGCGGCGGGTCGCTCGTATGGATTGACGCCGGCGGCGCCATGCAGACCGGCCCGGAAAGCGCCGGCGCCGACCCCGGCCCCGTCTGCTACGATATCGGCGGCGAGAACCCGACTGTAACCGACGCCAATCTCGTTCTGGGATATTTGAACCCCGAAGCATTGGCTGGCGGCGCCGTCCGGTTGAACGCTGAAAAGGCCCGACGCGTATTTGAAGCGAAAGTGGCGACGCCGCTCAACCTCGGCTTGGAAGAGGCGGCGTTCGGCGCCCACCGTGTGGCTGCGTCTAACATGATCCGCGCCATCAAAGCCGTCTCGACCGAACGCGGCCGCGATCCGCGTCGCTACGCATTGTTCGCCTTTGGCGGAAACGGGCCGATGTTTGCAGCCGGCATGGCCCAAGAGCTTGGCGTCAAGAAGGTGATCGTGCCCCCAGCGCCTGGCGTGTTCTCGGCTTTTGGCCTGCTATATGCCGAAGTCGAGCATCACTACGCAAAAACAAGCCGCCGGCTGCTGCGGGGCGCAGACCCCTCAGATTTCGAAACCCTATGGGGCGAAATGGAAGCAGAAGCGCGAGATCAGTTGGAGCGCGAAGGGTTTCCGGATGCGCGGCAGGAGATCGCTCGCGCCGCCAGCCTGCACTACAAAGGGCAAACTTTCGAACTCACCGTGGATGCGCCTGTCGGTCCCATGGACCATGCTGGCCTGAAAGAGCTGGAGGACGCCTTCCACCAGGAGCACGAAACCGTATATGGACATCGGGCCAGCGAAGACGAGCCCGTCGAATTGGTCACGGCGCGGGTGATCGCAAAAGGCGTAGATCCTTCAGAAACAGATCTTGCAGCCGCCCCAGTAAGCCAAGAGACGACTACGCCACACTCACGGGAAGCGTATTTCGGCCCGGGGCATGGTTGGCAAACGGCGGATATTCTAACCAGAGCTGATCTTAGGACGCCCCAGGATGGGCCTTGTATTGTCGAGGAGTACGACGCGACATGCGTCGTGCCGCCTGGCGCGAAAGCGACGCTCGACAGCGCTGGCTGCATTGTCCTGGACCTTGAACCCATGGCGTCGTCAGAAACGACGACATGACTTCTGTGGCAAACGACCCTTGGCTGCGCAGGATCTACGGCCTTTGCCGCATCGGGGTCTGGTTCGGCGGCGCCCTGTTCATTCTGGCTTCAATCATTGTCGGCGTCGAAGTCGTGATCCGAAAAACAATCGGGGCGACAATTGGCGGCGCTGACGAGTTGTCCGGCTACGCCTTGGCGATCGCTTCTGCCTGGGCTTATGGGTTCGCCCTGCTCGAGCGCGCCCATATTCGGATCGACACCCTCTATGCGGTGCTGCCGACGCGTTTAGCCGCGGTTTGTGACATCCTCTCAGTGATGGCGTTTCTGGGGTTCTTCTGCCTTATTTCCCGTTACGCGCTCGAGGTGCTCGTCCAGACGATCGCGCTGGGGTCACGATCTATGACCCCGCTCCAAACGCCGCTCGTCATCCCACAGACGCTTTGGTTTGCTGGATTGTGCGTCGTAATCCTCGCAGGCCTCGCGCTGACCTTGCGGGCCTCTATCCTGTTCGCGACCGGCGACATCACGGCCTGTCAGCGGTTGGTGGGCTCCCGTTCGGCCAAAGACGAGGTTGAAGAAGAACTCGCGGTTCAGGCCAATTCGCGCGGCGGCGACCTTCCGGGGGGGCCGCAATCATGATCGGCGTTGCGACGACGATACTGCTTGTTCTGCTGGCCCTGTCGCTGCCGGTCGCTGCGGTCCTTGGCATACTCGGCGTCATCCTGACCGAAACGTACGGCTTCCTGCCTCTGACCCGCGCGATCGGCGAAATATCCTGGACGGTCTCCAATGAGTTTGTGCTGGTCGCCATCCCACTTTACATCTTGATGGGCGAAGTGTTGTTGCGATCCGGCATCGCAGAGGCGATGTACGGCGCTATGCGGCTCTGGTTGTCCTGGCTGCCCGGCGGCGTCATGCATTCAAACATCGGGTTCTGCACGATCTTCGCAGCCACGTCCGGATCCTCTGTCGCGACAGCTGCGACTGTCGGTACGGTGTCGCTCAACGAGGCGGAAAAGCGTGGTTATAACGAGCGCCTGTTCCTTGGCACCCTCGCCGCGGGCGGCACGTTAGGCATTCTGATCCCGCCGTCGATCAATCTGATCGTTTATGGCGTGCTGACAGAGACGTCGATCCCAAAGCTATATCTGGCTGGCTTCATTCCAGGCCTGCTTTTGGCGCTGCTGTACATGGGCACCATCGCTAGTTTGTGCACCTACCGTCCAGCCTGGGGCGGGGAGCGCATCAAGACGACGAATGAGGAACGCATCGCCTCCCTAAAACACCTGTGGCCGCCCTTGCTCGTTTTCGCGATCGCGATCGGTTCGATCTATGCCGGAATCGCGACGCCATCGGAGTCGGCGGCGCTCGGGCTATTGACGGCTCTCGGTCTAGCCGCCTACCGGCGGCGTCTCAGCATCGCGATGCTAAAAAGGGCCATAGAGGGAGCAATGCGCACCACCGCCATGAGCATGGCGATCTTGCTTGGCGCCTATTTCCTGAATTTCGTATTCGGCTCAGTCGGCCTTTCCGGCAAGGTCAATGAGATCATCACGACGCTTGGGCTCTCACCTCTAGAAACATTGCTGATGGTTGTGCTGTTCTATCTGGTGCTGGGCATGTTCATGGAAACGCTCTCCATGATGGTCGCAACCGTCCCGATCATCACGCCGGTAATCGTCGCCGCTGGGTACGATCCCATTTGGTTCGGGATCCTGATCATGTTGTTGATGGAAACGGCCATGATCACGCCGCCGGTCGGGATAAATCTCTTCGTCGTTCAGGGAGTCCGCAAGAAAGGGCAGCTGGCGGACGTCATGATCGGCGCAGCGCCGTTCGTTTTGACGCTGCTGTTGATGATCGCCTTCCTAATCATCGCGCCGGACATCGCAATGTTCCTGCCGGACCTGCATTCGAAATAGCGCGTCGTCGCCTGCGCGCCATGAGGAGCATTCCGCGATGACGAGGCCTATCAAGATCCTTGCGGTCAATCCGAACACCTCGACAGAAGTTACTGAAGCCTTTGTGACGGCGGCCCGCCGCCACGCTCCAGATCACGTTACAATCGACGGCGTCACGGGCGCATTCGGCGCAACGATCGTTTCGTATGAAGCTGAAAACGTGATCGCGGCGCACGCTGCGCTTGAGTTGATCGCCGCCAACGCGGCCGGATATGACGCCGTCATCCTGGCGATATCGTTTGACACAGCGCTGACAGCTGCATCTGAACTTCTGCCCATGCCGGTCATTGGCATCACCCAAGCTGCTTACGAGGCGGCGGCCAAGGGCGGCCGCGCGGTCGGCGTCGTCAGCTTCGGCGCCGTCAGTCTGCCGCTCTACAAGCGCGTCATTGAAGGATACGGCTTCCGCCCCCTCGCCTATGAGGTCGTCGAGATCGCGTCGACGACTGACTATCTTTCGCCGAAGGCGAAGGACCGCGCTGTGCTGCGATCGATCAGAAACCTTGAAGAAGCTGGCGCGGAAAGCGTTGTGATTTGCGGCTCCGCCATTGTCGGCATGGCAGAGCGCCTCACCCCCAACTCGCCGATGCCGCTGTTTGATGGCACGGCCGCTGTTGCGACGACTGTCGATGCGTTGAACGCAAGCAGAGATACAACGCGCCAAGCTATCAAACCAGTCGGCGAATCATCCGGCTTGCCAGATACATTGACCGCCTTGATCGCCGGAGCTTGGCCAAATTGAACGCAGTGAAGATCCCTGCACGATTATCAATCATGGTCGACGATCCTGGACGGCTGCCGATCTGGGTGCGATTTCGGTCCATTCAGGCGACACGCGATGCAGATTCATGTGACAAAGCCGATTTTGCGCCACTGCGGAAATGCAACTAACCCATTGAAATCATGGCGCCATGGGCAAATTTGAACCACCGACACGCGGATGTTCAGATTGGGCGTTACTCCGAGAGACCGTCGTGCATGGTGGAAAGATCTCAAATACCTGCAATTGCGCACGGGGTTGTGACTATGTAGCGCCAATACACATGACGCACATGTCCGAACTTAAGGGTTAATACTGCTCGATTACAGGGCATTATCGTTGTTTTACATGGTTGTCCTTCAAAACTGGAGGACATCTCATGGAAAAGTTCCTTATCACGCGGAAATCCTATAACCGCATAACCGGCCCGATCATGGTCACAACCAGTCCTCGGCGGACCTGCCCGGTGGCTTGTCCCTACCGCAAGTCAGCCAATTCGCGGGCGGCTGGCGCATGCTATGCCGAGCACGGTTCCTTGGGCGGCTTCATCTGGACGAAACTGGACCAGCTCCTAGCAGGCGCGAGCTTCAAGCAGGGCCAAATCCGGGTCTATACGTTCATGGAGCTGCTGGAGGCCATCCGCGCCCTCCCAGCGGGCGCGCTCTGGCGGCATAATCAGGCCGGCGATCTGCCAACGGATGATGGGGTCAATATCAACGAGGCTTCGTTGATGCAGGTCGTCGACGCGGATCGCGGCCGGCGCGGCTTCACCTATACCCATTTCGATGTGATCGAGAACGCGCATAACCGACGTGTCGTCAAAGCCGCCAACGACAACGTCTTCACCATCAATCTCAGCGCCAACTCCGGCGCTCATGCTGATCAGCTGAAGTCGCTTGACATAACGCCTGTCACCGTCGTCGTCCCACAGGCGGCTAACGACAACCATCCAACGCCGGATGGAAATCCCGTGGTGATTTGTCCTGCGCGTAAGCGTCAGGACATGAACTGCGCCCGCTGCGGAATTTGCGCAAAACCGCGCACAGCCATCATCGCGTTCCCCGCACTGGGCAGGCGCGCCGATGCTATATCTATGTAATTGCCGCGACCGTCATTGCTGATAGGGTTCTTGCGCCCAATGGGTTCATCAACCTTGGGGCATCGCGATGCTCCTCCTTTAAGGAGAGGTCGCGATGACGATTATCGGCTGGAAGCAACTGAAGGAGATGCAACCCTATTCCCGTCAACATATCAGTCGATTGGAGCAGGCTGGAAAGTTCCCCAAACGGGTGCGCATCGGCAATAACCGGATCGGATGGGTCTTGGCGGAAGTGGAAGAGCATTTCCAAAGATTGGCGGACGCCAGATCTTCGGACGATGGCTCCTGAACGTGGAGCGGAGAAGCCGGCCTCAGCGCCGGCTTCTCCTTGTTTGAGCGCCCATTCGGCGCTGCCGCGACGGACTATAGGTTCTTGACGGCATCGGTGTGCTCGTTCAGCTGCCGGATAAGCTCTGAGAATGTTCGAGTATTGACCCCCGGTGGGTCACATTCGGCGGTCGTGACGACGCACTGCGCTCCCTTAAGCCAATCTGACGGCTCCAAGTAAGGGGTTTTGCCGGTCACGGTCCTGTTCGAGGTGGTCAAACGGACGATCGCGCGCTTTTCCGCCGGCCGGGCAGTATCATACGTGTTTTCAAGGCTTTTCGCGTGTTCGAGAAAATTCTCTAGGTCGGCGGTGGATACAGTTTTGTCTTCGAGCCCGGATCGTTCTTCAGTCAACTTGGCGCGATTGATCGCTAAGGCCTCTTTGCGGCGTTGGAATGTCACTTCGTCGATCAATCGCTCGATCAGCGCCACCGGCAACTTGCCGAGCGGGCGAAGCGCCTTCACCTCCTCGCTATTGATAAGCCCAGGGCGGGA
>CBFIAF010000052.1:0-15240 GCA_965660545.1 Alphaproteobacteria bacterium | reverse complement strand
TCATCAGATCGCCAAAGAAAGGGCACCGTCGGGGGGAGGTTTTGGTTAGCCCGCGCCGCATCTCGTGCCCGTGTATGCCGGTTCTGAACATCTTCGGTCATCACTTTGCATATTAGCCGATGGGCGGTCGCGAGGGCATTGTAAAACTAAGCTGCCTTGAGGCACACGGCTCGGCCCCATAGCCTTTTGGGCTGAGAAATCCGTTCCGTTGCTTCAACAGTTCGCCCGAGGTGATCCGCCTGGCGATCATAATGTATGTCCGCTATCCGCTTTCGCTGCGGCAGGTCGACGATATCCTGTTCGAACGGGCATTGATATCAGTCATGGGACCTTGCGGTTCTGATGGAACCGCTTCGGGCCGGTTTTCGCCTCTGAGATCCGCAAACGGTATCTTCATCGGCGGTCATATTCACTTTGATGCAGGCATGATGTTGGCTGTCGTTGCCATCGCCATCCCCGATCAACCGTTGATCCTGGCGGCTTTAGTGATCGGCATGCTAGTCGAGTTTCCGCATTTGACGACGCTAAAGATGATTCTGCTTCGCAAACGACAGGCCCGCGGCGCTGGCGCGGCGTAGCTCAACGCGCGCCAGGTCACAATTGATCCGACGCTAGGATCCGAAAGTCCAATCAGTAAGCGGCTTGATAGATCGCCAGCGCATCCGCCTCCGTTAGTGGGCGCGGATTGTTGACCAGCAGCCGCTGCTGGTTCATTGCGTCCGATGCGAGCCGCGGCAGGATGGCTTCAGGGATATTCATGGCCCGCAGGTTCTGCTGAAGGCCGCAGGCCATCGCCAGGTCCGTCAGCTTCTCGCAGAAAGCGACAGCGCGCTCTTGACCTTCGAAGGCCGCGAGGTCTGGAAAGAGGTGCGGTGCCAGTTCCGCATAAGGCTGCGGTTTGGCGGCGATGTTGAAGCGCATGACGTGCGGTAGCACCAGCGCGTTCGATAGACCGTGCGGGATATGAAAGTGGCCTCCGAGCGGATAGGCGAGTGCATGGACCGCTGCTACCGGCGAGTTCGCAAAGGCCTGGCCGGCCAACATCGAACCCAGCAGCATATCCGACCGGGCCGCGCTGTCTGATCCGTCGCGGACGGCGGCTAAGAGAGAGCGGCCCATAAGGGTGAGCGCTTGAACCGCGAGCATGCGAGAAATTGGATTGTTGTTGGGGCTTGCAGACGCGTAAGCTTCAATAGCGTGCACCATCGCATCAATGCCAGTGGCGGCGGTGATGTGCGCGGGTAGATCGTAGGTCAGTTCAGGGTCGAGCAACGCCACGTCCGGCAGGATCACCGGCGTGACCACTCCCATCTTCTCGTTGGCGCCGGTTGTCACGATCGAGATCGGCGTAACCTCTGAACCGGTGCCTGCGGTGGTCGGCGCCAAAAGCAACGGCAGGCGTGGGCCCTTGGCGTTTCCGACGCCATAGACTTCCGCGAGCTTCTCTTGCTGGGCGGCAAGCAGCGCTACAAGTTTGGCCACATCGAGCGAGGAGCCGCCGCCAAGACCGACAACGCCGCTTACGCCCGCCTCAATGGCCTGACCCGTCGCCCGAAGGATCACGGCTTCGGGCGGATCGGCCTCCACCTCGCTAAATGTCGTTACCGAAATTTCGGCCCTATGGAGTGCGGCCAGCGCTCTATCGACGATGCCGGTCGCGGTTATCCCAGGATCGGTGACCAGCATCACTTGGTCGCCGATATGCTCCTTGACCAGTTCGCCGATGCGCTCCAGGGCGCCGGCACCGAACTGGATGGACTTCGACGTATTGAAGACGAACGGGGTCATTTTTCCTCCGGGTGATTGTCATCGAGCTGTTTGGCGCCGCCTTCTCATCGGATGAGACAACGCGAGATACTCATCCTCCATCTGAACCCGTATTCAACCAAATTAATTACGCCCGGCGCGGCCTTCAACGCCGCCCGCCCGGACGGAAAAGTGGACGCCACCGGGTTGCGGCGTATTTCGATAGTAACGCCGAGGGGTCGTCATTCTTTGCCAGCACATAGTGTAATAAAATAGCTCCATAGCAAATGCGCCAACAGAGCGACTTTCGTTGACTAAGGGGCCCTTCGAGCCATCGAAACTTAAGACCTCAAAGTCGTTCATCTTCTCATATGCTTTCAAATGAGACTCAAATGGGCATGAGATGCGCTTCCGCTCACCCGTTTGATTTTATTCCGCAGGAGGACCCGTTGTGAATGTTTATCCAAACGGCGGGCAAATATAACTGCGGCTAGCCCTGATGAGGCCAATTCCGGTTTGTCTCACTTGCCATCCATCGGCTCATCTTCCTCTGACGGGATAAATACTATCCCTATGGATGGACCACTTCAGCGGGGCTGCTCTACCTTCGAAACTGCACAACATCTCGCCGGATTAATAGAAACTCACCTGGCGCACGTCGATCTGGGCGTCGTGGTCCCGTCCGTAGGCGACGACGGCAACCGAGGTCATGCTGGCTGGGCGGGGCAGGTTGCGCAAGAAGGCGCCCGAGGCTGTAAATCTATCCAGTGGCAGGCGGACCGCGCTCCAGTTTTCGGTGACATCGAACCCTGCCTGATAGTGTTGCCAAGGCAAAAGAGTGCCGCCTGTACGCAGATGCACGAAATAGCGCTGGGTATTGCCGCGCACGACAAGTTGCACGCCGGTTGTGCCCTGGGGTGGTGGGCTGGCAAGATCAAGCCGCATCTGGATAAACCCGCCACGATTAGCGGTACTGACGCGGCCTGTCATGCGCGCAAACGGTGTTCCGTTTTCCTGCGCGAAGGCCACACCGCCTGTGGACACGCCCCCCATCACCTGATCGGTGAAGAACCGCCAGCGATTTTCCGGCTGCATGGTGAAATCCTCGATGACTGTTTGCCCGATCACAGACCCGTCGGCAATCGCAGGCTGCACTGAGCCACCTAGTGTGATCGCGGCAATAACGATTGGCATCAGACCGCGCATCAACATTTACGTCCCCTGATCCTTCCCGTATACCGACGCCGGCAATCAACTGTATGTTCCGCATTCTACCAATGCCGCGTTCCCGGCGCACCCTTGATTTGTCCGTCGAGATTGGGCGTGACCCAGCCGCCGTAAAAATCGCCCGGCTGAGGAACGACGCGCAGATTGCCGACCCACGCCTCGTCCATCAACCCGGCATAGAATGCCACGTAACCTGCAAGGGTGGCAAAGCCGGCGCTGGGGCGGTCATAGGCCCAAGCGGCGCGCAGGGCTGTCTTGCCTCCGCTTGTGACATCGAAATAGCGCGTGACGCCCTTCCATTCGCAAAAGCTGGTGCCTTGAGCCAGGCGCAGCTTGGCGTGGATATCCTCGCGCGGCAGGTAATAGGTAGGCGCGTGATGTGTTTCCAGCGCCCGCAAGGCGCGGGATGTCTCGGCCACTAAGACACCTCCAAGGAGGACCCTGATGCCTTGCGGCACAGGCTCCAATGCAGGCGGACGGGGATATGACTGGACGTTTTCGCGGAGTAGCACCGCCATGCTATAGGCCCCCCGCGAAGCGAGTTAGCACGTAACCCGCCAGCGCGATATGGACTAGCGTGATCACCACTGACAGCCCATGCAACACCTTGAAGCGGTCCTTGGCACCGATATCGGTGGCGCGGTTGATGGCAGGCATCAGGATTTGCCGGGTGGGCAGGACCGTTGCCGCGATCAGCGCCAACAGCCCTGCTGCGAGTGGATCGGCAGGCCAGAGCAGAGCCGCCCCCACTGCAGCCGTGCCGAGAACAAAAATGTAGAACATTGGAAAGGCACGCCGGATTGTCGGACCCGCCACATCTGCCGGCAGCACCGTGAACAGGAACGCCGCGAAGCCGAAGGAATATAGCACCATGCCCCCGAACAGGACGGCTGTTATCAGAATGGCAAGGATCAGCATGCAGTATCTCCCGTTGCGAAGGCAGGTTTGCGGGCGATCCCCATGAAAAGGATCGCGGTCAGCGGCAGGGGGCCAAAAGTCAGGTCCAGATGCCGATTCATGCCGCGTGGGCCTAGGCCGGTGACCGGACCGGGCAGAAAACCAGTGCCTTCCATCGCCCGCCGCAACTCGCCCGGCTTGATGAACATCGCGGGGTCATGGGTGCCGCGAGGCAAAATCCGCAGCAGGTCTTCAGCAACCGTAATGGTGGCAAACCGGGCCAGCGAGTTGCGGTTGATCGTGTCGAACAGGAACAGCCCGCCCGGGTGCAAAACGCGGGCCACTTCGGACAAAACCTTGTGCAGATCGGTGACATGCTCCAGCACATCCAAGCAGACCACTGCATCAAAACCGGCGTCATCATAGGGAAGGGCCTCTCCCACGCCCACGTCATAGCCGATACGCAGACCTGCGCCGCGCGCGTGATGGCGGGCGGCCTCGATGGCGGCGGCGGCCGGATCGATCCCGGTCACATGAGCGCCGCGTGCGGCCAGTGCCTCGGCCATGAAGCCGCCCGCGCAGCCCAGATCAAGTACTTGCCTGCCATGCCGGTCAGTATGGCGGTCGAACCATTTGAGCTGCCCGGGCACGAGGTTTTTCAGCGCCCGCACCCAGCGGATGTCATCTGACCACCACTGGTCGGCAACCTCGTCATAGATTGTTAGGTCATTCCACATGTGGATGGTCCTTTGCAGGGGCAGCGCGGGGCAGGACATAGGGCACTGCAGCGCGGTACTGTTCAAACCGCGCGCCAAAGCGGGTGGAAAAGCGACTTTCCTTCAGCCGCGGAGCCAACAGGCAATAGGCGGTAAAGCAGACCGCAAGCGCCAACTGATCCGGTGTCCAGACCGGCACCGTCCAGAGCGTCAGCGCGAACGCCACATAGATCGGCTGGCGGACCAGCCGGAACAGGCCTTGGGTCGGCATGCCGGGAAACACCGGGCGGATGCGCGCCAACAGCGACATCCAGCCAAGCGCGCCCGACTGCACCTCGGCCCCGGCGTCGAAACTGGCCTTGAGCAACAACAGCCAGCTTGCGCCATAGGTTGCGCTGATGACCCAGAACGCCGCACCTTCGGCCCGCCACCAGACGATGCCCGATGACGTCCAGAGCGCGAACAGCGCAAGCAGTTGGGCCGAGGCAATGATGGCATAGGTCGTGGTGACCAGCGCCTGGCCATGGGGGCCGGGGATCAGTTGCGCCAGGAACCGCCCGCTGGTGCCAGTCAGCAAAAGCGAATAGGCCAGCGGAAACTGCGCAATCAGCGCCTCATTGGCAAGCACGGCCCAAGGCCAGGGCACGGAGCCCAGACTTTCGCTCAGGCTAAAGAACATCGCGATGGTCATCGCCAACACGCCAGCGGCAAAGAGGGTGTGACAGATCACACCCATCCCGAGTGCCAAGGCGATCCGCCCCGCCCCCGGGGGCGGGCGCAGCGTTGCACGGATCAGCGTGATCAGCCGGGCAATTCGGGGATCGGTGAACGTCATGTCGGCACCATCTGTTCAAGGATGCGCGGGATCTGCTTTTTCACCTTGAAAAACCCGGCCGTGGCGTGGGGCCAGATCGCACTGTCCCAGTCGCGGCGCCATTCGCACAGGGAAATGCCGCGGGCCGCCAAAGCGGGCGTGGCCTGGTCTAGCCAATCCCGCAACGGCCCTTGGGTTACATAGGCTGTCACGATCTGCGTGGCGCCAGCCGTCGCGGCCCATTTGGCCAGATCATCGGGATCACCGGCGCGAAGATGAGTGGGCGAAACCCAGACACGCGCCGCCGCATCCGCCAGTGCGGCCTCCTCGAACCGCGCCACGTTTTCGGCCATTGGCAAGGGCGACCGCAGGTGACTGGCCGACAGGGTGGCGGCGGTGCGGATATCAAGGGTTGAAAGGCCAAAATCTTCAACCCGGCAATCCTCATCAGTGATCAACAAGGCGGTGGGCTGGCCCGGCTGAGGTGGCGTCACCGGGCGCAAGGGCAGCACAGGCGGCAGACCGTCAGGCTCGGTCGCCTCCAGGCCTTCTGTCACCTCGGCCAGGTCACCCGGTCGTGGCGTGAGCCGTCCGTTCGTGAATGTGGTGATGTTCATGGCAGTCGCCGGATAGGGCTTGCCCCTTGTGTGCAGACCCGCGGCCCATCGCCAGCCCAGTGTGTTCGATGCCGCATCGCCATCGAGCAGGTGGCGATAGAAGAAATCCGCCCCCAGCCGCCACGGCAGGCCCAATGTAAAAATCCAGATCGAAGCGAACCACATCCGCGCGTGGTTGTGCAGATAGCCGGTCTCGACCAATTCATCGGCCCAGGCGTCGAAGCAGGCAAGGCCGGTCTGGCCATCCATCGCGCGGTTCACATCCCGGCGCAGGCGGCGGTCGCGGTCCAGCGCCAAGAGATCGGCCTGAACCCCGTCAGCATAGCTGGCCCAGACCTGAGGACGACGTTCCAGCCAGCCTTTGAAATAACCGCGCCAGATCACCTCCTGCACGAACTTTTCGGCGTTTTCCAGTCCGTGCGCCGCCACTGCTGCCGCCACGGCGTCGGCTTCCAACACCAACCGGCGCCGGATGTAGGGCGACAGTACCGACACTGCCGTATGGCGGCCCGCCCCATGATCGGTATTGCGACCGTTCGCATAACGTCGCCCCATGCGGGGCGCGAAGGCCGCCAGTTGTTTCTCACCCTCTGCGCGGGTTGCGATCCAGTCAGTCATGGCGTTCCAACGTCTATTTTAAACTGCGAAGTGGCGTCCCAGCGTGGGGCTTCAACGCCACCCGATGTCCGTCTCACGATAAGTGTCGACCTTCTAGCGCATTCCTAATTCACTTAAAACTCAGGGTAAGGGCAGCGGCCAAAGGCAAGTCTGGATCAACACTTAGGCGGACAGCTTGCGCAATCGGCGCAAGTGCCAACGGTAAATGGCGGGGCCCAGAATATGGTCATAGATCGCCGATGCGATCTGTCTGATGCCTGGCAAACCAACGACTTTGGACAACCATCGATACTTTGGCATTTGTTCCCAAAGCACCAGAAAAGCGGGAATTCCCGATGTCAGTGTTCCATTGTGCAACACATAAAGCCGACGCGCCGCCGTATCAGCGTCAATCCCCCACTGCACGCGCGCGTCCGAGTTCAGATCGTCAAACCTGATCGGCAGTTCGTTGTCATCCGAGTACTGCGCATAATGCTGTATCTCGAAATTGCAGACAGGGCAGTTGGCGTTGTAAAGGACAGATGTTGTTTGTTCTTTTTCCATATAATTAGAAATAGTTCTGCGCCACGCGAAATCCAACAGTTGCTGCGCCAGAATTGCGTAAACCTTATTGGCGGTCCTCGTTAGCTGGAGCTAAACGATCGTTAACCGGCATCTGGGGACCGCCGAAGACAGGGTTTTCGCATGAGAACGATTCAAAATTATCGAATACACGACTTGGAACGTCAGCCGTTACCACACTAGAACTGGTACGGGGCTGTAATTCCACCAAGAACTGCACTGCCGGCCCCGCTGAATGAGGGTCCCGCATCGTTGGCAGCGTTGTTAGCACTCGGAGCAATCTGGGTAAGTGCAGCCGCAGCTGTAACGACGTTTTCAATAATACCAGCACGCTCTGGGCCAAACGGAATGGCATTTACTGTGTAACGGCCCAAGCCGGTCGGCTCTAAGAACGTAATCGGTTCAAAGGCCTGACTCCCTGCTATGCTATTCACGGTGGTGTTTATAAGGACAACACTGTTATTACCGCGAACAGTAAGGGCAGCCGCTGTCACACTAGCCTGATTGATATTATCGCTTGCTTCGATACGTGCCGTTGTGCCTGCCGTGATGGCCCAAATTGTGCTGGCTAATGGCATTCCCCTGCTTCGCAAGAGGTGTCCATTCCGGCAGAGCAGTTGCGTAGTCACCACTCTCGTATGCAGCAACACCCTCTCGGAAATCTTGGCTCCAAGACACCCCAAAACTTCCAAGAAGCAGGGCAACAGCAAGACAGAAAGTGGCGGTCAGGTTTCTCATATGGAAAGTCTGGCAGAGTATGTTGGTGCCTGAAACGATCCACATGTCTTTTAGAACATCCTTCACCTTTGGTTACCCCTCAGAACGTTGGTTCCTGAAACTGATAACCAATTAACCATCTGGACCAACGTCATTTTTTACATTATGAGAACGTGAGTTTCTGTCCTAAGGACTAACCATCGCCTGCTTGGGCGATGAGTTTTTTCTAACAGGAGTATTCGATTGAATTTCGACTGGAAACATAAAAGATTCGAGATCTACAGCCCTAAAGCAGCAGCTGAGCGAGACGAGGAATTCGACCTAATGTTCTGCGCGTAACTGCTATTGAACAGATCTGGATATGAAATATATCTTAGGAGTGGATGAATGCCGTTCACCGTGTCGTAAGTAGATAGGTGGGTAGGTAGCTAGGTATTCTCAATGATTCCTTAATGTATGCGGGTCTTGAAAGATGAGTTTTCTCAAAGATCGACTTCATAACTTAATCAAACTTCAAGGGCAGAAAGCGGGTTATCTGCCAGTCAGAAATTTAGCAAATGAGGACAAACGTATTGATGAAATTAAGCGGCTTGATCTAGAGAATAGAGATGTCACTAACGACCGGCAGTTAAATAATATCACTGAATTGGCCTGCTATCTGACTGAGCGACCGCAAAGTACAATCAACCTGCTCACTGACAAAAGTCAATTTTCTAAAAACAACCACGGCTTTTCAATCTCTGAAAATCTGATGGTGAAGGAAATTCCAAGGGATATTGGTATTTGCCAGTACGTACTTCAGAAACCCCGTGACCAACTAGTCATCGAAAACGTGAAGGAGGATCAAAAAACTCGAAATTTTCAAAAAATGACACTGTCACCTAATATACAATTTTACGCCGGAACACCCATTATCACCAGTAAAGGTTTTACAGTCGGTACCTTATGTGTCCTGGATTCTAAGCCCGGTATCTTGGCGCACAGCCAGCGTGAAGGCCTACGCTTGTTATCGGATCAAGTCAGTAACATTTTAGAGTTTGGTAAACTAAAGCCCTCAACCGGCAATCAAAGTCAGACAAAACCGGAGCCTGGGGCCCTTCAGGCATCATTCTACTCTTCGGCTTCAATCCTATTCACGGATTTTGTTGGGTTTACCTTTATGTCGGAAGATATTGATCCAGGAGAGCTTATTGAGAGCTTGGATGAGTTCTTTTCGGCATTCGATCAAATTATAACCAAGCATAAGCTTGCTAAAGTCAAAACTATTGGCGATTCTTATATGGCAGTTGGCGGAATTCCTGACGGCCGGCAAGGTCATCCAGAAAATGCCTGCCAGGCAGCCTTAGACATTGTACAAGTGGTCTCTGCGTTGAACATAAAACGAAGTATTTTAGGCCAGCTACCCTGGAACATAAGAGTTGGTGTCCACACCGGACCGGTAATTGCAGGCTTTTCTGCTAACGGGTTCGATATTTGGGGGGATGCTGTTAATATTGCTTCCCGTTTGGAAAGTGCATCTGAGGTCGGTAAAGTGCAAATTTCGGATGCAACTAGGCAGTTTCTAGGGGACGCCTGGCGAGCCATTGATCGCGGCCATATAGACCTCAAAAATAAGGGAAAAATGCAAACGTATTTTATCGAAAATTTAGCCTAAAAGCCAGGCGTTTCTGCTGCATGCATCTATTCCTGACGCTGTCTCCTTAAGAATGAGCCATGGCAGCTCTCAGGTGAGCAGTCTAATTTCCGCCATTTCAGGATGTTTTCGGGAGAGATTGACCAGCGGTTGCGCGTCAGGAAGCGACATCCCGCTAGCGTGCGATCTTCGTGTCATGAGCGTAAATCACCTAACTGCATTCTGCCCAAAGCGGCGAAGTTTGCGCTGCAGATATGCATCACCATTCCCCTGAGCGGCGGCAAGTCTGTACCAGTTCACAGCAGTCTTATCGTCCTGGGGAACGCCCCATCTATTATTGTGCATCAAACCCAGATTGTACTGGGCAAAGACATCCCCCTGTTTCGCATGTGTTTCCATTCCCGCAGAGCAGTTGCGTAGTCACCGATCTGGGCAGCAGTTAGACCCTTTTAGTAATCTTGGCTCCAAGACACTCCCGCACTTCCAAGAAGCAAGGCAACGGCAAGGCAGATGGTAGCGGTCAGGTTTTTCATATGGAAAGTATGGCAGAGAATGTTGGTATCTGGAAGACAGTCTAAGTAACGGGAACCCGATATGGCTGAGGTTATGGCCTAGAGCAGTTAAGAAGATGGCTACCGAAGATTGCTATCAAGTTGGACTGAGCACTGGGAAATCACGTAGAGGCTGAACACGAGCACCTAAACCACCCCGAAGAGAGTGGCCAACAGCAAGGTACGCCTACTAGCTAACGCTTCTAAAGCTTGAGGAAGGTAGTGATCCTTTCAAATATTCCAAATTGAAATTAGCCGTGTAAAACTTCAAATTCCTGACCCAACAAATCTACCTTCTCACCATCAAGATATTTTTGTGCACGTTTCCGAGGTACACCTGTCCGATCACAAAAAGCAGCTAACGAATTGAATATCGCGCCACTTTCGAGGTGCAGCAATCGTTGTTTGCCCCGCCAAGCCAGCGGCTCTAAATCGGTCGCGGTTTTTATTGGCTCTCCTCGTCCATCTAGGCACGCATAAAACAACCGTTTACCATTAACTTTGACAATTTTTGCTTTTCCAGAAGTGCACAGACCAATCTGACCGCCGTTCACTTTGTACTCAGCATCTGCTTAAGACAGACTTTTAAATATGTTTCAGTTGTCTATACAAATAACCTGACGGAAAATGGGACGAGGAAGCTCGCAAGAACCTGATGCCCCACATGCAATAACTTGTGAAAGAGAGCCCTTTGAACTTTTTTCTTCGAGACCAAGCGAGTTTGTAGAGGCTCAACGTGACGCGTACTGCGATCAGTACACAATGAAGCGTGGCTCTAAGGCGACAGCTTGCTAGGCCTGGAACAATGGCATTCCTTGAACAACGGTCGCTAAATGATGCAAAAAATGTCACGCTCGTGTGCATTTATAGCATTTGATTATTTAAGCTTTTAAAATGCAGAATTTCTGTGAATCATGTAAGTAATTTTAGCGCTGAAATAAGGAGCCTACCATGACCATAATCTCACGCCGTATTGTAACGCCTGAACCGGGAAAATCTAACACTGTAGTTGAACGCCTTCGCATTGCTGCAGGAGCTATTCAACGGTCTGGCGGTGATCCGCTTCTCATGAAGATAACATATGGCCACATGTCGGGCTCAATAGCTTTATTTGGCACGTTCCAGGACTTTGTTGCGGCAACTGCTGCTATAGACAAATTAACTATAGATGCGGAAATGCAAAGGGTTGCTAAGCTGCGGGAAGATGACCCCGCTGGATTGATGATGGGTCCGGACGTCCTACGTTTGGCCTATGGCGCAATAAATAAAAAACCTGTGATGATGGTCCGAACCTATCAAGTAGACCGAGGTAATTTAGAGGCTGCTCTGGAAATTCTTCCTCAGGTAGAATTACTAGTCAAAGAAACTGGAGCAACTGTAACTGGCTTAATTCCAATGATTTCGGACGTTATGGATCGCCTTCATGTAATCTACGGGTTCGATAATGTAACGCAAATGGGAAAATCTGTTCATATGGTGGGTACGTCTGATAAGTTTCAAAAGGTTGTCGTTGAAGCAAATAAAACAGGTAAATTGCTATCGACCCGCATCCAACAGTCTATATGAAAGTTACCCATGAATTAAGGCAGATATAGAGTTTAATGGCCGCTTCTATGACAGGGTTTGGCCGCCGATCTGTCATTAAGAATGCAATGCCGCTGAAGAAAGGTAGTTTCGCAATTGATATTGGCTGCGACACATGAATGAAAACGCAGCTAGGGTGGCGAGTGTGCGTTGGACAGCCCGCGTTTCTACCTGCTAGTTAAACCAATAAATAATGCCAGGTCATTCCGGAGACCTGCTATTCATGAGTACACAGACAGATAGCTACGGCTACCGCCTTTCGACATCGAATCCAGCAGCGGCAAAGGCTGAGGCCGAGGCTGCATAAGAACGGGGCTTTTGCATCGCAGGAGGACGATGGCTTCATAGGCTATTGAGGGTTGCAACCTATCAAGAGCTTATGGAAGCCTTCGAAATCAAAAAGGAGCTTGCCAATGCTTAGAGCCTTCCTGTTGTCTTGTGTCATTTTACTGAGTGGGTTCACGATCGCTGCCGTTCAGCCCGCAATCGCCGCAGATTGCCTGCGCATTAATGAACCACTAGATCGTTTAGCTTGTTATGATCAGCAGAGTGGTCGAACGGCGCAAAAGAAAAACCTACCTAGTCCGGGCTCTTGGACTGTGACGGAATCTAAATCCAAAATCGATGATTCCCCATCGGTAACGCTGTCGGTTGTGTCGTCTGAGCCTGTCCGTTGCAGATATAAGCAGGCGAAAGCACTCTTAGTTCTGAATTGCAGTGAGAATAGGACGAAAATTTATGTGATGTTCGGCGGCTGTTTCATGAGCGATAATTCCGGTGGCGGCGAGGTAGATATACGGTTCGACAACGACAAAGCATTCTCTCAAAACTGGACTGAATCTAACGATAATACAGCCCTGGGATTATGGAGCTACCGGCAGGGACCCATCAAACTCATCAAAGGCATGTTTGAAAAATCAAAGATGCTCGTGCGGGCCACGCCTCTTAGCGAGTCTAGTATCATAGCCCAATTTCCTATTGCTGGTATCAAGGAGGCTATTAAACCGCTTCAAAAGGCTTGCAATTGGGGTCCGGCGGCCCTCAGGAATTAGATGGACCTTAAGATGAAAAATAACCCGCTCTGCAAGACTCCAGATGAAAACCTAAAAGGTCATAAAGCTTTGATTCAATCACTCGATTACGAAGCCAACAAATGCGGGCTAAATTAAAAAATTCTATCAAGTAGGATCAACCAAAGCTTGGGGCATGAAACCAAATCCTCAAGCTTCCCGATAAAACTTGAGGCTAAGTGATCTTGGTGTGTTGCTGGCAGAAGAAGCGAAGGTGCATAATACTTTGGAAGCAGTGTTCTGGATTTGAGTAGTCATGTTCATCGCCATTAATGAAAACGGTGAAGAGGTTTCCATAGAACTCCTGCAATCGCTTTTGGATTTACTGAAAGACGGGGAGCTCAACAAAGGCAGCCTATTTAAGGAGCTTAACGGGGAGCGCTGGACAAAAAAACACCCTTAGAGGTCCCGAGTCTTCACCCAACTTACGTTGGTCTTGTGTCCATACAGATTACACAGAAAAGCCGCGGCGCTGCGATGAGACCAAAACCCTACCCTGGATTACGGCTTCAATACGTCGAGTAAGTCATAGTGCGTGACGGTATTCGATCAGGGTTTAGGTGGCACTGATGCTTTAAGGCGCGTCAACATGGTCTTCGCGTCGCTGACTTCAAATGGGTCGCCAGCTAAAGGGTGCCCTTCTTCAAACATCGCTGTTATGACGCCATCGTCTACGAGCATAGAATAGCGCTTGGACCTGCGCCCGTATCCTAACTCGGTGAGTTCTACCGCCATGCCCATTGCTTCACTGAACTCACAATTTCCATCGGCGATGAACTTTAAGGATGTACTAGCTGACTGAGTTTTTGCCCAAGCAGACATAACGAATGCGTCATTGACCGACAAGCAAAAGATGTCTGCTGCCCCTGCAGCTGCAATAGCGCTGGCGTGCTCCACGTATCCAGGAACGTGGGAAGCGCTGCATATTGGTGTGTAAGCACCTGGCAAAGCAAATAGAACGACGCGCTTGCTTGCGAACAACTCAATTGTTTCACAATCCTTGGTTGCTTTGTCTGTGACCACTTTTACCCGAACATTGGGAGTTTTATCTCCAGCGCCTAGTCCCATAATTAAGATTCCTTTTAGTTCAGTGGATAAGCATGCTTGTTGGAGCAGCAAAAAACGGAGGCGGCTTATCTGGTGCATGCGGTGGATGTGTTCGCCATGGTCGGATTGGAGTTTTTATGCCTAGAGACGACAACGACGCTGCGAATTCCGAAAGTTGTCGCACGTGAATGCGTGCTGCTGCAGGGGGAAGCCAACGCAACAAAATACGCTGCGCAACCGCGTAGCGCCCGGCTTGCATACAGCCCACAGCATGGACAATTCTGAACTCGTCGTCTGAGAGTGTTTTCCCATTTAAGCGACTTGCAGAAATTGGTTTCTCAGCGGACGTCACCACACCATACATGAAGCTGTGATGGCTTGGTGCAGCGGCTTCTGCCGAGTAAAAACCAAGAAACCTCTTGACAGTGCCAAAGTTGAATTCATCCTCACACCATTCAGTCAACCAAACACGTGATGCGCCAAGCACAAGTTGCTCACTCGGCACAAGGTCGCATGGTGCGGTGGGGATTGTTGTTGGCTGCATGGCAACCTCTCCAAACAAAGTTAATCTAACCTCTGCCTGGCGGTTGCTTGGTGAGAATGTGATAATGAGAACTACTCGCAATGAGTGCGCGATGTCAAGTGCTTTGCAAAAATTTAAAGCATGGTTGCTCTATATTCTGTAAACCGATCACGACATCAAATACTTTAGGCTGCCATCAATTGAACCCTAAGCACCATCATTTTCGCAGCACACCGACCCATTAAGCGTAAGACTATGACCAGCAGGCCGCACTTCACTGCAACACTGCTACAGTCTTGAATAAGCTACCCGGTTGACGCCTCTGCATTGGGCAGTACTGCTAGACAGAGCAGACGTGGTTGAAGCTCTCTTAGCAGCAGGGGCCAACGCCAAAGCGAAAACCGAAGACGGCAAAACACCCTTCGAATTCGCCAAGGAAAAAGGCACACTCAAAGGCACAGACGCATACTGGCTGCTGAACGAGGCCAAGTACAATTAGCTGTCCCCTAAATCTGTGTCATCCAGTACCAATCGCAGTTCCCTTTGGTCTGATCTGCCACTCACCCTTCTGACCCCACTTTTGGCATGTAGGCTTCTTACCTATGTAGCTCCTGTCCCCTTTCCCTTCTGCAATCATCTCCTCCAGGTCGACAGGAATAAACCTCAAGCAAGCTATGCAGTGGGCCTCAAGGATGTAGCCATTTTCGAGTAGGTCCCTCAGCGTCTTGATCTGGATCAGCATGCTTCAATTTCGTATGTTCTATTTATGTTCTTATTCTTGTTAGCCTACTTCACAGCATGAACTCAATCGATAACGCCCTTGTAGTTTTTAACTGCCTACAAAAATTCTCAGATAATGTTTGGGGGCATTGTACATATAAGCAGCCCCCCCCTTTCCCCCGGCCAGGCCTAAAAATAA
>CBFIAF010000051.1:0-15699 GCA_965660545.1 Alphaproteobacteria bacterium | reverse complement strand
TCACCAGGTAGGAGCTGCAGTTCCATATCCTCGAACAGCGAATTAGCGCCGTAGCCGAGTGACACGCCGCGGAGCGCGATGATAGGCGGTTCAGCCATGGCGATTTTCGGATAACTCGTTTCGCTGCAACACCCCCTCACCCCCCAACGGAGGAAGAGGGCAGGGTGAGGGGGCGTCTGCTACAAAGAGAAGGTGCCAGCTGGAACTTAAGATGCGGCTTTCAACGCCGTCCGCCTAACCGTCATGGTGTCGACGCCTTCAACACGAATTAACTTGGTCGGCGCGTCGCGATACGGCGCGTGGACGGCACCGACTGGATAGAGGTGCGCGTCACCCGGTTTCATCACATAAGTGTCCGTTTTTACGACTTCGCCCGGCTGATCGCCAGTTGGCTGCTTAACAATCTTCCAGTCCGTCATGCTGGTTTCACCAACGGCCTGGCCGTAGATCGCCCAGGTTGGGCCATGATCATGCGGGTTTCCCTGCTTTTCGCCGGCATAACTATGGGCGCAAATGCAGAAACCAAGGTCCGCGTCTTGGTAGATCACCGCACGTTCTTCCGTAGCCTGGCCAAGCTGTGCTTCAATAAATTCCTGATCATTGAGCGCTTTTTCAACGAAATCGCAAACTTGCTTCTGGCCACCAAGGCCAGGGTCAGCCTGAAGCGCTGAGCGGCAATCAGCGGCAAATTGATCAAGTGTGTATCCCATGGGTCTTCTCCTGAATGCGTTGGTAACCATATTTACACCGGACTGGCACTGAATCAAAACGGGTTCAGCTTGCCGGTGGAAGCGCCTGCAGCAGCGCGTTGCCGGTGCAGATCATATCTGCACTTGTGCCGCGATATCGCTTGATTGCTTCATGGATCAGCGCGGCGGTTTCCGGGTCTGGCGGTGGGAGGTCCGACGGCGGCGATGGTAGGTCGCGATACAAGTCTTGGCCCGCCTGTACAATGCCGCCGATGGCGCGCGCTTCTGCCGCTTTCACTGCAGGATCAGCCCGGCGTGGCGGGATTACGGCGGCGAGATATGCGGCGAAGGCTGGCCAGTGCACGAACTGGCGATAAAGTGCGGGCAGGAACGGCGCGTCGCCAATCGGCACCATCAGCGTTTCAGTGGCCGCGACCAAATCATCCGACAGTCCATCCATTGCTGGCAGCACTGGCATATCAGCAAGCGGCTTTGGCGCCTGCCACCGAACATCGCCATAGCCAGATCCATTGGGAGCAGCAGCCCCAGTTGCCAGCGGCTCCAACATAGCACCGGTGATTACGTTGACCGGCGATACCCGCGCGAAATTGGCAGCAATATTGCGGATCGTCTCAACATCCTGGTCGCCGACGCCAAGCAGCCGCAACACAGACGGCGTGAAAGGTGGCAGGGGCGGTTGGGCAGCAGTCTCTGCCGCGCGCCACGCAGCTTCCGGCGCTTTACCTGATGTCATTGCCGGGCTAACGACAGCCCAGCCCCATTCCAGCACCCCGGGAATTGTCGCCAAAAAGCGTTGTAGCGTCGAGACATACGGCACACCAGAACAGCGCCGGATCTCAGCGTAAATTCGCGCGAGCTCGTCCGTGGCGTCCGCCTCACTGAGTTCTGGTAGATAGCTCACGCTTTGCTCCCATGCAGGTGATCTTTCGCCAGCATCACATGCGCACCTTTAACGCCGTTGACCACCTGACTAACGCGCAGATCGCCCGTAATACTCAGCAGCGCATAGACTTCCTCCCGGCTGAGATTGGTTTTCTCCGTGCCAAGATCGATCATCCCCCGCAGAGCCTGCTTCGCTGCTTGATCCAGATCCGGGTCCAACCCAAGGGTGATGTAATGGGTGTCAGTTTCTGCAATCGGCAGGGCCAAGTTACGCTTTTTATGCAAGTGGAATTTAAACGTGCCGGTAAGTGCCGCTTCAATCGCCGTCACGTTGACTTCGCCGTCCCCCTGGCGAGCATGGCCATCACCTACAGAGAAATTCGCACCCTCAACAAAGACTGGGAAAGTGATGGACGCGCCAACACCGAGTTCTTTACAGTCCAAATTGCCACCGAATGCGCGCGGTTCGATGGAGCGTTGCATGCCCCATTCCGCAGGCGGCGCCGTGCCCATAACGCCGAAGAAAGGCGCCAATGGCAGTTCAACACCCCAGGGCAGTTTCGCCGTCATCGTCTCGCCATCAAGGGCGATGTGGATCAGCTTATATTCGTGGAAGTCCTCATAGAGCGCGCCTGCAAGCGGCTTGATATAGTTCCACCCCCAATCACACCCAATCTGGATGTCTTTTACCCGCACTTCCAGAGCATCGCCTGGTTCCGCGCCGCGCACATGCACCGGGCCAGTCAGTATATGGCCGGACCCATAAGGCGGCTTCACATTGGCATGAACGTCCGCATAGGAGGCCGGCACAGTGAACGGCGGGCCGGGTAATACTGCAGGCGCACCAGAGATTGCTTCAATCACGACCGTATCACCAGGATCAATCTCTAGAACGGCCGGAATATCGGCAGCGAAACAGCCCCAGTGACAGGTTTTACCGCTGGCTGGGATATGATGGGTTTTGGGCATGGCAACGCATCCTTAGTATGTAAGCATCTATGCTGCCACGGCTTAGGCCGACAAAGCTACCAGGTCGATGGGTCTACTAACACCTTCAACAGCACGCGCAGGCAAATGCTCAACCAGTCCAGCTGGCTGAAACCCCTGGCGTTCCGCCAACGCATACCTATCCAACGAGACCAATGCCCTGCGGGCTTCAGTCCGCGCATGTTTTTCAAGCTTTACGACGAAGTTCACAGCATCGCTGATCATGGTCATCTCCAACCGGTCAGAATCACAGACGGCGCCATAAATGAACCGGCCCCCGGCAGCAGCCCCGATAACCTGTATCGGCGGAAGGCCCGTCGCTTGCCGCTTCGCCGCCCAACGCGCGCTTTCATCCATAAAGGCCCAAAGCACTGCACAAGCATCTTGGGCATAGATTTCGCTGCGTTCTGCTGCACCGAAACTTGCTAGAATGCAGTCCCCCAGGAATTTATCGATCACACCGCCGTGGCGACGCAATATAAGCGTGAACCGCGCCTGATAAACCGTCAGCAAGGCGATGACATCTGCAGGTGGCAGCACATTCGCCATCGGCGTGACTTTTTGGATTTCAAGGAACAGAGCCGCAGCTTCACGGGTTTAGCCTTCCCCTGCCGCAACCCGGGCTTCGGATTCAGTCACTTGCTCAACCACTTCAGGCACCATGAAACAAGACATTTCTTCGGCCGCGGCAGCGTCCGCCACCGCTTGTTCCAAGGTCCGCCGGGCACGGGTGACCGCAACGGCAAGAACGATTGTTACCATCAAAATGGAGATGATTTTGTCGAACACGGCACCAATCAGGATAGCGTTATTGGTCATGTAATAGATGTAATCACGGGAGACCATCATACCGCCGTCGTCCCACATGACGGCCTAAGCGACCATGCCGCTCCACCCGAACGCAGCAGCAGCCCCATTTCGGCAACGGCGGAGATTGCCACCAGCCATCCTGGCGACCGCTGCTTGTATGCAATTGCCAGCCTCAAGACCGTGCAGATCGCGTATCCCCCAAGCGCCAAAACAGCTGGTTGAAATCCAGCGCCATCCGGTGCGGTTTTCGGTGAGAGCGCATATAGCGTCGCGAATACGATCACCGCACCCAATTGCAGCCAACCGATCAGGGTTTCACTGCGGTTTTGGGCAGCGTCAATCCGTGCACGCACCCGTGCCATAAGCGCCTGGCCAACTGACGCGCTGGGCACTTGCGTCATGGCCCATGCAGGCGAGCGTCTCCAAGCTGGAAGCACGGGCCGCTGGTCTGGTGCGTGTGTTTAACAGGCGGTTGCATGGGGCATGTTATGCATCAGGCGGGAACAGAATGGGGTCCACGTTCCAGTATCCCGCACTTCATATCTATGTGATCGCGGGCGAGCGCTTTTCAAACCAGATGCTCGTCGCAAGGGCACCTTTGGGCTTTAGCGGCAGGTCTGGCATCAGCGCCTGCACATCATCCGCCATGCGTGTTTCGGCATAATGGCTAGAGGCAATGATCTGATATCCACCGGATGCGATCAGGCCATAGACTGCGTTCTGCTCGTTATAACCGCGCCATTCCCACGCCTCGGGGTAAGGGTCCGGCAGCAAAATATCGTGGATCTGAACCAGCACGCCTTTGGGCAGCGCCGGCATGATCCGGTTGAAAAGGATATCCACGTCCGAGCCCGGCATCAGCACATGGCTTGAATCGATGAAGAGCATATCCCCAGCAACGAGGTGTCGAAATGCAGAAACGCCCGCTTCCTGGATTGTCGTCTGCTGGATGGAGACCCGGCCGGACAATCCGGCGATATCGGCTCGCGGTGCTGGATCAATCGCGGTGATTATTGTTGCCAACCCCTCATCCGCTGCGGCGCGGGCGGCAAAGCGGGTGGAGTGGCCGCTGCCAATCTCAACAATCCGGGCCGGTTTTCGTGCGCGAACCAATCCATAGAGCAGCACCGCATCTAGCCCCGGGAACCAATCCTGATTAAAACGTGGTGCTGGCGAAGGGTCGCGCCCATCCATCAGCGGCCAGTGCGCGCTGAAGCTTGCAGATTGTTCCAAGCTCTGCCGGATCAACGGAAGCGCAGCATCAAATGGCGCTTCTGGATAGGGTGATGAGGGCGGGGGTGACCCGGCGCGGTAGCGATAGGGAATAAACCAACCATATTGGCCAAGCCCGAATGCATCCGCCAACTGAAACCGCATGCGGCGCAAGCGCTTAGAGATCGGCAGACCAGGTGCGCTAGTGCTCAAAGCGTCAGCGTCTCACCTTCGATCGCAGCAATGGTACCAGGGCGCTCTGCCGCCGCTTCCGCCGTAATCTTGTCCATAGCATCATCCTTGCGGGCGGGATCATGATGGAACAGCACGAGCTGTTTGGCGTCCGCCATCTTCATCAATCGAATACCTTCGTTCCACGTGGAATGGCCCCAATCCGGGCGGCCCACGAATTCATCTTCTGTGAACATCGCATCGTAAACCACGATATCCGCCTTATCCATCAGCTTGAGTGCGCCTTCGTTTGGCTTGCCCGGCACATGCCCCGTATCCGTTACGACAGCGATAGCCTTACCGTTATATTCAAACCGGTAGCCCGTGCAGCGGCCTGGGTGGTCCAGCGGCGCCGTTACCAAGCGCACATCATCAAAGGGCTGCAGAGTATCCCCGCAATCAAAATCATTGAAGCTAACATCGGCCTGGAACACATCCGGCGGAACGGGGAACAAGGGATTTGACATCAAATGCTCGCAGGCTTGGCGCAGAGTGCGGTCCGGGCGGAGATGGCCGGACCAAAAGCTGACTTTGTTGGTCGGGTTATACGCGGGCGCAAAAAACGGTAGGCCAACAAAATGATCCATGTGCGTATGGGTAAAATAGACGTTCAGGTCCTGGTCATTGCCTGCACGTGCAAGCTTACCGCCAAGCGGACGGAGGCCCGTGCCAGCGTCGATCACAACGGTTCTGTCACCACAGCGAATTTCCAGGCAAGGCGTATTTCCGCCGTAACGTGCTGTCGTGGGACCGGGTGCCGCTATGCTACCCCGCACGCCCCAAAAGGTTATCGAAAACGCGTCGCTCACCTACTGCACCCCGTCCGGCCAATTAGTGCGCCAGTTCTTACAGAATTACCTAGGACTGTATTAGTGGCGTTAGCGACAAAATGAATCAATGGCAGATTTAGCGAATAAGTGTGCGCATTGTCACGGATGGAGCTTGTATCCACCGGGCTCAGTGACCAAAATTTCGGCGTTTAAAGAATCTGCTTCGATTTTCTGGCGCAGGCAATAAATATGCGTTTCGAGGGTATGCGTCGTCATCCCGGGATTGTAGCCCCACACTTTATTCAGCAAAATTTCCCTTGGCACTGGCCTGCGGCAGGTAAGAGACGCGGGTGCCCGGCTGCAAGAACAACTCACCCGCATCAGGTTCAATGACACCGGCCATCAGCTTCATGATCGTCGTCTTGCCGCAACCATTCCGTCCGACAAGAGTCGCCCGTTCACCAGGTAGGAGCTGCAGTTCCATATCCTCGAACAGCGAATTAGCGCCGTAGCCGAGTGACACGCCGCGGAGCGCAATGATAGGCGGTTCGGCCACTCCGGACCGACGCAGCGCCCGGCAGACTTCCCGGCCGCCCATATCCAGCAAACCAACATCAAGCAGTATGGCGTCAAACGGGCCTGCTTTCGCGGCTTCAATGCCGCCAGCGCCATCACCTGCAGTTTCCGTTTCGAAGCTATCGTGCAGCTTCAATTGTTCCGCTAGCGTATCCCGAGGGTCCGCTTCGTCATCGACCAGCAATATCCATCTGACGACCGACATATCCGCCCCCTACGCACTGCAGCATTCAGCGTCGCTTGTGAACGATAGCCCCCGGACACAGGTTCAGAAGACTACCCATACCAGACGTGCTTGGGCATTCTGACAGAAAGCATTCAAGGGAGAAAATCACATGAGCGAGAGTTTGAGCGGTAAGCGCATTTTGGTGACGGGTGCAGGCTCCGGCATTGGCCGGGCGACCGCAAAAGCGCTCGTAGAGGCGGGTGCGCGCGTCATGGCGAGCGATATTGATGCCGCAGCTGCAGCCGAAACCGCTGAGATGATTGACGGCAAAGGTGCCTGGATGCAGCAGGATGTCACCAGCGAGGACACCTGGATCAACGCAATTAATGAAACGGAGAAAACTCTAGAAGGCATGGACGGACTCATCGCCAATGCAAGCATCGCTATTACCGGGCGGATTGAAACATTCTCGCTGGAAGACTGGCGCCGACAGCAGGCGATCAATGTCGACGGCGTGTTTCTAGGCGTGAAGCATTCAATCCCAGCGCTGCGCCGTGCGGGCGGTCGATCTATCGCAATCCTATCCTCAATCGCTGGATTGCGTGGGAATTCAGTTGGGTTGGCCGCGTATTCCGCGACCAAGGGCGCGGTGCGGCTGTTTTCGAAGTGCGCTGCGCTGGAATGCGCCCGTGAGGGGGACAATATCCGTGTGAATTCAGTCCATCCCGGCATCATCGATACACCGATTTGGGAGAAAATGGGCATGACCGGCACCTGCAGTACGCTACCGTCAGAACGTGCTGCCGCACTCGCACCCATGGGTCGGTCTGGTGATGCATCCGAAATCGCAGACGGTATTGTGTTTTTGATGTCAGACGCGTCGCGCTACATGACCGGCGCCAAACTGGTGATTGATGGCGGGGTGACGGCATGAGCCGCCCAGCCACGAACGACCCCGCCGCCAATTTATGGACACAGACAGCCCCGGCTGCTCCAGACTGCCCACACCTTCAAGAAGACCTGAAAGCGGATGTCGTTGTCATCGGCGCTGGGTTCACCGGTCTTTCGACCGCACTGCATCTGCGGGAAGCCGGGGCGAATGTGATTGTGCTGGAGGCGGAAGAACCGGGTTTTGGCGCGTCGGGGCGCAATAATGGCCAAGTCATTCCAGCCTATGTTCGCCATAACCCGGATGATGTTGAGCGCCTGTTTGGCGAAGAGCGCGGCAAGCGTCTGAATGATTGGGTCGCAGACTCCGCAGACATGGTGTTCAACCTGATCGCCAAGCACGGTATCCAATGCGAAGCCGCGCAAAACGGCTGGCTGCAACCAGCCCACCGTCCCAGCCGCATGAAAAGCGTCATCGCCAAACAAAGCCAATGGGCGGCGCGCGGCGCACCGGCCCGGTTGCTAGACAAAGACGCAATGGAAGCACTCACCGGCTCGCCGGCCTACCATGGCGGATGGCTGCATGAGCGCGGCGGTCATATCCAGCCGCTTGGATATGCACGAGGCTTGGCGAATGCGGCATTGGCGGCAGGTGCAAAAATCCACGGCCAGTCGCCTGTCATTGCACTTGATAGGGCGGAGGGCAAATGGCGCGCAAAGATACCACGCGGGAGTGTGTCCGCAGACACTGTCGTGCTGGCGACCAATGCCTACACAACATCGCTATGGCCGCGGTTGCGCCAATCCATCTTACCGCTGCGCAGTTTCCACGCGGCAACAGCCCCCATGAGCGATAATGTCGCGAAGACGGTGCTGCCCAATAACCATGGTCTTTCAGACACGCGGCAGGCGCTTTGGGCATTTCGCAAAGATCAGAGCAATCGCATCATCATGACAGCGGCACCTATGATTCCATTTGGCGTGCATGGCAAAATCGAACGAGCATCAAAAGCCAAGGTGGCAGAGGCATTTCCCCAAGCAAGCGGCATTGAAATCTCCCATATCTGGGAAGGCTTCATCGCCATGAACGTCGAGCGCATGCCGCGATTACATGAGCTGGCAGGTGGCGTTTATGCAGGGCTTGGCTATTCCGGGCGCGGCATCGCACTGGCAACCAGCATGGGTGCGGCCTTGGCGAAACGAGCCATGGGCGCTGGGCCAGATGAAGTGCCCCCCCCGCCAGTGCCTGTGAAAACTTTGCCAATGCATGATATTATTGCCCCAATGAGTCGGGCCATGATCGGCTATTACAGCTGGAAAGACACTAAGGATTGATCGACATGACATCGAACCCCAAGGCAATGCGCCAACGCCCTTTCGGCAAGTCTGGTCTGACAACTCCAGAACTGATGCTGGGCGGCGGATTTGTCGGCGGCATCTTGATCAATTCTGATGAGGACACGCGCCGCATCGCAATGAAAAAGGTGCTAGACGCCGGATCAAACTGGATCGACACGGCGACAAGCTATGGCAATGGCCAGTCCGAGACGAATATCGGGCGGCTCTTGCAGGAAATGCCCAAGGAGCGCCGTCCGCGCGTTTCCAGCAAAATTGGCCTCACCCCGGATGACGTGAAAGACCCCAAATCCGCCGTCCGCAAAGCGCTTGAAGCCAGCTTGGAACGGCTGCAACTAGACAAGCTGGAACTTTACCAACTGCACAATCGGATCGGTTGGAGCGGGTCCCAGGGTCGTGATTGGTTCACGCCTTATGACATTCTCCGCCCCGGCGGTATTGCGGATGCATTTGAAGCAGCACGGGAAGATGGGCTGACAGACTTCATTGGCATAACAGCGCTTGGCGATACCGCCGCCGTCCGTGGCGTGATCGCGTCTGAGCGGTTTCAGTCAGCGCAGGTCTATTACAACATGCTGAACCCGACGGCGGCAGTGAATGCGCCGCCCGGCTTCGACACAACGGATTTCCGGGGCCTGCTTGGTGCGTGCCGAACCCATGGCCTCGGTGTCATCGGCATTCGTATTCTAGCAGCAGGCGTTCTCGCCACCAACGAACGTCATGGCCGCGAAATCCCGATCACCGACAACTCAGATCCCACAACGGAGGCCGCCCGCGCCGCCGCCGTATGGCGCTTGCTTGGCGAGCGCGACGAACCCCACGCTGCAACCGCGATCCGCTACGGCCTTGCCAACGATGACTTCAGCACCATCGAGTTTGGTGCGGCTGAAATGTCCCACATAGACATCGCCCTCGCCGCCCAGGCCACTGGACCAATGGAAGCCAGAGCATTAGCGAAATTGGCCACAGCTTTCCGCACCACATAGGCATCGCCGCCCGTGGGCAAGGGTTTGGCAAACCAATTGAAATGCGCGGCGCCACATAATTTATTTACATGTGATATGTCCGATAAACTTTGATCCTGAGCTTTAGATATAGAGGCCTTAAGCGGCTTTATGAGCGAGGCGATGGGTCAAGATTACTGCCTGATATGCTGCAGCGCATTGAGGACGTTCTAACCGTACTTGATGTTGCGACAGATATTCACGAGCTGGACCGGCCTTCATTCCGGTTGCATGAACTTAAAGGGTGGCGAAAAGGCGAATATGCCGCAGATGTATGAGGCCCTCGGCGGATCGTTTTCCCGTTTGCTTAAGGCGATCCATATGACGTGAATTTTGAGGACTATCATTGGCGATGTGGGAGTATGCGGCGTGGCGATGCCATCGCCAGCGCATCCAGGTCGCTTGATTAAGGCAGACCTGGATACACTTAACCTTTCGGTAGCCGGAGGTGCTTTAGCGCTTGGCATCAGTCGAGGCCAATTACACCGGATTGTTAGTGGGCGTAGCAGCATATCCGCAGAAATGGCGCTACGGCTTGAAGCCGTGATTGGCGTTAGCGCGGATCGCTGGCTACGATTGCAAAGTGCCTATGATTTGGCCCGTGTTCGCAATAGCGAGCACAATCCTGCAATTCATCTGGAACGCGTTCAAGCACCCGATCAACTTCAAACGCCTGCTTAAATTATGAGTCCGACGCATTCAGCAAGGGAGAATTTTCATGCGTTTACTGACAATCTTCACCGCCGCCGCAGCGCCTCTGGCCGCCCCCTTTGCCATTGCGAGTGAAACGCCCGCACCTGCCGGCGCTGCGGTGTATTTCATCGCGCCCGCTGACGGCGCGCAGGTCTCTTGGCTTCTTACCGTCCAATTCGGTTTCAGAGGCATGGTCATGGCACCGGCTGGGTCGAGAAAGCCAATACCGGACACCATTACCTGCTGATCAACGTTGATCCGCCGAAGGGTGAGGGCTTGGATTATTCGCTGCCGGCGGACGGCAACGTGCGCCACTTTGGCGGTGACCAGACGGAAGCAACGCTGGACCTGCCTAAGGGTACGCACACACTGCAATTGCTGTTGGGCGGTGCCAACCACATTCCACACAATCCACCGGTGCTTTCCGGCAAGATCACCATCACGGTCAAGCGATCGCGCCAGCCCGCCGCATGGCAAAATGGTGGGGAGCAACTAGATCATCTTTAGAAGATGAAATTCCATCTTGGAGATCATGCTTATGACGCGACCAATTTTGACCGTTCTAGCGGGTGCCGTGCTGGCCGCTGGACTCGCTGCACCTGCCGCATCTGCTGGTCTTGACGGCAAGAAGTTGTTCAAGCGGAAATGCGGCGCATGCCATGTCGTCACCGAGAAGAAAAAACTGGGTCCAGGCCTTACTGGCGTCTTCGGACGGACGGCGGGAACATTCAAGCCGTTTAATTATTCCCGCGCTATGAAAAAGGCTGGGCGGGCCGACCCGCCGCTGGTGTGGTCTGCCGAGACCATTGACGCCTACCTAGAGAATCCCAAAGAATATATCCCTAAAAACAAGATGGCGCTCCGTCCAATCCGCAATCAGGAAGAACGGACCGCCATCATTAAGTATTTGGAGCAGGCAACGGCGGCGCAGTAACCGCCTTGATGCACGCGCTCCTACAACCGCTTCAGGGAGTGCAACAATGTCTGCCGCACATGACAAAATCGAAGACCATGGCCGTTTCGCCTATTCGAACATTCTTGAGCGCCCGCAATATGAATGGCCAAACGGGACCAAGCTTGCGGTCTACACCGCGCTCAACATGGAAGTATTCCGTTACGGCAAAGGTAAAGGTGCGGGCATTGCTCCACCGGACCAAGCCGAAAGCGCATCGGTTTATTCCTGGCGGGAATATGGCAACCGGGTCGGTTTCTGGCGGTTGGCCGAAATGTTCGATGAGTTGGGCATTCCCTGCCAAGCGCAGCTAAATACCGCCCTCTATGACCATGCGCCGGATATCTGCGCCAAGCTGCGCGGGCGCGGCGACGAATTTCTGGGCCACGGCCACACCAATTCAGATGAGCAGGGAGGCCTGCCGGAGGCCGAAGAGCGTGCGCTGATGCAGGGCTGTATGAACCGCATCAAAGCTGAAGAAGGCGAAGCCCCCATTGGCTGGATGAGCCCCTGGCTCTCCAATTCCGACATTACGGCCGATTTACTGGAAGAGATCGGATACAAATATTTTATGGACTGGACGACGGACGACCAGCCAATCTGGTTCAAGACGCGCTCCGGCGGCAAGATTCTATCCATGCCATATCCTGTTGAATGCAACGACAACCGAGCACTGGTGTGGTTCCGCTACACCTCCCAGGAATTCGCGGACATGCTGATCGATCAGTTTGATGAGATGCTGCGACAGGCTGAACGCGGCACGCCCGTTGTATGCCCGATCTCAATACACCCCTTCAGCGTTGGCCGCCCCTACCGCATGCCAGCGCTCCGCCGTGTTTATGAACATATCCTGAAGCACCAGGACCGTATCTGGCTGACCAAACCAATCGATATCTACAACCATATTGAAAGCCTACCAGCGGGCATTGTGCCGGGAAGTTAAAGATTAGGCGCGAATTATATAACGCGTGTTCACTAGCTATTCGGGCTGCTTAGGCCTAGATAGCGACAGTGGAGAGCTGCGCGACGCGCCAGGGCCATAGTAATCCCGGGGCCGATATCGATAATCCAGGGAGCTGTCACTGTTTAGGACTGTGGTCTTTTGCACACGGTGCCCACCTCTCTCGTAGGGGTCCCGGAGGATTCGGAAGAGCCCAACGCCCAAGCGGCTCTCCACACTTTCCACGATCAGGCATTTTTGCGAGTCATACGCGCAAACGCCCAGCGCGTGGCGAGGCCGAGGGCCGTTAGATGAAGAAAACCCATGGCCCAAGCGGTATCGGTCAATGAGCCATCCGAGCCAGAGAACGCATCTAAGATCAAACCCATAACGAAGGGGCCGATTGCACCGCCCGCATAACCGAGCGTTGTGTGGACCGCGAGCGTTTGGCCGCGCATACCGGTTGCCGCCGCTTCAGATGTGCCGCCCGTCAATGTGGATGAATCCAGCCAAACCGCAGCACCACTCAGAATCGCCAAAAGCACAGCTACGTCATAGCCATAGGGCCCGAGATGCCCGAGTGCCGCCGCCATTGCCGCCGACAACGCCGTCGCCAGCAGCACGACGGACCGCCGCCCGATGCGGATCGAAAGCTCGTTCCCGAACATGCTTACACCGGTGCCAATCAGTGCCAGCGCCATCGCCGCTGCTTCCGGACGCGCCCAGGATGCGGCGGCGGCAGCCCCAGACCCCGCGACATAGACCAGGAACGCTACCACCCATCCGCGCAGCACGCTCATTTCCCAGGTGTGGAAACCGTATGTGATCGCAAATGCCATCGCCGCCCGGTTTCGCAAGACAGGTCGGAAATCCAGAAGCGCAGGCCTTGGACCATTTGATTCAAACGGTGGCGCTGAAGGAGCCGCCACCAGGGCAATGCCACAGCCAAGTGCCGCGACAATGGCAGAGATGATAAACGCCATCTCCCACCCGTAAGCATCCCCGATCAAACCGCCATAAAGGAACGAAACAGCCCCCGCGACGCCGATCCCGCCTGCATGCCAAGCAACAGCCCGGCGCATCAGAGTCGCGTCCACACGGTCTGCGAGTAGCTTCAGACCGGTCATGTAGACTCCAGCCCACCCTGCACCTGCAAGCACCCGGCCAATCAGCGCTGTCCAGAACCCATCCGCCCAAAGGCCAAACGCCAAATGCCCAAAAGCAATTAACGTAGCGCCCAGTAGGTATATGCGCTTGGCGTCTACGCGGTCTGTCAGCGACACGAGGACCGGGGCGGAGAGCGCATAGGACAAATAGAATGCGCCCGTAATCGCCCCCGCTTCGGTGTAATCCAGGCCCCAAGAGTCGCTCAGCCGAGGCAATAGCGCTGCCCAGACATAGGCACCGATCTGGGCTGCGATCTGCGCTATGCAGACAATTAGGACGAGTCGTCTACCGGACATGCCGTCGTTTCTCCCGGTCTACCTAAATTTTTAGCAGACAATATTTTTGCCCACTTAATGTGCATACATTATCAGTCCCAAACGCTCTAATTGAGGGAAGAACCCTGCGTTTCCTTGAGACTGCTATAGCTTACGTCCCATGTCGACAGAGCAAAAATACTTTGATGAGAGGCTGCGGTTTGACGAAATCGCAAGCAGCCCCCATGCCGATTATGATGCCTAGTTCCAAGCGGAGAACGTGAAACGCCTCCGTCGAAAATCCAATGAGGCCGAAGCCTCATTTCGAAAAACCGGCATTACCTTCAACGTATATGGTGAAAGCGAAGCGGCGGAGCGGCTGATCCCGTTCGACATCGTGCCGCGCATCATTTCAGGGCGTGAATGGGACCGCTTGTCCAAAGGCAGCGAGCAACGGTTGCGGGCGCTGAACGCCTTCCTGTATGACATCTACCACAACCAGGAAATCATCCAGGCCGGGCGTATTCCAGCCAAGTTGATCGCTAACAATGATTCCTTCTGCATCTGCACCGATGGCGGAGACTTGGCCATTTTTGAAAGCGATATCCGTCACGGCGTCCAGGCCGCTTGCGGGATCAATGACATGGCCGCCAATGATAGCTAAATCGTGAGACATATATGTGCGCCTTCGTGCAATGCGTTTTCGCTCAAAGCATAGCCGTCCGCAGCCTCAGCGCCTATATAACACTAATCAACTGAATAAAAGGCTCCAGCCATGATTGATAAAGTCGTCAAAACAGATGCGGAATGGAAAGCCCAGCTTTCGCCAGAATCATATCAAGTCACCCGTAAGCATGGCACCGAGCGTGCCTTCAGTGGCGAATATCACGATAGCAAAGCCAAGGGCCGGTATGACTGCATTTGCTGCGGCCAGCCGCTGTTCAGCTCTGATACCAAGTTTGATTCCGGCACGGGCTGGCCAAGCTATTGGGCGCCGATTGATGAGGACGCCGTGACCGAAAAGAAGGACCGCTCATTCTTCATGGTGCGGACAGAAGTTCTATGCAGCAAGTGCGACGCCCATTTGGGCCACGTCTTCCCTGATGGCCCCGCACCTACCGGCCAGCGCTATTGCATGAATTCAGTCTCCCTAAAACTGACCAGCACAGATGAGGACGAGTTCGCCGCGTGAGCGCATCTAAACCCCAACCTAATCCGCGTGCCCTGATCGCAGTCGCCTTGCTGCTTGTGGGGCTTGCGGTCTATGCCGCCGCTATCGTGACCCTGGGCGATTACCTGCCAGGGCATTGGGCTGTCGAGGGGATTTACGCGCTGATTATGGGGCTAATTTGGGTCTGGCCCGCCATCGCCCTATTCCGCTGGGCCGCAAACTGGCGACGATCTTAGTGCATTGGCTCCAAACTCATAACGGATGGCTTACACTTCCGGAGAGTACAGATTCGATATCACGCTCTAATTCCTAAAATGGACTTTTTTTAGTTTACACCATTTCTATTTTAATATCCAAAAATTGTATAATAAAATTTAAGTACGGACAAAGTAAAATAGTGATACCTATTCCTAAGACAAAAAATAGGGTAACGCACCTAACGAAAGTGAAGTCGGCCAGCTCTACGAGCTAGACACCTTAAAGAACGTGTATATTCGGCCATTGCACCACTGATATATACATCGACTTTGGATAGAGGCAATTTTCGGTTGGTATTTGTAGGCGCTTGCGGCGCACTATTGGCAGTTATGGGCTCGTTCTTTAGGCAGAGGCTTCCCTGGCGTTGAGCCAGACCAGTCGGCGTATGTTGTATGTCAGATTAACCATACCGATCTTTAGCCCTACTCGAGCAATGCCCGAGGTTCGGATGAGGAGGCCCATGCGCTGCTTCTGATCAGCGAAGAAATGCTCGACAAGCGCCCGAACCTTGGACTTACTGCCGTTGGCGCGCGCCGTTCGCTCTGGCATCGATCGCCCCTTCGGCTCCTTGCGATGGATCCAGGAGACAAAGCCTTACTTCTCCAGCAGCGCCTCATTCTTCTTTGAGCGGTAGGACGTGTCGCCCACACGTCACTGGCTGTATTGGCCTTG
>CBFIAF010000050.1:0-16394 GCA_965660545.1 Alphaproteobacteria bacterium | reverse complement strand
GTCTTGCCATGATCAACGTGACCAATCGTGCCGATGTTGCAATGCGGCTTATTACGCTCAAACTTCTCTTTAGCCATCTCGTGGGCTCCTAAGCGCCGTGTGTCTGTAGGCGACCCGCGTTACACACGAGCCAAATTGGTTTAAGTCAGCCGCTTCAGGCCATTTTAGAGCGAACTTCGTCCGCTACAGCTTGAGGCACCTGCTCGTAGTGATCGAATTGCATGGAATATTGCGCCCGACCCTGGCTCATAGAACGCAAGGTATTGACGTAGCCGAACATATTGGATAGCGGCACCATCGCATCGATGACGCTCGCGTTACCGCGGCTATCCATCCCACTAACTTGTCCGCGCCGACTATTCAAGTCACCAATGACATCGCCCATGTAATCTTCAGGCGTAACCACTTCGACCTTCATAATCGGTTCAAGCAACGCCGGTCCGGATTGCTCCATACCTTCACGAAAGGCAGAGCGTGCGGCGATCTCAAATGCCATCACACTGGAGTCAACGTCATGGTAGGCACCGTCAACCAACGTAATCTTCACGTCAATTACCGGGAAGCCGACAATAATGCCACTTTCCATGGCTGACTTGAGGCCTTTTTCAACGCCGGGAATGTATTCCTTAGGCACCGAGCCACCAACGATCGTAGAGTCGAACGTGTTACCGAGAGCCTTTTCTTCCTGCGGCTCAAACACAAGCTTGATCCGCGCGTACTGACCAGAACCACCCGTCTGCTTCTTGTGGGTGTAATCAACTTCTGCGCGTCGCGTGATCGTTTCACGATATGCCACCTGTGGCGCACCAACATCAGCCTCAACACTAAACTCGCGGCGCATGCGATCAACAAGAATGTCCAAGTGCAATTCACCCATGCCCTTAATGATCGTCTGCCCGCTCTCATGATCTGTAGATACGCGGAACGACGGGTCTTCTTGCGCCAAGCGAGAGAGGGCAACGCCCATCTTCTCCTGGTCAGCTTTGGACTTCGGTTCCACAGCCACTTCGATAACAGGGTCTGGGAATTCCATCCGTTCAAGCACAACCGGCTTGATTGTGTCGCAGAGCGTATCCCCAGTCGTCGTGTTCTTTAGACCAGCAAGGGCAACGATATCGCCAGCGCGGGCTTCTTTGACATCTTCACGACTGTTTGCATGCATCGCCAACATACGGCCAACGCGCTCACGATTATTCTTCACCGAATTCAATACGGATTGGCCGCTTTCAAGAACGCCCGAATAGATACGGACGAATGTGAGGCTGCCAACGAACGGATCAGTCATAATCTTGAATGCGAGCGCAGAAAATGGCTCATCGTCGGTCGAGTTTCGGACCATTGGTGTATCTGAATCGACAGCCACACCCTTAATAGCAGGGACATCCAATGGAGACGGCATATAATCAATCACCGCGTCGAGCAGTGGCTGCACGCCCTTGTTCTTAAACGCTGTGCCATTCAGAACTGGAACGAACCCGACGCTTGCGTCCAGAGTGCCCGCACGAATGCAAGCCTTCAAAGTTGATTCGTCAGGCTCAACGCCTTCAAGGTAAGCTTCCATCGCCGAATCGTTCATTTCCACAGCAGTTTCGACAAGCTTTTCGCGGTACTCAGCGGCTTGTTCAGCCAAGCTATCGCGAATGTCACGGTATTCGAACTCAGCGCCGAGATCTTCGTTCTTCCAAACGATTTCCTTCATCCGAATGAGGTCGACGACGCCTTCGTATTCAGCTTCGGAGCCGATAGGCAGCTGCAGCACGAGCGCACGGGCACCCAGGCGATCTTCCATCATATCGACGCAGCGGAAGAAGTCGGCGCCGGTGCGGTCCATCTTGTTGACGAAACACATCCGTGGAACACCGTACTTGTCAGCTTGCCGCCATACAGTCTCAGACTGTGGCTCTACGCCGGCGACCGAATCAAACACAGCGACGGCTCCATCGAGCACACGCAAAGACCGCTCAACCTCGATCGTGAAGTCAACGTGGCCTGGGGTATCAATGATGTTGATACGGTGATCAGCCCAAAAGCATGTCGTCGCAGCAGATGTAATCGTAATGCCGCGCTCTTGCTCTTGCTCCATCCAATCCATCGTTGCAGCGCCATCATGCACTTCGCCGATTTTATGGCTGCGGCCTGTGTAATAAAGAATCCGCTCGGTGGTCGTAGTTTTTCCGGCGTCGATGTGCGCCATGATCCCGATATTTCGGTACAGATCTAATGTATGTTCACGGGCCATAGAAAGCTCCTGTCCGGCATGCGCCGAAGCATTAAAACCTAGTGACTACCAGCGATAGTGCGAGAAGGCACGGTTGGCTTCAGCCATCCGATGCGTATCTTCCCGCTTTTTAACTGCTGCGCCGCGTCCATTCATGGCGTCCAAAACCTCATTAGAGAGGCGGTCCGTCATGGTTTTTTCGGAGCGTGAGCGCGCTGCTGCAATCAACCAACGAATTGCCAGGGCCTGGGCGCGTTCGGCACGCACTTCCATTGGCACCTGGTATGTCGCACCGCCAACCCGGCGGGACCGCACTTCAACAGCTGGCTGGACGTTTTCCAGCGCCGTGCGGAAAGCGGCAATAGCTTCAACGCCGGCGCGGCCTTCAGCCTTCGTCAATGCGTCATAAACAATTTTTTCAGCAACGGCGCGCTTGCCGTGCATCATCATGCAAGCAACGAACTTGCTAAGGACCGTATCACCGTACTTGGGATCCGGCGTAACTGGGCGCTTCTCTGCGGCGCGGCGACGAGACATTTCGATCTAACTCCCGATCACTTCGGCCGTTTGGCGCCGTATTTGGAACGACGCTGGCGACGGCTTGCTACACCCTGCGTATCCAAAACGCCACGGAGGATGTGGTAACGAACACCTGGCAAATCTTTGACACGACCGCCGCGGATAAGCACCACCGAGTGCTCCTGCAGATTATGCCCTTCACCGGGAATATAGCTTGTCACTTCGAAACCATTTGTAAGCCGAACGCGCGCAACTTTACGCAGCGCCGAATTCGGCTTCTTTGGAGTCGTAGTATAAACGCGCGTGCAAACACCACGCTTCTGCGGGCATGCTTCCAATGCCGGAACTTTGTTCCGGTTTGGAGGCGACTTCCGCGGCTTGCGGATTAACTGGTTAATCGTCGGCATCAGGCCGATCTCCATTCTCAGTCACGTCTCAACAAAAAACGCCCACTCTTAAAGCTGGGCGTTTGGCGAACACAAATTCCGATAATCCAAAGCGGTCTTCCAAAAACGATAAGCGACCGAAGTAGCGGCCGCTCCCGACGTGGCTAAACCTCTTGGGGCATCCGCCAGAAATGCGAATGTTATCGGAACTGCGTCTAGGCGTTTGAACAACTAACGATGCGGTTAAGTAACGCTAATCGCCCGGGCACCTACAGCCAGCCCCGGCAAGAGTTTGGAGAACATAGAGAGACACGGGCTTCGCGTCAACAGGCTAAGAACGCTATATTGGCGCGAAAGCCCATGTGCTCTCAGTTATTCGAAAATTATTCCGCCGCGGCCTCTGGCTCTAGTGCGTCAGGGCTCGGCAGGGCAGGCTGTCCGTGCTTTGCAGCGCGCTCAGCAGAGAGCTGACGGTCACGCTCAGCAGCAATACGCCGCACGCGATTCATCACGCTACCAGTACCCGCGGGGATCAAGCGGCCAACGATAACATTCTCTTTCAAGCCATTTAGCGTATCGATCTTGCCAGCCGTCGACGCATCCGTAAGCACCCGAGTCGTTTCCTGGAAGGATGCCGCCGAGATCCACGACTGCGTCTGCAGTGAGGCCTTGGTGATGCCCTGTAGGACAGGAGTCGCTTCAGCAGGTTTACCGTCTTCAGCAGCCGTCCGCGCGTTTACCTCATCGAACTCTGTCCGGTCGATCAGCTCGCCAATCAGATACGTGGTATCGCCGGGCTCAGAAATCTCAACCTTCTGCAGCATCTGGCGAACAATCACCTCAATGTGCTTATCGTTGATCTTCACGCCCTGGAGGCGATACACGCTCTGAATTTCATGGACCAGGAATTCTGCGAGCGCTTCTACGCCGAGCACATGCAGGATGTCATGCGGAGCGGGGTTGCCGTCCAGCAGGAGATCACCTGTTTCCACCATATCGCCTTCACGCACGGCAACATGCCGACCCTTCGGAACCATATATTCAGATGTCTGATCAGGATCAACCATATCGCGGACGATGATCCGACGCTTGGTCTTGTAATCCTTACCAAACTCTACGCGTCCATTGGTTTCGGCCAGGACTGCATGGTCCTTCGGACGACGCGCCTCGAATAGCTCCGCCACACGCGGCAGACCACCGGTGATGTCACGGGTCTTTGAGGATTCGCGTGGGATACGAGCAAGCACCTCGCCAGCCTTAATCCGGGCACCGCTCTCAATATTCAGAACAGCATCCACGCTGAGGAAGTAGCGGGCCTGGATGCCGGCAGCCAGTTCAATCGGCTCACCATTTTCGTCCATCAAAGCGATAAGCGGCTTGAGGTCTGCACCACGCTGTTGCTGACGCCAATCGACGACCACACGGCTTGCGATGCCGGTTTCTTCATCCATAACCTCACGCATGGAGACGCCGTCTACCAAGTCGACATACTTCGCGACACCGTCACGCTCGGAGATGATGGGAAGCATGAACGGATCCCATTCGCCGAGCTTTTGGCCCCGCTCAACGGATGCCCCTTCGTCGGTGAGCAATCGCGCACCATACGGTAGACGATGACGCGCACGCTCGCGGCCCGCTGGATCGATGAGAATAACTTCCGTATTTCGGCCCATCACGATCGGCGTGTCTGTTGCGTCGATCACCACATTCCGGTTCAAGATCTTGATCGTGCCGTCGTGGGTGGCTTCAATGCTGGACTGCTCCGCACCACGCTGCGCCGCACCACCAATATGGAACGTGCGCATGGTGAGCTGAGTGCCCGGCTCGCCAATGGATTGCGCTGCTATAACGCCAACAGCCTCACCGATATTGACTTCGGTTCCGCGCGCCAGATCACGGCCATAGCAACGGCCGCAAACGCCAAGGTCCGCCTCACAGGTCAAGACAGACCGGATTTTGACTTCGTCAACACCCGCATCTTCGACCTGCACTGATGTAGTTTCATCAATGATGCCACCAGCTGGCACAATCACGTCCCCAGAAAGCGGGTCTTTGATGTCCACGGCTGCCGTACGACCAAGGATGCGTTCGGAAAGCGCCTCAATCACATCACCGCCTTCAACAACGGCGCGAATGACAAGGCCTTGTTGAGTGCCACAATCATGGCTGAAGATAATGCAATCCTGCGCCACATCCACCAAACGGCGGGTGAGGTAGCCAGAGTTCGCGGTCTTCAACGCCGTATCTGCAAGACCCTTCCGCGCGCCGTGGGTGGAGTTGAAGTACTCAAGAACGGTCAGGCCTTCCTTAAAGTTTGAGATAATCGGCGTTTCGATGATCTCACCAGATGGCTTAGCCATCAGGCCACGCATACCGGCCAGCTGCTTGATCTGCGCTTCAGACCCACGCGCGCCCGAGTGTGCCATCATATAGACCGCGTTGATAGGCTTGCCATCTTCGAGCTTCGCGATGCCGCCCATCATGGCACGCGCCACTTTGTCCGACGTGTTTGACCAAGCATCAACAACCTTGTTGTACTTTTCGCCCTGGGTGATCAGGCCGTCCAGATACTGGCGCTCATACTGTTTGACCAGCGTCTGCGCTTCTTCGATCAAGGCTTTCTTTTCAGCCGGAATGACCATGTCATCCTTGCCGAACGAAACGCCTGAACGGGTTGCCGTCGTGAATCCGAGAGTCATCAGGCGGTCCGCGAAGATCACCGTGTGCTTCTGGCCACATGTCCGGTAGACAGTGTCAATCAAGTTGGAGATGGCCTTTTTGGTCATCACCTCATTGACGGTGTCGAAGCCCATACCAGGTGTCCGCGGTAACAGCTCACCGATGACCATCCGACCAGGGGTCGTGTCGAATACAGTGACGGTTTCTTTGCCCTCAGCATTGATCCAGCCCCAACGCGCCTTGACGCGCGTGTTGAAGGATACGACCCCCTGATCGAGCGCCTGCTTTGCTTCGCCGACCCCACGGAACACCATACCTTCGCCTGGCTCGCCTTCGCGATCCATGGACAAGTGATAGAGACCAAGGACGATATCCTGGGTCGGTACGATAATGGGCTTGCCGTTCGCGGGGCTGAGGATGTTGTTGGTGGACATCATCAGAACGCGGGCTTCAAGCTGCGCTTCCAGGGATAGTGGCACGTGGACCGCCATTTGGTCACCATCGAAGTCAGCATTGAACGCTGTGCAAACCAGCGGATGCAGCTGAATGGCTTTGCCTTCAACTAGCTTTGGCTCAAACGCCTGAATGCCCAAGCGGTGAAGCGTTGGCGCACGGTTCAGCATGACAGGGTGTTCGCGGATAACCTCTTCCAGGATATCCCATACTTCCGGGCGTTCCCGCTCGACCATGCGCTTGGCGGCCTTAATGGTGCTGGCCATACCGTAGAGTTCAAGCTTCGAATAGATCATCGGCTTAAACAGCTCGAGCGCCATTTTCTTGGGCAGCCCGCATTGATGCAGCAGCAAGCTTGGGCCAACTACGATGACCGAACGGCCAGAATAATCAACGCGCTTGCCGAGCAAGTTCTGCCGGAAGCGTCCTTGCTTACCTTTGAGCATGTCTGAAAGCGATTTCAGCGGACGCTTATTCGCACCGGTGATAACCCGACCACGACGGCCATTATCAAACAACGCATCGACCGATTCTTGCAGCATCCGCTTTTCGTTGCGGATGATGATGTCTGGTGCGCGCAGTTCAATCAGACGCTTCAGGCGGTTATTCCGGTTGATGACCCGCCGATAGAGGTCATTCAAATCGGATGTCGCGAAACGACCGCCATCCAGCGGAACCAGCGGGCGAAGTTCTGGCGGGATAACCGGAACAACATCCAGCACCATCCATTCCGGACGTGCGCCGGATTCCATGAACGCTTCGATCAGCTTCAAGCGCTTGACGATCTTCTTACGCTTGGCTTCAGAGTTCGTGTCCTTAAGCTCCTCACGCAGATTTTCGCGCTCGGACCCCATATCCATATTTGTCAGCAGAACCTTGATGGCTTCAGCGCCGATCATGGCTGTGAAATTGTCAGCGCCGTAATCATCCTGCGCGCCGTAATATTCATCTTCGGACAGCAGCTGCCGCTCGCCGAGGTCGGTCAAACCGGGATCAACAACCAGGAAGCTTTCGAAATACAGTACGCGCTCGAGCTCACGCAGCGTCATGTCGAGCATGAGACCAATTCGGCTTGGAAGTGACTTCAGGAACCAGATATGCGCAACGGGCGCTGCTAGCTCGATATGGCCCATGCGCTCACGCCGGACTTTTGTGAGCGTGACTTCAACGCCGCATTTCTCGCAGATAATGCCGCGATACTTCATGCGTTTATATTTACCGCACAGGCACTCGTAATCTTTGATCGGGCCAAAGATACGCGCGCAAAACAGGCCATCCCGTTCCGGCTTAAATGTCCGATAGTTGATTGTTTCTGGCTTCTTGATCTCACCGTAAGACCAGGAGCGGATGCGCTCTGGGCTGGCGATCGAGATGCGAATTTTGTCAAAGCTCTGGGCGCCCTGAATCTGGCCGAAGACCTTCATCAAATCATTCATAGGGGCACGCTCCTTTAGCCTGCTTGTGCGGCGGGCGCGAATACGCCCGTTGCAAGGGAAAGGCGGCTGCTGTCGCAGCGCCTATAGGGGTCGAAGAAGAAAGAGCCAACGCGCGTTACGCAGTCGGTTCCGTCTCCTGCAGTTCAACATTCAAGCCAAGCGAGCGAAGCTCCTTGATCAAAACGTTGAACGATTCTGGAATGCCCGCGTCGAACGTGTCGTCGCCGCGCACAATCGCTTCGTAAACTTTTGTCCGCCCAGAGACATCATCGGATTTCACCGTCAACATTTCCTGCAATGTATAGGCCGCACCATAAGCTTCAAGCGCCCACACTTCCATCTCACCAAAGCGCTGTCCACCGAACTGTGCTTTACCACCCAGCGGCTGCTGGGTAACGAGACTGTACGGACCGATAGACCGCGCATGGATCTTGTCGTCCACCAAGTGATGGAGCTTCAGCATATAGATGAAGCCAACAGTAACCGGGCGATGGAAAGGCTCGCCGGAACGTCCATCAATCAATTGGGTCTGGCCGGAGGTCGGCAAATTGGCCTTCTCGAGCATTGTGTTGATATCAGATTCGCGCGCTCCATCAAACACTGGCGTTGCGATCGGCAGGCCCTCAGTCAGATTGTTCGAGAGCTCAAGGATTTCATCATCACTGAGAACCTTGACGTCACTTTCGTTCATCTCCGGACCATAGATATCCGCAAGCTTATCCCGGAGATCCTGCATGCCTTTGTCGCCTTGGGCCACTGAATCCAACATGGTCTCAATCTGCTGACCAAGACCCGCACAGGCCCAACCCAAATGCGTTTCGAGAATCTGACCGACGTTCATACGGCTTGGAACACCAAGCGGGTTCAGCACGATATCAACCGGTGTGCCGTCTTCCAGGTGCGGCATGTCTTCCATCGGGACGATGGTCGAAACGACACCCTTATTACCATGACGGCCAGCCATCTTATCGCCTGGCTGCAGCTTGCGCTTGACCGCAACGAAGACTTTGACCATCTTCATCACACCCGGAGGCAGCTCATCGCCGCGCTCCAGCTTCTCGACCTTGTTCTCAAACCGGTCAATTAGCTGCTTGATGCTCTCATCGAACTGGCGGCCAAAGGCCTCCAGCTCTTGCATCACCGCATCGTCTTCGACAGTGATTTGGCGCTGCTGATTAGGTGTGAGCGCGTCAAGCAAGGCAGCGTCAATAACGGCACCCTTTTTGACCTCATCAACACCCTTTGACCCGGATACAATCGTCTGGCCGCCCAGCACTTCACGCAGACGAGCGTTGAAGCTACGGGTGATAATCCCGCGCTCATCGTCCCGGTCTTTCGCGAGGCGTTCAATCTCGGACTGATCAATGGCCCGTGCGCGCTCGTCTTTCTCAACGCCGCGGCGGGAGAAGACGCGCACGTCAACAATCGTGCCAGTCACCCCCGGCGGCACCTTCAAGGAGGTGTCACGGACGTCAGCCGCTTTTTCACCAAAGATGGCGCGTAGCAGCTTTTCTTCAGAAGTCATCGGCGATTCGCCCTTAGGCGTGACTTTACCGACCATGATATCGCCCGGATTTATCTCCGCGCCCACATACACGATGCCTGCTTCATCCAAGTTCCGCAGCGCTTCTTCAGAAACGTTCGGGATATCCCGCGTGATCTCTTCCTGGCCCAGCTTCGTATCCCGCGCCATCACTTCGAATTCTTCGATGTGAATGGAGGTAAACACGTCGTCGCGAGCGATCCGCTCAGAGATGACGATCGAATCTTCGAAGTTAAAGCCATTCCAGGGCATGAACGCGACGAGCACGTTCCGGCCCAACGCCAGATCACCAAGGTTCGTCGAAGGACCATCCGCGATAATATCGCCTGCAACCACCCGATCGCCCTTGCGGACCAACGGACGCTGGGTAATGCACGTGGATTGGTTGGAGCGTTCGAACTTCTGCAGCGTGTAGATATCAACGCCCGTATCACCCTGGGACTCTTCCTCATTGGCGCGAACAACGATCCGCATCGCGTCGATCTGATTAACGATGCCGCCACGTTTGGCGGTAATAGTTGCACCTGAATCCTTAGCGACGGCACTTTCCATGCCGGTTCCGACCAGCGGTGCCTTGCTCTGCAGGAGCGGCACAGCCTGCCGCTGCATGTTTGAGCCCATAAGCGCGCGGTTCGCGTCATCGTTTTCGAGGAATGGAATCAATGCCGCAGCAACCGAAACAAGTTGCTTTGGCGACACGTCCATGAAATCGATCTGTTCACGGGGCGACAGCGCATATTCACCACCACGCCGGGAATCAACCAGTTCATTGACCAAATGGCTCTCTGCGCTGATTGGCTCGTTCGCCTGCGCGACCGTGTGCCGACCCTCTTCCATAGCGGACATATAAACGACATCATCGGTCACCAGCCCATCGATCACCTTACGATAAGGCGTTTCAATGAAGCCGTATTTGTTTACGCGGGCATATGTGGCCAAGCTGTTGATCAGCCCAATGTTCGGACCTTCCGGCGTTTCAATCGGACAGATACGGCCATAGTGCGTTGCGTGAACGTCCCGGACTTCAAAGCCTGCGCGCTCACGAGTGAGACCGCCTGGGCCAAGCGCAGATAGACGGCGCTTGTGGGTGATCTCTGAAAGCGGGTTGGTCTGATCCATAAACTGCGACAGCTGCGAGGAGCCAAAGAACTCCCGAACTGCTGCGGCAGCCGGTTTAGCGTTGATCAGATCCTGCGGCATCACAGCGTCAATATCGACAGAACTCATGCGCTCGCGGATCGCCCGCTCCATACGGAGCAAGCCAACGCGATACTGGTTCTCCATCAATTCGCCAACGGAACGAACCCGGCGGTTGCCGAGGTGATCAATATCGTCGATGTCGCCGCGGCCATCTTTCAGATCGACCAGTGTTTTGACGATGGCCAGGATGTCTTCGCGGCGCAGAACACGCTGAGTATCTGGCGCTTCAAGGCCGAGGCGCGCATTCATTTTCACGCGGCCGACAGCCGACAGATCATAGCGCTCGCCATCAAAGAACAAGCTCTTGAACATCTGATCCGCAGAATCGGGTGTCGGCGGCTCGCCTGGTCGCATAACGCGATAGATATCCGTCAACGCGTCATAGCGGGTCTTGTTCTTATCGACCTGCAACGTATTGCGGATATATGGCCCAACGTTAACGTGATCGACGCCGAGGACATCAATCTTATCAATGCCCGCAGTCGCCAGGGTCTCAAGCAGTTCTTCTTCGATCTCTGCACCAGCTTCGGCGTAAATTTCACCAGTGCTGAGATTAATAATGTCCGTCGCGATAAAGCGGCCCATCAGCTCTTCGTTGTCAGCCAGCCGGCGCTTCACTCCACTGTCCTGGAGCTTTTTGATCGCCCGCGGCGTAATCCGGCTATCCGCCTTGACGACGACTTCGCCTGTTTCAGCGTCACGGATATCGCTCGCAGCCTTGCCCTGTTTCAGGGTTGAAGGATCGAATGGTGCGGTCCAGCCTTCACCGCTACGCTCATAGGCTTCGACTTCATAGAAAGTCGACAGGATGTCCTCATGGGACAGCCCCTCTGCCTGATCCGGCGGCAACAGCAGCTCTTCCGCATGGGCGGCTTCGCGCTTTTCAGCCGTCTCGTCATTGTCGAGCGCCATCAGCATCGTCGTTACCGGCAGCTTCCGACGGCGATCGATCCGCACGTAGACCAGATCTTTCGCGTCAAACTCAAAGTCCAACCAAGACCCGCGATAAGGAATAACCCGGGATGCGAAAAGAAGCTTGCCGGAAGAATGCGTTTTGCCCTTGTCGTGATCGAAGAACACGCCCGGTGAGCGGTGCATCTGCGATACGATCACGCGTTCCGTACCGTTCACGATGAACGTGCCATGGTCCGTCATCAGGGGCATATCGCCCATGTAGACGTCCTGCTCTTTGATATCTCGGATCGAGCGTGCGCCGGTATCCTCATCAATGTCCCACACCACGAGGCGCAGCGTCACCTTGAGCGGCGCAGAGTATGTCAGGCCACGTTGGCGGCATTCTTCGACGTCATACTTTGGTGGCTCGAATTCGTAATCAACGAACTCGAGCTGGGCCTTGCCTGCAAAATCGCGCACGGGGAACACAGAGGACAGTGCCTGGGCAAGGCCCTGGGTTTTCCGCTCTTCCGGTCCTGCGTCGCTATTGAGGAAATTGTCGTAGGAGCGCTTCTGCACCTCGATCAGATTAGGAATCGGAGCCGCTTCGCGGATGTGCCCGAAACGACGACGGATACGCTTACGCCCGGTCATCGACATCGCCATCTGATTTACACTCCTTCAGTTCGGTTGCGCCAGGCGAACGGCCGGCGCTTAGATACAGCAGGACCAAGGCGGCCCACTATCAGTCATAACTCATCGATGCGGCTTACGGACCGGGGCGCATCATCCGGTTGTATCATAGTATTGCCCACAATCGCACGTCTGCGCGCTGCGGATCATAAACCGCCGTTAGGAGCGCACGCGCGTTTCACGGCGCGGCGCTCCTAAGCGACCGGTTTAAAAGGCGTTAGCGGCCAAGGAGCTATTTCAGCTCCACGGTGGCACCAACGTCTTCCAGCTTCTTCTTCATTTCTTCGGCTTCGTCTTTAGAAGCGCCTTCCTTCAATGCTTTAGGCGCACTCTCGACGAGGTCTTTGGCTTCTTTCAGGCCAAGACCGGTGATTGCACGAACTTCTTTAATCACGTTGATTTTCTTGTCGCCGATGGATGCGAGAATGACATCAAATTCATCTTTCTCTTCAGCAGCAGCAGCCACTTCACCACCGCCAGCAGCGGCAGCAGCTACAGGAGCAGCAGCAGAAACGCCCCATTTCTCTTCAAGCATCTTGGAGAGTTCAGCAGCTTCGAGAACCGTCAGTTCAGAGAGATCCTCAACAAGCTTTGCAAGATCAGCCATTGTATCGTTCCTTAGATTTAGATCAGTTGGTTTATCGTTAAAGGCGCGTTAACCGATTTTTCGCAGCGCACGCCTACATCGGGTTGGTTTTGCTTATTCCGTGGCCCCATAGGCACCAAACACGCGAGCAAGCTGGCCAGCAGGCGCAGCTGTGATCGCAGCAATTCGGGTCGCAGGCGTCGAGATCATGCCAACAAGTTTCGCACGCAGCTCATCAAGCGGCGGCAATGCAGCAAGTGCTTGCACCTGCTCAAGGCTAAGTTCTTGGCCTGCAAACCCGCCGCCAATGACTTCAAATTTGTCATTGTCTTTGGCGAAGTTGACCGCGACTTTCGCCGCGGCCACGGGGTCATCAGAATAGGCGACCGTCGTCGGCCCGCTGAACAAGTCAGTTAGGTTTTCGTACGGCGTGCTTGCCAGCGCGCGCTTGGCCAGGCGGTTTTTGGTTACCCGAAAACCCGCCCCAGCTTCCCGCATACGCCCGCGAAGGTCTGTAATCTCAACGACTGTCAAACCCTTCTGATGGGCCACGACAACACTGCCGGCCCCATTGAAGGTTTCGTGCAGCACGTCGACTACGGCTTCCTTCTGTTTTCTTTGCACGGGTCTACTCCGTCAAATGAGGCAAGATGACATAGCGCCATTCCGCCCCTGGTTTCGTTCTGCCGCCCCCGTTGGGGATGGCAGAACATCTGCCGTCTGCGCCGGTGAAGCCCCAGAAAGACACATGGGCAAAGCCGCTAGGCCACGCCATCCAACCAATCCAAGTCTCCTGTCTCATGCGGGCGGATATTATGCCGACAAGCCCTGGAGTCGCCCCCGCATCCTGCCAGCGCCTGCAATCTCGGACAGACGTTCGTTACGGCCTGTTAGGCTCTGGCGGACCAGAGTTTGGCAAACCATCCGGCAAGCGAGCTTGCCGGAATTTCTTATCCGGCCTTAGTCTTCAGACATCGACGCCGGGTCAACGCGAACACCTGGGCCCATCGTCGAGGTCAAGGAGACCTTCTTAATGTACATACCCTTGGACCCTGTCGGCTTCGCGCGAACAACAGCGTCAAACAGTGCGCGGATGTTGCCGGCGATCTGATCTTCGCTGAAGCTGGCTTTGCCAACGCCTGCATGAATAATGCCTGCCTTCTCAACCCGGTACTGGACCTGCCCCCCCTTAGCGCCTTCAACGGCACCTTTGACGTCCATGGTCACTGTGCCAAGTTTTGGGTTCGGCATCAAACCACGCGGGCCAAGCACCCGGCCCAACCGGCCAACGACGGGCATCATGTCCGGTGTGGCGATTGCCAGATCGAAATCAATCGTGCCGCCCTGAACAATTTCAGCGAGCTCTTCAGCGCCGACAACATCTGCGCCAGCAGCTGATGCTTCATCGGCCTTCTCGCCGCGCGCGAACACTGCAACGCGAACAGTCTTGCCCGTGCCGTTCGGCAGCGCGACCATGCCACGAACCTGCTGGTCCGCATGACGGGGGTCTACACCGAGATTGATCGACATTTCGACCGTCTCATCAAATTTCGCTTTGGCATTGGATTTGATAATGCCAACAGCTTCGTCGAGACCGTAAAGCTTTTCAACATCGACGGATTTCTGTGCGTCAGTAACGCGTTTGCCTTGCTTTGCCATCAGATCAATCCACCACTTCCACGCCCATAGACCGAGCGGAGCCGGCCAGCGCCTTAGCACCAGCGTCCACATCATTTGCGCTCATGTCAGCCATTTTCTGACTGGCAATTTCGCGCAGTTGGTCCATTGTCACCTTGCCGACGATGGCAGCAGATTTTCCAGGCGTTTGAGAGCCCTTGTTGATCTTGGCAGCCTTCTTGATGAAATAGCTGGCTGGCGGCGATTTGGTGATGAAGGAGAAGCTTCGATCCGCATAGACCGTGATGATCGTCGGGATAGGCATCCCGGCTTCCATCTGCTGTGTCTGGGCGTTGAACGCCTTGCAGAATTCCATGATATTCACGCCGCGCTGGCCAAGCGCTGGGCCGATAGGCGGCGACGGGTTTGCTTTGCCCGCTGGCACCTGCAGCTTAATGTAGCCGGTAATTTTCTTTGCCACTGTCCATTCCCTTTAGATACGCCCGGATGCGCGACCATTCGCGACCGGGTGCGTGGTGCGGCCAAGGGAGACCTCCCACGCGGGGTTCAACCTGTTTGTGCGCCCACCATCGGATGAAGCGCGCCAGCCCAGATTGCAGCTGTTAGAAAAAGCGTTACGTCTTCTCGACTTGGCCGTATTCCAGATCGACAGGCGTCGCACGCCCGAAGATCGATACGGAGACTTTGAGACGCGCGTTCTTTTCATCCACATCCTCGACGACGCCATTGAAACTGGCGAACGGCCCTTCGGACACCCGCACCTGTTCGCCAATTTCGAACATAACAGACGGTTTCGGGCTATCGACGCTATCCTGAGCCTGATCGACAATGCGACGGGCTTCGGCTTCAGAAATCGGTGAAGGCCGCTGCCCTGCCCCAAGGAAGCCGGTAACCTTTGGTGTATTCTTCACCAGGTGCCAGGCGTGATCGGTCATCTTCATCTTGACCAGTACATAGCCTGGGAAGAACTTCCGTTCAGACGTAGCGCGGGCACCCCGTTTGATCTCAACGACCTCTTCCGTAGGAACCAGAACCTCATCAATATCCTGGCCAATGCCCTCCCGGTCCGCTTGCTCGCGGATTGATTGGGCGACCTTTTTTTCGAAGCCTGAGTAGGCGTGCACGACGTACCAGCGGGCATCCATGAGTTTTTAGCCCCCTAGGCCTAGAATATATCGGACGCCAAGCGCCAACACCTGGTCCACAGCAAAGAAGAACACAGCCGAAATCCCCACCATGATGAACACCATCATGCTGGCGACCATGGTTTCCTTCCGGCTGGGCCAGGTGACCTTACTGGCCTCCTGGCGGACCTGCCGTACGAAAGCGCCTGGGCTTGTCTTCGCCATTTTCATCCCACGCGGACCGGGAATGGATCCCGAGCCCTTCTTAAAGTGCTAGGAAACGTCGGAAATCGAACGCTTCCCTCTCAAATACGATGGCCGCGCCGGTAAAAACCGCCGCGGCGCATCGCCTGCTAGATAGTGGCAGGAGCGACAGGGATCGAACCCGTAACCCCCGGTTTTGGAGACCGGTGCTCTACCAATTGAGCTACGCTCCTGCAGCCCTCAACACCGAAATGCCGAGGGCGTTCTTCCTTCTATAGCCTTGTGCGACCGATTAAGCGACGACTTTGGCGACGACGCCAGCACCGACAGTTCGGCCGCCTTCGCGGATCGCGAAGCGCAAGCCTTCATCCATCGCAATCGGCGCGATCAGGTTAACAACCATGGAGATGTTATCCCCCGGCATAACCATCTCTGTGCCTTCTGGCAGTTCAACAGTCCCCGTAACGTCCGTCGTGCGGAAGTAGAACTGCGGACGATAGTTTGAGAAGAACGGCGTGTGACGACCGCCTTCGTCTTTCGTCAGCACGTAGCATTCACACTCAAACTTCGTGTGCGGCGTGATCGACCCTGGATGCGCCAGAACCTGGCCACGCTCCACGTCTTCACGACCAATACCGCGCAACAGGCAACCAACGTTATCGCCAGCCTGGCCCTGATCGAGCAGCTTGCGGAACATTTCAACGCCCGTAACCGTCGTCTTCTGCGTGTCACGCAGACCAATGATCGCGCTCTCCTCGCCAACCTTCACAACGCCCTGCTCAACACGACCCGTCACAACCGTGCCACGGCCTGAGATCGAG
>CBFIAF010000049.1:0-16399 GCA_965660545.1 Alphaproteobacteria bacterium | reverse complement strand
TTTCATAGCGATACCTCCATAATCCCAGTGAATCATATCAGCGCGCTGATCGCGTGGTTAATGCAGGTGTCCAGCTATCTGGAACTGGCGCTTGAGATTGGCTGGCCGATCGCGATTGCGGCATTTCTAGCCGTAGCACTGGTCGTTGTAGCTGCCGCCAGTGTCCTCTAGTCCGGTTACCGTAGCACGCCCTTTGCGGCGACAGCCACTGCAAGCGCCATCGCCGCCGCTGCCCACAGTCTAGTTGATTTCCCGCTGTAAGAACCCGGAATAGCACCGATGTTAGCGCCGCTGCTTGGCGCGGCGGCGTTGCAAGCAGATGGGCACAACGGCAGCGGTAAGCCCAGCTTTAACTGACGAGCAGTAAACTGCTGGAATTCATCATTCTCTCGCCAATGGATCTGCGGTCATGCGTCTTAAACCGCCTTCTCCTCCTTGCTATGACAACCGCTCTCACGGCTGCGGGTGAAGACCTCCGCTATTGTTATCATGAAAAGCAGTTATCTCGACAAAGGCAGCACGCTGGAGCCATCCGCTATTTCAGTCATTTCATTCAAGCGGGCCAACTGTCCCCGCAATCCATGGTTTCGGCCCTATTAAAGGGCCGCAAATCATTGGCTCTAAAGAAGCAATTGGAATACGCGATCCGCGATTTCACTACCGCCATTCAATACGCACCGAATTCCAACGCTGAATATCACAATCGCGCTGTCGCTTACGCAAAGGCAAGCCGCATGGCCGAAGCCTTAGCAGACCTCAGCAAGGCGATCCAACTGGCACCGAAGAACCATCTTTCTACCTTAGCCGCGCTGTTATTTATAAGGCAAGCGGTTATGAGAAGCTGGCGGCCAATGACGCAGAAATTGCAAAACGCCTCGCACAGGGCGGCTAAATCCTTCCTCGATTTTCATTGATTTACCCCCGCGGGTTTGCCCGGCAGTATAGTCGTAACGAAGCAAGGGGATTCACGGTCAATGCGTGCTGCCTGGTATGATGAGAACGGTCCGGCCAATAAGGTCCTGAAGCTCGGCGAAATGCCCACGTCAGAAGCCGGGCCTGGCGAAGTCCGTGTCCGCGTGATGGCATCTGGTATCAACCCTGCAGACGTAAAACTCAGGTCCGGCACGTCCAACTATGGCTTCGCATATCCCCGCGTGATCCCGAATAGTGATGGTGCCGGCGTAATCGATCAAGTCGGCTCAGATGTGCCGCCAAGCTGGATAGGTAAACGGGTATGGCTGTTCAATGGCCAACGGGTTGGACGCGCATTTGGCACGGCGGCTGAATATATCGCGCTCTCCCAAAACCTCGTCACTCCCCTTCCTGATCATGTGAGTGTCGCTGAAGGTGCAACGCTCGGCATTCCCGGGATGACGGCCTATCACGCTGTATTCGGCGACGGACCGATTGCCGGAAAGACTGTTCTGGTGACGGGCGGCGCTGGTGCAGTCGGCTTCTATGCCGTCGCCCTCGCAGCCTGGGGCGGTGCGCGTGTGCTGGCGACCGTAAGCGGGCCAGAGAAAGCAGCCCGGGCGATAAATGGCGGCGCTGAGGCAACCATCAATTACCGCGAGGAAGAGGTTGCCGAGCGCGTGATGGCGCTCACCGAGAACGCGGGCGTAGATCGCGTTGTATCCGTTGATTTGGGCGGCGACATGAAATGGCTGCCAGACGCAATAGCATTGAACGGTTCCGTCTCCACCTATGCCTCAGATGGTGACCGCATGCCCGCGCTGCCAGTGCATAAATTCATGCGCCGCAATATCCTAATCCGCCCATTCATTCTGAATTCTTTGAGCCAGGACACGCTCAACCGCACCCGCTTCGGCATACTGCGCTGGATCCAAGACAAGCCAGACGCCCTGCGCCCCATCGGTGGGCGCTTTTCGCTAGATGATATTGTGGCCGCCCATGAAGCTGTTGAGGCCAGTGAGAAGTTCGGCACGGTCATCGTTGAACCTAATGGAGACAGCTTATCATGAGCAAAGTTCTGACAGTTGGCATCGGCGGGTTCGGCGCGGTTGGCCGCAAAGTCGCAGAGGCGTTGGATAGAGGCACTTACGGCCTCCGCCTCGCTGCCATCTCCGTCCGTGATCACGACAAAGCCAAGCGAAACATGGCCGGGTTCACAACTGAAGTTCCGATTGTTGGCCTCGGCGAATTGTCGGAGTGCGATATTGTAGTCGAAGGCTTACCCGCCGCCGTGTTTAATGAAATAGCGCTGCCTGCGATTGAAGCTGGCCGCATTTTCGTGCCGACAAGCGTCGGACAGATCCTACCGCGCATGCATCTGGTTGATCGCGCCCAGGAAACCGGTGCGCGCATTATCGCCCCAACCGGTGCCCTGCTCGGCCTGGATGCTGTGCGCGCAGCAGCGGAAGGCATCATTGATTCCGTCACGATGATTACGCGTAAGCCGCCGAACGGGCTGGAAGGTGCTCCACATCTGGTCAACAATAATATCTCAGTCGACGGGCTTAACGTCGCAAAACTGGTGTTCGAAGGCTCCGCCAGGGAGGGTGCCATTGGCTTTCCGGCGAATGTGAACGTTGCCGCAGCACTAGCGCTTGCCGGGATCGGCGCAGACGAAACCAAGCTGCAAATCTGGGCTGATCCGGATGTTGACCGCAATATGCATCGCATTGAAGTCGAAGCTGATAGCTGCCGCTTTACGCTGGAAATCGCCAACGTGCCATCTGAAGAAAACCCGCGCACGGGCAAAAATACAGCGCTTAGCGTCATCACTTGCCTCAAGGGGCTCGTGTCACCGCTGAAGGTGGGAAGCTAACAAAGCCCTAAAGCGCTAAGCTTTCTTCCCGGTCGCATTTAACGCTTCGAAAAGGTTTCCTAGCCCCAAAGCTATTTTCGTTTGGGGACTTCCGAGTATGATTGAAATATATGGAGCTTGGCATGCGATTGGTGGTGCCGAGCGCACCATCGCACTGACGAAAACTGGGGAAAACTAACGCGCTCGAAATTCGGCTAACAGGTGCAGATGCGGACGCCTATGGCAGGCTTGCTGGCGGCGGCTGGCCAGATCCACGCGCAATCTTAAATGTTGTTAATCACCAGGCAGAACAAACTGCGACCGATGAAGGTTTCAGCGACATGCTCTAGTTCTGGAGCGAGTTCGTCGACCACGATCTAGACTTAACCGGAGAGGGCGAAGGAGCAGCACCGATTACAGTTCCTAATAGCGATCCGGACTTTGATCCGCTCGGAACCAGTGGAGCTACAATAGGCTTTCACCGTCTAAACTTAACCGACACTGGCGATGAACGCGCGCACGAAAATGAGATAACTTCTTACCTAGACGCATCCATAGTCTGTGGCTCCAGCGAAGACCAGCATGGCGCTACCCTTGGCGAAAGCGGTAGAATGCTGCTCGATGATGATGGCTTCATGCCAAAAGACAGTGCCGGTCAATATATGGGCGGCGAGTTCGGTCCGGCGAGAATGTGGGCCTCACAAGGCCCCTCACTATCTTTGCCCGTGAGAACAATCGCATCGTGGATGAGCTCACAGAGCGTGATCATGATCTGGGTGACGAAGCGCTTTATACTTTGGCACGCTGGATGGTCGAAACTAAAATCCAAAAAACTACCTATGATGAATTCTTGCCCAATATTTTGGGTGAAGGTCCGCTTGGCGACTATGCTGGCTTCGATGCAGATGTGAATCCAACTGTCAGCGTCAAATTCTCAACCGCCGCATTTCGCTTTGGGTACACGCTACTATCACCCACTATCTACCGGCTTGCAGAGAATGGCAACAATGCGGCGGATGCATTAGATTTGCCGCGAGCCTGTTTTCATCCCGGGCGTTCGCTGAAACCGATGTTGACCCAATCCTTCGTGGTTTAACCGACGTTAAATCGCAAGTATATGACCCAATGCTGGTTGAGGACGTTCGCTCCTTTCTATTCGGGCAACCAGGAGCTGGCGGGTTTGACCTTGCGTCCCTCAACATTCCGCGCGGCTGGGAGTACAGCGTGCAGAGCTCCAACGACATGCAGGAAGCGTTTGGGCTAGACCGCAAAGCAAGCTTCGCCGAAATCTCATCTAATCCAGATATCGCAGCCTGGCTTGAAGAAGCTTACGGCGGTGTTGATCTGATTGACGCCTGGGTTGGCGGCTTGGCCGAAGGTCGCTTCGGCGATGGCCTCGTCAGTGAATTATTCCACGTCGTCATTGCAGACCAGTTTGACCGGGGCCGAGCAGGCGAAAAATATTCGAGCGAGAACAACGCATTGCCAGATATCGCCCAAGGCATTGGCTTCCATATATTGAGCGATGTCATCAAGGCAAATACAGGCGTCGAGGTCATCCAGGATGATGTGCTCCTGAGCTATGATCGCAAAGGCGGTGGTGACGGTAACGACACAGTTATTGGCAACCTAGGACCGGGACCTCCTCAGTGGCGGTGATGGCAATGATACTCTCTATGGTCGAGGCAACGATGACTATCTGGATGGCGGCAATGGAGACGATACACTCTATGGCGGCGCTGACGGCGACAAGCTGTATAGCTATTATGGAAAAGTTGATCTCTATGGCGGGTACGGCGAAGATTACCTTTACGGCGGGTCTCACCGGGATGTTCTGGGTGGTGGTGTTGGAAACGACCGCGTTTACGGCCAGCGCGGCGATGATGATCTTTCCGGCGGTGACAGGCGGGACATTCTTCGTGGTGGCAATAGTGATGACCGGCTAGAAGGCGGTGCTGGCCATAATGTCCTTAGAGGTGACCATGGCCATGACGCTTACGTGTTCCAAGGCACGTTCGGCTACGATCGCATCCGTGGCTTCGAGGAAGGCGATACACCCTAATTCCATAGGCTGACCATGAAGGACTCATATATCAGCAGCGGCGATAACGTCAAAATCTCTGCTGGCGACTATGCTAATGACCTAGACCACGGCGCGCTTGTTTTCCTAGACGCCCAAGGCTTCGTCCCGCTACCATCGGTCCTCAGACCCGATGGTAGCGGAGGCTAGATCATCTCTGTCGCATTCCCATTCCATGAGCTCAGACGGGCCGCATGGAACCTTGCCAGTGATAACGTTCGCGCAGGCGAAGATGTGCTGATCGTATCCAGTTCCGATCAAAACCCGGCATTGACAGATGCCCTCGCCTCAGCATGTGATGCTGCGAGTGCAGGAACGGTGACTGCCACTATCATCGCATCACCGGCCGATATGGCGGACTACCGCCACCCCGCTCCTGTAATTGCCGCACTCGAACGCGCGGACTTAACAATCGTCGCGACCACCATCCGTTTCCCCCGCGCCTATGATGATTTGAGCGAGGCGCTTTACGCCGCTGGCAAACGCCAAGTGCTAATCAACAACGCCCCGCTGGAGGATTTTACCCGCGGTGCGGCTCTAGCGGAACCAAAGGCGCTTCGTGCCTCAACCCATGCGCTGGCTAAGGTTATATCTGGCGCCAAGCAAGTCCGGGTTACGTCGCCCAATGGCACTGACCTAACCGTAGGTGTGTGCCGCCCGTGTCTACCGCTAACGGGACATGCGGAAGATGACACGGGCTTCGGCTCCTTCCCCAGTGGCGAGGCCATGTCTTCGCCAGAAGAAGGCTCAGCAAGCGGCACATTCGTCGCTGATGCCTTCGGCCAAGTTGTTTACTTGGACGGCGGTGGGCCACAGCTTGGCAGGCTGGAAGACCCTATCCGCATGACCTTTAAAGCTGGACGCCTTATCAACTCAACTGGCGGGTCCGCCGCCCGCAGGCTGCAAACGATCTTGGATGCGGCGGATGACCAGGCCTTAAACCTTGGCGAACTTGGCCTTGGCACAAATCCCGCAGCCCGAGATATCGGACATGTGGAAAATAAGTTTCGGCGCAATACGGCGCATATTGCACTCGGCGACAATCATTTGATTGGCTGGCGTGGTGCCGACATCTATGGCGGCACAATCGTCAGCAACCGGCATATCGATCTCGTGGCGAGCGACATCACAATCTACATCGATGGCTCGCCTTGGCAGTTTAAATAACCCTGATCCGCCCAGATAGATATTTAACGCCAAACTAAAATCGACTTACGCTCGTGAGTTACACCTCTGACCGGAGACCATCTAATGGCGATTTACGAAATGCGAACCTACACTCTCTATGTCGGCAAAATGCCGGAAGCAACAGAACTTTATCAAAAGCACGGCTTCCCGGCGCTAGAAGCTGGCGGGCATGACAAAAAGCTTGTCGGTTACTTCCAGGGCGACACGGGCATGATCAATCAGCTTACCCACATCTGGAAATTTAATGATGACGCTGATCGCCGCGCGCATTGGGCGGCCGTATTCTCCAGCCGTGCATTCATGGAAGACTTCGCCGCCAAATTCCGCCCATTGGTAATGTCCCAGGAAGTGAAACTCATGAACCCCGCCCCTTGGGGCCCGCATCCTTGACCGGCACGACACGTCAACTTGCGGAGTTTGTTTGCCGCACGAAGGCAGATGATCTACCTCAGACCGTCCAGGAAGAAGCCGAGCGTGCTTTTCTGAATATCGCAGGCTGCATGCTTGGCGGCGCTCATCATGATGCGGTCGAGCGTACGTTTCGAACGTTGGCAGCGTTAAGCGGTGGACCGCAAGCACGGGTAATTGGGCGCCAAGATCCTCTAGGCCTGCTTGATGCCGCCATGGTGAATTGTCAGGCGTCCGCCGCCCATGCTTTTGATGACACGCATCTGGCGACTGTGATCCATCCAGCCGGGCCAATCGCTGGGCCGCTCCTTGCAGAGGCTGAACGAACACTGACAACAGGCCCTGATTTCCTGGCGACTTTAGCCATCGGGATCGAGATTGCGTGCCGAACGGCAGGCATGTTGATGACGCCGCCAGCTGAGCCAGAACTTGGTTGGTATATGACCGGCATCGCTTGCCCCATTGGGGCAGCGGCTGCAATCGCTCGCATGCGCGGGCTATCGGAAGACCAAACAGTGATGGCGCTCGGCCTCGCTGCAACAGAATCCGCCGGATTTAGACAAACCCATGGCAGCATGTGTACCAGCCTCGTACCGGCCCAGGCTGCGCGGGCCGGATATCTGGCTGCCTTGCTAGCAGAGCAAGGCGTCACTGCGAAAGAGAAAACATTAGAGGGCGCTAGCGGCTTTGCAGACAGCTTCGCCACGAAAGCACATTTGCCGCACGCCACGGACGGCCTTGGCCACCGATGGGAAATGTTGGCAAATATGGCGAAGCCTTATCCATGCGGCATCGTCATCCATCCTGCTTTAGACGGTTGTCTGAAGATCATTGCTCAGCCAGGTTTCGATGCTGCAAACATCACCCGCGTGACCCTGTCGGTTGATCCGCTCTGCCTCTATCTCTGTGACCGCCCGACACCGCCGGATAGCCAGCTTGCCCAAGTCAGTTTGCAGCACTGGGCGGCGGCTACATTGGTTCGAGGTGCCGCTGGCATCGCTGAAGGAGATGAAGCAGCAGTGGCCGATCCCGCAATTAAGGCTGTGCGCAGGCAAATCGAGGCCGTGCCAAACGATAACGTTGGTCGCGCGGGTGCCATCGTGCGCGTTGAGCAATCGGACGGCAAAAGCTTTGAACACTGCGTCGAGCACGGCGTCGGCAGCCTGGAACGCCCAATGACGCCAGCCGAGCTAGACGCTAAGTTTATGGTGCAGGCGCTGCTGACACTGCCTGACGCCGACGCAGCAGCGGCCTTGGCTGTTTGTAAGGGTATGGTAGGGCTGAACGACGCTGCTGAGGCGGCGAACGCGATGTCGGGGTGAGATTAAGCTCAGCCTGATTCGTCACAAGCTACCCCCGTCACCCTGCCCCCCCTTAGGAGGCGAGGGTTCTGAAAGAAACCGGCGCGGCCTCTGTGAGGGTCCCCTCTCCCTCCATAGGAGCGAGGGGGATCAAGGAGAGGGCGGACGGCTGCGGCCTCCTTACCGCCCTTTCCACTGCGCTGGGCGTTTCTCCGCAAATGCCTTTGGCCCCTCTTGGCCATCCTCTGTTTGTCGCAACCGCATCTGCATGCTTTCCTCCAACCGCAATCCATCTTGCAGCGAGATATACTGCGCGCGGACGGACAGTTCTTTGATAGCGCGTTGGGCCAGCGGTGCCATTGTTGTCAGTTCCGCCGCCCGTTCCATGGCGACATCCATCACCGTGTCATGCGACACGACTTCATTGATGAGGCCGAAGTGCAGCGCACGCTCGGCGGAAAGGCGGCGACCGAGCAGTAGCACTTCCATTGCGATCGGATAGGGTAGCTGTCGGATAGTACGTTGCGTACCGCCGTTCCCTGGCAATATACCCCGCTTCACTTCCGATAGATCAAACATCGTATGTTCTGAAGCGATGCGGATGTCCGTCGCCAGCAACAGCGTCATACCGCCAGCGAGGCAGAGACCGTTCACCGCCGCCACTACCGGTTTCCATACTTCAAGACCGCGGTTCAATATCTGATCCTGCTGTGTCTGCCAAAACTGCCATGGCTCTAGCTGTTTAGTGCCCATAGCTTTCAAATCAGCCCCAGCTGTGAATATCTGGCGTTCAGGCGGGCGTTTCGGTTGCGGAGCTCCGGTGACGACTGCAACCCAAATGTCAGGATTGTCACGCACCTCGACCCAGCTTTCAGACAGCGCCTTATACATGTCTGGTGACATGGCGTTCAACGCTTCAGGGCGATTGATTGTAATTTTTGCGATATGGTCCTGGACGTCGAAATCAATGGGCATGCGAGCCTCCGTTAAGCAATTTCAAAGGTGAGGACGGCGCGTTCATCATCCACTTGCTTGATCGCAGGCTTCACGCGAGCGCCAATCTCTGGCTCTCCATCTAAGCCAAGCATGGCACCCAGAATGCGGGGGCCGTCGTCTAGCTGCACTATGGCGACCACGTAAGGAAGATGATCCTTAAAGGCGGCGTTGTAGAGTTGATGCACCTCTATAAATGAATAGATTTCACCCTCACCTGTGCTTGGCTGCCATGCGATATCCGTTGACCCACACGAATAACAGAAGCTTTCGGATGTGTACTGGCGTGCGCCGCAAGCCCCGCAGGTCTGCAGGCGCACTTCGCCAACATTCAAGCCTTCCCAGTAGGGCGCGTTCACATCTGTGATCTCGGGTAGTAAGTCTTTAAACCCTTCCAAATTCATGGCCTTATGCTCCCACATTCGAAAGGATCATGGCGGCATGGGTCGTCATAATCCCGCCTTGTTGGCTAACCATTCCCGTCTCGCAATCTTTCACCTGCCGGTCGCCACACTGGCCGCGCAATTGCCGTACAGCTTCGATCACTAATTGGGTGCCCGGCATGCCAGTTTCAGATAAAAGTCCGCCAGAGGTATTGGTCGGTAGGCTGCCGCCGATCTGCGTTTCGCCCGCGAGATAGAAATCTCCGCCCTCCCCTGGTTTCACGAAGCCGTAGTTTTCCAGGCTGATGATCGGGACGATGGTGAAGCAATCATAAATTTGGAAAAAATCCATATCCGCAGGCTTCATTTCCGCCGCTTTAAACACCATCTCACCGGAGCGCTTGGCACCAGACAGCGTCATCTTCGGCCGCCTCCAGAACTCCCAGGACGGATGCGACTGGCCAATGCCTTTTATGAACACTGGCGTCTGTTTCATATCCCGCGCGCGTTCCTCAGTCGTGATGATATAGGCGGCACCACCGTCTGAAACCGGGCAGCAATCCAGTAGATGGAAAGGCTTCGCGACCCAGCGCGAGTTCATGTAATCGTCCATATCAATCGGATCCCGGAACTGTGCGTTCGGGTTCATGCTGGCATGCTTGCGGTGGGTGACAGCGACAGCGCCTAAGCCCTCCTCGGTCGTGCCATATTCGTGCATATGTCGGCGCGCGATCATGGCGTAACTGGACGGTGCGCCGAATAGACCGGCCACACTGCCTTCACTGCCGCGCGGGCGGGCATAGCTGGCGCGGTTGCCCGTGCGCGGGTTATCGCCATAGGAGATCGCGATGACCTCAGCCTGGCCAGCCTCTATGGCACTGATCGCGTATTGAATCAGACCGATATTGCTACCGCCTGCCTGGTCCAGTGTGCCAACAACATCCGGTTGGATGTTTAACGCCTCCGCCACCTTTGGTGCGAACAGCATGGGGAAGGTGGATGTTGGCGCTTTCGTCAAAACGCCACCAAGATCACGCGCCTCTAGCCCGGCATCTTCCAGTGCCTCCCGGATTGCCAACACATTGTGCGCTATCTGTGAGACGCCTGGGTTCTTGCCAAAGGGCGTGTGTCCTATTCCAACAATACAATATCTTTGCTTAGCCATTTCCTGCCCATCCCAGCTAGATATACTCCAGGGGATTGGAACAGCCATTCCAAAGAACTTCAAGGTGCCGGCGCCACGCCTAACGTTTCCGCTTGATCTTGCAGCAAAGCAAACCACGATTACACCAAGATCTCTTGTCGAAGAAGTTCTTGATGCGCATGTCCCACCGCCTTGTTTTTGCTGGCGCAATCATCGCGCTTGCGGGCTGTCAGGGCCTCAATGAGCGCGTGAGCTACGTCAATTGTCATGAATACACAGGTGCTAATTTCGCGGAAGCCGGTAGAGACGTTGCATATGGTGCAGACGGTGCCATTGATGTCGTAGATGTTGGCGCGTAACACCAAGACGTCTCAGCCAAAAACGCAGCCTGCCAGATAGCAGAGGCTATGACTGGGGCAAATGTCGGCCCGGCCATCCCGTTTCAAGCACAACCGGGCGGGCCACCGGCAGACGGCTACCAGGTAATTTTCCGTTTCGGTCAACCACATGACAATGGGACGCTTTGTGATACGAATGGCGCTGAATTTGTAGTTTCGCAGGAATATGCCGCCGCATTCTGTAAAGATGGTGCCGCGCTATTATATCTGGCCGGCACTGCACCCTATGGCGGCGGCGCATTCAAAACCGCGATGGCCGTTACCGCTATTGAACTCTTTCCATTTCAAAATCCTGAACTCAATGACTGTGATGCGCGGCCTCGGTGTTAAAGACAGAAGAAAGCCAGCAATACCGGGCATTCGCGGCGTACTAGAGTTGACATTTTCTTACTTCATTACTATCTTTTTACGACGGCTTGTCTGTTGGTGCTGTCTTTGGCACCGCCGCACATTGTGTGCAAGCTGCAAAATACGGCAAGCAGCAGCTACATAAACATCCAAGTGATTGACCCGACCGCATGAAATTTAGCGATCTAGGGCTTTGCGATGAACTCCTTCGCGCCCTGACTGAATCCGGCTACGAGACGCCGACCCCCATCCAGGAACAAGCCATTCCTGTAGCATTAATGGGCCGTGATATTCTGGGCTGCGCCCAGACCGGCACCGGTAAAACCGCATCCTTTACATTGCCAATGCTTGAAGCGCTGTCGAGTGGCCGGGCCCGTGCCCGCATGCCCCGTGCACTCATTTTAGAGCCGACCCGTGAGTTGGCCGCGCAGGTCGCCGACAACTTTGAAAAATATGGCAAGCACCAGAAGCTCACCCACGCCCTCCTAATCGGGGGTGAATTCATGAGCGAGCAGATGAAGACCTTGGAACGCGGCGTCGACGTTTTGATCGCAACACCAGGCCGCCTGATTGACATGATTGAGCGCGGGAAGATCATCCTGAATGATGTGAAAATATTGGTGATCGATGAAGCCGATCGCATGCTCGACATGGGCTTCATTCCTGATGTCGAAAAGATTGCTGGTCGTTTGACGCCTTTCCGGCAGACCATGCTGTTCTCCGCGACCATGCCCAGGGAAATCCGCACACTTGCGGAAAAATTCTTGATGAACCCGAAAGAAATTTCGGTGGCACCACCCGCATCCCCGGCCGAAACCGTTGCCCAGAAGAAGGTGATGACCAACCGGCGCGAGAAAACAAGCGTCCTGCGGAAGATTATGCGTGGCGAAGATATCAACAACGCCATTATCTTTTGCAATCGCAAACGCGATGTAGATATGCTGCTGAAATCGCTTGTCGGCCATGGCTTCAACGCCGCGGCCCTTCATGGCGACATGGTACAGTTCATACGGATGGAAACGCTGGATCGCTTTAAGAAAGGCGAAGTTACTATTCTGGTCGCCAGCGATGTCGCCGCCCGTGGGTTGGATATCGTTACAGTCAGCCACGTCTTTAATTATGATGTGCCAATGCACGCTGATGATTACGTCCACCGCATTGGCCGCACCGGCCGCGCTGGGCGCTTGGGCAAATCCTACACGCTCGTCACCAGTGATGATGAGAAATTCTTAGCTGGCATCGAAAAGCTAATTGGCCGCGAAATTCCCCTACTTGAAATTGACACGCCACGCCAACAAGCGCCAGCTGAACCGGCTGTTGCAGAAGAAAAAGACGAACGCCCTCGCCGCACGCGCACACGCCGCAGTAAACCCGCCGCAGATGCGGCGAACGAGGCAACACCTGCAGCTGAGGCAGCGCCCACAATTGACGCAACGCCAGCCGCAGCAGATGAGAAGCCTGCTCGCGCACCGCGCAGGTCTAGACGTTCAAAAAAGGCTGGAGCTGAGGATGAAGGTGTACAGCCAACCGAAGCCGCAGAGCCGGGTGAGAAACCGGGAAGTGAGAAGCCGAAGTCTCGCAAAAAGGCCCCTTCTCGTAAGAAAGCAGAGCCACGGGAAAAAGCAGGCGCACAACCCTATGATCTCGGCGCGCAAAATCCACAGCGGGCAACGAACCCAGAACCGCGCCGCCGTGGTCACCGTGATGATTCCAACCTGCCCGGCCCAAGTGCCTTTACCGATGACGATACACCAGCCTTCCTGCTACGTCCGGCTAGGAAATCTGCCGCCAGTTAAGGGCTGCTAGCTGCTGGCGATCCAGCGCATTCTCCATTAAGATCTAGGAATCGGGTCGCCGTATGCGCACCGGAACCAATCGGAGCCCGACGGCGATGCGGATGATCTTCGTCAAGATCAAATATAAATTAGGCAAAGCCTATGAAGTCGCAGACTTCGTCGTGCAGACTGTCAACAAGACGTTCGAAGTTTACTCCACGCCTAGCAGCTATGGCCTCATGGTCAAATGTTATCTGCAGGGCGACGCGGACGTTGGGCGCTTCGTCACCGAGCTAGGTGCAGACGCTCCCACATATCAAAGACAACTTCACGCTGATCGCTTTCAAAGCGTTCCAGTGCCCCCTATTGATAGCCGGAAAGCGGACCCCCATGTCTGAGCCCGAAGCAACAACCCCAATCACCGTAATTACCGGATTTCTGGGAAGTGGTAAAACCACCCTGCTTTCCAAATTACTGCACCATCCAGGCATGGACAAGGCCGCTGTTATCATCAATGAGTTTGGTGAAGTAGGGCTGGACCATGATCTCGTCGAGACAACAGGTGAAGAACCTATCTTGATGGAGTCTGGCTGCCTCTGCTGCACCCTGCGAACGGACTTGGTGGAGACTTTGCATGACCTGTTTGGCCGCCGTGCCAGGGCTGATGTGCCTGAGTTCGACCGCGTCGTGATTGAAACAACGGGCCTCGCGGACCCAGCCTCTATCGTCCACACACTGATTGCGGACCCGTTGATCGGGCGCTGTTTCCACTTGGATTCCGTGATAGCCACCGTTGATGCTGCAACAGGCGGCCAAACACTGGATAATCATGAAGAATCTGTGCGCCAAGCTGCCATTGCTGACCGACTGCTTATTACGAAGACCGACATCGCTGATCCCGCCGCGATCTCCGCACTGGATGAACGCCTAAGCCAGATCAATCCCGGTGCCAACCGCTTCCGCGTGCTCAATGGTGAGATCGAACCCACCCGCCTGTTCGGTGCCGGTCTCTATGATCCAGAGACCAAATCGGCTGATGTCCAGCGCTGGCTGAACGAAGAAGCCTACGCAGACGAAGCCGCTGCTAAGGATGATGGCCACAGCCATGATCATGCGCATGATCATCACGGGCACGACCATACGCACGACCACGAACACCATAACCACGATCATCATAACTACGATCATCATGACGGCATTCACGCATTTTGCCTTTACCGTGAAACTTCTATGCCCTGGGAAAGCTGGGTGGGCTTCCTGCAAAGCCTGATTGATGCACGCGGCCAGGACATGCTGCGGATCAAAGGCATTCTAAACGTGGATGGGCTTGATCAACCGGTCGCTGTTCATGGCGTTCAGCATGTATTTCACCCGCCCGCGATCTTGGAAGCCTGGCCCTCAGATGATCATCGCTCCCGCCTCGTCTTCATTGCCAAAGACATCTCCGAACAAGTCATCCGAACCATGCTTGATAGCTGGGGCATGGAAATAAGAACGGATTGAGCTCATGAAAATCGCCCGAATCGATACCCATTGGATCGCTGTTCCCTTTGACCATGGTGGCCCTGCTTCTACCGGTTTCGGCGGGCGGGCGTGGGCGGACATGAACACCCTGATCATTGAGGTGGAGACGGATTGCGGCATCATTGGGTATGGCGAAATCTTTGGTCATAACGCCATTCCGTCCGCCCGGTCAGCGCTTGAGACCATGATTGGACCTTTCGCCATTGGCCAGGATGCGCGCGCGATCCAGCCGCTCATGCAGGAAATCCAGCGTACAAACCATAATTTTGGGCGCTACGGCCAATCGATGTTCGCGATCTCTGGCCTGGACACAGCGCTTTGGGACATAGCAGGCAAAGCTGCCGGGTTACCGCTCTGGCAACTCCTTGGCGGCACGGCGTCTCAAACCATTCCAGCATATGCCAGCCTGATGCGATACGCGAAACCGGAAGTCGTAAAAGAACGCACGGCCACTGCGGTCGCGGAAGGCTATAATTACGTCAAGCTACACGAACGGACGCCGGAAGCCGTGGGTGCCGCAAGAGACGGTGCCGGTACCGCTCCCCGGATTATGGTTGATGTAAACTGTCCCTGGACCCCAAGCGAAGCATGCAGCATGGCCGCCGCCTTCGAACCCTACGACATCCACTGGTTAGAAGAACCCGTGTGGCCACCTGAAAACTTCGATGGTCTAGCAGAAGTGCGCTCTTCCGGCCTCATGGACATTGCGGCTGGGGAAAATGCCTCCACGGCATGGGAATTTCAGCAAATGTTGCGCGCAGGTGCCGTTGACTGGGCACAACCAAGCGTTGCTAAGGTCGGCGGTGTTACAGAGGCCCGGAAGATTAGCACCCTCTGTGAAGCCGCAAATGTCGGCTTCGCGCCGCATTCACCCTATTTCGGCCCCGGCTTTGTCGCGACGCTACACGTCGTCGCCGCCCATACCGGCCAAAAGGCCCCTATTGAACGACTTTATGGCAACATGGAAGCCAGTTTGTACGGCGACTTAATAAACCCAGACAGTGATGGGGTTTATCACTTGCCAACTGGGCCGGGCCTTGGCATTGATCCCGACCCTAACGTCATCAAAGACTTCACAAAGAAACACAGTGACTAAGTCATTTTGACAAATGGCGTATCAAGAGCCTGGCAGCGGCGAGTTGGACAAATCCAAGGTGACTCTCAGTCATTCTCTCTGTGGATGTGGTGAAGGTCAAAGCACTCCGTGATAGTGGAATGGGTGCGTCTGCGATTGCGAAGGAAATGGGGATTGGTCGGGCGAGTGTCTATCGGGCACTGGGGTCCTAGAGGTTCTGACTAAAACCCCATTTTCCATAGAACGTAGGCAATAACAAAGAATGCTGCGGCACCAACAACAGTTATTCCAGTGAACGGTGCGAGGATTAAGCAGATAATTCCAAGAAAAAGAAAAAAACCAACCATTACGGTTCTGACTCCGACCCAACTTCCAACAAAAAAATTATGTCAGGTGATGTGGGTTTGGTAAACCGCAGACTTAGACCCACTCGACACATCACTCAGGCACCTTCTTTCATACCTTTTTAATCAAACGTAAAAAGACCTCTCAGCATGGAGTCTGAGAGGTCTTTTATCGGTGTTATGTCCGTGGGATATCCGAGTGTGACCTCAGAGAAACATATGACGAGAGGTCTTATTAGGGTTTCGTTGGATGTGAGTGACAAACTCCCCGATGGCACGTCTCATCAAATCTGATTCATTAATTCGATAACGGTCACAGATGGTGGTCATGTCTTACTTGAGGGTCAAAGGCATTCGTAAACATGTCTGGTAAGGGTGTTTGGTCATAGGCGATTCCTTTCATCATTCTGGATTCTGGTAATCACTCGATTCACCGTGTCCAGTATTCTTTCCTCTTTAGGTTTGTTGGTTAGAGGTTTGGACTTCAGACCCCATAGGGTTCTGGTGTCTGGTTTTGATTGGTCATTCTTCATTGGATTTACTCCTGTTCAGCAGTCTTCACAGGAGTATTTAGGGGTTCTGGTGAATGACCCCGTTAGATGGATTCAAGAGATATCCTAAAGGGAAATCCTAGAGTGAAATCCTGATTTGAATGTCTTGAGGTAGTGGTT
>CBFIAF010000048.1:0-17232 GCA_965660545.1 Alphaproteobacteria bacterium | reverse complement strand
AGCTGGACCAACTTAGGGGGGGTGCTCCATCCACCTTAATCTCATCCCGTTCCCAGACAAGTCCAAGCTTCCGCTCCCGGTCGCGATTCTCCAGCAAGCTGATAAGCTGCGCGCGGGTATGGTAGTCATATTTACGGGGCATATTATGCTGATATGGGCGGTTGTTCACGCCGACTCTGGCTACCTCCACCCTCCCCAGCGAAGCCTATAGACATCCCGAGCGCCGCCAAATATCTAGCAACCGATGCTCATGCCTCTACTGCTTCGGTTGGCCTTGTTTGGGATCAGGCGCTGCAATCACGTCTGGCGTGCGGGCGGTTAGGCGTTTCGCTTTGTAGTCAGTGAGGAGGTAGGCCCAGCCATCTGTTGCAGCAGACATTTTCTTGATTTCCGCCGCAACGGCTTCCGGCGATTGAAACTCATCAGCTATACGACCAGCTTCAGAGTCTTTGCCTTTATTAACTTCCAAAAAGGCATCGAGACCCTGCCAGCGTTCTGCTGCTATAGCATCAATCGTCGTCCAAACTTTACCGTCAGACTGCTCTTTGGATCGGAAGGTCACCCGGATGCCGTCATAGGTTTCGTAAAGGGTCGTGGATGCGCCGACTAAATCTATCTCGCCCACGGGTTTTAAATCTTCCAGAATGAGGAAGTCCGTTATTCGCGCAATTGCTGAAAGCTCATGATCTGGCTTCGGTGAATAGCCATCCGGAATGGAAGCGCCAAGGCTATACCTTTCCTGATCCGGCGTCTCTTTAGCGACCAGGATCAGGTCCGCAGTAGCGCCATCGCCCATTGGCTTGCCATCTTTGTCGAGTGCGGGGTGCTGAATGAGCGCGCGAGAAATACGGCGTCCGTCGATATCGATAATCGTGCGCTGCAGCCAATCAAGAACACGGCGTTTCGGCTTAAATTCGCCTTCAGCCAGCCACGTCTGGGCCTCATCAAACTTCCGCAAGAATACGCCACCGCCAGTGGCCGGGGGGCGGTTCAGGCCAGCCACGAAATCTGCAACCTTTGTATCACCGGCCTGCAATGTAATCCGCGTCGCAAGCGAAAATTCATCCGTCGGATCGTCGACGCTGAGGCGCTTATAGTTTTCAGGCTTCTTGGTTTTTGGCTCAATCTTTTCCAGCGTTGCAATGCGCTTAAGGATGCCGGTAACACGCAGATTATCCGAAGGGTAGCCATAATGCTCCTGAATAACCCATTGCTCATCCTTACGGACAAGCGTGAGAATGCCACCTTCCTGGCTTTCAATCCGGAAGGTATCGACGTTGTTAATTTTGGCTTCGATGCCTTCAAACATCGGGCCTTTTTTGTATGCCATCGCCTGCAGGCTCTCGCGTTCCTGGGTAAAGTAATAGGCACCGCCGCCAATGATCGCGACAACGACGGCAAGGATCAGGACTAAGCGCGCGTTCATGCGGCACTCCCTTCGCTGGTTTTGGCCGCTTTCGCGAATTCGCGTTGGAAAGCACGACGATGCTGGCTGCGCAGGAATGCGCCAAACAGAGCCAGAATTGCGATGATCAGTGGCATAAGAACGATATTGGCAGCCTTAATCTTGCCCGTCAGCGCTTCAACATCACTGCGAAGCGCAAACTGCACATCGCGCAATTCTTTGCGGACCTTCAGCATCTGTTGCTGCGCGGCATCAATCCCCGCACGTTGTTCATCCGTTAGCACCAATGAGGTTTTGCCAGATGGATCGCTGGCGCGCTTCACATTGGTGAGCTTCTTCTGAACGGATTCAAGGTCCTGCAGCAGTTCCTGTTCTTTGGCGCGAAACTTACGCTCAGCGTCACGCTGGATATCATTGATCAACGTGAATGGGCGCTGGAACCCGCCACGGCTGCGCAGGCCAATCAGATCGGCAGAGCCTGTCAGATTTTCAAGAACGTTAGCGAAGAAGGCACCATTATTGGCATTTGGTACGGCAACGCGTTGGCCGAACAAGTCCTGCACAGTCACCCAAAGTCCATCGGCCAGCATGTCCACATCCGCGACGACGACGACGCCCACGGGCGCATCCGCCTTCGCTTTGTGCGCGGACTTGGCGGTGTCAAACTTCTCTTGTGCTTTCGTCTTGTCCTCAGCCTTTGCGTCCTCCTGGTCCAGGACTGCCGGACGTGGTGGACCATCGGGGAACGCTGTTTGTGCGATACCTGTTAAGCGGGCAGCGAGCGTGAACTTACCTTCAGCCTTAATATCATTGGCGATACCAACGATATCCGGCTGCCGGCCCTGGGCGCGAGCTAGGTCCACCAATCCGCTGTCCTGGGAAGTTTGGATGAGCGGTTCAATCATCAAGCCGCCAGATTCGCCAAAGGGCTTGATGTGACCAGGGGATGCGATGTGCAACTGATCAAGCTGGCTGGTTGTGATGTCAGTCTCGCTCACGTTAGCGCGGCGCAGTGACATCCAGAGCGGATATTCAATCGCGAGCATACGGGTCTTGCTGGCGTTCGGCGCGCGGACTTTACGCGCGTTCGCAATATCGCCGACCAGCTTGTCCGCAGGGATATCCATGCCCCAGGCATTGAAAAGCTTCTGCAATTTATCGGCTGAACCGAAGTCCACACGTTGAGCACCGCCACGTTGCGGCGGGCGCTGGGCGTCCGCCTCACTATGCGGATCGACGAAGGCGACGACTTTGCCGCCGTTCAGCAGGAACTGATCAATCGCGTACAGCGTCGCATCACTCAAGCTTGGTGGTTGAGCGATCAGCAGAAGGTCCAGATCGTCTGGCAGCTCATCAACGCTTGAGCTAATTTCGGAAACATTAAAGAACTGTTTGGCCTGCGACCACACGACAAAGCTATCATCCGGTGCACCTTCTGCACCCCGGGAATACTGGGAGCCTGCAATGGGCAACGCCGAAATCATGCCAACTTTGGACTTCTTCGGATTAGCCAAATTGTAGACAATCCGTGCAAGATCATATTCCAGGAATGGCTCACGCTTTTCATCGAAGAATGGGATGACCTGTTGGTGGTCCGTCGCGTTAACGCCGAAAAGGCCGAAATACACGGTCTCGCCAGTTTGATCGACAGGAACGCCCTGCAAACCAACAGCGACGGCGCGATCTTCCTCATCCGTGAACGGGAGCGGGTCAATAATCTGCAGTCGGATATTGCCTTTGCTGTATGCTGCAAACTCTTCCAGCATATCTTTGACGCGCTCACCCAAGATGCCAATCTGCGGAATTTCACGGGCCAGACGTCCAGAGAAATAATAACGGAGCGTGATCGGCTCATCGATCTTGTCGATCACGTTCAGCGTGCCTTCGCTTAACGTAAATAAGCCTTCTTCGGTTAAATCCAGCCGCGCGGACTTCAGTGCATTGTTAGCCAGCGTCACAGTCGCGACAAAGCCAATCGCGATCAGGACGATTGAAATAAGGCCAAGTGCGCCGTTGGTTTTTTTACCCATAGCCATTTGCCTTATCCCGCCTTCTTAGAATCTATGACGACCATAGTCGCCAGCAGCCAGGCCGTCATCAGAGCCACAAAATACACAACGTCCCTGGCGTCAATCACACCTTTGACGATCTGGTTGAAATGCGGCAAGACCGAAAGCCCGGCCACGGTCTTCAGTGCATCGTCAGACATAAATTCGCTGATCAGGTCTGTTACAAACCCGGCACCACCGGCTGTCATCAGGAAGCAAACCGTGACTGTAACCACGAAGGCGATCACCTGGTTCTTCGTCGCTGCGGAGAGGCAAGAACCGATAGCCACGTACCCGCCAGCCATCAAGAATGAGCCCAAATAGCTTGCGAGGATGACCCCATTATCTGGCTCACCAAGCACATTGACCGTTATCCAAATAGGAAACGTTAACGCGAGTGCCAAACCAAGGAATAGCCACGCGGCAAAGAACTTGCCCAGCACAGCCGCCCAAACGGGAATTGGCAGGGTCAGGAACAGTTCAATCGTGCCCTGGCGACGCTCTTCAGCCCATAGGCGCATGGAAAGCGCCGGCGCCATGAACAGATAGAGCCACGGATGGAACATGAAGAATGCTTGCAGGTCTGCGTTCTGGCGTTCCAGGAAATAGCCCACGAAGAACGTGAACGCGCTAGCCAAAGCCAGGAAAATGATCAGGAAGATCGCAGCAACGGGCGTAGCGAAGTATCCGGCGAATTCGCGCCGGGCGACGGTAATCAAGGTACCCATCAGGCCGCCTCCCCTTTCAGCGTCAGATGGCGGAAGAGATCCTCGAGTGCCGAGGCTTCCGGCCTTACCGAAATCACATCCACACCGGCATCCGCCAGCGCACCAGCAATGGTGTTCAAGATCATGGCACCTTCTTTCGGAGCGACGATGAGCTTTGCCTGACCATCAGCCTGGGACACGGCGCGAATATCCTTCACAGCGTCCAGCGGCTGAAGTGCTGCACGGGCGCGCTCAGCCACGTCTTTTGACAGCATTACAGCGACAGCATTGAATATTTCAGACCGCTGGGCCAATTCGACGGGCGCACCATCCGCAATCACCTTGCCATCTGCGATGATGACCGCACGGCTGCAGATCGCGTCGACCTCCTCCAGAATATGGGTGGAGATAATGATCGCCTTTTCGGACGCAATCTCACGAATAAGCTCACGGACTTCGTGTTTTTGGTTCGGGTCCAGGCCGTCCGTTGGTTCATCCAGGATCAATACATCAGGGTCATGCAGCAGCGCCTGGGCCAAACCCACACGGCGCTTAAAGCCTTTGGAGAGCGTTTCAATCGGCTGAGCCACAACGCTTTCCAGATTGGTCCGCGCGATGGACGCATAAACCTTTCGGCGAAGCTCCGAGCCAGAAATGCCACGAGTCCGCCCACAGAAGTGCAGCAGACTCCACGGCGTCATGTCCGGGTAGAGCGGCGCACCTTCTGGCAGATAGCCAAGGCGGCGACGGGCTGACATCGGATCAACCGCCACATCGAAGCCCATGATTTCCGCGCGACCTGACGTCGGCTTTAAAAAGCCTGTCAGCATCTTCATGGTCGTTGATTTACCGGCACCGTTGGGGCCTAGAAAGCCCAGAACCTCGCCTCGCCTAACTTGTAGTGATACATCATCCACGGCGCGTTTCGCACCAAACGATTTCACAAGCTGATCGGCCACGATCATATCGGCCATATATCGCCTCCCCGGCGCTGTCTTTTTGAAGCGCGCCTGAACAAAAATTAGCCCAGCAGCGAAGCCTGATTAGAGGCCCCGCTTTTACCAGGCCTTTTGACAGGTTGAACTGGCGCGTACGGGCCGGTTTTACTAGGGGTGGCGGACGATGTCCAATCCACTTTATGGTAAATTGTTCGCAAGGCTATAAACTCAGGGGGAACTCGCTGTGACGAGCACCGAATTGATCACCCTTTCAGCGGTCGATGCAGTCGCCGCACTCCGCAAAGGTGACGTTAAGCCGTCTGAACTTGTGGAAGCCGCAGCAGCCCGTATAGAGGCCGTTGAGCCTGCTTTAAACGCCCTCCCGATTTTGGCGCTGGATCAAGCCCGGGATGCTGCGCAAAAGCACGAGGCGGCGGGTTTTAAGCCAAGCGATCACCCGGCAAACCTGGCAGGCCTCCCCATCGCCATCAAAGATTTGATTGATGTAAAAGGCCTCCATACGACTTATGGCTGCCCGCTTTTCAAGGACAATATTGCAACAAAGTCTGATCCATTGGTGACACTGCTGGAAAGCCGTGGCGCTACGGTCATCGGTAAGTCGAACTCGCCAGAATTTGGCATGTTGCCTGTGTCTGATAATCGCGTGTTCGGCGCTACGGCGACACCATATGCCCATAATCGCACCTCTGGCGGATCATCCGGCGGGGCGGCGGCAGCCGTCGGAGCTGGCGAGGTCTGGCTTGCTCATGGCTCAGACGTAGGCGGCAGCTTGCGCATTCCTGCCGCGTTCTGTGGTGTGGTCGGCATTCGCCCCAGCCCTGGCCGCGTGCCCCGTGCGCCATCCAAGCGCGGATTTAGCCCTCTCTCTGTGCAGGGCCCGATGGCTAGAAGCGTTGGCGACGTGGCGCTCTTCCTAGATGCGATGGCAGCCCATGCCCCGAACGACCCGCTGACCCAACAGGAAATCCCGGGCCAATTTCAGCAGGCCGTCCGGGAGGCCCGCCCACCAAAGCGCATCGCATTCGCTACAGACTTAGGCCTGGGCGGCGTCGACCCTGAAATCGAAGCCATTGCCCGCGCCGCGCTCCAGAAATTTTCAAGCATGGGGGCGGCAGTTGAAGAGACATGCCCGGGCTTTGGCCAGATTGATGTTCTGTTCCAACGCCTAATCAGCTTCAACTACCTCACAGAGCGCGCCGAGTTTGCAGACGCCAACCGTGACAAGATCGAGCCCGTGCACGGCATCCTCGTCGACGCTGCACGCAAAATGACGATTGAGCAATTGGCGGAAGCGCAGCGCTGGCGGGCTGATCTCTACACCCGCATGGCCACGTTCTTTGAGGATTTCGACGCGCTCGTCACCCCGACTGTCGGCGTGGTCCCGTTCGCCAAGGACTTGCGTGGCGGGGCTAATGTGGACGAATGGGCGGGTTCCAACCCACCGCGCTGGTTCCACCAATGTTGGGGTACCGTGCCGCTTTCAAACCCCATCCTGGCGATCCCAGCTGGCTTCACGAAGGCAGGCTTGCCTGTGAGTGTGCAGATCATCGCGCCACAACGCAGGGAGGACATGGCCCTGGCTTACGGGAAACTGCTGGAAGATGCGCTTGGGCTACCGACGCACCTGCCAAAAGACCCGGTCGGCAACGTCTAGGGCCAATCCTTAGAGCACATCCATCCGATATGCAGCAGCGGCTGTACCTGCGAAAAGGGATGATTTCTCCGTGTCGCTGGCACCGGAAGCAATGCGCTTGAAAGCGTTCCACGTGACTTGATAGCTGGTCCAACTCTTCTGCACCGGGAAATTGGATTCGAACATGCTACGTTCAGCACCAAAGGACTCGATGCACGGCTCGATATAGGGCCGCCAGGCTGCCGCGACTTCCTCTGATCCGGGTGGATTGCTCTTGTCGCCGGTCCGGCGCATCGGCACCGCGCCCAGCTTTACGAACACATTCGGGCATTCAGCCACCCGCCGGATAGCAGCCTCCCAATCGCGGCGGACTTCATCCAATTTATCCCGGTACGGGCCGCCAAGGATCGGACTGCCAACATGGTTTAGGATGATCGTCAGATTCGGGAATGCTGCCGCGAGGGCCGTAACTTCATCCAATTGCGGATGGTAGAGCCAGAGGTCGAGCGAAAGACCCATACGATCAAGCACAGTCACGGCTTCCCGGACACGTGGGTCCGCCAACATATTCGCCGCCGGGGCGACATTGTGGATTTCGGGTGCCGGGTCCCAGCCTGTGGAATAACGAACACCCTTAAAGCGACCCCCAGATAGCGCGATATGCTGCTCCAATAATGGCGCAACCGCATCGCCCAGCATCATGTCCACATTGCCGAACATTGCGGCGCAAGCTCGCGAGGGGCCGAAGGTGCCGCTGTCGCTCATAGCCGCAATTCCGGCCACAAATTCGGTCTCGCCGAGGGAGCGCTCTGCTACTGGCCCAGCCGAACGATACATAGAATGACATTCAGCATAAACGGTCGCTACAACGATATGGCCGCTCGCCATATCAGCCGCCAATTCTGGCAACAAATATAGGTATCCATTGCGGAACCAAAGATGATGGTGCGTATCAATGATAGGCAGATCAGGCTCAATCACCGCTTCCGTATGGGTTGCGAGCCAAACGTTATCCGGCCCAGTTTGTCCTGTATTCGCGGCCATGATGGATGCTCCTGATCAGTCAGAGAATGGATCGTGCACCATGATCGTATCATCCCGGTCTGGGCTGGTGGAGAGCAGGGCTACTGGTGCGCCCACCAACTCTTCAATCCGGCGAACATACTTAATCGCTGCCGCTGGTAGATCGACCCAGCTGCGCCCACCTTGCGTGGTGCAGGACCAGCCCTCCATGGTTTCATAGATTGGCCGCACAGCCTCCTGCAGGCGCATGGACGCTGGCAGATGGTCATAGGTATTGCCGTCCGCGTCTTCGTAGCCAATGCAGATTTTCACTTCCTCCATGCCATCTAGGACATCGAGCTTTGTCAGCGCCAATCCAGCAATCCCGCCTGTGCGAACCGTCTGGCGCACCAATACAGCATCAAACCAGCCGCAGCGGCGGGGACGGCTAGTTACGGTGCCAAATTCACGGCCCCGCTCACCAAGGCCCTTGCCGACATCGTCAAGCAGTTCCGTTGGGAATGGGCCGGAACCAACCCGCGTTGTATAAGCTTTAGTGATGCCCAAAACGTAGCCGACGGATCGCGGCCCCAGCCCGGAACCCACAGCCGCAGCGCCAGCGACCGTGTTCGATGAAGTCACGAACGGATACGTGCCGTGATCAACATCCAATAACGCCCCCTGCGCACCCTCAAACAGCATGCGTGTGCCTTTGCGGGCAGCACTTTCGACCCGATCCCACGTCGCTTCGACGAAGGGCGCTAACTTCTCACCGACAGCAAGAAGCGTCTCAATCATGCCCTCGTCGCTGATTTCATCCTGGCCGTGGCCACGCAACAAAGCGTTGTGATGGTGCAGCAATGCCGCAACCTTACCCTCAAGCGTTTCCCGCTCCGCCAGATCCACAACCCGAACAGCACGGCGGGCGACTTTGTCTTCGTAAGCGATGCCGATACCACGGCCCGTCGTGCCGATAGCATCCTTGCCGCGCGCAAGCTCCCGCGCCCGATCTAATTCCGCGTAAAACGGAAGAATAATAGTTGCGTTCTCGGCAATTCGAAGTACTTCCGGCGTGATCGTGAGGCCTTGCGCCCGCACGCGCTCAATTTCTTCAAAGAGCGCCCATGGGTCGATCACGACACCATTGCCGATAACCGAAAGCGTTCCGCGCGTCACGCCAGACGGCAGCAGGCTGAGTTTATAAGTGGTGTCGCCGGTCTTGATAGTATGTCCGGCATTATGGCCTCCTTGGAAGCGAATAACGAGCTCCGCACGGTCCGCAAGCCAATCAACAATCTTGCCTTTGCCTTCATCGCCCCATTGGGAGCCGACAACTACGACGCTTGCCATGATCTACTCATCCTTCAGGAAAATAACGTCGTCACCACGCCAAAAGGCATCACAGTTCAAAGCCGTTGCTGTGGCGGCAGGGTCCGCATCAGGGCCAAGTGCCCGGACGGTTACATAACCAAGCGCTTGAACCTTCTGTCGGTCCGCAGCACTCATAACAGCCGGCGTGTAGACCCGAACCGATGATTCTGGCTTGGGCGCTGCCGCTTCGACGGCATCCATGAACAAAGAGAAACCAACAGCGGGTTCGCCATTGTCCCTATCGAGCGCTGGTGCGCGGTAGCGACCGCCATGGCCAAGCTCGCGGTCATGACCAGCAGCAAACAGGGAGAACGCAACGCCAGTGTGATAGTCAAAGCCGCGGTGTTCAACAAAGTCGATAGTCAAGTCGAGGTCGGGGGCGTCCGCACGGATTAGCGCCGTGATTTCCGCCAGTCGCGTCAACCGTTCCGACGCTGCATCTGGCAAAGCAATCGCTTGCGACGCTTTAAATGCTTCTTCAGCGGGACCACCAATTTTTGTAAGCGCGATCAGCATATCTGCGGCGGCAGGTGCCAGACGGTGCATCTCCGCCGTGTCTTTGCGGTCTAACGCGATCATCAACGAAGCTTTAGCGGCGGACGAGAGGCCGAGGCCAGCCGTCAAATCGCCCGCCATCCGCGGCACATTCAAGTCAACGCTGATATTGTTGATGCCAATCGCAGAGAGAGCCGCAACGGCTAACAGCACGATTTCTGCATCTGCTTCTGCCGCGCGCGAGCCAAAAAGCTCTGCACCGGCCTGGCGCAATTGCCGGTCTCGCGCGCTGCTACCGCCCGAAACCCGCAGCACTGAACCAGCATAGCAAAGCCGCAAAGGGCGCGGCGCTGCGGCCAAACGGGTGGAGGCCAGCCGGGCCATTTGGGGGGTCATGTCGGACCGGAGCGCCAGCATGCGCTGGGATTGCGGGTCCATCATGCGGAAGGTTTCACGGGTAAGCGCATCCCCAGCACCGGCGAGGAAACTATCCTCGAACTCCAGCATCGGCGGTTCAGCATGCTCGTAGCCTTCCCGCTGGAACACGGCCATTGCGCGTTGAGACGCAGAAGCCTGAGCCGCAGCCGCTGGCGGTAGGACATCCGCTAAGCCTGTTGGCAGCAGGGAGGGGTGGGAATTAGAATAAGTCATGGCAGGGTATGTCTGCGCCGGTACAGTTGTTTTTCTTCTCTCGCATAGCGCGTTTCGCGCCTGCGTGAAACCGCAAGGTGCCCGGTTAGGACTGGGTAAATCGTCGCGTGGTATCCGCAGGCTTCCGTTTACTTGCTTAAGCGCCTCACCACCGTTAGCTTCCGGCTCATCCACTAGCCAGAAGGTTCTCCGCCCATGGAAATCGTGCTATTACCGCTGCTTCAGGTGATTCAGATCGCTCTCCAGCTCTTCATCTATGCACTGATCATCTCTGCTGTGTTAAGCTGGCTGGTCGCGTTTAACATCGTGAACACCAGCAACCAGTTTGTTTCGACAATCGGGTATTTCCTGCACCGGGTAACAGAACCGGCCCTTAGGCCCATCCGCCGGGTCCTGCCGGACCTTGGTGGGATCGACATCTCTCCAATCCTATTGATCCTGCTGATTTTCTTCCTGCAGGGCGTGCTGAGTAATGTGGCCGCTAAAATTATTCAAATGAACTGACGGCATGACGCCCTGGCGCGTCGCCAATTCCGGCCTTCTGCTGGATATCCGCGTAGCACCGGGTGCTGGCAAAACTGCCCTTGGCCAAGTCGAGCTATACACTGCTGGCCTAACACGCTTGAAAATTCGCATTGCCGCACCGCCGGTTGATAGGACCGCAAATAAAGCTGCCATCGCCCATGTCGCCAAATCCCTCGGGCTGGCGAAGCGTATTATATCTTTTGCCAGCGGCGCTAAAGCGCGCTCAAAAACACTTGCGCTTGAAGGCGAGCCGGACGACCTTTCGGCCCGAATCACTGCTTGGATTGAGGACGCGCAATGACAAACGCCCGCATCATCGATGGTAAAGCCACCGCAGCCGCCTTGCGCGAACGGGTTGGACAAGCCGTGTCCAGCCTCTATTTTCAGCCCGGGCTGGCCGTTGTTCTCGTTGGTGAAGATCCGGCGAGCGCGGTCTATGTGCGCAATAAAGGCAAAGCCACTAAAGGTGCGGGCATGCAATCATTCGAGCACAAACTGCCCGAAACAGTCGCCGAAGCAGACCTGCTGGCATTGATCGAAAATCTCAATTCAGATGAGTTGGTGGACGGCATTTTGGTGCAGCTGCCTTTGCCCAACCACATCAATTCCGAACTTGTCCTGAACGCGATCAACCCTAATAAAGATGTGGACGGCTTCCATCCGGTGAATGTCGGGCGTTTGTGGGCAGGTGAGCCAGCATTGGCACCCTGCACGCCAACCGGCTGCATGCGGATGATACGGGACGTGACCAAAATTTTGGGCAAGGAGGCCGTGATCGTCGGACGCTCGAACATTGTCGGCAAACCCATGGCCGCGATGCTGCTGGCCGGAAGCGCCACGGTGACCATCGCCCATTCCCGCACTGCGGACTTACGTGAGCGCTGCCGGAAAGCAGACATTCTGGTGGCGGCCGTTGGTCGGCCAGAAATGATTCGCGGAGACTGGATTAAGCCAGGTGCCGTCGTGATTGATGTCGGCATTAATCGCGTACCTAAACCTGATGGAAAAAGCCGCCTTGTCGGTGATGTTGCCTATGCTGAGGCCTCTGAACTGGCAAGCGCGATCACCCCAGTTCCCGGCGGCGTTGGGCCAATGACCATCGCCTGCCTGATTGAGAACACCATGGTAGCCGGTTGCCGCCGTCGTGGGCAGACTGTGCCTAAGGTTTAGCCACCGCCTCGCCCTAAAACCGCATATACGCAAAGCAAAAACAGGCATACACTTCCTCTCAATCGCTAGCCCCACGGCGCTGGCGCATAACAAAGGGAGACTTATCAGATGTCATTGCGACAAAGCTTATTGGGCGCAGCCATCACGGCTGGATTGCTTGCGACACCGGCTGCTGCGGAGACTAACTTCAAGTTCGCCTTCCAGGGTTCCTTCAAATCCTTGGATCCATATTCACTGAATGAAACCTTCTCGCTCGGCATGTTGAGCAATGTTTATGAAGGTTTGATCCGGCGTGGCCCGGACCTGAAAATCTTGCCGGCGCTCGCGACGAGCTGGGAAGTAGTAGAACCGACGCGTTGGCGGTTCACGCTGCGCAAGGGTGTGAAATTCCACAATGGCAATGATTTCACGGCGGATGATGTTGTTTTTTCTGCAAATCGCGTGCGGGCTGAAGGCTCCGACCTGAAAACCCGTATCCCTGCGGACGCAAAGTTCGTCAAAGTCGACGATCACACTTTGGATGTAGTGCTGTCCTCACCCAATCCAATCCTGCACTATGAATGGGCGACTTGGAGCATCATCGACAAGGAATGGGCAGAAGCAAACGATTCCGTCCGCGTCACCTCCGCATCAGACAAGAGTGCCACCCCAATTTCGCTTCGGGCGAACGGCACTGGCGCTTACATTATCGAAAGCCATGAAGCCGGCGTCAAAACCGTGATGAAAGCCAACACCAGCTGGTGGGACGCAGCAAACAAGCCAGGCAATGCTGATGTGGTTGAATTCTCAACCATAGGGTCTGATGCAACCCGAGTTGCAGCCCTACTCTCTGGTGAGATGGACTTGGTCTATCCTGTTCCTGTGCAGGACATTAAGCGCGTTGATGCTAATGCAGCCACCAAAGCGCTGATCGGCCCGGAACTCCGCACAATCTTCCTAGGATTCGATCAGCGCCGTGAGGCGCTGGTTTATTCGAACGTCAAAGGCAAGAACCCATTCAAGGACGTCCGTGTCCGTGAGGCGTTCTACAAAGCAATTGATATTGAAGCCATCAAAAAGAAAGTGATGCGGAACCTCTCCACCCCCTCCGCTATCATGATCTCGCCGTTTATGTTTGCGAAAGCAGAAGGCTTCAAGCGCCACGACTATGATCCCGAGGGTGCCAAGAAGCTTCTGGCTGAAGCAGGCTACCCGAACGGCTTCGAAGTCGGCATGGATTGCCCAAATGATCGCTACGTTAACGATGAAGCTATTTGCCAGGCGTCCGTCGCCATGCTGGCGCGCATCGGTGTCAAGATTAACCTGAACGCTCAACCGAAGGCTCAATACTTCGCTAAAGTGCTGGCGTCCGGCGGATACGACACCTCGTTCTACCTGCTTGGCTGGACCCCCGGTTCCTTCGATTCCTGGAACGTGTTGACCAACCTGCACGGCTGCCGGGATGACAAAGGCAAAGGCGGAGCATTTAACCTGGGCGGCTATTGCAACCCAGCGGTCGATGTATTGTCCGCTAAAGTTCTTGTCGAGAATGATCCAGGTGCACGCTTAGACCTGATCGAGCAAGCCTACAAAATCACCACGGCCGAAATAGCCTATATTCCCCTGCATCAGCAAGGCTTGGCATGGGGCGTTTCGAGCAAAATCGAGCTGGCGCAGCGCGCGGATAATCAGCTGATGCTCTATTACGTCAAGAAGTAGACTTCACTGAATACAGTGGAGCTGGGGCGACGGTCAGCAGACCGCCGCCCCAGATTTTTTGTACCTATTTTATGCGTTCTCAAACGTCGAAAATTGCGACTGCCCGGCACCATCCAGCGGAGGCCGCTTTTATCTTCACCGGAAAACACGACACCTCGAACCCTGTCGCCGGCAGGTCCTCCAAATTATGTAGCTTTTCAATGTGACAATAGCCAATGTCGCGACCAACGCGGTGCCCTTCCCAGACAATGCTAGGGTCCGGCGTATCTGCGTATTTTTGCGCGGTGGCTGAAAACGGCGCGTCCCAACTCCAGCCATCGGTGCCAGTGACCCGCACACCCTGTTGTACCAGCAAGAGCGTCGCGTCTCGCCCCATGCCGCAGCCGGTATCGGTATAGTCATCTTGGCCATACCGCGCACCTGCGGCCGTATTCACGATGACGATGTCCAGTGGCTGTAGGTCATGGCCGATGCGCTTTAGCTCTGCTTGCACATCAGCGGCCGTTGCAACATAGCCGTTCTCAAAGCGCCGGAAATCAAGCTTGACGCCCGGACGGTAGCACCAGTCCAACGGCACCTCATCAATCGTCCATGCAGGCTCGCCACCGGACTTCAGCGCATGGTTCATCGTGGAATGGAAGTGGTAGGGCGCATCCAGATGCGTGCCATTGTGGGTCGACATCTGGACTTTTTCGAGCGCCCAGCCCTCGCCATCAGGCAAATCATCTACGGACATGCCCGGAAAGAAGCTAACAACGCGCTCCCTGGTATCCTGATGGTTCAGGTATTCAATACTTGGATTGAGGCCCTCCGGGTCGCTTTTAATGCCTGCCTCAAGCGGTGCAGAAATATCAACAATGCGTCGTGCCATAAATAATCTCCTTAATACCATTATGAGAGAGATTAGAACCGTCTGCGCAAGGGGCAAAGCGTGCGTTTGACAGCCGCTGCAGCGCGATGCCAGAGCTGACACCCCCGCAGCGGGTCCGCCATCCCTCAGCAAAGCGACCAAGAACCTGTTCCGCCTCGCAAAGCGTGTTCGTGTAGGGGTCTAGATATCTCGGATACAGAATCAGCGTCGCAGCGACGAGCGCATCCAGCGGCAGGTCCCGTCGCTGGCGTTCTATTGATCATGTATTGAAGCGGCTTGGCATATCGGAGCGCCGGGCTTGCCGCACACTTGGCCAACATCGTTCAACGCAACGCCAGCGTTCGTCGGGGCCCCAACCGCGCCGATCACAATACTACTGCTGCTCGACATACGAGTGGGGGCGTTGTGTCAAACAAACCAAAGACATTGGCGCACCTATTCTGTGATTGCCGTTAATGGAAACGCACACTATGAACCGTGGTTATGAGCACCCAACCAAGCATCGATCTCAGACTAACCGAACCCAGCGATGCGCCCCTGCTCGAAGTCGCCGCCCTTGCAGCCGGCGCGGTATTTACGAGCACCTGCTGGCAGAGGCTACAGGCGCGCTTGAGGCTGCAACGGTTTTGGCTTCAGCGATTGCAGCCGGAACGAATGCCTCTCTTGGCGAAATTCCGTAATCGCGGCGGCTAAGACCAGTGATTTAGGCGCGGCCATCACATACCTAGCACCTGATTTCAGCTTGCAGCCAAGTATCGCTATGGTCGCCACAACAGAAGCCTTGAGTGACCTCCAGGCCCTGTTCGATGCAAAGTCTGATCCAAATTCCTACTATCTGCATGCTATCTGGACGGCTGAGGCGGCGCGGGGAGAGATTGTTGGCGCGTTGCTGCTTGATGCCTTTAAAGCGATGGCGTCAGATGCCAGGTTCAGTGGTGTTTCTTTACATGTGTGAGCAGATAATACGTCTGCCCGGAAAATCTAAGAAAGCCGCGGGTTTAAAGCGATCCAAGCGATCGATATGCCAAAGCAGGACCGCATGCCGCATTCTGGCGCAAGGCTGCTCATGCAGGCTTAACCCGCGTTGCAAGGTCGCGGAATTTTACTTTTTGCCAATCAAGCCTAAGTTTTTGCTTGCAACGGCGGGATTATTCAAGCACAACGCGCGCCTTTACGAGACCCCCCTACCCGGTTTTACGGAGGCAGCGATGCTCAACGATCGCCCTTTCGCAGAGCTGGCTGTGGTTGCGGGGTACGAGGGGTCGCAAGACTCAGCGTCCGCTGTTCAGCCTTCCGAGCGTTTTCATCCCCAGCTTGTCGCGGCCGACATGGTCGAGATCAACCATGACACTGAGCTGGAACAGCGGGATTTTTTTGTCCAAAAAGACGGGATGTCTTTTGCTGGCACGCATTTGCTGATAGACCTTTCAGGTGCCGAAAACCTGGATGATCTAGCAGTAATTGAGACAGCGCTGAAAGAAGCAGCGCTGGCTGGTGGTGCCACTATCCTGAATTCAGATCTGCATCACTTCGAGCCAAATGGCGGCGTCTCTGGCGTTGTTATTCTGGCGGAATCGCACATCACCATTCATACATGGCCGGAAAAGGGCTTTGCTGCCCTCGACGTTTTCATGTGCGGGGAATGCGATCCCTATAATTCGATCCCAGTGCTTAAGCGTGCCTTCAAACCGACCGCCATTCAGGTCATTGAAAGCCGCCGAGGGCTGCAGGTCTAAATTCGCCACGTATTGGCAGATTGGTGGGAACGATGACCCAGAACTGGTTCACGGAGATTTTGCACGCCGACTTGGCGCAGCAGCTCAAAATGGATGAGATCCTGTTTGAAGGGCGGACGGAATTTCAGGACGCGAAAATCTTTGCCAATGCCCACCTCGGCAAAGTGCTGGCGCTGGACAATGTAGTGCAGACGACGCTTGGCGATGAGTTCGTTTATCACGAGATGATGGCTCACACGCCCTTGTTCGCTCACGGATCGCCGAAAACGGCGCTGATTATTGGCGGCGGTGATGGCGGCCTGCTCAATGAGGCATTAAAGCACCCGTCCATCGAGCAGGTCACGATGGTCGAACTGGATGGCGGCGTTGTTGATATCTCAAGGGCGCATATGCCGGAGATCAGCGATGGCGCGTTTGATGATCAACGCGCGAATTTGATTATCGGTGACGGTGCCAAGTTTGCGGCAGAGACAGATCAGCGCTTCGACGTGATCATGATTGATTCAACAGACCCCCAGGGCCCCGGCGAAGTGCTGTTCTCAAAATCATTCTATGCCGATTGCAAGCGCTGTTTGAAACCTTGTGGCATATTGGTGACGCAGAATGGCGTGCCGTTCTTACAAGGCCAGGAATTGGTCGATTCTGTCACCCATTTCCGCAGCCTTTTCAACGACGGCAGCGCCTATTTGATCACCGTGCCGACATATGCGTTCGGCATGATGGCTCTTGGTTGGGCCAGCAATAATGCCGGTGCACGGACTGTTGATCTGGCCACCTTGGAATCCAGATACGCCGCCGCAGGGTTTGAAACGCATTACTATACGCCTGAAGTTCACCGCGCCGCCTTTGCCCTGCCAATGTACGTGAAGAAACTGATCGCCTAGGTTTTGTAGACAAAAGGGATTCACAACGACGGTATGATATGATCCAAGATAGCTTTCGGATAGGAGGCTGTTTTGGC
>CBFIAF010000047.1:0-17711 GCA_965660545.1 Alphaproteobacteria bacterium | reverse complement strand
CAAAATGAAAGACATGCGACGCCTGGCCAATAGGTTCGAGAAAACCGCCTGAAACTTCCTCTCCATGGCACAAATCTATACAATCATATGCTGGATTAATTGAGCCCGCATCCTTTTACTGTATTTGGATGGCTAAGGCCTCCTGCTAAGTAGACCAGCGAAATAATGCCGGCGACTACCAATGCGCCGTTTAGAAAAGAAACAGGGCTGAACTCACTGCCCGGATTGCCGCATAGAACCCGGTGCCGGCCAGTTTTGTCTTCAGCGCGATGCCCCGCGATTCTGCGCTTTTCCTGTGCCATAACCAAAGCCTTTCTTGGTTAGCAACGCTAGCGTGCGGTGGAAATTGCGCTGGATCCAAACTACTGTTCGAATAAGCGAACGGCTTAATAGCATTGGCTGCTTTCGATGACGGTTGGTTAAGGCCGGCGCACATCCCCAGGGCACACCTTTGTCGCAGTGCAGCAAACTTGCGCAGCAGCGCCGGTTCTGGCATAGCCCGTGTCACTTGCGCTGCGAGGCCCAGTAACGGGGGAATCGCGGCGCGTTTTGTGTGACCTGAAAACAAATCAATCGGAGGGGCCTTTACCGATGACCCTGGCCTATACAATAGTGTTGCTCTGCGGCTTGGCCGCTGTGGCGTACGGCGTCTTTACTGGACGGGCTGTCCTGGCAGCAGACGCCGGCAACGCTCGTATGCAAGAAATCGCAAAAGCCATTCAAGAAGGCGCAGCCGCCTATTTGAAGCGCCAATATATGGCCATTGGCATCGTTGGTGCAGTCATTTTCGTACTGACTTTCATCCTGCTTGGTGCCAAATCTGCACTCGGCTTCGCCATTGGTGCTGCGCTTTCGGGTGCTGCAGGCTATATCGGCATGATCGTTTCAGTGCGCGCTAACGTGCGGACGGCAGAAGCGGCGCGGACAAGTCTCGAAAAAGGCCTGGACATCGCGTTCAAATCTGGCGCTGTAACGGGCATGCTCGTTGCAGGCTTGGCGCTGCTTGGCGTTGCCGGTTACTACGGCCTCTTGCAGAGCATGGGTTCGGAAGGCCGTGAGCTGATTGATCCGCTTGTTGCCTTGGGCTTCGGCGCATCCCTCATCTCCATTTTCGCCCGTCTCGGGGGCGGTATCTTCACCAAAGGCGCAGATGTTGGCGCTGACTTGGTGGGTAAAGTCGAAGCCGGCATCCCGGAAGATGATCCCCGCAACCCCGCCGTTATCGCTGATAACGTTGGCGACAATGTCGGCGATTGCGCCGGTATGGCCGCTGATTTATTTGAGACCTATGCTGTTTCGGTTGTTGCTACGATGGTGCTTGGCCTGATCTTCTTTGGCGGCACCGCCAACGAAGCGCCAATGCTGATATATCCGCTGATGATTGGCGGCGTATCGATTATCGCTTCGATTATTGGCACCTACTTCGTGAAGCTCGGCAAGTCCAACAACATCATGGGCGCGCTGTATAAAGGCTTCATCGTCTCGTCGATCTTGGCCTTGCTGTTCATCTTCATCGTTACGGCCTGGATCCTTGGTCTTGGTAAGGCCTTCACGGCGAACGGCGCGACATTCACTGGCGGCGGCTTGTTCGCATGTGCTGTGATCGGCGTCGTTGTTACCGGCCTGATCATCTGGATCACAGAGTACTACACCGGCACCGAATATCGCCCGGTTCGTAGTGTGGCCCAGGCATCCACCACCGGCCACGGCACCAACGTCATCCAGGGCCTGGCGGTCTCGATGGAGGCGACGGCTGGTCCGGCTTTGGTCATTTGCGTCGCCATTGTGCTGACGTTTATGATCGCAGGTATCTTCGGCATCGCCATTGCTGTCACCGCCATGTTGGCTTTGGCTGGCATGGTTGTCGCCCTCGACGCTTACGGCCCGGTTACGGATAACGCTGGCGGCATTGCCGAAATGGCGGAACTGCCCGATGACGTCCGTAAAACCACGGATGCGCTCGACGCTGTCGGCAACACGACGAAGGCTGTCACCAAGGGCTATGCCATCGGTTCTGCTGGCCTTGGCGCATTGATCCTGTTCGGCGCTTATACGGCTGATCTGGAATACTTTGCGGCTAATGCTGCGACGTATTCGTTCTTCGAAGGCGTTCAGCCGAACTTCTCCCTGAACAATCCATATGTCGTGGTTGGCCTCTTCTTCGGCGGTCTGCTGCCCTTCCTATTCGGCGCTATGTCCATGACGGCCGTTGGCCGCGCGGCCGGGTCCGTTGTTGAGGAAGTGCGCCGTCAGTTCCGGGAAATCCCTGGCATTATGGAAGGCACTGGCCGTCCGCAGTATGACAAGTGCGTTGATTTGCTGACCAAAGCCGCGATTAAGGAAATGATTATTCCTTCGCTGCTGCCGGTTCTGGCACCGATCTTGCTGTACTTCGTGATCTACGCGATCGCGGGCAAGTCAGCCGGTTTCGCAGCGCTTGGCGCAATGCTCCTCGGCGTGATCGTCACGGGCCTTTATGTTGCTATAAGCATGACGGCTGGCGGCGGTGCCTGGGACAATGCCAAGAAGTACATTGAAGACGGCAACCACGGCGGCAAGGGTTCAGAAGCCCATAAAGCAGCTGTGACGGGCGATACCGTCGGCGATCCATATAAGGATACTGCTGGCCCAGCCGTTAACCCGATGATTAAGATCACGAACATCGTGGCCTTGCTGCTGCTGGCGATTTTGGCGCACTAAGCCAGAGCGCTTCGGCGACCTGATCAGCCCCCGTTGTCGGAAATGGCGGCGGGGGTTTTTCGTTTTGGAAGTGCAGGCGGGCGAGTTCTAGGGCTTTTCGCAGGCTTCCCCCTCACCCTGCCCTCTCGCCCCTATGGAGGCGAGGGTTCAAACAGAAATGAGGTTGCCTACGTGAGAGTCCTCTTGCCCACCATAGGGAGGAGAGGGAACAGGAAGAGGGGGATGCTTGTGGGATGGCGCGTCGGACATCTGACTGCCCCGCCAATTAACAAAACCACTCAATCAATCCGCTTCACACGCCTTTCGATCCTGGCTTCGGGAAAACCCCAGGTTGGAAAATAAGCGTGTTGCGGGATTGCGGCGTCTGCGCCGGCCACGACGAGTACGATATGGTCTGGGCTTTCAACAGCGGGCGGTTGTCCGCCTCTGGCCAACGTGGCTGCCGCCCATTCTGCAACACCTGTCCGCGGCTTTAGCTCTGCCCTGATCCAGCTTTGGGCGTAGTCGTCGGCATCTGCCCGCGACAGTTCCCAGAGGCGCTGGCGGATATCGGCTTCGCTCCATCCATCGCTATCCAGTGCATTCGCTACAAACGGCGCAATGGCGACAGCGCAATGGCCCCCATGCAGGCGGCTGAATGCGGATAGGGAGGAGCGCATGACATTGCCCAGGTCATCAATACGCCCCGTTACTGTCACCGTTGCTTCCGCACGCAGTGTGAGCATCAGTGTTTCGTCCGCGGCGTAACCTTCGCGCTCCCGTAAGCTTGGCCAGGGGGAAGCTGTCTGATTCTCCGGCAATACAAGCCAAAGACGGCCGGGTTGACCAAGGCCCGCTAGTGTCGTGGCACCGGGCCATCCGCCGCCAAGGTTCTGCATCGCAAGGCGGAGCGCGCGCCCGATCACCATATTGCCCCACCATCCGGGCCCAAGCGCACCAACGCCGCCGAACAGGTCCACCTTTTCTAGATCAGGACCGGATAGCAGGAGCAGTGGTGCCACATTTTCATCGGTTGTCTGCACGCCGCGCAGATTGAAAGTTGGCTCCAGTACGGATTCGAGCGCGGCTATCACAAACGGGAAATGAACGGCGTCACACCCAGCCATAACGGCATTTGCGGCTGCTTTTTCTGCTGTCGCCCGGCCAAACAACGGTTCCGCCTCGCCGAGCATTTTGTCGGCGGATATGCGGGCGCGGCGCAGCATGGCTTTGACGCGGGCGTGGGTTGGCAGAACAATGGGAAGTCCATCCGTCCATCCGCGCCGATAATAAAGGCGTTCGATTTCGGTGTGTGGTTTGTCTCGGATTACCTCAATGCGTTCGCGTGGGAAGTTTCCAGCCTCAGAATAGCGCCATTCAAGCCCGGATTCAGCAGCGCGCTCGACCAACACATCGTCAACCCACGCACCATCGCCCCGTTGGCCAGATGGCGTTACCAGCCATAAATCGTCGCTCATAAGCTTTCTTCTCCGCTTCGATAGCCTCGCACTCTGGCTTGGGATAATGTCGCTGGCAAATCAATGAAGGACGCATCAACTATGGGCGTGATTGAGTATTTCTATTCCGCCCATTCCGCGTTTGCCTATTTGGGCTCGCAGCAGTTTATGGATATTGCAAAAGCAGCGAGGCGCACGATCGTTCACAGGCCCTATGATTTGCGGATCGGCATTCCTGGCGTTGGTTCCAGCGATACACGCAACCGCCCGCCCAATCACCGCGCATATTATTTCGGTCGGGAGATTGATCGGTGGGCTGAATATCGGGATGCGCCTGTGATGAACGGCATTCCCACATATCATCACAATGATCCGACCCTAGCGAACGGTATGCTGATCGCGGCCCAAGACCAAAAGCTTGATGTGGACGCCCTGGCCCATCGCATGTTGGAGGCGCATTGGTGCGACGACGCGGACTTGGCTAACCGGCCAACCCTCACTGCCATTTGCAATGATGTCGGCATCGCAGCCGACCCGCTGTTCCAGTCGGCTGAAGTCGCAGCAGTCGCCGCCGTATATAAAGCCAACACAGACGAAGCGATCGCCCGCAGCGTGTTCGGCTCGCCCACATATTTTGTGGATGGGGACATGTTCTACGGCCAGGATCGTCTGGAATTAGTCGAGCGCGCTTTGAAACAGCCGTTCAAAGGCGAATGGCCGCGCAAATAGATTGGAATTTTTAGCCTAAACTTTAGTCGCCAAATCGCCGACTGATAAGACGCCGTCCTGAACGACGCGGCCATAAATGCCGCGGAGTTTATAGCGATCGCCGTCGCCAACATTGACGAAGACGCAGGCGTCGCGTCCGTAGCGTTCAATGAACTTGGCGCAGCCTTTGTGCGCAGTGTCGGTGATTTCCAGGATGGCTGTGCCCATTGCGATACGGGTTCCCGGCGGCAGGTTTTCTGGTGTTAAGTCCATATCGATGAACAGATTATCGCCCGCAGGTGCCCAATTGTCTTTATCACCGGCGATCAGGTCTATGCAGCGGGAATTCATCATGCAGATCTGCACGTCGGGGTGTGGTTTACCTGCGTCTGTGGATTTCCAGCAGCCTTGCGCCCAGTGATCGCCCTCTACCCCGCCTGCCAGGCTGATCGCGACACTATTGACGGTGCGTCGTTGCTCGGAAGCAGGGCGCACTGTGATCGATTCAATTGGGCCCCTGTCTTTCGGCGATTTCAGAATCTCCGGGAGGCCGGCGGCGAGTTCTTGCTTATCCAGGTGACGGGCCATCGGGCGTTCCTTCTGAACCTGCGGGCTTGAGTCAAACTTGTCCCTCTCAAGCATTGCATAATCACGCCCTGCGGGAGAAGCCCGACTGAAAGATCAGATTGCCTATGTTATCAGCATGGGTCACCATTCTGCCAGCCCGCGAAAGCAATAGGATAAAAGCATGGCGGTATTTGAAAGCACCTATGGCGACATCACGCCGAGCACGTTGACGATCACAGAGCGTGTCTTTGCGGGGCTGGAGGGCCGGATAGATGCGGTCTGCCTCGTCGACGGCGTGACGGGCGCATCCCTTACGGGTGCTGAGCTGATGGACCAGGTGAAGCGATTGGCGGGCGGCCTGACAGCGCACGGGCTGGGCGCTGGCGTTACAGTCGCGATCATGGCGCCGAATATGCCGGACTACTGCGTCGCGTTTCATGGCGTGACATGGGCGGGCGGCACGGTGACACCGGTCAATCCGTCCTATACGGTCTATGAGGCCAAGCATCAGCTTCAGGATGCAGGTGCCACGGTGCTCATCACTGCACCGGCTTGCTTGGACGTCGCGCGGGCAGCGGCTGCAGAATCAAATGTTGAGACGATCATCCTGATGGGCGGTGAATGCGGCGGTGATGTGTTTCCATTAAACGCCATGATGGGAGACCCACTAGAGAGCCAAGTGCAGGTTGACCTGGATACGCACCCGTCGGCATTGCCCTATTCATCCGGCACCACGGGCCTCCCCAAAGGCGTGATCCTGACGCATAGAAGCATGTCTACCAATATTGATCAGATACTAGAGGTTTTTCAGATTGTGCCTGGAGAGCCGACGGTGGTGTTCCTGCCGTTCTTCCATATCTACGGCCTGAATGCGTTGCTGAATCCATATCTGGCGGCAGGCGGATTAATCATCACGATGCCCCGGTTTGATTTAGAGTTGTTCCTGCGCTTAACGCAGGACCACGCCGCGCCGCGGATGTTTGTGGCCCCCCCGGTCGCGATTGCGTTGTCGCAACATCCGCTCGTCGATGAATTTGATATGAGCAAGCTTACCAGCGTCTTTTCCGCTGCCGCCCCTTTGGGGGAGGATGCTGCTGCAGCCTGCGCCAACCGGCTGAATGTGGAAGTGCTGCAAGGCTATGGCATGACGGAACTTAGCCCCGCGTCGCATTTGATGTCGTTGCAGACAGTGCGGGCAGGTGCCGTCGGGCTATCGCTGCCGGGCACGCGTTCGCGGATTGTCGATCCCGAAACGGGCACCGATAAAGGGATTGATGAAGAAGGTGAGCTTTGGGTGCAGGGCGCGCAAGTTATGCTGGGCTATCTGAATAATCCTGAAGCCACCGCAGCGACGCTGGACAGTGATGGCTGGCTAAAGACAGGCGATCTCGCGTCTTTTGACGCGGATGGCTATTTGTATATTCGCGACCGGCTGAAAGAGCTGATCAAATACAAAGGCTTCCAGGTGGCACCGGCAGAGCTTGAGGATGTCTTGCTCTCCCACCCCGGCATCGCGGATGCCGCAGTTATTGGCGTGCCAGATGATGAGGCGGGGGAATTGCCGGCTGCATTCATCGTTCAAGCGGCGGGCCAATCTCTGACCCCCGAAGCCGTGATGGCTCATGCCGCTGAACGCCTTGCCAACTACAAGCATATCCGCCAGGTAACCTTCCTCGACGCCATTCCAAAATCTGCATCTGGCAAAATCCTCCGCCGGGAATTACGTGATGGTTTGGTGAAAGCATAGGCGCACAGAATGATGAAACTTCTTAGTGCGACGCCCAGCCCCTACGCCCGCAAAGCACGGGTTACGCTTGCTGAAAAAGGCGTTTAATTCGAACTCATGACCGAGGTGGCGTGGAACGCGGATACGACGAGTCCGGAGCATAATCCCCTGGAAAAGCTGCCTGTTCTTATCCTGGATGACGGCGAGGCCGTGTTCGAAAGGGACTACATTCTGGAATGGCTGGAGGCCAAATATCCGAATCTGCCGCTCTATCCTGATAATCTTGATATGCGCCTTATCGCCCGCCGTTTTGAGGTCGTCGCAGACGGTGTGTGTGACGCCTTCGTGCTCCATGTTTTTGAGCGGATGCGGGATGCGGAGAAACAAAGCCAGGCCTGGATGAATCGACAAGCGCGAAAGATTGAGGACGGTATACGGGATTTGGCAGCACATGTTCCGCCAACGGGCTTCTACGTGGGTGATACCTTCACGCTCGCAGATATCGCATTCGTCACAGTGATGGAATATCTTGATCGCCGCTATCCAGAATACGAATGGTTCCGCCTTTATCCGGCCCTGGCTGATGCGGTTAAGCGGCTAGCCGACCGCCTCCCCCTCCCTTTTCGCTGCAACCATGCCTGTCCCATAATCTATATTCGCTAGCGTCGTTTGAGGAAGAAACCCATGAAGGTCGGTTACAGCATTCCAAGCAACCAAGGCTTTGAGAACGTTCATGAGCTAGTTGAATTGGCGGCAATGGCGGAACAACAAGGCTTCGACAGCGTCTGGGCGAGTGAGCATCTGTTCCATTCAGCATACATCGCTGAACGGTTAGATAACCTGCCATATTTCGAACCCTTGACGATCTTGACCGCAGTTGCAGCCGTGACGTCAAAAGTGCGGCTTGGCACGTCCGTGTTGGTGCTGCCGTGGCATGATCCGCCGCGGCTTGGTAAAACGGTGGCGACATTGGACCACCTCTCCAACGGGCGCGTTAGCCTAGGCGTCGGCGTTGCGATGACCGAGGATGAGTTCGAAAATCTGGGCGTGGATTTCAAAACGCGTGGGCGCCGTACGGATGATCTACTTGGCGCGCTTCAGGCACTATGGACCCAGGAAATGCCAGAATATTCAGGGCCATTCTACGCCTATTCTAGCCAGAAATTCTCTCCGAAGCCAAAACAGAAACCCTATCCGCCGATCTTAGTCGGCGGCGGCAGTAAGGCAGCGCTCAGACGGACTGTACGGTTCGGTGATGGTTGGCATGCGCTTCGCAAAACACCCGGCCAAATCCGTGAGGCTATGGTGGAACTTGGGGAAATGATGGACGCCGCTGGCCGAAATGTCGCTGATCTCCATATTTCGATCAGCCTGCCTGTCGGGATGCGCATGAAGGCGTCCAGCCGTGCAGCGGACGACCATACCAGCCTGAAGGGTGCAGCCCAGGATATGGCGGACACAATCTGCGCATATGGGGAAGCTGGCATTGATGAAGTCGTGCTCTCGCTTAGCAGCCGTGAGAAAGCGGCGCATGCGGAGATGATACAATTTCTAGCAGGCGAGGTCCGGCAGCTGGTTGATTAGAGGACGAAGTGCTAAGTCCGGAAAAAGTCGCGCTTCTCGCCATCCAGGCACAGATACGTCAGGCACCCAGTTGCGAAAGCGCCAGTATCGATGCCGATTCGGTGCGCGCGTTCCTCTGGGAAATCGCGGATGGTGTGGCCGTGCACAATCACAGCGCCGAAATCCGCTTATGGTTCAAGGAATTCATCCCTGATCCAGATCATGTCTTCCGGGTCCTGATCGCCGAGAGCCACGCACCTGCAGGGACGAACACGTAATCACCTGACCGCCAGAGACAACGGAGGCCATCCAGGAATAAAAAATGCTCTGGCGGCAGCGTTTCGGCGAAGGCCGCGCGGGCGTCTTCCAGTCGATCCATGCGGTTACCGCCGTGGCTGAACGGCACCCAATTGCTGGCCAAAGTAGCGACACCGCCATTCATGAATCAGCCCGCAGCCGCATGGGCGCTATCCAAAAAGTCCAACAACCAGGATTCGTGATTACCCATCAAGCAGACCTGCTCGAAACCATCCGGCGGGCCTTCGATCAGGCGTTCGATTACGCCCCGCATGTTATGGCCTCGGTCCACATAATCGCCTCGGTATACAATCATGCGCTGTCCGGCCAGATGGTTGGTTGCGTATTCCTGAATGCGGATGAGCATGGGCTAAAGCACGTCCGAACGGCCATGCAGATCATCGATGGCGTAAATGATTTGGCCGTTTGGCAGGCGCGGCTGCTGCGGCGCATTCATGCAGCGATACTGACGCGTGTTTTGAATGCTTCTGTCGCCCGGACCAGGGCGGCGCGGATGCCAGGCTCCATAGCAGAATGGCCTGCGTCATCCACAACATCGTAGTGGCTGCCTGGCCAGGCGCGGGCCAGCCGCTCGGCGCTGACGCTTGGGCAAATCATGTCATAGCGTCCTTGCACAATTGTGCAGGGCAGATGGCGGATTGCATCAATGTCCCGGATCAATTGATCATCTTCCAGGAACAGCCGGTTCACGAAATAATGTGCTTCGATCCTCGCGATCGCTAACAGCCCTTCACCATCGTTGAAGGTTGGCAAGTCAGATGGGCGCAGCGAAGAGCACATGGACTCATAGCGGCTCCAAATGCGAGCGGCGCTCAATGCAGTTTGGCGGTCAGTACTGTTCAAACGGCGGATATATGCGGAGAGCAAGTCACTGCGTTCTGCGGCAGGAATATGTTCCGCGAACTGGCGATGGGCCTCTGGGAATACAAGGCCCATGCCGCCCAAGAACCACTCAACTTCATTGCCGCCGCCCAGGAAGATGCCGCGCAGTATGAATCCCAGGCAGCAGTCCGGGTGTGCCTCGCCATAGGCAAGGGCCAGGGTTGAGCCCCAAGAGCCGCCAAACACCAACCAGCACTTAACGCCCAAATGCTCACGGAGCGCTTCGATATCCTCAATCAGGCTTTGAGTGTCGTTATTGTCAGTTGAAGCGTAGGGCTTAGAGCGACCACTGCCGCGTTGATCAAACAGGATGACGCGGTAAGATTGCGGGTCGAAGAAGCGTCGATAGGCTGGTGCGCACCCAGCACCGGGCCCGCCATGCAGGAACACAACCGGTATGCCATCCGGAGCGCCGGATTCTTCCCACCACAGGTGGTGGCCATTCCCAACGCTAAGATAGCCAGAATTATTCGCATCAAAGGGGGCGAATAATTCAGCGCGGAGATGGCGGGAAGAGCGCATTGGCGAAATATACTCTCAAAGTGGATTAGCAAAGGTATATACGATTGCATGCGCCTCTCGCTAGCCATGCTGCCCATTCTATTTGGATTACCCTTTCTGGCGACTGCTGAGTATATCCGGGTGAGCGCTGCCGAAGATCCGGTACCGCTAAAATTGGCGGACGGGCGGACCATCCTGCTCGACGGCTGTTGGCACCGAAAGTGGATAATTATGACGGGCGTTCAGCGGCAGACCAAATTGAAGCTGCCGAACTTGCACAGGTGATCGAAAGGCCCATTGGCCAGGATGTATGGCTTGAAGCATCGACCGAAGCGCCTGACCGTTGGAAACGCATTCCAGCTGGCGCCTACATTCAGAAGTCCGGCGTTTGGCCGCTGCAGCGGATGCCTCAGGAAGGCTTCGCACGCATCGGAGCCTGTCTACTCGGCGGCGCGGACCGTCTCCAAATGCTACCTGATGCTGAAGCTGGGGCGCGGCAGGCATAACGCGGACTTTGGCGAATTGGCACCTACCAAATACGGGCTGCCATTAAGCCTATTCAAGCGCGTGGATTTGTACTGGTCGAAGGCGTTCCGCTCGAAAGCGGTGGTAGGTGGCGTGAGCGTTACCTTAATTTCGCCAAAGATTGGCACCAGGATTTCGCACTTAGCGCAACTAAGGCGGCGGCTCGGCAACTCGCCAAAGCCGGTCTGGGTTTGAGGCTTTGGTGGAACGAAAATTGCTGGTCAGAGATTGGTTGGTATGGCGAAACGGTCCCATGCTAGATATTACCTGTTCGTAGCAGATAGAGGCGCTAGACCCATGAAGATAGAAACCTCTTCATTACGCCGCCGTATGGCTGCTGCACTGTTCGCCATTGCGATAGGGGCTCTGGTAGCAGGCTGTTCCAACAATCCGGCGACGGGCGGTGAAGATGTCGTGTTCATGTCCCAGGCGGATGAGAAGCGCATTGGGGATGAAAACCACCCCAAAATCCTTCAGCAGTTTGGGGGCGCTTACAATCACCCGGAACTGCAAAATTACGTGAAATCGCTCGGCAAGGTGCTTGCTGCAAGCTCGGAACTGCCGAATATCAAATGGACATTCACGCTGCTTGATAGTGAAGTCACTAACGCTTTCGCCCTGCCCGGTGGCTATGTGTATGTCACGCGTGGCCTGCTTTCCTTAGCGGAAAACGAAGCGCAATTGGCTGCGGTTATCGGCCATGAAATTGGCCATGTCACGGCCCGCCACGGCGCACAACGGTCCGCTCAAGGGACGCTTGCGACAGTGGGTATTGTTGGTGCGCAAATCCTTGGTGCAGTCCTTGGTGGGGCTCAGGTTGGGCGCGCAGCAGGTCAACTCGCTGGTATTGGCGCGCAGGGCTACGTGGCCTCATATAGCCGTGGGCAGGAATATGAGGCGGATACGCTGGGTGTGCGATACACCGGCCGCGTTGGTTTTGATCCATACGGCATGTCCAGCTTTTTGGCAAAGCTGAACCAGGAGAAGAACCTTATGGCAAAGCTGCGTGGGCAGACCCCGCGTGGTTCCTCATACCTTGATACGCATCCGCTGACACAGGAGCGTGTTGCGCGTGCGCGTGGCCTTGCGTCAAAGGTGCGGGTGCAGAACCCAATTCAAGCCCGGGATGTATATTTCTCCAAGATTGACGGCATGATCTGGGGCGACTCGCCCGACCAAGGCTATGCCCGCGATGGGGTGTTCACCCATGAGAAGCTGAACATCCGCTACGAAGTGCCAGACAGCTTCACGCTATTCAATTCTTCACAAAATGTTACAGCATTCGGACCAGGCGGTTCGGTTATTTTCTTTGATGGCGGGCCGAAAAACTATGGCGGGTCGATGGCGGATTATGTTCGCCAGACCTGGGCGAAGTCTGCCCGGTTGTCCGATTTTGAGGCAATTAAGGTGAACGGTCTTGAAGCGGGCACGGCCACAACCCGCGGCACTATTAATGGCAAGACTATGGATTTTCGCCTGCTTGCAATACGCGGAGAAGACGGTAGCACGTTCAGGCTGCAATTCCTATCGCCGCCAAACATGACTAGCCGACTGCGGGATGATTTCCGCCGCACGACCTATTCTTTTCGCCATTTGACCGCGCGGGAGAAGCGTGATCTTGGCCCGCTGCGCATCCGGATATATCGGGTGCGGTCTGGAGATACGGTTTCTAGGATCGCGAACCGAATGGCTGTGAAAAAGTTAGCAGTTGAGCGCTTCATGCTTCTGAACGGCGTATCCGGGACCCAACCTTTGAAGGCCGGAACCACGGTAAAGATCATTAGTGACCGTTAGGCGTCGTGAGGATATCCGACGCTGGTAAGGTACAGGCCGTCTGGCGGGGCGGTTGGTCCTGCGGCGGCCCTGTGCCGTGCTGCCAAAGCTGTGGATACATCGTCTGGCGTCCATGCGCCGTCGCCGACGCGGGCGAGGGTGCCGGTGATGATCCTGATCTGATTGTGCAGGAATGACCGCGCTTCGGCCTCAACCCATATTTCGTCGCCATGCTGCGAAACGCGCAGCAAATCCAGTGTTCGCTCAGGTGAATTCGCCTGGCATTTGATCGCACGAAAGCTTGAGAAATCGTGGTGCCCGACCAAACGGCACGCCGCATCCTGCATCGGCGAGATATCCAGCGGATGCCTGACGAACCAGACTTTACCCATGTCCAGGATCGCCGGCGCGCTGCGGTTTAAGATACGGTAGCGGTATGTGCGTTGGATCGCGGAAAAACGGGCGTCGAAATCGGGTTTTGCTTCCTCGGCATGGATCACAGCGACAGGGTTTGGGCGAACGTGGAAGTTCAAAGCATCTTTGATGGCCTTGAGCGGCTGTGGCACTTCTAAATCAAAATGCGCTACTTGGGCCAAGGCATGAACGCCTGAATCCGTGCGCCCAGCACCCCACACCCTTACGGTTTCGCCGGATAATTTAAGAACAGCCTCTTCCAGTGCTTGCTGGACAGACATGCCAGTTGCTTGCCGTTGCCAGCCAACAAACCCACCGCCGTCATATTCAACGGTTATGCGATATCGGGGCATGTCGCGCTAATCGCCAACAGGCAGAACGGTGCCTTTGGGCATGCTAAATCCTCGCAGGAAGGCGTCCGCGTCCGTCATGTCCTTGCCGGGACGCTGGACCATTGTCAGCCGTAGCGCGCCGTCGCCACAGGCGATCAATAGCTGGTCATCTAGAACGGTGCCGGGGTTGCCTACCGCAGTCTCAATGCTAGCTGCACCAGTTTTAATCGTTGCAGCTTCATGGGGAAACCAGGCGCGAGGTTGTGGTGAGAGGGCGCGGATTGTGCGCTCCAGCTCCGCAGCAGGCCGCCGCCAGTCCAGCAGACCATCGGCCCGTACAAGCTTACTGGCATAGGTGATGCCGTCTTCCGGCTGTGCGACTGGCCTTAGTGCGCCGGTATCCAACCCGGCCAGCGTTGGCACGATTAACCGCGCGCCGATATCAGACAATGCATCATGCAGGTCGCCGCCAGTTGTTGCAGATGTGACCGGCGTTCGTTCAGTCATAAGCATCGGGCCGGTGTCGAGGCCTATGTCCATCAGCATGGTGACCACGCCAGCTTGCTCATCCCCTGCCATGATCGCCCGCTGGATCGGCGCGGCCCCCCGCCAGCGCGGCAATAATGAGGCGTGGATATTGACGCAACCCAACCGGGGTGCAGCCAGAATGGGTTCCGGCAGGATCAATCCGTAGGCGACGACCACTGCTGCATCGAGATTGAGCTCTGCAAATGCGGCTTGCGCATCCGCATTTCGCAGGGACTTTGGCGTGCGTACCTTTATGCCCTTGGTTTCCGCAAACGCTTGAACCGGGGACGGCTTCAGCTTTTGGCCGCGGCCAGAAGGGCGCGGCGGCTGGCTGTAGACCACCGCCACGTCGTGCCTCGCTTCCAGCAGCGCTGCAAGTGCCGACACTGAGAAATCGGGCGTGCCCATAAAAGCGAGGCGGAGCGCGGTCACTAGATCAGCCCTTAACGGGGCGGTTGCGCGCCTCGCTGGCTTTCAGCTTTTTCGCTTTCGACAGCGCCATGTTGCGCTTTAGTGATGAGATATGGTCGATGAACAGAACCCCGTCAAGGTGGTCGATCTCATGCTGCAGGCAGCGGGCGAGCAGGCCGTCCGCTTCAACTTCCTGTTTGGTGCCAGTCTCGTCCAGATATTTGACGCGCACCTGTTCCGGGCGTTTTACGTCGTAATAAACATCCGGGATCGACAGACAGCCTTCGTTCATGATGCACTTTTTGTCTGACTCCCAGAGGATTTTTGGGTTGACGATTTGCATGGGTTCTGGCGGATCATCGTCTCGCGCGACATCAATCACGATCAAGCGCCGCTCATCGCCGACTTGGGGGGCGGCGAGGCCGATGCCAGGCGCGTCATACATGGTTGCCAACATATCGGCGAGCTGTGCCCGAACGCCGTCATCGACGGCGTCTACGGGTTTGCAGCGGAATTTCAGGCGCCGGTCGGGTGCGATAACGATTGGTAGTACGCTCATTGGCTTCTAACGGATTGCCTTCCAGTAGCTGTCTTTGACCGAGATTTTGTCATCTCGGAACGAATAAATATCGATGCCACGCACGTCGATCTCCTCACCTGATGTATAGCGTCCGGTAGCACGAAATCGACCAACGATGTGATCATCGCCAAACAGCACTTCGGTTTCTGAGAAATGCATGGTTTCAATTGCTTCAGCACGCTCACCCAAGGCTTTGCGGGTTGCCTCAAGGCCTTTGATGACGGCACCTTCGGGTGCGTCTGGGCCTTCATGCATGCGCCATTCAAAATCATCAGTAACCTGGGCCAGAATGCCGTTAGCATCACCCTTGTTGAATGCCTTGCCGAAGGCTTTCAACACGTCCATCGCTTGCTTGCGTTCAATCGCTGTCATTCGTTCGCTCCTCAAGTCCAACCTTGTTTTGGAATGCTGCAAGGGTGCCGTCAACCGCGTCGCTACCCCTCGGAACAACAATATGCAAAAATGTGTTCATTCAAAGATTGTTGCATGAGGGATTGAATCAATGTCTGGACCGCTGAACGGCGTAAAAATACTTGATCTGACGACCGTTGGCTTCGGCCCTTATGCCGGGCAAATATTAGGCGATTACGGTGCTGATATCATCAAGATCGAGACCCATGAAGGGGACATCACCCGCGGAATCTCCCCATTCAAGAACCCAGGTATGGGCCATTTCTATCTGATGGCGAACCGCAATAAGCGCTCCATCGTGCTGGACCTGAAAAAGCCTGAAGGCCGCGACGCTGTGCTGAAACTGGCTGAAGATGCTGACGCAGTGCTCACGTCTATCCGCCCAGCCGCGATGCAGCGTCTCGGCCTAGGCTACGAAGATTTCACGGCGGTGAATTCTAAAATTATTTATGTGGCACTGGTTGGTTTTGGCCAGGACGGGCCCTATGCGAAGCGCCCGGCTTATGATGATGTGATCCAGGGTCTCTCCGGCATGGCAGACATGCAGGGTGGCCGGAGCGGCGAGCCAGCGTTTATCAAGGCATCCGTATGCGACAAGATTTGTTCCCAGTTCGCTGTTCACGCGATGACAGCAGCGCTGTTCAGCCGTGAGCGTATGGGCGAAGGGCAACTTGTTGAAGTGCCCATGCTTGAATCCATGGTAGGATTTAACCTGGTTGAGCATCAGTCTGGCCAAACGTTTGATCCCCCGCTTGGTCCTGTTGGCTATGAGCGCTCCATGGTGGAGTATCGCCGTCCATACCAAACTGCGGACGGCTTTATCTGCGTACTGCCATACAACACCAAGCAGTGGCGGGCATTCTTTGAGCTGATGGAACGCCCCGATATGATCGAGGATCCGCGTGTGAATGACGGAAAAATGCGCAGTGAGAAGATTGGCGAACTATACGAAATGGTCGCCCAATGCGTCCGTGATTGGCCGACTGAACCGCTGCTGGAAGCGTTGCACACAGCAGATATCCCCCACGGCAAAGCGACACCGCTTGGCGAGCTCGCAAATGACCCGCATTTGGATTCAGTCGGCATTTTTGAGCATTTTGACCACCCGACCGAGGGGCGCATCCGTCTGGTTCGCCCAGGTGTCAGGTTTGAGAAAACGCCCGCGAGTATCCGCACATTGCCGGGAGCGCTTGGCGCTGATGGTGAGGCGTTGCTGCGGGAGGCAGGGTATAGCCCAAGCCATATCGCCCGCATGATCGATGATCGCGTCACCGTTGCTGCGGGGCCTGCGGAAGCCCGATCTGCAGCAGAGTAATCGGGATGGCGCGGCTATCACGCAGCGATCTCACGGGCATGGCCCAATCGGTACTCGGCGTCATGGACCCTGTATTACTTGGCAACACCCTGATGCATTAACACCTCATCTGAAACATCCGCCCGCCTGCACTTGCAGCGGTGATGGACTAGGGGCCGGCAATTACGCTCTGCAATTGCTGGCAGATGACCTATGGCTGCGTCAAAGTTCTGCGCAACCAGGTGTCACGCTCCACGGACCTTGCGATCATCGAAGTGAAAGAGATAGTCGCTGTCGGCGGATAGAAGTTGGTGGAGCTGTCATCTGGTGGTTTGAAACCTGGGCCTGCGGAACTGGCGAGAGTTGCAAAGGCGACCGGTGCCAATATCATCATGGACTGCTGCCAGTATGTTGAAGAATATCAAGATGCTGTAAATCAGAACTACAATGCGGATGATTTCGCGGCTGAGATGGTTGACCAGATATTCGAAGGAGCTTGGGGCAGTGATGTCCGTGCCGGCATGGTCGGTGAAATCGGCTGTCAGTCCCCTTGGACGGAGCTTGAACGCTGCGTCATGCAGGGTGATATTACGGCGCAGGCCGAGACGGGGGCTGCGCTCAACGTGTACCCCGGCCGTGAAGCTGATCAGCCGCAGGAAGTCATGGATTTCGTTAAGTCTGAAGGCGGCATTATTGAATTCGATCTATTCGGCCAGGAAAGCAGCTTTTATGCGCTCATTCCTTACATTAATATGCCGAATGATGCGATCCGGCTTCATCATATCCGCTCGCTAATCGAGCGCGGGCATTTGGACCAGATCGTGATCAGCTATTGGTCAGCCCCCACTGAGTGGTCCTGGTTTAATTTTATTGGATACACGGTCTCTGCTCTAGGGGCATTCACCACATCGGTGGAGTTAAGCTTGCGATCAACGCGGATCGCCAATGCTTCCCGCGGGAACTCCTCGATGATGTTCAGCGTGCAGTAGACCCGCCCGTCGTCAGTCCGGTCATGGACGAAGTCATATGACCACACACGATT
>CBFIAF010000046.1:0-18064 GCA_965660545.1 Alphaproteobacteria bacterium | reverse complement strand
AAGTGGACGACTATTGCGACGCCCGCAGCGAAATTGTCCCGCCGCTACAGTGGAAAACTTTCTCTCCGACGCTCTCACCCGACGCCAGCTGGCACCGCCGTTCGTGCTTATATCCATGTGCCGGACTTGGCGTCAGCGCATCTTCTGGTGCTGTGCATATTGCTCGCGGGTAACCCTGGCCACGCGCTCAATCTGGATATTGGGCGCGGATTCTTGGCTGTTGAGATTGTTAACGCTGATGAGTGTGTTTCTGGACAAAGAGCCGGGCGGATCTCTGCGCAACCACGTGCTTGCGATCTGCCAATTTTGATCGCCGATCCTGCTACGGCAATTGCAGCGCTTGGCTGCAAGCCAGAACGAACCGCGGTGGATTATATCATCTCCGATGTGCATAAAAGGGAACAATCCTTAGTTCTTGCATAGCAACAGCTTGATCCAGCGGTCTGCCTGCGCCAAGTAATTCTGGAGAAGACCATCCCGGCGCTGGAGATATCCCTTGCAGATAGCGATGATCGGAGCAGGCTATGTTGGCCTCGTCTCCAGTGTATGTTTTGCGGAATTTGGCGCAGATGTGATCTGTGTCGATAAGGATGCCAACAAGGTTGAGGCATTGCAGGCTGGTCGCGTGCCGATCTACGAGCCAGGCCTAGCCGGAATGATCGCGGCCAACACTGCCGCCGGTCGCTTGAACTTTACGATGGACCTTGCCGCTGCTGTTAGCTCTGCAGATGCTATTTTTATTGCAGTTGGAACACCCTCCCGGCGTGGGGATGGCCATGCAGACCTCACATTTGTTTTCGAAGCTGCGAAAGAAATTGCAGCCGCTGCGCAGCCAGGGGCGGTAATTGTAATGAAATCGACAGTGCCGGTTGGATCAGGGCGTAGGGTTGCTGCGACAATTCGGGCTGAGAGACCAGACTTGTATTTCGATGTCGCATCTAATCCTGAATTCCTGCGTGAAGGGTCTGCAATAGGTGACTTTATGCGCCCAGATCGCGTGGTAATTGGAGCTGAAAGCAGCCGTGCGGAAAACTTATTGCGTGCGCTCTATAGGCCGCTTCAGCTGAATGATGCACAGCTGGTTGTGGTCGATTTGGAAACTGCAGAGCTAATTAAATATGCAGCGAATGCATTCCTCGCCACCAAGATCGCATTCATCAACGAGATGGCAGATGTCGCTGAGGCCGTCGAAGCCGATATTGAAGGCGTTGCAAGGGGGATGGGGTTGGATCAACGCATTGGCGCTCGCTTTCTGCAACCAGGTCCGGGCTATGGCGGATCATGCTTTCCAAAGGATACCAAGGCATTAGCGATGACCGCACGGGATGCGGGGGTCCCGTCCCAGATTGTTGATGCGGCTGTGGTGGCCAATGCGGACCGGCGGAAGCGCATGTTTGAAAAGGTGGTCGTGTTATGTGGCGGGTCTGTATCTGGCCAGCGGATTGCAGCATTCGGCGTGACCTTTAAGGCAGAGACGGATGATATGCGGGACGCACCGGCCCTCGAAATATTACCGGAACTTGCTGCAGCTGGCGCAGATTTATGTGCCTACGACCCACAAGGCATGAACGAAGCCGCACCATTGCTGCCTGAAGTCACTTGGGCCACGACCGCCTATGACGCCGCAAGTGGCGCTGATTGCATTATCGTACTGACGGAATGGAATGAGTTTCGGGCGATTGATTTGGCGCGTCTTGGCAAGTTGATGCGGACACGTCGGATCGCAGACCTCCGTAACTTGTATGATCCGGCAGAGGCCGTATCGCTGGGATTTTCCTATTCAGGCGTCGGTAGAGGGAAAGTATCTGGCTGAGCCGTGCTTGCATGAGAGGTTTCATCCTTTAGCATTCATGATGCGGTAAGTGCGTCCGCGGCAATGCAGGATGAATATCGGCGATGATGAACTTCCTTAAAGGTGTGCGCGTAATTGATTTCACGCAGGTAATTTCAGGCCCCTATGCAACCTTCATGCTGGCACAACAGGGTGCAGACGTCATCAAGTTGGAATTGCCCAATGGCGGAGATCAGGCCCGTAGTATGATGCGGCCGGAGGGCTCCTTCGGAAAAGCTGGGCTTTCGCCGATGTTTCTGGCCTTCAATTCTGGCAAGCGCTCATTTGCGTTAGATTTAAAACACCTGGAGGCCAAGTCAATTCTCACTAAGTTGGTCGAAAGCGCTGATGTCGTGATTCAGAACTATAAAGCAGGTGCCATTGACCGGTTGGGCTTCGGATATGATTGGGCAAAATCGGTCAATCCAAATATCATCTACTGCGCAATATCAGGTTTTGGACAGCGAGGGCCGCGCGCCGGTGCAGCCGCATATGATCCTGTTATCCAAGCGAATTCTGGGATGATGACGCTGACTGGCCATGAAGGTGTTACCGGGCCAACCAAGGTTGGGTTCTGGGTTTGCGATATGGCAACGGGAATGACGGCAGCGTTCGCCATCTCAGCGGCTATCGCGCACAAACGCGGGACGGGCGAGGGCGCTTATATCGACCTTTCCATGCTGGATGTCGCCGCATCTTTCATATCCCCCATGGCAACCAATTTCATGAATTTTGGCACAATGCCGTCGTTGATGGGTAATGGATCGCCTGGTGGATCAACGGTCTCGTCGGTCTATGAAACGGCGGATGGTTTTGTGCAGGTATCTGCCGCTACAGATGGCCAGTTTCGCGCGCAATGCGGTGCGATGGAAAGGTCAGATATTGCATCAGATCCACGCTTTAACTCCCGCGAATCGCGGATCGAGAACGCGGAATACTTGCGTGAAGAGATGCTGAAAACATTTGCGCTCGCCGACGCAAAGACCTGGGAAGACCGGCTTGGTGCTGTCGGCGTTCCGGCAGGTGCGGTTCAAACAATCCCACAAATGCTGGAGGATCCACAAATTAAGGGGCGCAATCTGGTTAAGACAGCCCAGGCCCCTACTGGGGTAGACGGCACATATCGGACCGTAGGTGCGCCTATGATCATAAATGGAGAACTCGACGGAACGCTTCCACCAGCGCCGCGCTTAGGTGAACACACCCGCGATATCCTATCCGAAATTGGCTTTTCAACAGACCAGATTGCGCAATTTAAAGCTTCTGGCGCTACGAACTAACCTAGTTTCTTCGTATCTTCACCAACTAATAAAACGCAAAAATGCGACGCCGTGGACGTGCAAAGCGTGACCGGGAGCAAAGTTGGGACTAGGTTGGGCTTATCCTGAAAATCGGCAAGGCGCTGGCACAAATTTGCCTGCGATCAGGTCTGCGGCAAGCTCCCGTTTTAGAATTTTGCCGGATGCGGTCAGCGGAAATTTATCCATCACGATGAAATATTCTGGCATGTCATAACGAGAAAGGCCGCCATCATTGAGATGTTGTAGAACGATGGTGTCAGGCGGTGCGACAGCGCCTTCAGCTAAAATGATAGCAAGACACACTTTTTCCCCAAGCCGCTCGTCTGGTGCGGGGAAGGCGGCAGCTTTGGCTATTGCGGGGTGCGCCACGGCAATGTCCTCAATTCGGGTTGGATGAATATTGTGCCCGCCGCGGATGATGATGTCTTTCAAGCGACCGGCAACTACTAGGTTGCCGCCTTTGTCTAACCGCCCCAGGTCTCCGGAGAGGAATTGCCCAGCCTTGTTGAACGAATTCTCCGTCGCTTCCTGATTGCCGAAATATCCGAGCATCAAACATGGCCCTTGGCCTGCAATCTGGCCAACCTCTCCAGGCACTACATTTTTGTCGGGGTCATCCCGGTCAACGATGCGAACGGTATATGCGGGGCCGCCGCGACCGCAGCTCCTTATGATCACGGAATCTGGGTCACTTGGGACCGTATATTGGTGGGATGAGTTCTCAGTCATGCCGTAAACATTCTGCGGCATTACGCCTTGCGCCCGGAAGCCTTCAGCAACAGCTGGCGGAATCGGCGCGCCTGCCATATAGAATGTGCGGACTTCGCCTAATGAGTCGATGCCACGCATCCGCTGCTCTGCCAGGATATCCATGGCATGTGTTGGGACGCCCATAACATAAGTCGCGTTGGTTTCCAGCAGCCAATCGAGCGGTTTCATACCAGCTGGCGGATCATTCAATGCCAGTTCACCACCGCAAGCCATCACCTGGGACATTGCTACCCACGCAATATGATGGGTGAGGGGAGAGAGTGAGAGCAAAATGGTGGTTTCGTCATGCCCCCAGTCCCGCACCATATCGCGCGCATTTGCCAGCAATGTGTTGGCAGAGTGCATAACGCCTTTGGGCCGACCTGTCGTACCTGAAGTAAATGCCAGATAGCAGACAGCGTCCGGATCATCCTGTTTCTCTGGCACGGATACCGGCACGTCCAACGCTCCGGCGCTGGCGCGGCCTGCGGGTAGCTGAAACACGGCGTTCACGCCTCTAAGGTCGACAGCTCTCGTTGAAAGGTCGACTGTAGCAGCGTCAACACCAACGCCGTCCTCAGTTAAAATAACGCGGGCGGAGAGCGCTTCGATTAGGCTGACAACTTCGTCTGCGGTATAATTGTGATGCAGGGAAGGGTTTGCGACACAGCCTATTCGGCTAGCTGCCAGCAGGGCTGCGACGCCTTCTACCCTGTTCGAGAGGCGGAGACCAATCCGGTCGCCTAGTCCCACGCCTGACGCAGCCAGGTGCCCTGAAATACGTTCGACAAGGTCTTTGAATTCAGCCCAGGTTAGCCGGCGTTCAGAATCGCGGATGGCGAAGGCATTCGGGCGTTCAGATGCGTGCTTTTCCAGGAGATCGCAGAACGTTTCGGGACGCCAAAGTCCGGCCTCATAATATCGGCGGGCTGCAGCTGGATTATGCAGGGTGAGAAGCGGGCCAATGTTAGATGCCATCGCCTTTGCCTCCTATTGCCCGAAGGCGTCCGGCTCTGGTTTACGTTTCTCGCGAAATGATGCGCCTAGCTCCCTGGATTCGTTGGTTTCCAGGAAGGGGCGGAGCAATAGGTCATGGGTCACGCGGGACAAACCGGCGACGCCACCGTGGCGGGCCAGGAAGGCATGCTTGATGGCCGCTAGCGCAAAGGGGCCGCGTTCTGCGACGTCCATGGCCATTTTGCGGGTTTCCTCGCGAAGGTCAGCATCTGGGACGACGCGATTGATCAAGCCACGTTCCTTGGCTTCAGCAGCGGAGAGGCGGTCATTTAGCATCCACATTTCTTTGGCGCGCTTAGTGCCCACAAGGTCTTCCAGCCGCCAGGTGCCGTATCCAGCGTCAAACGAGCCCATCATTGGCCCAACTTGGCGGAAAATTGCACTTTTTTTAGCGATTGTCATGTCACAGACGACTTGAAGCACGTTGCCGCCGCCGACTGCATAGCCGTTAACGCTTGCAATCACTGGCTTCTGCAGGCGCTCAATGCTCTCATAAATCTCAAGGGTTGGCAGGACGCCCGGATACAGCAGGGTATCTTCCATACCAGATTTCTCGCCGCCAATGCAGAAGAACCGATCGCCAGAGCCCGTCAGTACGACCACACGCGTGCGCGTTTCCCGGCGGATATCGTTCATGCAATCCCGAAGCTCGTGGCACATGGTCTCGTTGAACATGTTACCGCCCTCTGGGCGGTTCAGTGTGATCCAACCAATAGGGCCGTCTTCTTCGTAGAGGATGGTTTCAAAGGACATTTGTCTGTTCCGATACTGTGAACGTCGTTAGGCGTAAATTGTAAAGTATGGGCGAGCATTGGCGAAAGGGCGCAGCATAAACTATATGCGTATGGCTCAAAAATACGAGAAGAGTCCGATAATGTATATTATGGGAAATTCAGTAGGACACGGCTTAGGCAAATAGATACCTCATTCCTCAATGGTCAGTCCATCAAACGCAGGCTCAATACCGATTGGTAGCTCTGACATCAGTGTCGCATAGTCCATAGATGCATTCATATGGGTCAGATAAATCCTCTCTGGCCCAATCATGTCCGCCCAGCGCAGCACCTGCTCCAACCCGGCGTGCACATGATGTGGTTCGCGTCTGAGGCAGCCGATAACCCAGGTCTTTACGCCTCTGAGCGCGTTCAGGGCTTCTGCATCAAGCCGCACAACATCGGTAGAATATGCAACATCGCCAATCCGAAGGCCGGTTGTTCGACAAACGCCATGGTCTTGCTCGAAAATGTGCAGCGCGGCATTGCCGATCCTGAGATCGCCGTTTTCAATTGGAATAGCACCCAGACTTGGCCTGAACCAGCCAAACTGCGGCCGTGGCGGTTTGAAAACGTAATCAAAGCGCCGCGCGACTTCTGTCAGGCACTCGGCATAGCCATATGCAGGTATTTGCTTTTGAAGCTGATGATTAACGGCACGAATATCGTCTATGCCATGAATATGGTCTGCATGCCCATGAGTGTAGATAATGCCGTCAATGCGCCCTGAACCAGCCTGCAGAAATTGTTCGCGAAAATCTGGCCCTGTATCGACAATGATACGCTCTCCGTCAACCTCAATTAGGACACTGGCCCGCGTCCGTCGATTGCGTGGATCGCTTGGGTCGCATTGACCCCATTCGCCCGTGATGTATGGAACGCCTGATGACGCTCCGCTGCCAAGAACTGTCAGCTTCATGCCTCAGAAAGCCCAGCAGCCTTGGTGAATAATCGAGCAAAGTTGGCTGTCGTTGCCTCGGCAATCTCTTCTTCAGATATGCCTTTAAGTTCGGCCAATTTCCGCGCTGTGTGAACGACATAACCCGGCTCATTAGGTTTACCGCGCATGGGAATCGGTGCCAAGAATGGCGAATCTGTCTCGACCAGCAGCCGGTCTAACGGAATATCTGCCGCAATATCCTGTACATCTTCGGCATTCTTGAACGTGAGTATACCTGCGAGCGACACATACATGCCAAGCTCTAGCGCCTTCTCGGCCACATCTCTGCCTGATGAAAAGCAGTGGAGTACGCCCTTAAGCCCCTCGCCCGATGCCTCTTCCTTCAGGATGGTAATGGTGTCAGCGTCAGCATTACGCGTGTGAACGATGAACGGCGTGGCGGTTTCATTCGACGCGCGAATATGGCGGCGGAAGCTTTCCTGCTGCTGATCACGCGCGCTATTGTCATAGAAGTAGTCGAGGCCAGTTTCTCCAAGGCCAGCGACGTCCGACCGGTTGCCCCAGGTGATGAGTTCGACTTCCTCTGGAACGCCATTGTCGCCAACCCGGTGCGGATGCACGCCAACGGCTGCCATCACATGGGGGCTATGTTCAGCAGCAAGTGCAATCACGGCGTCTGCGACAGAGAGCCTGGTCGCAATCGTCAGCATGCCGCGCACGCCAGCGCGAACGGCCCTGGATACGGCTTCGGCGCGGGCTTCAGGCTCGAGCATATCCAGGTGGCAGTGGCTATCAACGAGGCGGATCATGCGCCCTCTCCTTCCTCCTCGCCCTGGTAGCGTGGGAAAATCGGCTGTGGTTTGGGGAGTTCAGCACCTGGTGCCAGCATAGCGGCTTCGTTTGTGATATCGTCAAAGGTGCGCTTATTTTCTGGTGACGCAACGGCATATAACATTTTGGCAGAGGCATCGGGCATAAACGGCTGGGTCGTGATTGCCAGCCGGCGGATGGTCTCTGCCAGCACATAAAGCACGGTACCCATGCGCGGCACATCCGTTTTCCGCAGAACCCACGGCGCTTGTCGATCCACGTAGACATTAGCGGCGCGAATAACGACCCAAATGCGTTCAAGCGCTTCATGGAAGGCCTGGGCGTCCATCAGTGGGCGCAGCGCTTCTGGTAATTCGCCCGCAGCATTCAACATCGCCTGATCGTTGTCTGTGAAGACCCGTGGTTCGGGCGTGATCCCTTTCAGGTTCTTAGCGATCATGGACAGTGCGCGTTGCGCTAGATTGCCATAATCATTGGCAAGCTCGCTATTCATACGCGTGACCATGGACTGATGAGAGAAATCGCCATCATTGCCAAATGGCACTTCGCGTAGCAAGAAATACCGTGTCTGATCAAGACCGTAGCGCTCGACTAGATCATGGGGCTTTATAACATTGCCTGTGGTCTTGGAGATTTTTTGGCCATCATTGGTCCACCAGCCGTGTGCGAACACACGCTTTGGCGGATCAAGCTCCGCAGCCATTAAGAATGCTGGCCAATACACTGCATGGAAACGCAAAATATCCTTACCAACCATGTGGACATCGGCGGGCCAGAACTTTTTATACGGACCGCTTTCGGTGTCTGGGAACCCGGCTGCGGTTATGTAGTTCGTCAGCGCGTCAAGCCAAACATACATGACATGATCAGCATCATCCGGCACTGGAACGCCCCATTTGAAGCTGACACGAGATACGGACAGGTCCTGCAATCCGCCTTTGACGAAGCTGGTAACCTCGTTTCGGCGGCTGTTGGGTGCAATAAAGTCAGGATGCTTTTCATAGAAATCCAGCAGACGGCCCTGCCAAGCGGAGAGCCGGAAGAAGTAGCTCGGCTCTTCCACCCATTCAACCGGCGCGCCCGTAGGTGCCAATTTTTCACCGTTAGGGCTTTTGGTGAGCTCACTTTCTGCATAAAATGCTTCATCACGGATGGCGTACCATCCTTCATATTCGCCCAGATAAATCTCTCCCCGATCTATAAGCCTCTTCCAGATTGCCTTTGCAGCGTCGATGTGGCGTATCTCGGTCGTGCGAATGAAGTCATCATGGGTGAAGCCCATGTCGCCTGTCAGCTGACGAAAGCGCTCAGACACGCGATCTGTGAACGCCTGCGGATCAACACCAGCGTCGGCAGCAGCTTTTTCAACCTTCTGACCATGCTCATCAGTGCCGGTCAGGAAGTGGACATCGTATCCGTCCAGCCGCTTAAACCTTGCGAGCGCATCACAGGCAAGCGTTGTGTAGGCGTGACCGATATGGGGATCGTCATTGACGTAATATATCGGCGTTGTGATGTAGTAAGACTGCTTAGCGGGCATTGCGCCTGCTCCTAAACGTAAAATACGACTGAAAAGTTCTAAGGCGTCCGTCACGCGCGGGGGAGCAGCGCCTGAATTCTGAGCAAGATATCTACCAGCACTTGAACGGGGTCAAGGTTTACAGCGCCGGTGCGCTCCATTCGGGTCATCGCATGCTCATAAACGTCAAGCCATGGCTTAGGGCCAAGGCGGGCGGCGTGGCGGGCTTGCGTGGTCAAAGCGTCCGTCATGCCGATGGCAGGTGGGGCATCCGCTGGGCGGGCGGCACCGGCGAGCCATGCTGTCAGCGCTTCACTGGCGATTGCGTAATGGAATGGGTCTTTGGCGACCAGCGCAGCAAATGCTTCAGCCTTCAACCCACCCTCGGCTCGCCTGCCTTCCAGTACCTCCGCCAGGGCGTCGACGATGCCGCTGCCGCCGCCATCAAGCAGCGCGATACCGCGTCCTGGTGACCCGTCGGAGAGCCGAACGGCTTGCCCGATGGCGTCTGCACTAGCGTCTGGCCTGCGTGCGATGAGAATTCGGGCTACATCCTGGTCTTCGATACCCGCAAACGGCAGTCGGAGGCAGCGGGAACGAATGGTTGGCAAAACGCCGCCCACCTGATGCGAGATGATGAAGAGTACGGTGCGTGGCGGTGGTTCTTCGATAAGCTTCAAAAGCGTGTTGGCGGAAGACCGGTTGAGATTATCTGTTGCGTCGATGATGACGACCCGCCAACTGCCATCAGCAATTGTCAGATGCGTAAAATCGATCAGCCCTCGCACGTCATCAACGGCAATCGTGCCTGGCCCTCGCGGCGTTTTCCGAGACGCCTCTAGCGCAAACAGGTCAGGATGTGACCCTGCAATGATGAGGCGGACTGCTCTGTGATCAGGTGAAGCATCCAGGCTTTGCGGGGGGGCAGCATCGCCAAATAGGCTATCTGCAGCATCACTAGCGCCCTCAGCCGTCAAAAACCGCGCTGCACGATAGGCAAATGTTGCTTTCCCGATACCTTTAGCACCATGCAGCAGCCAAGCGTGATGCATGCGGCCGGCATTGAAGGCATCCAGAAACGTCTGCTCTTGGCTACGATGGCCCAAAAGTGAGGTTGCCAAGCGCGGATGGTCTGGATTGGTCTCCTCGACCTTAGCTAATTTTGCCCGCCTTGCCATTATTTCGTTTCCAGACGTGCCTTAACGGCGCTTTGGATTACAGATGCCACAATTTCCTGTGACGCACTGGCGTCTATAACAACACAACGCTTTGGCTCACGGTTAGCTATGTCTCGGAATGCGCTTAGAACGGCTTTATGGAAACCTGAGGGGCGTCGCTCGAATACATCAAATGCCGTTTGACCAGCAGCACGCGCGCGCTCCTCTGTCCGCGCTGCACCGGCATCCGGCTCGATATCCAGCATCAGCGTCAAGTCTGGCTTGAAGCCATCCATTGCCCAATCGTCTAAGGCTTCGACAGCGGTCCGACCAACTGACCCGGCATAACCTTGATATGCCATGGTGGAATCAGAAAATCGGTCTGTGATCACCCATGCGCCGTGGCAGAGCGCAGGCGCGATAATATCCGTTACGTGTTGGCGGCGCGCTGCGTTCAGAAGCAGACATTCTGTCTGTGCATCCCAGGCACCGTCTGATTCAGGGAGTTTCAGGAGCGTTTCGCGAATCCGCTCGGCAGCTGGGGATCCACCGGGTTCACGGGTCTCTATGACTTCATGCCCAAGGCCACGCAGCCATTCTGCTAACAGGCGGGCCTGGGTGCTTTTGCCAGCCCCCTCGCCGCCTTCAAGGCTTATGAAGTGTCCCCGCGACAAGAGTTATCGCCATGCGCCGCTGATAAGCGCGCCCAGGGTTTCGATGACACGACCAAAGGGTCCCTTACGGTCGACCGTCTCGCCGACATAAAGCGGGCGCTCGATCGGATGGACGCCGGGTGCGGTGACAATAAGTCGACCGATTTCCTCTCCTTTATAAACGGGTGCAGGAACAGGCCCGGAATAGCTGACGGCTACCTTGAGCTCAACACGGGAGGCGCGGGGCAAAGTCACGGTAAGGTCCTGATTAGCGATCAATGCTGCGGTTTCTGCCTGGCCAAGCCAAAGCTCTGCTGTCTCAACCGTCTCGCCTGCACGGAGAAGTTTATAGGTCTCGAACGCATTGAAGGCCCAGTTCATCATACGCTGGGCTTCGACTGACCGGGCCCGTGACGTCTCCAGGCCATTAATCACCATGATGAGCCGCCGTCCGCCCCTTGTCGCAGATCCAACGAGACCGAAGCCAGACGCGTCCGTATAGCCTGTTTTTAGACCATCGGCCCCTTCGACTACGCCCAGGATAGGGTTGCGGTTCTTCTGATTGATCTTATTGAACCGAAAGCTTTTCTGCGAATAGAAGTGATAATATTCGGGGAAGTCCTCAATTATCCGCTGTGCGAGGGTCGCGAGGTCTCGAGCCGTCATATAATGGTTAGGGTGTGGCCACCCAGTTGCATTGGTGAAATGGCTGTCTTTTAAGCCAAGTTCCTTGGCTTTCGCGTTCATAATTTCCGCAAACGCTTCTTCGCTGCCAGCCAAGCCTTCCGCAACCACGATACAAGCGTCATTGCCGGATTGGATAACTATACCACGGATCAAGCTTTCAAGGCTTACACGTTGATCTTGTAGCAAAAACATCTTTGAACCGCCCTTCGCCCAAGCCTTCCGGCTGACCGTAAACCGATCATCGGGGTTGAGCGCGCCGCTTTTCATGCGTTCAAAAATTAAATAAGCCGTCATGAGTTTACTCATGGAGGCGGGCGGCATCCGGGTGTTGGCGTTCTTGTTAAGAAGTATGGAATTGGTCGACAGATCGATAACAAATGCCTGCCTAGCGCGGGTTTCGAACTTAGCCGCCGTGGCTGGTGGCAGAACGCCAGCCATAAGGAGGAGCAGGATCACGCCAATGCGTATCATCATGGGCTTAGCGCCTTCCTATTGGTTAACGGTGACATGGGCACTCGGCGCACCCATATCGGCCAGATGTGGAATGGTCCGCTCGGCATCCTTGACGGTGCGATAAGGCCCCAGTTTGACGCGATAGATGCGACGCCCGTTAGAAAATGAAGGCTCGATTGATGCTTCGCCAATCTGGGCGGCCTTAGCGCGGAAGGCCTGGGCGTTCGAAATAGATGAAAACGCGGCAGCTTGGACAAATATAGTGGTTGGCGGCGCACCGGAGTTCAGTGCGCTTGTTCCAAATGATGCGATGGCAACGCCACTATCAGCAGCTGCTACTTCGGCGCGGACTGATTCTAGTTCCGCAACGCTTGCCCTGCGTCTGGCCATACCGGCGACACGGCGGCTCGGCCCTTCAAGAACTTCAACACGCACGAGCGCTGTTCCAAAATGCTTGAAATCCAGTGCTTCCGCACCCGCTTCTGAAACATCAAGAATACGGCCGTCATGGTATGGGCCACGGTCATTCACACGCAGCACGACACGCCGCCCATTGCCGACATTCGTCACACGGATAATAGCGGGGAGCTGCAGCGTGCGATGCGCCGCCGTCATCGCCCTTTGGTCATAGCGTTCGCCGTTTGCAGTCTGGCGACCATGGAAACCGGGACCGTACCATGACGCACGACCGCTTTCTGACAAGTCAAACCGTTCTTCGGGCACATGACGCTTACCGGCAATCACGTAAGCACTACCAACTTTATAGTGTGGGCGGGCGGCCTGACCGATATGCGGGCTGGGTTTGAGAGCAGATGGCGCGCTGGCCTTTGCCGGTGTTGGCTTTGCCGTTTCCATAGAACTTGAGCACGCTGCCAGCGCTAATCCCAAAGCTATGACGATTAGAACAAATGCCTGCATGTCAGTTATCGCACCCAAAATGCGTCAGCCAATTCACCGGTGGTAACGGCGTATAGATGCGCGCAGTTATAGCTAAGGATCGAGCGGTAGTTCTTGTAGACGAGGTAGGCAGAGCCTTTTTCGCCATCGGGCAGAACCATAGCTGCCGGTAGATTGCGGTTTGGCAGTGGCGATCCATCTGCCTTGGTAACGCCTTGGCGTGCCCATTCGGACAGGTTTTTATTCCGAGACACTTTCTTCATCGCACGGCAGCCACGTTCTTTGCGATTAAAGGATTTGACCGCAGCGCGACGTACATTTGCCGGCGCGATAACCTTACGGCCCCATGTGAGATCATCGTTCCAACCATGCTCTGCCAGATAATTTGCAATTGAGGCAAAAACGTCCCCTTCATTTGACCAGATATCGCGACGACCATCGCCGTCAAAGTCCTGGGCATAGGCAATATAGCTAGAGGGCATGAATTGCGGTTGCCCCATGGCACCGGCCCAAGAGCCCTTCATTTCCGGCAAGCTGGTATAGCCGCGATGCAGCATCTTCAATGACGCAAACAGTTGCTGACGGAAATATTTGGAACGCCGTCTATCAAACGCTAATGTGGCAACCGCAGGAATAACCGGCATCGTTCCGGTAACTGCACCAAAGCGGGTCTCGATGCCCCAGATCGCCAGAATAAAGCGCGGTTGGACGCCGTAGCGTTCAGCGACCTGATTGAGGATGTTTGAATGACGCTTCTGTTTGGCTAGGCCGACCCGGATATTGTTCGGGGTGATGACGCGCTTGCGATATTTGCTCAGCGTAATCGTGTATTCGGATTGCTTCCGATCACGCTCTAGGATGCGAGCGACGGGTTCTAGCTTCGAAAGGGCGCTGGAGATGACGCGTTCTGAAATACCTTTGTCTCGCGCTTCGGCACGGACATCGACAAGCCAGTTTTGAAAATCCGCCTTAACCGCCGGTGTAATTTTAGGCGCTTTGCTTGAGCCGTCCTGGGCCAATGCCATTATAGGAGCAAGCGCAAAGCCAAGCAGAGCGCATACAACAGATATCCGTCGAACTTGAACCATTTAGGCCTCACCACAAACCGAATGTGTTCTCGCACTCGAGCATGCGCGATTTTACGACTATAATAGCCGATCAACACCCTGCCCGAAACCGGGTTAGGGAAGATTAACGGTACGGCGCACCTGTCGGATGATAGAAAAGCCGCCAGATCGTTAAATTGTAGCGCTCACGGTGTAGCTTCCTGAGCGCCACGCCGTTGACTTCTTCTTGCCAGCGGACCGGAAATAACGGCGATCGCCCTTGTCCAACCCATGTGTCGTAGACAGGATTGCCTTGCCGCTCGGATCAACGATATCAACACGCAATGTATTGCCAGCTGTAGTGTTCCAGGCCAGCATCCAACGGAACAACGCATCGGCGTTCCGACCGGTAAAGCTATTGAATTGGCCATTATTGACACCCACTACATTTGGGCGGCTGTTATTGACACCCACTACATTTGGGCGGCTGTCTGAAACACCAACTGCGCCCATGGTTAGCGGTGAATACCGGCGCGCACGCGTTTGCCAGATGCCGCTTTGAACGCGGACAACCTTTGAGGCGGCTCGGAGTGCTGTGTCTTCAGCCGTAAGAGGCTGTTAACCTTTGAATCGGTTCTAGCCTCGTTGAAGCCAGCTAGGAATCGATATCCGTTGCGCCGAACACGTTAGGCTTCAAGGCGGAAGACCCTGGCAGACACATAGGCAAACCTGCTTTGCAATATGCCCAAGGAGGCGTCCGCTTTGGTTGCATCCAATACAAAAATCGGGCGCTTTCGCGGACAGTATCGGCTTTGCGAACGAGGAGTTGGCTGACTATTCCTTCCTCTAGATGCTCAACTTCAAGCCTATTGCTGCTAACAAAGAGTTGGCCAGGCGTAATTGCGGCTGAATCCAAAGGCGCAGTTGCTGCCCAAATACCAAACCCGCCGAAGAATGCCAGCGCCTGTTAATAACACACACAGCGTGTTCAATTCCCGCAGGTAATTGGCACCATTAAGGCCGCCTGCTCGCAGCGAATCATTCATGGCACGAGACAGCACAGCTCCGCTCAATTCACGATCAACCGCTGTGCCCAGCTTCACCAAAATTCGGTTACGCATCATCTCAAACAGTGACATGACGAGGAGGAGGCGGTCGAATGCAATAATAGAAAGCAAGACCAGTGTATCGACATTGCCGGATGCGATTACTCGGTCATACATTTGCATCATGTAAATTGGTACTGTCAGCATCTAAAGGCTGATCGCGAGACTGCAAAGCCCGACTACGATGAACCCTTGCGGCAGCCGGCCATAACGCGTTTTAGCGCATCTTCTGGGTTCATCTAACTATTTTGACTAACACTTTGTCACCCCCCGTGCCCGCCTGAGCCTTGAGCGGATAAGCCTAACACGTGATTTCTGCCAGCTGGTTAAGGCTTAAGCATTCGAAGTATAGCGTTAATCTGGGCTTTTCGCATCCGTCTTGCATAATGGTTGCGATAAACGTCACACTTCCCCTAAGCGAAGTATCTGCAATGAGGAATTGATGATGCGGTTAGAAAACAAGATTGCGATGGTTGTCGGCGCCGGCCAGGCATCCGGTGAAACAGTCGGCAATGGACGGGCGACAGCAATGGTGTTTGCGCGCCAAGGCGCTGCCGTCATTTGTGTTGACCGCTCGCTTGCTGCCGCAGAGGAAACGGCAGAGATCATCAAAGGCGAAGGTTCCTCGGCTATGGCGCTAGCTGCTGATGTCACTTCTGATCCGCAGTTGCAGAAAGCCGTATCGAATGCGCTGGCGGCGCATGGACGGATTGATGTGCTGCACAACAATGTTGGCCTTTCCATCGCTGGCGGTGATTCGGTGATTGAAACTTTCACAGAAGAAGCTTTCGAGACCGTCTTTGCGATCAATCTCCGCGGCATGATCATGACGTGTAAGCATGTTCTGCCAGCCATGCGAGCGCAGAAGTCCGGCGCTATCGTGAACATCTCATCGATGGCCGTAGTCGATATGTATCCCTACGTGGCGTACAAGGCATCAAAAGCAGGCGTTGTGGCGTTCACGGAACAGCTGGCATACCAAAACGCCGAATTTGGCATTCGGGCGAATGTCATCTTGCCGGGCCTTATGGATACGCCGATGGCGGTTGATACCCGGGCACGGGAGTGGAATCGCGCACGCGAGGATGTTGCTGCCGAGCGGAATGCCAAGGTTATGCTGGGCGGCAAAATGGGAACGGGATGGGATGTCGCCAATGCCGCATTGTTCCTAGCGTCGGACGAAGCCAAGTTCATTACCGGCGTAACGTTGCCAGTTGATGGTGGTGCCAGCGTCAAACGGGGTTGAGGTGGACCCCTTCCCTGGTTAATCTAACGCATGGGTGGCAGAGCGGGTGAATACACCGGTTTTGAAAGCCTTTACTTTCATTGTAGGTTTTCGATAGTTAAAATATTGATAATATTATTGACTGACCAATAAACTGTCGTCATGAGAGGGTCATAATCCAGATATCTAAAACTAGATATCCAGTCTTTCGGACGAGGGTATCCTGACACTTTGCAGGTGTTTAGGATGCCAGCGTCTAAGTTTTGGTATGGCGAGATGTATGTCCCTGCCCGCAGTCTTTTCGTTAAGAAATCGATACAGTGTGAACGGCTTATGGATACCAAGGTGTTTTCTACGGGCTTGTGTGAAGAACGATCCCTAGAAGTTTGTAAAAAAAGTTTTTAAGGAGCAGTCATCCGCGGCATTTGTTCACTAATTTCGGACCACCTCGAAGAGACAAATCTCTCGTGGTTAGTTCGTCGAGGCGATGTTAAAAAACTATAAATTAAAACTCGATAATGACCTTTTATCCTATCTGGGGCACATCCACGTCTCGAAGATCGATGATAGCCTGATCAGTACCTTCATCGCAGAACCCCATGCTGAAAAGGGTCTGTCCCAGTGCTCTTTGAAGAAATACGTTGGTCTGGTCCGCAAAGTCCTCGAGGAGGCGGAACGTGACGGTACCGTTAATCACATCCCTACTCTGCCGACCATTAAACGCAGCGAGAACCCGCGACTTTGGTTCTGTCCAGAGGAGTAAGCGGTTTTTCTAGAGACATGAAGGCCATTGCGGGACAGTCCGCCGGAGAGGACCGAATGCGATTTCGGTGAACTCGATGACTTCATCGTGTTCATGGTTCAGTCATTCCTGAGTCCCAGTGACTGGGAACTGCTGCAAAACAAGCATATTCGGGTCTTCAGTGATGACGATATCGACCAGCTGGTCATCTCCGTGCCCAATTCTAAGACAAAGAACGCGAAAGGAAGCATCGACAGCACGACCACTGAGGTTGCAGTAGATCTTTACCTTAGGAAGATTTTGCCGCGCCATGATGGCAAGCACGACTACCTGTTCTTTAACGATATTCAGGATAGTACGTATGCCGGCGACAGGGTCTCGAAGATGTCCAAGTACTTTGTTAGCGCGCCGCGTTTGGAGACTGATACCTACGGACAGGCACACACCACCTACTCTCTCCGATATATATCCTTGTGTTTTCAGATCCTAAAAACCGACCGGAACGACATATTTCGATTGGCGAAGAATGCAAGGACGAGCGTTCTGATGTTAGAGAAGTTTCACCCCATTCACGTTTCACCGAAGATGCCTGACTTTAACAGACTGTTGCGCACCAAGCGGTTCTGGAAACAGAATGATCTATTGTTGCAGTGAAATATGAGTTTAAAACTGATTGCATCCGTATTGAATGTTCTCCTTTTCGTGATGTGTTCTACTTCATCGGGCATGGATTACCAAACAATCTGATCCCCTGAATCTCTGCACCCTCTTTGCATTTTTTATGAAACATTTACAGGAGATATCTATTTCGCTCCGCACCGTTCTTGAACAAAGGGTCACTCGTTAGAGTGACCCTTCCATCATCAAAACTGATCCTAAACTTGGACCAGAACGCGTCACATCAGCAGAAGCGCGCTCCTGCAAGGCAACGATCTAGATCCGTGTAGTCAAGAACCTTGTGACAATGAGACATCAGACCACCTCCTTTCAAATGTTTATCCGAATCTAAACATGAGCGTCCTTATGAGTCTTTGCAAGGGTTTTCTATTAACAGGTCTTTGATAAAATCCGGTCCTCAATCAACCTAACAAAATCTGATCGTCCGTAATTGTCCGGATGTCGTTTTTACACGGCGACCTGGTTCTGATGGCGTTATTGGTTTAGCAATGTCGTAT
>CBFIAF010000045.1:0-18218 GCA_965660545.1 Alphaproteobacteria bacterium | reverse complement strand
CGCTAAACCTTGCGATTGATGTTACTTGATAACGAAAAATACTGCATACGGATCAATAGCTTATCCGAACATTACCGGCTTGCTGGAGCTTGGCCTGAAGCCAAACTACCTCACCAATTAGGTGCTAGTGGAAATGCTGAACAGGATCATTGCAAACAAAGATTGGATTGTCCCCGCGCGCGTGTTGCCGCGAGTCATGTGGAACAAGTAAACTCCAGTCTGAAACATGTTTGTGCCGGGCCGCGACATCGTTCGCGGCCTGCTTTTTTGTTTTGGGGAAATGCTAATGACCTCCGTCATTTATGATCTGATCGAAGCGCACGCTGACGACCAACTCTCAATCAGCATGCCCGCAAGCGAAGCGGGCGGGCGCGGGCCGATGACCTATGGTGCCTTAAAGGCGCTGATCCAATCAGTGCAACAGGCGTTAAACAGCTTTGGCGTCGGCAGGAATGATCGGGTCGCCATTGTGCTGCCAAACAGCCCAGAAATGGCGGCAAGCTTTCTCACTGTCGCTTGCTCGGCAACGACGGCACCGCTGAACCCTGCCTATGGCCGGGAAGAATTTGATTTCTACTTGGCTGATCTTTCGGCCAAGGCGCTTATCGTGCAGGAAGGCGATGAAACGCCAGCAATTGAGGCAGCCCAGGCTGCGAACGTGCCTATACTCCGCCTCATACCAGATGCGGAAGGCCCGGTCGGCAGCTTCAGCCTTTTAGCCGAAAGTGCTACAGATTTTGCCTCCCCTGCATCAGGTGGGTTCGCGGCACCGGCTGATATCGCGCTCGTGCTGCATACCTCGGGTACCACATCGCGCCCGAAGATAGTGCCGCTTTCCCATGAAAACGTCACAGCATCTGCCCGGAATATCGGCGCGACACTGGCGCTAACGCCGGACGATCGCTGCCTGAACATCATGCCGCTCTTCCATATTCACGGCCTCATCGCCGCTGTGTTGTCTTCAGTTGCAGCTGGCGGGTCCGTGTGGTGCGCGCCTGGGTTCAATGCGCTCCGGGCGTTTGCGTGGATTGAGGAAAGTAAGCCGACTTGGTACACCGCCGTTCCGACCATGCATCAGGCCATCCTTGGCCGGGCTGCGCGCAATGAGGAGATTGTGAAGAATGCGGGGCTCCGCTTCATCCGCTCATCCTCCTCCAGCCTGCCGCCGCAGGTGATGGTCGCACTGGAAGAAACCTTCGGCTGCCCTGTAATTGAGAGCTACGGCATGACAGAGGCCGCACACCAAATGGCGTCTAATCCACTACCGCCGAGGGCGCGCAAGCCGGGTGCAGTGGGCATCGCCGCTGGTCCTGAAGTCGCAATCATGGATGAGGCTGGTGAGCTACTGGAACAGGGTGCGATCGGTGAAATCGTCATCCGCGGCCCCAATGTAACCAAAGGCTATGAGAACAACCCGGACGCCAACGACACCGCCTTCGCCAACGGTTGGTTCCGCACGGGGGACCAAGGCATACTCGACGAAGAAGGCTATCTGAGCCTGACCGGTCGTTTGAAGGAAATCATCAACCGTGGCGGCGAGAAAATCAGCCCACGCGAAGTTGATGATGTAATAATGGACCATCCAGCGATTGCACAAGTCGTGACCTTCGCCATGCCGCACAAATCCTTGGGCGAAGATGTTGCCTGCGCTGTGGTTCTGAAAGAAGACCAGACGGCGGAGGAGCGGGAGATCCGTGACTTCGTCTCCAGCCGTCTCGCAGATTTCAAAGCCCCACGTAAAGTGCTGTTCCTGGATGAAATCCCAAAGGGTGCGACAGGTAAACTTCAGCGCATCGGCTTGGCAGAGAAGCTAGGCCTAGGCTGATCGGCTTCTCCCTACCCCCTGACTTCTGGCTCGCCGCTATAGCTGTCGCAATTGCGGGAGCTGTCAGAGGGTTTGCCGGATTCGGCGCTGGCCTGATCATGATGGCCCCGCTCTCGCTACTCTATGGGCTGCCGGTAGCCGTTGTCTCCGTCGCCGTAATCGACAGTGTAGCGATCCCAACAATGTTGAAGGGGGTGTGGACGATTGCGGACCGACGGCGGGCGCTGATTGCTGCTGGCGCTGCGGCGCTCTTCCTACCTCTCGGCACCTATATATTGCAAACTTCGGATCCCCAGCTGCTTCGGCAATTCGCTGGGGCTGGTGTTTTGTTATTTGTCTTAGTATTGGCGCTCGGATGGGGCTGGCGAGGTGGCGAGAAGGCGGCAGCATTGATTGGCGCCAGTGCTGGCGTCATTGGCGGTGCTACGAGCTTAATTGGGCCACCGGTCATACTGCATTTTCTGGCCCGCGGGGAAGAAGCAGCTCGAACGCGTGCGTCCATCGCGATCTATATTTCGGTCGTGGTGTTGAGCCAACTTGTGGTGCTGGCGCTGGCGGAAGGGTTTGTGGGCGGCGTCGCCGGATGGTCCGCTTGGGGGAGCGCATTGATGCTGGCACCCGCTTATGTCGTTGGTATCCTGATGGGCCGCAGCGTATTTCGCCTCGCTCCACCACTATTCTACCGCCTTGTTGCGATGGCATTGCTCGTTGCAGCGGGGCTGTTGGCCCTGTTTGGCTAAGGAATGAACTCAAACCATTCGACAATGGTGAATAAGGCGCTAATATTTAGCTTCATTCCGGCAAAATGCGAGCCTGCTATGTTCGATGAAGACGAATTTCAGCCAAAGTCGGAAGATGTAATTGGACAGAATCTAGACGCATGGTCGGTTGATGATTTAGAAGATCTGATTATGCGCCTACACACGGAGATAAGGCGTGTCGAGGAAGATATTAACCGTAAGCGTGGTGACCGGTCTGCCGCTGAGTCATTGTTTAAAGCTTAGCAGCTATTCCCTGCGTTTTTATCCTGAATTTGCAAACACCAGAATATGGCGAAATAGTTAATAGCATTTAAAATTTTTAACAATTAACGTCTAAATTTAATACTATCGGGTACTCATCTCACCTGATGCTTTTTTGTTGCCTCCCTGTTGACCTGGGCCGGCTTCCGAGACGGCCCTTTTTTTGTGTGACCAACTTTCGCGGTCGCCCATTTTCATTTCTGGTCTGCACATGTACATACTTAGGATTCACGATATTGTGCAGTGTGTTGAGGTGATTGATAGGCGACGCAAGTAGGGACCCTAAAGCGTGAAGCCGGTCTGCCGCCGCAACGACCGTCTAAGACCAAGGCCATGACATGCATGATGGCCAGAATCTGCCGAACGGGTTGCCTTCCAGCGGCTGTCAGCGGCAACAAAATTTGTGGAGAATGCCGATCCGAACGATGCTTCAACAAGCTGAAAAACGCACGCCGCCGCGCTACACGGTGCGATAAAACGACTGAGAGTTACCTTAGGTTTGTCCAACTCGCCGCTGCCAGGCTCTGGAATACGCCATTTGTCAAAATGACCTAGGGATGGCCGTGAATAAATATAAGTGCTGTTTTGTTTAGAAATGCTGGGTTGTGACCATGGTCACACGAGAAAACCTAGAACAAAAATTCGAGTGTGACGCTAGTTACATGACGTAGATCAATTTTGTTACAAATTCGCTACATGTCTCAAGCTTTTGGGGATAGCGGTTTAAATGCAAAGGAAGCTTTCTATGACGAAAGAAACACGGCATAGTTTCGGTCATTTCCTACCTATCCAGTCCCGCTGGGCTGATATGGATGCCTACGGCCATGTCAATAATGCTGAGTTCTATAGTTATATTGATACGGCTGTGACCGGGTATCTCGTCAGCCAAGGCGGGCATGATAAGGACGCCGCAACGACCATTGGCCTGGTTGTTGAAAGCGGCTGCAAATATTTCAAACCCTTGGCTTTTCCTGGGGTAATCGACTGTGGCGTGCGCGTGACAAAACTCGGCCGGTCGAGCGTGCGTTACGAAGTCGGGGTGTTCGCGGCTGGCGATCCGGAACCAGCAGCCCTCGGGTTTTTCGTGCATGTGTTTGTAGACCGTGACACCATGCGACCAACAGACCTTCCAGCCCATCTTAGAAGCGCGCTTAAGCCCCTGCTCCGCACCGGAGACGCCTAATGCGGCTGCCCTGCTTGTGTCACTGATGCTTCTCCCGCCCGGTATGGGCCTGCCAGCTCATGCCCAAGCTTCCGCGCCCGCGCCCACTACGACCGCCAACGTTGCCGTCGACCCAGAAGTGGAGGCCTTTACACGCCGCCTACTGAAAGCAATGCGGATTGCTGAGACCAGCCTCAGTCTAATGAAAACGCAGATGTCCGAACTGGTGCAGATGCTGGAAAACAGCCCTAACCGAATGCCAGATCGCGCCATCGATATTATCATTGAGGAAATGCAGAAGATAGCGCCGCAAGCGATTCACGAAATCGTTGACGCTGTCGTCGTGCTCTACGCCCAGCGGTTTACGAGCGCAGAAATGCAAGAGATCGCGGCCTTCTATGAAAGGCCTGTCGGCCAAAAAGCAATCCGGGAGCTCAACCCGTTGATGCTGGAAGCATCAAAAATTGGCCAAGAGATCGGCCAACGTATTGGCCAGGATGCAGGCTAGCGCGCCTTCACTCGCATCCAAGAAGAAGGCATCAAGATGCCAGGGCGCTGATACTTTATCGTTGACTCTTTAGCCGTCTAAGTCCGATCCGCCGAAGCGATACATAATCGTGTGCAAATAAGCGAACCACAGCACGTCCAACCGCAATCGATTGAGCCAACTCGTCAATCGGGTGCCCATTGGCCTTAAACGCATGCATATCACGCGTACGGTCCATCACTCTCCGGTAATGGGGCGCCAACGGGGCCAGAAGCGCTCGTTTTGCTCGCTCAGTTCTACATCCATCTTGATGCAGGTGATATCGCCAAAGCCTGTAGGTGTTTGCGGCACCTGGTGGAAAAGTCGTTCATAGAAATCTACATACTGGCCAATGACCTCAGTAACATCATGCCTGGCGTCCACCAGTGCACGGCCGCGAGGTGCCAGATCCAGGCGCAGGTCCACATCCTTAATAGCCTGCCGGAGCTGATCCTTGATCGTATTCGGATTGCCATTAATGACAGGCAAATTCGATGTTCCATAGAACGATTCAAATAGCTCCTTGCGCAGATTGACGACAACTGGCTTACCCAGCGCCCAGTCCTCTAGGGTCAGCACGCCTTTGGTGCCGACCAAAATTGATCGATGATGATGTCGGCTTCTGAATAAACGCGCTCCGCCTCAGCATGAGGCAGGCCGCGTTGCAGTTTGAATTCAAACACCAGCTCTTCGTCACAGAGCGCCTGTATGCCCTCTAAGATGAAACGCGTGCCCTTAGCCGCTGGGTTCGCTGGCGAATGCACCAAAAGTGGACGTTCTTTCCACTGAACACCGATATAGCCCCACTTTGTGAGGTCCAGCGCCCTTGGAATGATTTCAGCTTCCGGATGGAACTGCTCCATCTCCGGGTCTTGCACCATGAAGGCGTCGACATATGCCCTTAGATAACCCTGATATGCGGCGACAAGGTTTTCGTCATAGAGCGGCCGCTGTTCATAACGAAACGGGCTATGTGGATTGAGCGCCAGATCACGGCTCCGCAGGCAAAGATCATAGCCCGTGAAACGATGCGCAATTCGCTTACCGCGCGCCTTGATGAGTGGTTAATCAATCCCGCTGAACCCGCCATAATCCAGCCTGAACGTGATGCTGCGGTTCCAGAAATATAGATATCGAAGTCTTCCGACAACGCCTCCTGGAGTGTCTTAAACTGCGCGCCGATCCTGCCGCCGTCCTTTGCGTAATCAGCGGTGCGGTCCAGTTCATACCTAAGCGGATTGTCGCCGCCGGTGGTCTATTGGGTATGCGCCCCCTCGAAACCGCCGTCGCGAAGTGCGTTTATGATCGTTACAGGCATTGCAGCCATATTCATTGGCGCAAGCAACACCTTTAGCTTGGCTGGCCCTGCCGCCGCCTCTGCGCCAGTCGCTGGGCTTCCCTCTCTTTCACTCATCCGAGCGGTCACGCAGTACCGAAGCCCGCGCCACCCGAGCTCCTTCCTGGAATACAGCAAGTTCGCCGATATGATTGGCGAGCAGCAAAATCAGCCGTGCATTCAATTGGCGGCTTTCAGCATCGGCCAATCCTTCATGGGCATCCACCAGCGCCTGATACAGATCGTCCGGCGCTACCGTCTGGTCTTTCGTGACAAGCGCGCTCATGCCCTATCTCCCACATTGCCCAGCGCCCGCGCCAACGCATTCTCAAGCCATACCATGGAGAATGACCGCGTCCGCGCCGCTACATGCTGGTCCGGTCGGATCAAATAGACTGTGCCCGGCATCAGATCATACCGCGTCTGAACATGCCCTTCAGTATCGCCAAATACATATGCGTTTGGACCATCACCTCCTAGCATTGGTACCGCGATAAGCGGTTTCACAATTGCGGGCAGCGCATTTGGCCAGCCATTGGGCAGCGCATCACTGGCGTCGGCGAGATAAAGCAGCGCCGTGAAGTCTGTTCCAAGCTGATGGAGCAGCCAATCCGTTCCGTCTGGTGCCACCATAGGCGCATCAAGCGCCGCCGCCCCTGGTTGCATTGAGCCAGCGAACGTTTCCGTGTCCGGCGTGTTCAGCGGTGAGCCGTCCAGTACAGCCGGCAAGGAAAGACGGCCACTATTCACCATGCGCCGGGCGAAGCCATAGTCGCGAGCGAGCGCCAACGTCGCGTCTCGGATATCGCGAACGGCTTGGCTCTTCGGCGTCATGAAATCGGTTGAGCGGGACGAGTTCAGGATGTTTTCGTCGGATGCTGGAATACGCTCAGCATCGTAGCTGGCAAGCAGTGCAGCCGGTGCCTCACCCTTCAATACAGCCGCCAGTTTCCAGGCCAGGTTGTCAGCGTCCTGCACCCCGCCATTGCCGCCACGGGCACCAAAGGGGGAGACTTGGTGCGCGCTATCACCTGCAAAGAATATCCGCCCTTCCGTGAACCGCTGCAAGCGCCGGCAGCGGAAGGTGTAGAGGCTAATCCAATCAATCTCGAACTCTGCATCAGCATCCAGCATGCGCTCAATCCGCGGCCTGACATTTTCTTCCAGGATTTCGACATCAGGATCGGCGGATTGGTCAAGCTGCAGATCAATCCGCCACACGCTGTCCGGCTGTTTATGCAGCAGTGCTGACTGGCCCTCATGGAAGGGCGGTTCAAACCAAAACCAACGCTCAGATGGAAATTCCGCCTGCATGGTTACATCTGTGATGAGGAACCGGTCCTGAAACGCGCGCCCTTGAAACTCAAGGCCAAGCTCACGGCGCACGAACGAAGATGCGCCATCGCAGGCAACAACATAATCCGCATCCAGATCATACCGCCCCTCCGGCGTTTCCACCGACAAGCGGACGTATTCTGATGCGGGCCCAACAGCAACAACCGCACTTTTCCAGCGGATATCCAGGTTCGGCAGGCGCTCTGCCGCGTGAACCAGAAAATCCTCTGCATAATATTGCTGGATGTTAACGAAGGCAGGCCATTGATGCCCCTCCTCCTTTAAAAGATCAAAACTGTAGACCTCATCTTCACCGAAGAAGAGCCGACCTTTGTTCCAAACAACGCCCTTTTCGGCAAACCCAGCGCCAGCGCCCAGGCGATCAAAAATCTCAAGTGTCCGCTTAGAAATGCATATCAGGCGGGAGCCGTGGCTAACCGTTTCATCATCATCAACCAGCACGACCCGAACGCCCCGTATCGCCAGATCAATCGCGGTAGCGAGCCCCACCGGCCCCGCGCCGATAACACAGACCGGCACCGTTCCCACCCGCCCTTCAAGCAGTTCAGGCGGGGCCGCAAATGGGAAAACTGTGTGCTTAAATATTTGGGCCATAGCTGCCAGCCGATACCGCCGTCAGCGCCAGTTGGATAGCGACCATTCAGCGATTTCGTCTGATGTCGCGCGCCATACGCCGGGCTTGTCGCCGACGCGCACCAGCGCTTCATCCAAATAGCGAATGCGGAAGGCTTGGCCGAAGACCCATGGATGGATGCCAAAGCCCATCATCTGCCCGCCTTCCAGCTGCAGTTGATCAAATGCAGATGAAAAAATTTCTGGGTAGCGCCATGGGTCAACATGGCGAACGCTGAACAGCTCCGCATCATCCCATTCTGTCTGGTTTGGAAGGGAGACCAAAGGTGGTGCATCTGGCCCAGCGACGGGCATGGCATACGGTTGATCATCGTTCGGCCAGTCGATCACGTGGGTCAACCCGGCTTCATGCAACAACCGCGGCGTAGCCGTACTTTCACCCATATCCTGGCCTGCCCAACCGAGCATCCTCCGACCAGCCGCCTGTTCCAGGATGTCCAATGTTTGCTGGATATAGGCGCGTTCATCATCCTCAGACATGTCTGAGGAAATAATCTGCCGGGAAGTGAGGCCGCGCGCGGCAAGCCCGTGTCCGCCGCGCAGCGCCCGCTCCACTAACTGCGGATGGCGTTCGGCCGCGAAAGCATTGAAGCATACGGTCGCATGAATGCCATGGCGTTCCAGTACTTCAAGCACTCGATAATACCCAACCCGCAAACCATAGAGGCGACGCGTATAGTTCTGAAAATCTGGCGGATATGAGCCAAGCGCACCGCCGAAGCGGGGATCCGCAACTGAGCCTTCTGGTGGCTCTAGCTCAAAATCCTCGACATGCACAAAGGCTGCAAGTGCTATTCGCGCGCCATCAGGCCAAGGGAACGGCTTGCGTCCGGGCATGGGGGTCCAGCCGTACAGGTCATGATCGTAACCGGGGCCGTCCCGGTACCTGCCCAATTGCTCGCTCATGCCACTGCTCCTAAATGCAGACCTTATCTTGATATTATATCGTGCCTCGATACCGTGCTTTTGGCGAGAGGGAAAACTTCACAGCTCAAAAATGTCGGGCTGGTGGTTTGCACACAGGTACCATAATAAAAAATCAACCAAATGGGTTTCTTTAACTACTCCATCACTGGGTCCAACCTGGATCCCGCATGGGGAAAGCGACAAACCGGTGCTTAACCAGATCGTTGTCGTTGCGGCGGCAATTTTATATGGCGCTCTGATCCTTGGAGCGGATCTTATGCTGGATGCGGGCGATGTTATCGCCATCGCGTATCTGGGAATGGGGTTTCCATGCCTGTGGCTCACCTGGTCCCCCGGCCCGATCCTTTGTGCTGCTATCGGTACCGTGTTCATAAGCGCTGGCGGATATTTCGGCGGCGAAGCCATTGTTGATCCGCCCCTTACTTTAGCCGCACGCGGTTGCTCAATCGTTGCATTAGTTGGTGCAGGTTTGCTCGCCGTCAGCCGGATCAAGTCCGCTCAAGCCTTGCATCTGGCCGTTGCCCGTTTCACTGACGTGCTCGAAGTCAGCGCCGATTGGATTTGGGAAACCGATGCCGACCATCGCTACACGTTCCTTTCGAAGCGCGCCTATGACCGTACGGGCTATGAGCCTGGCGACCTGATTGGCCGTCGCCAGCCGGACTTTGTGCTTGAAGAGAAGAGCGGCAGTGATGTCACCGGTTATATGTCTGATCTGATCGCACGACGGCCGTTCCATGGCTTCGAATATTGGTCCAAAACGCCAGGTGGGCGCCGCTGCTTTGCCATCAGTGGCAAGCCTTTGTTTGATAGCAAGGCCGCATTCATTGGTTATCGCGGCGCTGGCCGCGACGTGACGGATCAGGCTCAAATCGCCCAAAAGCTTCAACAGGCAACCTTGGAAGCCGAGGCGGCAAACCAGGCAAAATCCGAATTCCTTTCGACCATGAGCCATGAGCTTCGCACCCCGCTCAACGCCGTCATCGGATTTTCGGAGGTTATCGGCGAACAGATGTTTGGCCCAGCCGGAAGCCCTAAATATGTCGAATACGCCAACGACATCCAAGCTAGCGGACGGCATCTGCTCGATATGATCAATGATATCTTGGATATCAGCCGCATCGAGTCTGGCAATCTGGATTTAGCCGATGAGCCGTTGGTTTTAACGGACGTGATTACGCAGGCCATGACAATCATGGAAGAACGCGCCCGCCGCGCCAACGTGCGGATTGATACAAAGCTGTCGGCCTCTCTACCCCACATGCATGGGGATAAACGCGCACTGACCCAAGTGCTGCTGAACCTGCTCTCCAACGCTATCAAGTTCACGCCAGATGGCGGATCCATTAAGATTATCGGCGCTAGGAATGCGACCGGCGGCGTTAGTATTAGCGTCACCGATACAGGGGTTGGCATTCCATCTGGGGAGATTAAAGCGCTGATGCAGCCCTTCAGCCAAGCCAGCAACCAAAAAGCCGCCCGCGAATCTGGCAATGGGCTTGGCCTTTACCTCGTGAAGCGCCTGATCGAAGAACAGGACGGCGAATTCACACTAGAGAGCGAAGAGGGTATCGGCGCCTGCGCCACCATTAGTATTCCACCGCAACGACTACTGGCGGCAGCCTAAACACGCATCGTACATGGCTGCGATAGATCCTTTCGCCAAACGACTTTTCGCGGATGCTGAATTGCGTGCTAAACGGCTTGTTGCGATCATGCGAATAGTCATTGCCATCAGCTTGGTGTTTGTCCTTGTCGCAGCCAATATCACAACAGTTGCAGGCGGCGGACCACCAGCGGACATTACAGAACTACTGAACTGCCAATGGCTCTACCCAGGCCTCATCGTGACGGCATATTTTCTGCTCAGACTGCGGTCTTACATAACGAACCGGCGCGAGTTGTAACGGCCTTGGATGGCTTGGTTAAAGATTTCAGGTTACTGCGCATTTCTACTGCTGAACCTTTGGCTCAGCATCATGAAAATGCAAGTTTTGGGCGCTTATGCAGCGGTCATGGCACGGCAATTACTGGCGCAATCCGTCAACGAAGCGCGCCGGCGGGCCAATCTCACGCGATACGTGCCGGAACAGATCGCCGGTAGATTAGCGGATAGCGGTGTCGATGCATTACGATATGGCCGCCGCCAGGAAGTCACTATGTTGTTCATTGATGTCCGCAACTTCACCGGCCAATCGCTGTAAATGTTGCAAGAGGCGCTCGGCACGTTCATCACAGAATTACGCCGCCGGGTCATCACAGCGCCAAAGCACCCATTGTGGCGTCATCGACAAGTTTATCGGCGACGCCGCGATGATCGTATTCGGCCTGGACGCAGATACATCTGCGACCAGAAAGGAAGCCGGACGTGCAGCTCTAGACTGCGCTCAATCCATCTTAGCCGAGGTCGGCGACTGGTCCGCACTGCGCATCGTTAATGGTGCAGACCCCGTGCGCGTTGGCGTCGGCGTTCATTTTGGCGAGGCCTATTGCGGTGCCATTGGGGATGAAGACCGGCTAGAATTTACTGTCCTTCGCGATACCGTAAACGTTGCTGCTTTGCTTGAGGCATTCACTAAAACGACAGGCAAACCTATAGCCGCTTCAGAAAGCGTACTAACGGCCGCCGGCTTTTCATGGAGGCTTGGGCGGCAGTTGGGCCTGTCACATTTAGGGGCCGCAACGAGACAACTGTTATCTTTTCAAGCGGGGGCTGAAACTCTCCACTTCACAAAGCAGTGATCGCTGCGCTGTTTTCCGTCTATGCCAGAATGTCGCACCATGCTGTCGCAGGCATTCTCTGGGTAAATATATGATCTAAGCTGCGAGGCCTTAGTGAGCCTCCCAGCTCCATCATCCACCTATCCACTCAAATACAGACTCGTCATTTCATTAAGAATTACGTACAACACCTGGGTATCTACCTGCTCTCGCAGGTTGATGCCAAAAATATTAAACAGGGGAGACGATATCTCATGCGTAAGCAGTTTGCCTATAAGGCGCTCCGCTCGGCCGCGATTGCGTCCGCAGTCGCAGCCGCCGCGATGACCGGGGCGACCGCCCAGGCCAAAGACACCATTAAGGTCGGCATTGTGTCGTTCCTGACAGGCCCAGCGGCTGGTCCGTTCGGCGTTCCTGGCAAGAATGGCGCTGAGCTGATCATCGACGCCATCAACAAGGGTGAGCTTCCAGCTCCCTACAACACCAAAGGCTTCGCCGGTGCCACGATGGACCCGGTTTACACTGATGAAGCGGGCGGGAACTCCAAGCAGGTCGCGGAATATCGCAACCTAGTGGAAAAGCAGAACGTTGACGCGCTGATCGGCTACATCTCCTCCGGGTCCTGCATGGCCATGGCACCAGTTGCAGAAGAACTGCAGAAGCTGACGATCATGTCCGTGTGCGGCACGCCGCGCCTGTTCGAAGAAAAACTGCGCTCCGTTGTATTCCGGACCCAGGGCAATGCTGTTGGCGATTCCATCGCCGCCGCACGCTACATGACCGAGATGTTCCCGGACCTGAAAACCTACACAGGCATCAACCAGAACTACGCCTGGGGCCAGGACAGCTGGAAGTTCTACAGTTTGGCCATGGAAAAGCTGAACCCAGCTTCTAAAGCCTCCAGCAACCCACAGTTCCCGAAGATCTTCTCTGGCCAGTATTCAGCTGAAATCTCCACCTTGTCCCTGGACAAGGCGGAAGTCGTGCATTCCAGCTTCTGGGACGGCGATATTGAAGCGTTCGTACTACAGGCCCTGGTTCGCGGCTTCTTTGAGGACAAGAAGTTCGTATCCGTGGTTGGTGCATCCGCCGTTGACAGCCTTGGCAAGAAATTTCCCAAGGGCGTCGTTATGGGGACCCGTGGCCCATACGGTCTGCTGACCCGTTTTGACCGCTCCCGCCCGCTGAACAACTGGTTCGTGGATGCCTACAAAGCACGCTTTGGCGTGTACCCAACGGGTCCTTCCTACCAGTACGCAAAAGCGGTGCTTTACTACAAATTGGGCATGGACAAAGCTGCAGCAATGGCTGGGAAGTTCCCGACCCAGGATGAAGTTGTCGCAGCCCTTAAGGGCATAGAGTTCGAAAGCTTCGGCGGCTCTGTGAAAATGGCTCTTGGTGGCGGCCATCAGGCGATCCATGAGGTCGGCTATGGCATCACTACATGGGACAAAGAAAAGAAGGCACCGTCTGCTACAGATGTCAAATTCTATTCTGCCGAGTGCATCAACCCGCCAGAAGGCACGCTCGCTGCCGATTGGTTGGCTCAAGGTATGCCCGGCGCTAAGTGCTGATCGGCTTACCTGACTGAACGAAACATTGGCCGGGGCGGTGGAAACATCGCCCCGGTTATTGCTTATTTTCCTGCCGCATTTTACCGGTTGAGGCGCACATGCAGCTTCTCATTACAATTTTTCTGGATGGGCTGACGTACGCATCCTATCTGTTCATCGTTTCCGTTGGCCTGACGATTGTTTTTGGGGTTCTGAAAATCCTGAATGTCGCCCACGGCGCGTTTTACGCATGGGGCGCTTATGCCGCCGCCTACGCAATAAGCTACGCCGCCGATATGGAATATGCTGACTGGATAGGCTTCGTTTGCATTTTCCTGGCCGCAGCCGCAGTCGGCGTCGTCCTCGGTATGATCATAGAGCGTGTTATTCTGCGCCATATGTATGCCCAGGATGAAGTGCTGATCGCGCTCGCCACATTCGGCATCTTCCTCATTTTGGAAGATGTGATTCTGCTCGTTTTCGGTGTCAATCCGTACTTTGCTTACCAACCAATGGCGCTGCTAGGTCGTATTCCAGTCGGCGGCATCAGCCGGGACGTCTATTCGTTCACACTCATGGCGCTTGCCTGCATCGTCGCCTTCGGCTGCTGGTGGGGGTTGACCAAAACAAAATGGGGCAAGCTGATCAGCGTCGTCATCTATGACCGTGAGATCAGCCAAGCCATGGGCATCAATGTCTCCATGGTCTATCTGATCGTGTTCGTGATCGGCGCTGGCCTGGGCGCGCTTGGCGGCGCTTATGTAGCCCCGACGCTTTCTGTAGCGCCCGGGTTCGGCATCGACGTTATCGTGTTGAGTTTCGCGGTCGTCGTCATAGGCGGCATGGGATCGATACCGGGCGCGCTGATTGGCGCACTGATGGTTGGCATCCTGCGCGCCGTCGCCGTGCATAAGATGCCAGAGCTAGAGCTCTTCGTCGTATTCGCCGTCATGGCGGGCGTATTGATCATTCGGCCAGAGGGCTTGTTCGCCCCGGCCAAAGCCCGAACCATTTAAGGAGGGACGGCAGCGATGTTGCAGATTCTGCGCTCTGACAAAACCGTCCGCTGGACATTGTTCGGCTTTTTCGTCCTGGCCGTCGCCGGCAATTTCATGCCGAACTGGGTCCAAAACAACCTGATGTTCGGCATGGCCCGCGGCCTCGCCGTGTTAGGCCTAATGGTGCTGTGGCGGACGGGCCTGATCTCGTTCGGCCATGCGCTGTATTTCGGTATTGGTGCTTATGCGGTTGCCTTGGCAGATAAGCATTTCGGTATCTCAGACATCTTCCTCCGCCTATTCCTGGCGATGGGCACTGCAGGATTTGTTGGTCTCTGCCTAGGCTTCATCCTCAGGAAATACCGCTCAATCTTCTTTGCCATGCTCAGCCTTGCCTTCTCCATGGTGCTCTACGGAGTCCTGGTGAAGGTCGAAGCGCTTGGCTCGACAGATGGTTTCTCCGTTAGCGCCACATCGATCTTGGGATGGGTGCCGGAAAGCAAATATACACTGTTCTGCGCCATCATCGTCGCTTCCGCAGTATCGGCCTGCATGGTTCAGTACTACCTGAAAACCGGCCTTGGCGCGTTGACCACAGCAATTCGGGATAATGAGTTGCGGGTGGAGTATCTAGGCTACTCGGTCGCACAAGCCATCCACTTTAAATACGTCATCTCCGCAGCACTTGCGGGCGCGTCTGGTGCTATGATGGCAATGGCCTTGGGCCAAGTAGACCCAGACTCGATGGTCAACTGGACCGTATCTGGCGAGTTGGTGTTCATCACCGTCATGGCGGGCCCTGGCAGCGTGATAGCGCCCTTCATCGGCGGCGTCGTGTTCGAATTCCTGCGTACATATGCCTTTGAATTAGCCCCCCATGCCTGGCAGTTAATTGTCGGTGGTACCTTGCTTGCGATTATCTTCTTCTTGCCGATGGGGCTCTGGTCGCTGCTTGAACGCGTCTGGGTGCGAAAGGGGTCTTCCTCATGAACGCAGCTCCAGCACTCAAGGTCATTGACCTTTGCAAATCCTTTTCCGGGATCACGGCCGCTAACAACATCAACGTTGAAGCTGCTGACGGCGATATCATAGGCATTATCGGCGCGAATGGCGCTGGCAAAACGGTGTTCGTCAACATGATCACAGGATATCTGAAGCCAACCAGCGGCAAGATTGAATACCACGGCAAAGACATCACCGGCATCGAGCCGCGTGACGCGACCCATGTGGGCGTATGTCGGTCCTTCCAGGTCAGCCAGGTCTTCATGACTATGACGGTGCGGGAGAACCTTCTAATTGCGCTCGCGATCGCCAAGGATGAGGGCAAGGCCATGCTCTCCTCGCCGCGCAGTCCAGACTTAGTGGCCGAAGCTGACCGGATGATGCAGGCATACAAAATCCACGATCACGCTGATGCAGTCGCCAGCACCTTGAGCCAGGGTGTCAGGAAACTGCTTGATATCGCCATGGCAGTCGTTGCGAACCCGAAGGTGCTGCTGCTGGACGAGCCGACATCTGGTGTGTCAGTCGGAGAAAAATTCGCAATCATGGACATTGTCATCGCAGCGCTGAAAGAAAAAGGCGTGACAGTCCTGTTTGTTGAGCACGATATGGAAATTGTTGAGCGCTATGTGGACCGGGTTCTGGCGTTCTACCAAGGTGAAGTCATCTGTGACGCACCGCCCGCAGAAGCGCTGCAGGATCCGAAGGTCATCGAATACGTGATTGGCCAAGATCATGCGCCAAACCCAATACCGCCTGCCGAAACCGCCAATGCTGCTGTGATCGGGACAGAACCCAATGCTTGAAGTAAACGGCCTTAGCGTCGACATCGGCCCCGTCAATATTCTGCGTGACGTCTCGCTCCGCCTTGAGAGCAAACAGATGGTCGGGTTCATTGGCCGGAATGGAGCGGGCAAAACGACATTTCTGCGCGCCGTTATGGGCCTGCTGAAAGCGAAATCCGGCACGATCAGCCTGAACGCGACGGAACTTCTGGCCCTGCCGGCGCATCACCGCGCCGGCCTTGGCATCGGATACATGCCGGAAGACCGCAAGCTTGTGCCGAATCTGACCGTCGAAGAAAACATCAAAACGCCCGTATGGTCCGTCGGCGTTGAGAACTGGGAAGCGCGGCTGGAATGGATCTACACACTGATCCCTGAAGCCGTCGAATTTCGCCATCGCCCATCCACCAGCCTGTCTGGCGGGCAGCAAAAACTGGCTGCTTTGGCGCGTGCGCTCATGGTCGGCAATCGTATGCTGCTGCTGGATGAGCCTTCGGAAGGCATCGCCCCTGCGCTAGCCAAACGTATGTCGGACATCCTGGCAAATTTGAAAGCAGAAGGCGTATCCATCCTGATTGCAGAATCGAATACACAACACGTCGCCGATTTGCTGGACAGCATGTACGTGGTCGAGCGTGGCAGCGTTGAAGCGGCCTAACGGAACCCGTCAGCTGGTGGCGGCGAAGAGTTCGCGGCCGATCAACCAGCGGCGGATCTCAGATGTGCCAGCGCCGATCTCATAAAGCTTGGCGTCCCGCAACAACCGGCCTGTCGGGTAATCATTGATATAGCCGTTGCCACCCAGCGCTTGGATCGCCTCAAGCGCCATCCAAGTTGCCCGTTCGGCGGTATAAAGAATCACCCCAGCCGAATCGATTCGCGTAGCATCGCCCCGGTCACACGCCTGCGCCACCGCATAGGCATAAGCTTTTGCGGCGTTCATCGTGACGTACATATCTGCCAGTTTGCCCTGCATCAGCTGGAATTCGCCAATCGGCTGACCGAACTGCTCCCGCTCATGCACATAGGGTATAACAACGTCCATCGCTGCCTGCATGAGGCCAAGCGGGCCGCCGGACAGCACGAGGCGCTCATAATCTAAGCCGCTCATCAATACTGCGACACCGCCGTCGACCTTGCCCAGCACGTTCTCTTCCGGGACCTCGCAATCCTCAAACAACAATTCAGCGGTGGAGGACCCGCGCATGCCAAGTTTGTCGAGCTTCTGGGCCGCGCGGAAGCCTATGAAATCTTTTTCGATAATGAAGGCAGTAATGCCGCGGGGGCCAGCATCCTGGGTGGTGCGGGCATAAACAACCAGCGTTTCGGCATCTGGGCCGTTGGTGCACCACATCTTATTGCCGTTAAGAATGTAGCGATCACCCTTCTTCTCAGCCCGTGTGCGGAGCGAAACCACGTCGGAACCCGCACCCGGTTCACTCATAGACAGCGCGCCCACATGCTCGCCGGAAATCAGCTTCGGCAGATATTTGCGCTTCTGCGCATCTGTGCCGTTCCGGCGCAATTGATTGACGCAGAGGTTCGAATGCGCACCGTACGATAAGCCGACCGAACCAGACGCGCGGGAAAGTTCCTCCACCACAACCATGTGCTCGGTATAGCCCATGCCTGCGCCGCCATATTCCTCCTCAACCGTTAAGCCAAGCAGGCCAAGCGCGCCCATCTTGGGCCACAAGTCCCGGGGGAATGTGTCGTCGCGGTCAATATCGGCAGCAATGGTCACCACTTCATCCGCTACGAACGCGGCCACGCTTTCGCGAACCATTTCCACAGTTTCGCCAAGATCGAAATCAAAGGGCGGCAAGCTATTAGAAATCATTGCAAGGGCCCTTTCAGATGAATGTTGGTATCAGCCTATTTTTTAAGGCCGAAATCCCCAAACCGCTTGTTGAAGCGGCCAAGGCGACCGCCAGCATCGGTCAAGTGGACGCCGCCACCTGTCCAGGCCGGATGCACCAGCGGATCAATGTCGAGGCGAAGCGAATCGCCTTCAGCACCGTAAGTGGAGCGGGTCGTGAATTCGCTACCATCAGACATGATGACTTTGATTTCATGATAATTAGGATGGATATCGGTTTTCATGGCGGGCATGCTCTTCCTTGGTGGTGTTGGCGGGAATCGGGCTGTTCCACCCGCCGCGTGTCGCATATTAAATCAGTATATGGCGGCGTTTTCGGCAAAACTCGCCCAAGCACCGCACTCAGGACGCGCGGTTTATATGGCTTACAGACCCAGACTGCAAGTCAAATGGGAAAACCAGCGGTCATTCATAGATCGACACCTCAGCATAGCTCGTCATTTTGTCCAAATTTGGCTAAAAGCGGTGATGCAAAAGGAATACACGACGCAAC
>CBFIAF010000044.1:0-18910 GCA_965660545.1 Alphaproteobacteria bacterium | reverse complement strand
CTAGATATGCCGAGGCAGTTATTGCAACGTTTGCAAGAAACAATGGGGTTAACGCTGAAAAAGTTGATACATGGCGTAAGCAACTTGAAATAGCGGAAAAAAATGGAAGATTTGGATTTACAACTTTTCCGGTATTGACAATAGGATATTCTAAATAATGTTGATTTATTTATGTCATTGGAAACAGATTGCTATTTTATTTGAAGAGGTCCTGAATTCAGGAGCGAAGTGCAAACCGTTGACGGACGTGGAGCAGTCCCCCTGAAGTGGTCCACCTATAGGGATAGTATTTATCCCGTCAGAGGAGGATCAGAAGATGGCAGGCAAGCGAGATGTGCCGGTAGCAGCCCTGTCACGGTGTAAACATTTCGGATAATTCCGCCAACGGGTCCTCCTGCGGGATAGCCTCAAATGGGTGAGCGGAAGCGCATTTAATGCCTAGTTACAGAATTTGCTTAAGGGCAGTCGCAAATCAGATAGCCCCCCATCTAAAAGCAACGAAACGGGGTTTGAAACTCTGTCGCTAGAAAATTTACGACGTGGCGCGTTACCCGTATGCAAATGGACCAGGAAGGACCCTTCGGCCGAGCGCGGAGGGTAGCGCGTTGCGCCGGTGCCTCCGCGCACCTCCATCACTTCCAGCCACTGCCGCCGGAGACAATGACGGTGTCGGCAGTCATGAACTCACAAGCGTCGGAGCACATGAACAGCACGAGCTCGCCGATCTCATCGGCTCGCCCGACGCGGCCCATGGGATTACGCGCGATCACCTCATCCAGCATCCCGGGTTCGTTGATATCCTGGAAGGGCGTGTCTACCGCGGTTGGGGAGACAGAAAGTACCCGGAGGCCTCGACTGGCGAATTCTCGCGCCGCGCCCATCGTAAGTGTATTCACAGCGCCTTTAGCGGAGGCATAGTGCGGCGATTTGCCCGGCCCGCCCATGCGCGCCGCCAAGCTGGCCAGATTGACGATCACGCCTTGGCCTCGCTTAAGCATATGCGGAATGGTCTCCTGCATGGCGTAGAGTGTGCCCTTGACGTTCAGGTCGTAGGTGCGATCCCAAAGATCATCGTCGATCTCCAAAAACTTTGCGCGCTTTATGGCTGAGCCTGCGCTGTTAAGCAGGAAATCGACTTGGCCATAGGCCTCGACGGATTTGGCGATCATGGCCTTTACGCTGCCACGCTTAGTCACATCTACTTGTATGCCGATCGCCGCCGCCCCAGCGGCTTTTGCCTCGCACGCGGCGTCCAGCGCGCTTTGCGCGTTGATATCGGCGCAGACGACGTTTGCCCCTTCGCGCCCGAAGATCGCCGCCGTGGCCCGGCCGATGCCGCTACCGGCCCCGGTGATAACAAGGGTTCGTCCCTTAAAAAAATCTGGTGTCTTAGGCATCGTTCCACCTCGGTGTTATTCTGGTTAATGGGATGAGGCTCAAGCGACCACTTGGCCTTTTTGCTAGCTGCGATTGCGGTCTCACGCCGTGGCGGCGCCATCGACGGGCAGGGTCGCGCCGCTGACGAGCTTGCTATCATATCTACGGCGCTTAATCGACGCATTCTCTCCCTTGAGGAAGAACTGGGCTCGCCGATCTTTGAGCGTATGGCGCGCGGCGTCCGTCTGAATACCGCTGGCGAGATATTCATCCACCATATTCGCAATCAGCTATCGGATTATGCAGTGCTCTAACACTCACTCAGCACCAAGTGTTGTGTGTCCTGGTTACTTCCTGTGGTTAATTTGACAAAACCAGACAGGTATCGCCTCAGGATGTTGCCTTGAGACAGCCTCCAGATAGCCCTTCTGCAACTGGCTATAGATGACACAGACTATAACGAGTGCAGCATTCCTGCGGGTTAGAGAGGTGCTGGGTTGGCCTGTGTTAGTTCTGACTGGTTAGATACAAACCAAATGAGAGCGAATCCTACTGAGCGGATTGGCCTTAGGCTGTGGCTCTGCTGGGAGCTGTGTAGGTCCTCTGCTGGCTAGTGGTCAGTGTTTTTTAGGGGGGAGAGGGGCACGGGGGGTAGCCTCTTATATGTACAACGCCAAAGGACATTTGCTCACTAAAATCTACACCATGCAAAGCTGTAGCGTGCCTATGGATTGCAGCTAGTCATAATGTGCTTCTTGTAGCAGCAGTATGTGTCTGTGCCGACTAGCTTGCCCGTCATCCTGGCGAAATCACGATCACCAAAGGATTCAATCATTAGAAATCTATGGTGTTCTCGCAAAAAGAAAAAATGGCTGGAATGGGAATGCAATTTCTCTTTCCAGGCACCGAGAAGAATGACCTTACAAAACTGCACACCATCAGCAAGTTCGAGAGCATCGAAGCCAGGCAAGCATTTGGCGCTGACAAGGAATTAACAGAAACCCGCAGGCAAGCAGGTGCGGTTATCGAGAGCAGTGTTATGACCCCAATATAAGACGAGTACTTCACGAATTATTCACACGCCTTCATGCAGCATTAGATTGTGAGAGCAAGCAGAATGTGCCCCTAGCCTCTCTCATTGCCTCCACAAAACGCTGAAACGACCATGCTTATGATTGCTGGCATGCAGTTACGAAACACGTCGTCGCTCTCGATATAAATGCGTTGCGTCAATTCGTAACATTGATAACCACCTGGGTTGTCGGGTAAAACTTTGTTTCAATGAAGATCGTGGTTCCTTAAGTTTGAAAGGTAAAGTAATGTCAGTCACCGTCCATGTTACTATAACAACTAAAGATGGTTGTTTTGACGAATTTCATGCCCTGGCAAAAGAGGAGCTTGCATTCACTCGAGGGTCCAAGGGTTGCGTCTCAATTCAAACTTCTTCTTCAAAAGACACAAACACCCTGAAATTCGCGCAGGTTTGGGATAGCGAGGATGATTTTAACACCTATTTTGCTAAAAGGGTTGAGCGAAGCGGGGAAGACTTCGGGCGCTTATTGGAAGGACCACCAGAAAAAGAATGTTTCCAAACCGATGATTGGGGATATGGAAAAGAGTGGCAAAAATAATTTTGATACCGATCAAAACCGTGTGGTAAGAAATTCGTGCCCTGTCTGCTTTTGGAAGAAAGGGGGTCACATCTCATTAAGGCAATAACAAATCAACGCATGAGGAGTACATCCATAGGTGTTCTCTATCTTGTATCATTACCTTGTAGCTTTAGCCAATTTAGGATTGAATGACAGATCAATATAAGGTATATATGCTACTTTAATTAGCTATCAGATATAAATAGATTATCATTAATTATAATTAATCATTAAAAAAAGTAACATAAAAGGATATACATAGAAAATACTCAGTATATAGCCTATATACACTTATAGATGTTATATCTTTCTTGTTATCCAACCTCTAGACCAAATCCATAGTTCCACCCTTGTCTCAGGGTTTGGCTACAGTACGTTTTTCATGCTGGGTGACGTACTAAGAATGTGCTTAGGGATATAGATAGTTAAGGTTATGTCATAAAGGAATGAGTGGTCCGAAGGATGTCCTTAGATGCAGATCATAAATAAATTAATAGTAGTGATGGGCTAAGGACATCCTTAGGGACCACCATCAAGACAGATACCTAGTACAATCCTAATTGGAAAGGACAGAAGGAATTAATGTTACTCAGTAAGAAATCTATCTCATTACCCGCACGTTTCTCCTTTTCTGTAATAATAGCCTCTAGGAAGCCCGTATAGAGGCATCTACTAATTAGGCTGGTTTACTAGCTAAAATCAAGAGAATAGCCCTTTAAGGATCTAGGGGGGCCTTACAGATTTTTTTATCATTTGGAATGATATAATGCAGCATAAAACTAGAGAAGGGCACTCAATAAGCCTCTTAGGGCGCTTCAGGGAGCATGGGTGCCTTAGATAGGTCCTTAAGCTATTCAATAACTTTCGCGGAGGTCGATGGTTGGTAGAGCTGCAAGAGCTACAGTCCTACCTAACGCCAAGTGCACTCAGAGTAGCTAAATCCGGAGCGCCTACAGGTAAGCTTTTGATACGTTGAAAGGTCGCTAAAGCAGACTTCGTGCGCTTACCTGGAATGCCGTCTGCAGGCCCTACGCTGAAACCAAGGTCGTTCAGAGCTTTCTGTAGTTTCTTAACATTAGAACGGCTGATAGCACTCCAACCTGATGCCTGAGCACCTACCTTTCCTCCTGCGGCTAGCTTCTGAGCCTCTGCTATCTGTCCAGGTGTCATCCAGCCTTTGATGATCTTGAGGTTCTCTCTTGCCTTTTGGTCACCAGAAGCAGCAGCGAGGCTCGTCCAGCGGTATGCTTCAACATAGTTCTCTGGAAACCCTTGGCCATTGGCATACATCACACCAAGGTTAAATTGTGCCCTAGCATTTCCTTGGTCAGCAGCCTTACGAAACCACTTAGCAGCCTCAGAATATGACTGAGCTACCCCTTGGCCATTGTTATACAACAAACCAAGGTTAAATCGTGCTGAAGCATATCCTTGGTCAGCAGCCTTACGATACCACTTAGCAGCTTCAGTATCTGACTGAGTTACCCCTTGGCCTTTGGCATACATCACACCAAGGTTAAATTGTGCTACTGCATCTCCTTGGTCAGCAGCCTTACGATACCACTTAGCAGCTTCAGAATATGACTGAGCTACCCCTTGGCCATTATCGTACATCGCACCAAGGTTAAACTGTGCTTGAGCAATTCCTTGGTCAGCAGCCTTACGATACCACTTAGCAGCTTCGGTATCTGACTTGGCCACTCTTTGGCCTTTGGCATACATCACACCAAGGTTAAACTGTGCTACTGCAATTCCTTGATCAGCAGCCTTACGGTACCACTTAACAGCTTCAGAATATGACTGAGCTACCCCTTGGCCATTGTTGTACTTCGTACCAAGGTTAAGTTGTGCTTTAGCATATCCTTGGTCAGCAGCCTTACGATACCACTTAACAGCCTCAGAATATGACTGAGTTACCCCTTGGCCTTTGGCATACATCACACCAAGGTTAAACTGTGCGATAGCATTTCCTTGGTCAGCAGCCTTACGAAACCACTTAGCAGCTTCGGTATCTGACTGATCTACCCCTTCGCCGAACTGATACAAGAAACCTAGATTGACTTGTGAAATGGCATCGCCCTGTTTTGCTGGTGCCTGACACTCACGGAATACATTTGGGTAGTCGTTTTTCATAAAGGCGGAATAGCACCCAGAAGTGTCCTGAGCAGAAGCAAAGCTGGGGATAGCCAACGCAACAACTGCAGTACTTAAAAATGTAATAGACCTATTCATCTCTTACTCCTGTCCCAACCTGCTTCCTTAGTCTCTCGCAGCACTGCTAATTGTGTCTAGCCTGAGGTTGCTGAGGTACAAGAACGATAAGGCTTGAATTGGAGAACCAACTAAGCCTCAAGACAGGGCTAGCGTTATGAAAAACAGATTAAAGAGACACCCTCGAATTTAACTCTTCCCCTAACCCTGTTTGCCACTGGGTACTGGACCTTGGGCGTATGCCTCTGCTTAAAGCCATGATGTGCTCTGAATCTGCTGCTTTGATCTTAACTTTAGGCAGTGATGAAGATGTCAGTCGGACAATGCTATGACATAAGACGATACGAAGACTGAGATACATCTCCTCCATCAAACGACCGATCTCTGAAGCTTGAACTACAAATGAGTCATGGATTGGAATGATCGGTTTTCCTGCTAGGACAAATGCATTGATGTGGACGCTTGGAGTGCTCCCCAGTTCGACCCTTTAGATCTGCAGGTACAAGGTAGAAATGATTTGATGCCGTCATCAAAATACACTACTTTCCCGTAATGCATTTTGTTCTTTAATAAGGTCATGGTTATGTCTTCTGTAGAGCGCCGGCTAACTACGATATTAGCCACAGATTGTGTCGGGTATAGTGAGCTGATGAGTAAGGATGAAGTAAAAACTCTTGAAAATATCAAATCATGCAGAATAATTATCGAATCCACTATAAATGAATATGGTGGCCGTGTTTTTAACACAGCGGGGGACTCGGTTATTGCTGAATTTATTAGCCCGGTTGACTGCGTAAATGCTGCAATAGATTTTCAAAATTTACTTTTTGACCGAAACATGAATAGTACAGACAATTTAGACATGAATTTTAGAGTGGGAATACATCTGGACGACGTTATTATTGAAGACGATGATATATTTGGGAATGGAGTAAATATAGCTGCTAGACTAGAAAGTGTTTGTGATCCTGGGGAAATACTAATATCTTCTAATGTCCATCAGTATATATCAGAAAAGATTAATTTAATATCTGAGCATATCGGCAACAAGAAACTTAAGAATATTGATGATGATTATTCTGTGTTTAGAATAAATACAGGACGAAAAAAACTTATTGATGCAAAAGAAGATAGCGTATTGCATCAGCCTGAATACAAAAAACTTAGACTTTTAGTGTTGCCATTTAGGAACTCCAACAAATCTCAAGACAATGCCGATATAGTAGATGGCATCGTTGAGGATTTAATTACTGAATTTTCTCTTATAAAAGATATTGAGGTAATGTCTAATTCTACAACAGCTTCGATTAAACATGATGAAATGGACCTAAATGACCTTAGTGATCGATTTGGTGCGGATTTTTTGCTAACAGGCAGTATTCGTTCTTCAGGCAGTAGAGTTAGAATTTCTGTAGAGCTACTGGAATGCCAGAACGGGAGTATCTTGTGGAGAGAAAGGTACGATAGGAAAATCGAAGATTTGTTTGATGTGCAAGATGAAATTGTAAAAAGTGTTGTATTTCCTTTGGTTGGGGAAATTGAATTAAATACATTGAACCGGGCAGAGCGGAAACCAACAGAGAATTTGAGTTCGTATGAGTTTCTTTTAAGAGGCAAGGTATTGCACCATAAATATAAAAAAGAAACCCACGCCGTTGCGCTAGATTATTTTAATAAAGCTATAGAGTTAGACCCAAATAATGGAGCAGCATACGCCTGGAGAGCGTGTACTGTAGGAGGTGGACTTTCAAGGGGATTTTTTGAGGAAACGGAAACACTATCTAGGCAAAGTACATTGGAAAATATTAACAAGGCGCTGGAAATTAACCAAAATGACTTTGAATGTTACAGAATGTTATGTCGTGTGCATCTTACTGTTTACGGTGATCATGAGAAGGCGATTGAATTTGGGAAAAAAGCAATATCCTTAAACCCAAATGATCCGCGTATACTTTGGGCATACGGTAGTGCACTCGCTCTATCTGGCAATGGAGAAAAAGCTCTAGAATTTCTAATGAAATCCTTTGATCTTTCACCTAATTTAGGCGTCGAGGGCAGCATAGACAATACAATTGCTGCTATTATAATCGCGTTTTACGTTATTGATGACCATCAAAATGTAATTACATGGTTTAAAAACCTAGAGGTGCAGGATATTAGGTCAATCATTATTTATTTATACTCTTCGAATAGATTGGGCGAGAAAACAGAAAAGTTTCAGGGTCTAATAGAAAAAGTGCGTTGTGTTGATACAAAAAAAGAGATTCAATTATTCAAATTTAAAGATAAAACTCTAGCCGATAATCTGGAAAGTGTAATTAGCAAAATATTATTATGAATTGATATGAAAGAGGTGCGTCTTAGTACATGCGAAACTGTTTGTGCAACTGCTTGATGCGCTGTTCAAGATTATCAATGAAACGGATTTTAATGGTGTCTGGCATGCAGTCATTCGTGAGAATGTAGACTATTGGCAGAAAAGCGTTGCCCGTCAATGCGTCTGTAAGAACTACAAAGGATGTTGAGCAAGTGCTCAGCTATAAGCTAGTAGGGGTACCCTGGGCAGCAGTTTCTTTGAGGTGCTGTGCGTGGTCCGCCTCTGCTGCTGCGTAAGCTTCGGGTTCGTATATCTGCCTAGCTATGTCTTCGTCAAAGTAGCTGAGATAGCCGCGGGCTACGGGCTCAAAGACCGGCCTCAACGTTTCTACAGTAGCCTGGATGTACTGTGCTGTAATCCCTTTGTCCTTATGGTTCAAAGCACAAGATATCTGCTTTTCATCCCAACCTTGGATATTTGCGTGCGTGGCAAAGGTTCGTCTCAAATCGTGAAACCGAAAACTCAATCCTGTCGCAGCAGTTATCTTAGCTAATTGAAACTTAGGCTCCGTCATATGTCCTTTAGCTGACGTACTCGATGGAAAAACCCACTTCGGCTCTGCTGCTAGCTCTCTCTGATGCAGAAACAGTCTGCATACACAGCGGGACATAGGCACGCTGTGATGACTGTGGTTTTTTGTATCTCTAGCGATAAAGACTTCCTTGACCATATCTACATCAGCCCAAGCCAATCCAAGCGCTTCAGTCTTCCTCAATCCAGTGAACATCAGGAGCAGTGTGTAGTTTAAGCCTTGGTCGGTGACACCATCTTTGTTGTACGCTTTTGCCATTTCGGCTGTGGGCCAGCTCCTCACGGTCTCAGCGTAGTGCAGGAGTTGATGTATCTGGTTGTCGTCCAGGTAGTCAGTTCGAACTGGTACAGCGCGGTTATATTTCTTTTGTTTCAGAACATCTGTCGGATTGGACATAAGCAGTTGCTCACCGTCCACATCGTCAGCCATGGCAAAATTACAGATTGCTGAGAGCTACCGCATAGCCTTAGCAGCAGTGGCTTTGCCTGTGTTGTCACCTAGGTCGATGAAACGCTCTTCAACCTTCTTACGTGAGATATTCCTTATGGGCTCCGACCCCCAGACTGCTGATGAATGACTGAGTGATCGAACGGCGGTCTGTTGGCATGGCTATTTACTCACTAAATGAGGTAGACAATAAGTAGACAGTTTTATCCAATTAAATGCAAGATTTTTCTATATTCATGAGGCCAAAACTGAGGAAAGAGAGAACGAAAAAAATCCTCTATACCCAAGTTTTCTGCTATTTTTTGAGGAAATAACCCCTGTTTTTTGGCAGGTATATAAATCTAAGTTTTGATACAGCAGCTGACTATTAATCAGGAAGTCACAAGTTCGAGCCCTGTTGCGCCTACCAAGGATTTCAATGTCTTACGCGATACTTTGGCTCGCTTAGGCGGGTCATTGTCTTTTTGGGGCTTCAGCGGCGTCCAGACAAAACGGGATGTGCCGGGCTAGTCTGGGACATAAACCCGCAGAAATTGGTAATACTACTGATTTCCTTTATGAGCGAGCCAACCTGCGTGCTGTGGTAAACTTGGGGCCGTAGCAATGGCTAACGGCTGTTCTGGCTATGCTCGAAGGTAGGATCGAACCCATGCGCCTCAAGGAGCTTAGTCTGACAATGTCGCCTCAGTTGTTCCAGTCGTCGGCCAACGCCAGGGTGCGGTCGACATCTGAAGCGTCGTTATAGGCGTGCAGAGAAAACCGCAGCACGCCCCGGCGGATCGAATGCTGGACGGACTTGTCCAAAAAGTGTTGATGCAGGCTCCGCATTCGGTCGCTACCGGTCATATCGTGGACATCTGCTAGGCCTTCGCCAACGGCGACGATATGCGCCTCGCTCTCCCCGTCGGCCGAGCGGAAAACCGGCAGGCCGAGTTGAGCGAAACCGGCCCGCAGCCGGGACGCCAGACCGAACACATAGGCCTCCGTCTCCGACGGCCCGAGCGCCAGCAGCCCATCCAACGCGCTCGCAGCCGCCGCCGCACCAATGTAATTGTAATTGCCGACGTCGAACCGCCTGGCCCCTGCCGCATACCGATAGTCCTCGATGCCGCTAGACGCAGCCTCGTGTTCGGCCTCCAGGACGACGCTCATCCTTGAGAGGTATACGGGCGCAATTGCGTCCGCCAAATCCCGTCTGACAAACAGGCAGCCCATACCGTAAAGGCCTAACAGCCCCTTCTGGGTCGACGTCGCTAGCACGTCGATGCCCAGTGACCTGACGTCGGTTTGCACAATGCCAACCGATTGTGCGGCGTCGACCAGCAACAGCGCGCCCGCCGGGCGACAAGCTTTAGCCAGCGGTGCCAGACGCGTTTTGAAGCCAGGCGAGAAGGACACAGTGGAAACTGCAACGATGCGGACGCCTGGCTTGACCGCCGCCGCCATGGCCTCTACTGGCATCGTTCCGTCAGCCGCCGCCGGGATCGTCTCGATACGAACGCCCTTCTGGCGGGCGAGATTGTGCCAGGGCAGCAGGTTCGCAGGATGCTCCAAGTCCGTGCAAATCACGACTGCATCGCCGGGACCCCAGTCGATGGCTGAAGAGATGGCGTTCACACCGTCAGAGATGTTTTTGACCAGCGCGACTTCGTCCGCATCCGCGCCGATTAGTTGAGCGAACAGCGATCGGACGCGCTCCACCGCAGCGAACATTTCCTGCTTGTCGCCGCCGGACGTGCGCCGGTCCATATGGGCGTCGACAGCGGCGCGCACGGGCGTTGATATCAGGCCGCGCGCGGCGACATCCAAATAGATTTGGCCCTCGACGCCCGGAAACAGCCGTCGAAAGCCTTCAAAGCCGCCCGTTCCTATCAGCCCAAAGCCGTCCATCACCGGTCCTCCGTTCCCTCATCCGGCCCATTTGACAGGCCGAAGCCGCCGCCGCCCGGTGTGCGGATAGACAATACCGCGCCGACGGGAAGAGGCAAATCTGCCTCTGCCGCATTCAAACGCCGTTCGTCCGGACTGCCCGGATTCAGAATAAATGAGCCGGGCGCACCAGCTGCTGCGCCGCCATGACCGGGCGCTGGGGTTGTCTGACGTTCCGCAGAAAGCGACAGGGTAACCCCGTCGACGAGCGCCCGATAGTCCCGCACGACACCGGCACCGCCCGAGTGGCGCCCCTCGCCCCCCGACCCTTTGCGGATCGCATAGCGCTCGACGCGCAAGGGATAGGTGTGCTCTAACGCCTCTATGGGCAGATTGGCGGCGCCAGACGCATGCACGCGCACCGCGTCCATGCCGTCCCGGTCCGGCCGCGCGCCCATGCCGCCCGCGACGGTTTCGTAGTTCACGAACTCGCGGCCCGTCTTCGGATCAAGCCCGTGAAAAATCGCCAAGTGATGCGGGCCGCTACCGGCGATCGCCTTTTCGGGTTGAGTCTGGGACAGCGCAGCGGCGATGACGTCTCCTAACACGCCCGCCGAGATCGAGCGGCAGCCGACAGGGGCTGGCGCCGTTGGGTTGACGATAGAGCCCGCTTCGGCGGCGACGTCGATAGTTTCGAAATAGCCGGCGTTTGCTGGGGCGTCAGGGTCCAACAGGCTCTTGGCGACCGTGTAGATCGTTGCCAACAGCGCCTGATGAGGAATATTGCGCGCCCAGGTGAGCTGCGGCGCCGACCCGGCGAAGTCGAAGCTCAGGCGCCGGTCTTTCACGGTTAGCGTCGTCGTTACGAGGGCGCGTTCGCCATCGGCGTCACCATCCAGATAGTCCGAAGCGCTGAATGACCCAGGCCGAAGTTTGCCGATCGCCACCTCGAAACGCCGACGCGTGAAGTCGAGATAAGCCTCTATCGCGGGTGCCGCAGCCGCACCATAGGCCTGGAACAACGCTTCAACGCTGGCAACGCCTACGACATTAGCCGCGAATTGTGCGTTCAGATCACCTAGCCGCTCGTCCGGTGCCCGCGAGTTCAGGCAGATCACTTCCATAATGTCTGCGACCGACCCGCCCGCCCGCATTATCCGAACCGGCGGCAAGCGCAGACCTTCCTGGAAGATCGAACGACAGACTGCGGCTTCCGAGCCCGGCATCATGCCGCCGACATCAGCGTGATGGGCGATGTTGGCGACAAAGGCTACGATTTCGCCGTCTTGAAATGCCGGTGCGACCACATTGATGTCCGGCAGATGCGAACCGCCACCATTGTAAGGGTCATTCACCGCGAACATATCGCCTGGCGCAAATGTGTCGCCAAACCGCTCGCGGATGGCGTCGACAGCGCCGATCATGGAGCCAAGGTGTATCGGCACGCGCTGCGCTTGCGCGACCACACGGCCATTAGCATCAAAGATCGCTGTCGAGCAATCGGCGCGCTCTTTGATGTTCGCCGAAAACGCAGATCGGATAAGGGCTACGCTCATTTCTTCGGCGATCGAAAGCAGACGGCGGGATATAACCTCTGCAGTGATCGCGTCTACGGCAGTCGGCCTCATGGCTCAAACTCCCCTTCCAGGCGGCGCAAATTCAAATAGGCCGAACTTTCGAAAACTGCCTCCGTCGCTGGCGGCAGGACAGTCGTCGCATCCATCTGCTCAATAATTGCCGGCCCCTCGATACGCGCGCCGAGCGGCAACAGGTCGCGTCGATAGATCGGCGTATCGACAAAGCCGACGTCTTTGAACCAAACCGGACGCACATGATTTGGCCGTGCGGCGTCGCCGACATCGACCAGCGGCGGCTCCGCCGCGCGTGCGCGATTAGGCGCTATGACGGCGAGGCGCAGCGTTACAACCTCGACCTTGCGATCCAGCAAGGCGTGGCCATAGGTTCTTTTGTGGCGCGTATCAAAGGCGTCGCGCAACGCCGAGAGGTCAGAGCCTTCGAACGCGGCGCACGCGACGCAGGCGTCCGCGATCGGCTCCGCCAACTCGTAGCTCTGACCAACATACCGCATCTCGACGAGCGCGGAGAACTGCGCGGCCTCCGGCGAAAAACCTTCGAAGGACAGCCAATCAGCCGCTTCCGCCGCCATCTCAACCAACGCGCGGTTCAGACTGTCCAGCGATTTCGGCTCTAGTGGCTGGAGCTGCGTACGGGCGAAATCCGCCCTGGCGTCCGCCTGCGCCAGCCCCATGGCCGATAGCACCCCTGGCACCGCCGGCACAACCGCTTCCCGCATGCCAAGTTTCGTTGCTACGTCCATCGCATGCAGCGGTCCGGCGCCGCCGAAAGGAATCAGGACAGCGTCGCGCGGATCCTCGCCCCGCTCCACGGTGATGACCCTGACCGCACCCATCATATTGACGTTCACGATCTCCAGAACGCCCACCGCCGCCTCTTCAACCGAGAGACCAAGCGGCTGCCCCACATGGGTCTCCATCGCCAATCGCGCCTTCTCCGGAAAAATCGGCATCGCGCCGTCCAACAGCGCCTTCGGATTTAAGCGGCCTAGGATCACATTCGCGTCGGTGACCGTCGGCAGCTCACCGCCGCGGCCATAAGCGGCCGGACCCGGTCGGGCGCCAGCACTGGCTGGCCCAACCTTAAGCAGGCCTCCCGGATCGAGCCAGGCGATGGACCCGCCGCCGGCGCCGATTGTGTGCATGTCAATGGTTCGGGCGCGCACGGGAAAGCCGCCCATTTCGCGCATGTTCGCGAAGCCCGGCGCGCCGTCCTTGATCAAACAGACGTCGGTCGAGGTGCCGCCCATATCGAATGTCACAACGGCGTTTTTATCCGCCTGGTGGCCGAGCGCCGCTGCGCCGATGACGCCGCCTGCCGGTCCCGAAAAGAATGTCTTGATCGGCGCTCGCCTGACCGCAGCGCCAGACGTCGCGCCGCCGGAGGATTGCATCACTTGGAGCCGCGCCAAAATGCCGGCTTCCGCTAAATCGGTTTCCAACCCCGCAATATAGCGATCAAGCAATGGAACCAGGCCGACGTTCACCACAGCGGCGGCGAACCTCTCATATTCCCTGAATTCTGGCGTTAGCACGGCGGATCTGGTAACCTGCGCGGCTGGCCAGACTTCGTGCACGATCCGTTCTGCTGCGGCCTCATGCGCCGGGTTCGCATAGCTGTGCAGAAAGCAGATCGCGACGGCCTCTGCACCGGCGGCCTTGAGCGCCGTGGCTGCGGCCCTGACAGCCCCTTCGTCAAGCGGGGTCACAAGCACGCCGTCATGGGCCAGGCGCTCCGTCGCTTCAAAACGATAGGCAGGCGGTATCGGCGGCGTCGGCTTTGGGATGTCCAAGTTGAAGAAACTCGGCCTACGTTGGCGGGCGAGGTCGAGAATGTCTTCAAAACCCGCCGTCGCTATCATACCGGCTCGCGCCCAAGCGCCTTCCAAAACGGCGTTCGTCGCCGTGGTGGTGCCATGCACAAAGCCCGCGACGTCGCCCGGCCCCTTATTGGCCGCGGCGAGAGCGCGATGGACTCCGGCGAGAATGGCGACTGCTGGATTTTCAGGCGTCGTTGGTTCCTTCACCCGCCACCTTTGGCCCGTTTCGGGGTCCAGGATGACGACGTCAGTAAAGGTGCCCCCAGTGTCCACTCCGATCCAGCATGACGCCATGATTGCTCCTGCCTCCATCGCAGACGACGTGCGGCCAAAACGGTCCAGCATCATTCGTCAGGCGGATAGCGTAACCGAAAAATGTGCGACCTTAGAAGACCCGCATCGCCGGCTGCGATGGAGATGCTTTACAGTCTGCCGCGCAAGAGGGCCGCTGCTGTTTACGACAGCTCAGACCGGCGACCGGCCAGTGTCTGATTTCTCAAAGGCGAAGGCACGCTTGTAGGCCCGAATGGCGAAGATCGCGGGCGCGCCCATCCCACCATAGCGGCTGCATGACCTCCGTCGCACCGCAGGCACAGGCATGGCTGCGTCCGGCGTCCCGGTATCCACGATCAGCCGGGTGCTGAACCATGCAGAAGGCGGCGTGACTAAGATATACAATCACTTTGGATATGCTGAGGAGAAAAGGGAGGCGCTCGAAGCGTGGGCCGGCCGCATAGGCGATATTGTCAGTTAGCAAAGCTGGAACCCAAGGCTTTCCGAGCCTTTTAGTCCCGCTGCCCCTAGAGCAGAGACCGTCTATGCACTAACATTGCAGTCGTACCACTCACGGCTGGGGGCGTTTCGATCACCTTTGCCGCTTCCGCCCATGTCTGCGACGCATCGGATATCTCAGCTGTAAAACCAACATATGCGCCCAAGCCCTTAGCCGTCGTAGCGAACCGGTTGGCGGCGGTCTCAAGGCGCAAAGCAACCTCGCCCATACGCTCAGCAGTCTGTAGCCAGTCGCTGTCCGAGGGCCCACACAAGCCGGCCAGGTACTTATGCTTCACTCCACATAGCGCTGGCTTCCAAGCGTATCGCTAGGGCCGTTTTCATTGCTAGGCGGGCTGGCAGGAAGTCGAGTGCGGTTATGTTTTCCATTGTTGCGGGTTCCATTTCATTCTTTGTCATCGGGCGGAGGCCTTGCCAGGGGCAGGTGCAGCGGTGTGGGCATATTGAGCTTCTGCCCGTGCCCAAGGGCAGCTGGACCTCTGCTGGCTCTTTTGCGGCGTCTGTCAAGGCCTCTGGGTTTCGAGCGATGCTGCTAGGTCTCAACCCATAATCGCTCACCCCAATCCGCACTTTTAGTTCTGGAGCGGTCACGACGCGCATAGTTTTGGGGCCCACTGTTATGCCTGCCTTCCGGCTCAGCCTACCGGCACCATGGCCCCTTATCCCACACCCCCACAGTCTCTGGCCATCCATCGACCGCGGCCAATACGCGGCCATAGCGGTCTAGTACGGCGCTGCCGTAGCATTTGCCCTTACGCCGCCCCTCAGCACCGCCAATCGTCAATCGGGCCATACGGTCTTTCCAACGCGCCCTGGCTGCATCTGTCGCAGCCTTGAAGCCTGGTTCTCCTCGCTCCGGCGTGTCTATGCCGATAATGCGGACCTTGTGGGATTGACCAGCAAAACGCATCCAGGCCGTGTCGCCATCGACAATACGTTCAACAGGTGCGGTGCATGTTAGGCCGATGGTGAGTGCCAGCACGGCAGGGCATGGGACCATTATTTCACTCCGGCGCTACGCCTTAGTTTTGAAGACACTGTCACCCAGACGAAGGTGTACCTTACTCGTACAGTGCAACGATTAATCACAAAAGGTAGGCACGCATTACGCGTATGGCAGAGCTCTACGCGTTCAGATTCCGCCTAAAGCTCATATTTTCGCAGGATCTCGTCGCTAATATATTAAGGGACGAAAGTGGTTGGGTCTTTCCAGGTCGCAAGCGTGGCAAGCCTTTAAGTAATATGGCTATGGGACTGCGCCGTGCAGGCCTAAGCGTGACGGTCCATGGCTTTCGCTCTAGCTTTACTGATTTTGCTTCAGCCAACTCATGGGCAGATTTTGTATAGTCACTTTTTGCAACCACAGCGATGTAGCTGAATCCGTAAGGAAGCTTGGCAGCCACTTTGTCCTGGACTGTTTTATTACTTACTTTACCAGTTTTGAGACGCTTACAGGAACTTGGTAAGGTTCGTCAATCTAGTGATTGAAGGAATGCCATTGTTCCAGGCCTAGCAAGCTGTCGTCTTAGAGTCACGCTTCATTGTGTACCGATCGCAGTATACGTCACGTTGAGCCCCTGCAAACTCGCGTGGTCTCGAAGAAAAAAGTTCAAAGGGCTCTCTTTTACAAGTTATTGCATGCGGGGCATCAAGTTCTTGCGAGCTTCCTCGTCCCATTTTCCGTCAGGTTTGCCGAATTCCTTGCCGACTTGATAACCGCGACGTAAACCGGGTCGCGTTTTGAGCAAATCATACCAACGGCGAACATTCGGGAACTGATCCAGGTCTATGCCTTGCCGCTTGTAGGTAATTACCCAAGGCCAGCAAGCCATGTCTGCGATCGAATAGTCTATGCAAATATGTTCGCGATCTTCCAGTCGTCGATCCAAGACGCCATAGAGCCGCAAGGTCTCTGTGTTGTAGCGTTGCTGCGCGTAGGGGATTTGCTCGGGCGCATAAAACTTGAAGTGTCCGTTCTGGCCGAACATGGGACCAAGTCCTCCCATCTGCCACATCAGCCATTCCATGACCTCCTTACGGCCACGGATATCTGTCGGTATGAACTTGCCTGTCTTCTCCGCGAGGTAGATCAGAATTGCCCCGGACTCGAAAACCGATATCGGATCGCCGCCATCAGCGGGGGTATGATCGACAATGGCCGGCATTCGGTTATTCCGACTGATCTTGAGAAAGTCCTCTCGGAATTGGTCGCCCTTGCCGATGTTGACTGGGATCACGGTGTAGTCCAATTCCATCTCTTCTAGCGCGATTGAGAGCTTCCATCCGTTTGGGGTGGGCCAGTAGTAGGCGTCGATCATTTCGAGCTCCTCAAATCAATTGGATGAAAAGCCAGGCTCACTCAACCGCTCGTGAGCCGTCATCCAGGTGGCCCAAGCGTCTCCGTATGATCTTGCCAGACGACTTAGTCGGGGCCTCTTTGACGAACTGAACTGCTCGTGGGACCTTGCAAAACATTATTCATCCCAAGATCATTGTTGAGTTTGTATTTCGCACACCGGCGCACCATGCATAACCTGCGATTGTTACTCAACTGATGTCAGTAGGCAACTGCAGGTCTTTCCAAGCCGTAGTGATCTCGCAACGTGCTGCCCGTATAGCCTTCGCGGAACAGTCCGCGCCGCTGCAGCAATGGCACAACCTCGTCAACAAAGGCATTGAGCATCCATGGAATTACGGGTGGCATCAGATTGAATCCATCCGATGCGCCGGTCTTGATCCACGCTTCCATCTGGTCTGCGACTTGCTCCGGCGTGCCTGCGAACGTGAAATGACCGCGCGCACCGGCGAGCTTGGCAAGAAGCTGCCGTAGCGTTGGCTCCTCGCGAGCAACCATCCCAACAATCACCTCAGTTCGGCTCCGGGCCGCCTCGACGGTTGCCGGGTCGGGAAAATCTTCTGGTGTCAACGGCCGGTCGAGCGGCAAATGCGAAAAATCGTGTCCGCTGAACCGACCTGACAGCCGCTTACGTTCCATTTCGACATCAGCAAGTTCTTTGAGTTCTTGAGCTGTTTGTTTAGCTTCGGTTTCCGTACCTGCAATGATCGGACTGAAACCGGGCAAGATGATCAAGCTCGTAGGATCATGACCGTGTGCTTTAGCCCGCCCCTTGAGGTCATTGTAGAAGTCAACCGCAGTTGCCATCTCCAGGTGTGCTGTAAAGACGGCCTCGGCGTGCCGTGCTGCAAAGTCTAGGCCCTTGTCGGACGAACCCGCCTGCACGAGAATCGGGCGGCCTTGCGGACATCTCGGGACATTGAGCGGCCCGGCAACTTTGTAACAGTGCCCTGAGTGATCAATCGGACGAATACCCTCTGCTCTGGCGTACATGCCGCCGGCTCGGTCGTCCATCACGGCGTCATCGTTCAAAGCGCCTTGGTAACGGTGAGGTACTCCTCAGTACGTTCATACCTGTCCGCGTAAGATACTTGGTTACTTCCCCAAAGTTTCGGGTGGCAGGGACGGACCAGGTCGTAACGATGTTCCAGCCGATCCGCCCTCCGCTGACGTGATAAAGGCTGGCGAACTGTAGTGCCAGGTTGAACGGCTCCATATATGTCGTTGAGGGTGTCGCGATCAGACCGATTTTTTCCGTTGCCACGGCGAGGGCACCCAACGTCGAGATCGGTTCCAACCAAGTTCTAGCAGCGTGGCCAACATCGTCGCCGACAAACAGCGAGTCCGCGAGGAAGATAGGGTCGAATAATTCACGTTAGGCTGTTTTTGCCGCTTCGACGAAGTACGCGATATCGGTCAGTGCTTGGGGCAAAGCTTTGGGCTGGCGCCAAGACGCCTCATGGTGGCCGCGACTTTGGATAAAGAGATCGAGATGCATTTGATCAATTTCCGGGTGTTGGCAAAACTCGTGGCACCGGGTGAAGTTCTGGTGCGTCGTGAATGGTGGTCGTGGGGCGACGCTTTGGGTGGAAGGTCGCCCCTCTTCCGGTCGTACGGCTTCTCTATTAGTGGCTGGAAGATGGTCTCTAAGCGCTTCTGAATATAGTCAGCGACCCCGCGCGAAGGGGCACTGGTCCAGCCGCTCAGCTTGATAACAGAGCGCATTGTTGCGCTCTGTCCTTGGTACTAGCCGAAGTCCTTCCATTTCGCTGCACATACCGCTCTATTGTAACGCGGATGAGGCTCCGACCACGCAGGCACGTCAGAAACGTCGAGAAAGGCAGAACCACTCGTTAGGGTCCGCGATTTGAAGGTGGCGTTC
>CBFIAF010000043.1:0-23639 GCA_965660545.1 Alphaproteobacteria bacterium | reverse complement strand
GTTCATTCCTTCCGCCACAGCATGCGTGACCGGCTTAGAGCCGTGCAGTGCCCATTCGATATCGTCGACAGAATTGGGGCTGGAAGACGGCAGGTATCGGCCATTCATACGGTGCAGGATACAAGTTACCCGTGCTTAGTGAATGGATGATGAAAATCACGGATTAGCGTCCCGCATACCGCAAATCAGCCAAATCGGGTGATTCACGCTATAGATCAGATGGTTATATAATATTTATGACAGAGAGCGCGGCAGGCACCAACTTTGCACCATCAAGCAAGTAAACGTTCTAGCAACGGTGAATTGACCCTCCCAATCCAAGCTGCGACTGTTCCCAGCTGCCGCTTTTCAGGATGATGTAATGAAAATCACAGCTGTTGAGACCGTTCAGGTTAAGGAGTTTTCGAATTTCCTTTGGCTTCGGATTGAAACTGATGAAGGCTTGGTTGGGCTTGGTGAGACGGCGCGAAATGCGTTTGCGACAGCCGCCTATATCCATGAAACCGCTGCCCCTTATCTGCTCGGCAATTCCGCGCTGAGTATTGAGAAGCATCATCATGCATTGATGGAGACTGTCGGCAACCGATTTTCTGGTTATCCGACACGCAGCATCGAGTTGCGGGGTAATTCAGCCGTAGATCTGGCGCTTTGGGATTTGTTTGGTAAAGCGATGGGTCAACCGATTTGGCAGCTTTTAGGTGGCCTCTGTCGCGATAAAATTCAGATCTACAACACATGCGCAAGTGCGGACTACAATCGTATCGCCAGAGGTGCAGCTAATACGACAACTGTCCGCCACGGCACCGGGTCCAAGCATGATTACACGATCTTTGAGGATTTGGAGGCGCAGATGGGGGCGCCAGAAACCCTTGCGCAATCGCTTTTGGATGAAGGCATTCGGGGCATGAAGATTTGGCCGTTTGATATATTTGCAATGGAATCAGGCGGCCACTACATATCATTAGAGGATCTGAAAACCGGCGTATCCGTTGTTGAGCGGATCCGGAAAGCGGTTGCCGACAAGATGGATATCATGATGGAATATCACGGCCTCTGGCGCCTCCCGCAAATCTGTCAGATCGCACGCGCGCTGGATGAATATGATATCTACTGGCATGAAGACCCTGTGCCAATGCACCGTTTTGATGACATCGCCCACTTTAAGGACGTGACCACAAGCCGCGTCGCCGGATCGGAAAACCTTGGCACTAAGACATGGTATATAGAAGCTTTTGAGCGCGGTGCCATTGACGTAGCACATTTTGACTTGGCCTGGATAGGAGGGCTGACAGAGGGGCGGAAAATCGCTGCCATCGCAGAAGCCTACGAGCGCCCAATAGCGCCCCATGACTGCGTTGGTCCCGTTACTTTGGCCGCGAGCACACATCTCGTTTGTGCTGCGCGCAACGGCCTGTTCCAGGAAACGGTTCGTGCCTTTACCCGTGGCTACTACCGCGATATCGCCACGGAACTGCCCGAAATCGACAATGGCTACATCACGCCGACCAGCACACCGGGCATGGGATTAGAACTCGTCCCAGGCTTTACTGAACGCGCTGACGCAACCATACGCAGAAGCACGCTTGCTGACATGTGAATCCTAGGGGCGGCGCGAATAGCTGAGAGGTTTAGGTTGCTTAAGGTTCCTCGGCCATAAGCTTATGAATGCGGTCAGTGTCCAGAAACTCGATGAATTCGATGATTTTACAATCTTTTAACGTGAGCTTATCGAGGATTTCGTATTCGGAGCGTCCGAGCGTCCGTTTATAATGCATTCCGCCGATTGTGTGGACGACGGCGCGGTCCACCTCAACGTTGAGGTCAGTGATCAATAGGCAGGTCCAATCCCGGGATTTGCACATTTAAACCATCGCAATACGCAGTTCGCCTTGCCCACCCAATGTGACCTAATTCAGGACTGGCGACAATCTGAAAGACTTCCTCTGGGTGGAAGAATGGCATGGTTTCGTCAATGTTGTCCCCCCCGCTACGCTTAATACGCAGCTGTGACGGTTTATTTGAGGTCGGGCTGGAACGCAGCAAGCATTTTGGCGGTGTCTTATATTTCAACAGATTCTGCAATATTGACAACATCAAAGCGAACAACATCAATCTTCGGCGTTTCGAACTCTTTCCCAATTGCCCTACTGCGCCATGTCGTCGACGTACCGCCGACAACCTTGTCACCGGATGCGAAATACTCGTCCACAGTGTAGTGGATCATTTCCAACTGGCTGGTGAGTTGGGCAAAATATTCAGCGGCAACAGCTTTGCCATCGCCTTTTTGGGTGAATTCCAGGCCAGTTGCACCCTTCGGCGACAGACTGGATTGTGATGTCCTGCCGCATGATGTCCAGCCATTCCTGGACTGAGCCGCCCTTTTTGGCGCCCTTGTCTCTTAGGCATTCTTCAGGATTGTGATATCGCTCGTTTCAACCGACATAGCTTCTATCCCCTGTTGCAGTGTTCATGATATTCACCAAAGTGTGCAAAATAAAAATCAATGATCCCGATATCTTAGAAATTAAAGCTTATGATTTTCAGGTTCATACATGAGGGTCCATGCATGCTGTTGCCACCATGATATGGTATTGAAGAAAGACGGATAATCGTTAATCCGATCCAATGACCTTTGAAATGGAGCCTGAAATCAGTGCCAAATATTCCAACAGAAATGCGTGCGATTGAAATACAGGAACCAGGTGCGCCGGAAGCGCTAAAAATCTGCACAAGGCCCGTGCCGGAAGCCGCTGCGGGCGAAGTTCTGCTGCGCATAAAAGCGGCAGGTATCAACCGCGCAGATACGCTCCAGCGGATGGGTTTATACCCCATGCCGCCAGGCGCCACGGACATTCCAGGTCTTGAGGCCAGCGGCGAAGTCGTAGCACTTAGCGCCGGTGCCAACCGCTTTAAGGTGGGTGACCAAGTATGTGCGCTGTTGTCTGGCGGTGGGTATGCGGAATATATCAACGTGCCTGAACCGCAGTGCATGGCCCTGCCCCCAAAGGTGGATCTGCATTCAGCAGGCGGTGTCCCAGAGACGTTCTGCACTGTGTGGACCAACGTGTTTGAGCGGGCTGGACTGCAGCCGGGCGAGGTCTACTTAGCCCAGGGCGGTACCAGTGGTATCGGCTATACCGGCATCCAATTGGCGAAGGCATTTGGATCACCGGTTCTGGCGACGGCTGGGTCGGATGCTAAGGCGCGGGCATGTGAAAAGTTCGGCGCTGACCGGGGCATCAACTATAAGACCGAAGACTTTGTCGCCATCGGCAAGGAATTCACTAACGGGCGCGGCGTCGACGTGATCCTCGATATGATCGGCGGTGACTATATTCCGCGCCAGCTAGAGCTTCTCGCCCGTGAAGGCCGCTTATGCTTTGTGGCGTTGATGAACGGGACCAAAGTTGAGGCAGATTTTGGCTTGGTCCACCGCAAACATCTGACTGTCACCGGCTCGACTCTCCGTTCCCGCACTGTTGATCAAAAAGGCAGCATTTGCCGGGCATTGGAAGAGAAAGTATGGCCGTTGTTTAATAGTGGTAAGTGCTGGCCAGTAATCCACAAAACGTTCCCGCTTGACCAGGCTTCAGAAGCCCATGCGCTGATGGAATCCAGCCAGCACATCGGCAAAATCATGCTGGAAACGTAATGCTCTAGTTAATCTGCTCACCCCTCAACGTCGCCTGCAGAAATCATTGATGCATGCGATCCGCGCACGGATTCGAGGGGCCGCCATTGCGGATGAAGCGAAAGCGCTCGATCAGCTGGTTGATATTGCTGGACTGACGCTGAGGAAGAGAGAAGATTGCGGACCATGCGGCTCGCATGATCCTGACTGTGCGCGATGGTGCCGTCCATGCGGTGATGGAGGAATTCTTTGGGGAATATGGTCTCTCCAGCAAAGAAAGCTTAGCAGTCATGTGTCTCGCGGAGGTGCTGTTGCGGGTACTCGACGAAGAGACCATTGATGATCTGATCCAGGAAATAATTATATCCGATGATTGGAGCATGCATCTCAGGAGCTGTGGCTCTTCCCTCGTCAATGCGTCCACATGAGCTTCAATGCTGACGGGGCGAGTGATCGACGAAGATAACAGACCAGGCATTGTGGGTGCGTTACGCGGCGTTGTGCGCCGATTGGGTGAGCCTGTAGTATGTGTTGCGGTGTCGCGCGCGGTGAGGCAAATGGGTGCGCAGTTTTTGCTTGCTCGCACGATTGATGACGCCATCAGCAACGGCGCTGATGCGCGCAAAGGAGAATACACATTCCCCTACGACATGTTGAGAGAGGCAGCCCGTACTGAGGGTGACGCCCAGCGACATCACGGTGCCTACTCAAAAGCAATTTCAGCTATCTCGCTGCACCTACGTTACGAGTATGGGCAACCAGAAGACGTCGTAGCAGTTCTGGCTGGACGAGTATTGCAACTGGCCTTCGCCGCGATATGGGCTGCGCACGCATGTTGATGCAAATGACGGATTGGATTTATCCGCAATTTGCCGCCCATAATGAGAATACAGCGGCAGCAGTATTACATCTCGCCAGCAAGCGCCGTGATGAATTTGAGTTCCAGCGACTGTATGGCAAGGAAGAAGCGCTGCACGATGTGATTATGGCGGAATTGAGCGTTCGGTGCCGTATCTACGGGCCGGTTGGTACGTATCGCGATTTTCATGCCTATTTAGTTTGGCCATTGCTGGAGAACGGTGCGAACTCCTCCTTCGTTCATCAGATTGTGGACGATGATGTCGCCCCTGAGGCCATTGCCCGTGACCCATTTTTGACGATTGAAGATCAAGGGCCCGCCGCAAGCCGGTTATTTGAATGATCAAGCGCGATCTTTGATCGTCGGGTGAATACCAAGGGCTGGGACATAACGGACCCGCTGACTGTCACTGCTATTGAAGTCGGCTGTGCGGCCTTCGCAACACCATTTCAATGGGGCGAGGACGGGACGTCAATCCTATATCCAGCTAACCCCTATGACATCGTTGGCCAAGTCGCTCTTGCAACGCCAGAGACTGCTGGAGCTGTTGTAGATCGTACAGCTGAAGCAGCGCCTTAGAGGGCTGATTTAGGTGCCACAAACCGCTTACAAGTCATTAATCGTGTTGCCGATCTCCATGAATGCGTTGCCTATGAGTTCTTTGCATTAGTAGCGCGTGAAGCCGGGAAAATCGTGGCCGATTGTGTGGCCAAAGTCTGTAAAGCCTATGATTTCGGGAGGTAATACTCCGTCCAGGCGGCAAAGGCTAAACGTGACAGCCTGGCGCGCGAAATCATTATTTGTATTTCGCCTTGTAATTTTCCGCTCGCAATCTTCACTGGCAAAGTGGCCGCTGCATTGGTCATGGACAGCGCCGTTGCCGCTAAGACCGCGGAAGAAACGCCATTGATCGCGCAGAAGGTTGTTGGCTTGATGATTGAAGCAGGCATTCCAAGCAATGTGATCCAATTATTTATTGACGATGGTGCCATTGGCGCGGCTTTGACAGCTAATCTGAAGGTTGAAAGGGTTTGCTTCATCGGGACTACCGAAGTTGCTGAGTTGATCGATAAGCAAATTGGCTAAAACAGCGGCACTTGATGCGATGTTAATCCCAGAGGCAGGCGGTTTGAAGGCAATGATCGTCGATTCTACCGCCCTGCCGGAGCAAGCTGCCCGTGATATTGTGGTGACCGCATTTCAGAGCGCCGGCCAACGTTGCGCCGCACTGCCCATTCTGTATCTGCAGCGCGATATTGAAGGGAGTTTTGTCGATATGCTTTATGGCGCGATGAGAGCTTTGAAGATTGGTAATCCTTAGCTGTTTTCGACTGATGTGGCATCGATCATTCGTGCTGAAGCCCAACAAACGATCTAGGCGTATTGTGATGAAAAGGCTGGCAAAGGCCGCCTGCTGAAAGTGCTTTCCGCGCCGATAACTGACTTTTTGTGGCATCGCACGTCCTTCGCGTTTCTTTCATTTGTGCCATGGCGCGGAAGGTATTTGGACCTGTTCTGCACGTCGCGCGGTTTGTTGCTGATAATATTGAAGCCGTGGTCGCGAACATAAACGCACGTTTCTATGGCCTGCTAATGAGCCTGCATAGGCGCATTCATGGGCGGGTGCCGCAGATCCTCGAAACTGCGGATATCGGAAAACTGTATATCAACCGCAATTAGATTAGGGCCGTAGTTGGGTCAGAACCCTTTGGCGGTGAAGGATTGTCGGACACAGAGCCTAAGGCTGACGGGCCGCCTAATCTCCCCGATTTCTGCAAAGCTGTAGCTGAAGCACCTTAATACGCTCGAAGCGAGGCGGCGCTTAGAGGTGCCACAGCAATCACATTAGCATTCGATCAATTGGTTACCGGAGATTAGTCTGCTCTGCTTGATCTTATAGGCACACTCCGTCGCGCGCTGAGAGGCAAAGCACCAGAAGCGATGCCAGCGGCATCGGCTTTAAAGCAAGGGCCGGTGGACCTTTCTGGGCCTACTGGTGAGTCCAACCGCCTGTGCTTGGTCCCTAAGGGAAGCATCCTTTGCCTTGGAATAAGTGGAGACGCGGCATTATCGCAAGCAGTGCAGGCATTAGGTACTCGTAAAAGTGTTGTTGCGGTTGCCTCAAAGCTCAAATCCGCAATCGCTCCACTCAATGAAGCTGGACTTCCGATTGTGGGCTCAGATGGTGCAGTGGATATGACCGCTATCGAAACGCTTGCATTGGACGCTCTACGGGCCATGGGTCATCCAGGACCTAACACCGATCCGGCGGGCGTTAGCCGCCCGGCACGGGCCAGCCTTGCCTCTGATTACTGATGAAATATCGCCAGCTTCATATGCCAGGGAACACGCTCTACGCATCCAAACCCCGGCGGCAGGTGGCAATACCGCCGTGCTCCCTCGTGTCGGTGAAAAACATGTAAGCTGACTTTAGGCCGCCAGCGTACGGATGATCGCGCCATCGATGGCGTCCGTAATTTCATCCAAGTCAGAGTTGGTGCAGATCAAAGCCGGGCTTAGGCAAAGAGTATTGTTCAACCCATTAAATGACCGGTTAGTGACACCGATTATGACAGCTGAATTAGACATGCAGTCTGCCACAATGGCCTGACCGATGCTTTCAGCGATCGGTTCCTTGGTTTCCCGATCTGCAACCAATTCAACGCCACAGAACAAGCCTTTACCGCGTACGTCGCCAATGATCTGATGCTTGGCTTTCAGGCCTTCAAGCTTCTCGATCAAGTAGGCACCCATTTCCGTGCAATTTTCCAGGAGTTTTTCGTTCTCCAGGATGCGCATGTTTTCAAGTGCTGCTGCCGGGCCAGCCGCGCAGCCGCCGAAAGTCGAAATATCCCGGAAGTAGCTCATCGGGTCACTCGGATCGGCTTTGAATTCGTTGAATACCGCTTCCGTCGTGACCGTGCAGGAGATTGCAGCATATCCGGATGCAACACCTTTTGCCATGGTCACCATGTCAGGCTGAACGCCGTAGTGCTGGTAGCCGAACCAAGTGCCGGTGCGACCCATCCCACAAACAACTTCGTCGATGATTAGCAGGATGTCGTATTTCTTGCAGATTTCCTGCACCCGGTCCCAATAGCCTTTAGGTGGCTCAATCACACCGCCACCCGCAGTTACCGGCTCCAGGATCAACCCGCCAACTGTATCTGCACCTTCGCGCAGGATCACCTCTTCAATCGCATTGGCCGCGCGGATGCCGTAATCGTCTATATCGCCCCACTGGGACCTATATTCCAGGCAATGCGGGACTTCGACAAAGCCGGGCGTGAATGGTCCATATTGCTCGCGCCGTTGGGCCTGGCCGCCGGATGAAAGAGCGGTGATCGTCGTGCCGTGATAATCGCGGTCCCTGAAAAGAATCTTATGCTTCTTGCCGCCATACTTATTGTGCGCAATTTGGCGGACGATTTTATAAGCTTTCTCATTGGCTTCTGAGCCTGAGTTCGAGTAATAAACACGGCTCATACTTGGCATCTTCGCGATCAATTGCTCAGCGAACTTGGCGCCGGGGATGCTTCCAGCAGAATTGGCAAAGTAGTTCAGCTTCACCAATTGGTCCCGTACGGCGTCAGCAATGGTCTCGCGGCCGTAGCCAACGTTGACAGTCCACACACCCCCTGAAACTGCATCCAGATGCTCACGACCTGCGGTATTCCATACCCGCATGCCCTTGCCTTCGATGATGACCAGCGGGTCAACGGTTTCAAATTTCTTATGCTGCGAAAGATGGTGCCAGACATGCGCTTTGTCGGCTTCAATAATCTGGCTGAAGTCATTCTCGCCAACACGCATATCCATTATTCTATTCCTTCTAGCAGAGCGACGATGATATTTCGGTCGGAAACTATCTACATCTAGCATTAATCGACCGAAACTGCATCCTGTGGCTCATGTTGGTTCTAGGTCGGTAACGCGAGGCCAAGTTCACCCAGCAACATTGTTCCCTACTATCAGGAATTGTTAGAGTGCTTTAACCCGATGTCATTATTTTCATTGATTTTGGGCTCAGGAAGGCAGACTAATCCATGCATGTCATTCTTGGGCTAATAGCTATTCTGACGGTAGCTGCAGGCATAATATTCTGGCTGCGGATGATATCTCGGGCTACAAAGGATGCGATTAAATTGTCGGAAGATGTGCAGGCTGCATTCCATCGTTTCGGTTTCAGCGCAAATCCCAAACAGATCCCTCAGATGCGCTAGATGATAAACGGATTGCGGCAAACGATACTTTGTGGCGCTTGCACGAATAAATAGTTTGTTTCTCTGGAGCGCAGATCGCAGATATCCAGCGTAAGAGCGCACATCTGTTCAACACCACAGATCATTAGGCCGAAGATCTGATCGTGATTGGCAAATGGCTGGTTCAGGAGCGCAGGCCAGAAGAAGCCGTCAGCCGCTTGACCCAGCATTTGGTTGGCCAGCTTACGGCAGAGGAAGCGCATGTCTTATAAAAAGTGCTGAGACTGTTGCTACCAGAAAGGCAAGATCGCGGATGCACAACGCGAAACGATTCGCAACATTATGCCGCCAACTTCGCTAGCCAGCGCGCTCTAAGCCAATGGTTTGGCTGATTGCGGCACCGGATACTCCTCGTGGCACCCCCCGCCTTGGATCAAGCCTTGACCAGGCTTAGCAGCCTGATTCGTCGTGTTGGTTGTTCCAGCGCTCACATGCCCCGTCATAAGGCTGAAGCCAACTGCCGCCGTGGCTACAATGAGGATCTTAAACATGTTTTTTCCCTTTGTTGGGGTTCCGTGTAATGACAAGTTGCCCTATTCCAGCTCGTCCAGCTATCCACGCGGCGATCTGCAGCGTTGACTGGGGCCGCGCGGTCCTGCAAACCCCCGCCCATGTTACGCATTACAGACCTAAACTTCGCCATTGAAGGCAAACCCTTGTTTGAGGGTGCCAGCGCATTCATCCCGAGAGGCCACAAGGTTGGCCTAATTGGGCGGAATGGTGCGGGCAAAACAACGCTTTTCAAGCTGATCCGCGGTGGATTGCAGACAGATGGTGGGGACATCTCCCTGCCCTCTAGTGCCCGCATTGCCGGCGTTGCGCAGGAAGTGCCTTCAAACGAGATCTCGCTGATCGATACAGTGTTGGCGGCAGACATTGAGCGTGCGGCGTTATTGGAAGAGTCCGAAACCGCAACGGATGCAAACCGCATCAGTGAGATTCAAACGCGCCTGACAGACATCGACGCTTGGTCCGCTGAAGCACGTGCCGCGACAATATTGAATGGCATGGGTTTCAGTCATACCCAGCAGCTAATGCCCTGCTCCGCATTTTCCGGTGGTTGGCGTATGCGCGTCGCGTTGGCGGCTGTCTTGTTCTCCGAGCCTGATTATTTGCTGCTTGATGAGCCGACAAACTACCTGGACCTTGAAGGCGCGCTCTGGCTGGAAAATTATCTGGGCAAATACCCGCACACTGTCATCATTATTAGTCATGATCGGCAATTATTGAACCGGGCCGTCACAAGTATTCTGCACTTAGAAAACCGCTGCCTGACGTTCTATTCCGGACCGTATGACCAATTTGCGCGACAGCGGGCAGCTCAGCGTGCTGTTCAGGCCGCTCAGGCCAAAAAGCAGGATCTGCGCCGTGCGCATCTGCAAAGCTTTGTTGATCGCTTCAAGGCGAAGGCGACGAAAGCCAAGCAAGCCCAGTCGCGCGTCAAGATGCTGGAGAAGATGGAAACCATCCGTGCGCCAGAAGACGATGCGCGCACGATGTTCACCTTCCCAAAGCCAGAAGAACTCTCACCGCCTATCATCTCGACAGAAAGCGTTTCCGTTGGTTACGACGGTAATGTCGTGCTCAAGGGCTTGAACCTTCGCGTTGATCAGGATGACCGGATCGCGCTTCTTGGCAAGAACGGTGAAGGTAAAACGACGTTGGCAAAGCTTTTGTCCGGTCGGTTAAAGCCGATGGGCGGTCGCATTACGACGGCGCGGAAGCTCCGGATCGGTTTTTTTGCGCAGCACCAGGTCGACGAGCTAATCGTTGAGGACACGCCGCTTCAGCATCTCATGCACGCACGCCCGCAGGAACCTCAGTCCAGGCTGCGGGCCAGGCTCGCTGGGTTCGGGCTTGGAGCTGATAACGTTGAAACGCCGGTTGGGCGTCTATCTGGGGGGCAGAAAGCGCGTCTTTCGCTGTTGCTTGCGACGTTGCCAGCGCCACATTTGCTGATACTTGATGAGCCCACCAACCATTTGGATATTGAAAGCCGTGAAGCCTTGGTCGAAGCGCTAACGACATATTCAGGTGCGGTCATCCTGATTAGCCATGACATGCACCTGCTTTCCATGGTAGCAGACCGGCTGTGGTTGGTTAAAGATGGTGCTGTTCGGCCTTACGATGATGATCTTGATGCATATCGGAAGATGCATCTACAAGGTGTCGCCAAGAAAAAGCGGGATAAGCCTCAGGCAGCGCCTTCTAAGAAAGCTAGAACTGCACCGGCAGCGGCCGAAGCACCGGTTGATCCGGTTGTGATGCGCCAGAGGGTTATTCAGTATCAGGACCGGGTCAAAAAGCTGACAGAAGCAAAAGAAAAACTTGCCGCTAGGCTCGCAGACCCGCGCCTTTATAGCATCGAACAAATTGGGCGCGCTGAGGGTCTACAAAAGAAATTTGCGGAAGTTGAAGAAGCGATTGATCAGGCGGAGATCCGGTGGCTTGCAGCGCTTGAAAAACTAGAGGGCGCGGCCTGACGGATTATTCCGCTGCGATCGCAGGCGTTGGGAGGACCATTGGCCTTGCGACAGAGCAGAATATCTCAGCCTGTCGTCGCAAAGTTCCGTCAGACATGCCTGGGTAGCATGGCACTACAATCAAATTAGTCAGCATGCTCTCCGCAATATGAGCGCGGAGGTCTTCGCGGCCTTCCGGTGGAGCAATCGCCTCGGAACGGGGCAAGTCACAAGCGTCAAATCCTTTTAGGCGTAGCGCCTGGATGACCTCATACGGGTTCTCAACAATGGCTGGAAACACCCAATAGTCATGATATTTGGCAGCGCCTGCTGGTAGAACAGCATAATCCTTCAGTAAGTCACGCAGGAGTTCGCCCTGACGGGTCCGTTCTGCGAGTTCTGCCGTTACGTCCTGGCATAAACGGCGGCGCAATAGCTTCAACAATGCAGGCGAGCAACGCATGCGGAGCTGCTTTGGCGTTTTCTGTTTTGCCACATCACGCACCGCGTTTGACATAGTTGTATCATAATCCCGGCCAAGCCAGCGGCATACCGTTGCAACGGTCCCGAACACGGCCCGTGAAGTAGCAATTTTGAGAGCACCAAACTTCAACGCACGCTTCACATGCGCCTTGTTAGCTTGCACTGGGTAATCCGCCTGAACCCGGCGCATTGTCGCGAGAAAATTTGCGTCAGCGACTGTTAAGATGCCGCCGCCGAGGCAAGTTTTTGTCTTAATCGGGCCGAAGCTAAACATTGCTACATCAGCTAATGGTGAACCGCGATAGATGCCGTCATAAGCCTGGGCACAATCTTCGACCAGCAGAATATCCTGTTCCTTAGCAAAAGCTGATACCGGCTTAAGATCAAGGCGAGCGCCGAACAGATGCGCCACAACAAATAATTTTGCGCGACCGTCGGCGGCGGAAACAGCTGCATCCATGCGCGGCCGCATGTCATCCAGATCAAGCTCCACCGGAACTGGAACCAGGCCGAGCCGTTCAACGGCGCGCACCATCTGTTTGACGTTGAGAGCGGAGAACAGCACCGCATCACCTTCAACCAATCGCCCGTCAGCCATCATGGCCTGCAACAAGAGATCAAACCCGCTGCGGACAGAGAAACACGCTATAGCGTCACCCTTGGGCGACCAGAATGTCTCCAAGTCACACTGCAGCAAATCGACGTCACCGCCACGCATTCCTGAGATGGTCGTGTAGAGGATATCCGACCAATCGACTTTCAATTTGACCCGAGCCCACATGGGCTACACTCCACACCAGTTGCAAATTTTACTTTACAATGTCTCAAGCCGTTCTAGTAGATCCTGCCCTGCGGCCTAATATCCAGCCTTCGATTGCGTGCACCTTCGGGTCATCAGGCGTGCCTGGCGCCCGAATGCCCTGGACGACCTGCAGCATTCCAAGCGCGCCAACCATCGCGTCAAATCCATCATCGCCCATGGGGAAGCCGTCCTTGATGACCATTTGGGCCTCTGGTCGGAAGCGCGCTCCAAGTGTTATCCCCGCAGTCAATAATGAAACAGCGTCTTCGGCGCGGTGCTGCTGGTTTGTCTTCGCCTTGCTAGATAAGCGCACAGTAAGCCCCAACCACTCATACACCTCTGCTGGATAAGTCTCGCAAATTATGATCGGATTTTGGTCTATCAGATGCTTCAGTGCGCCGTTGTACGGCCATACAGCTGGCGGGGTCGTACCAAGCAATCCTGGTTGTAGGACCTCCCGCCAGAATGAAAGTGCCGCCTTCCCTACTTGCGCCGCCCCAAGCGTCCAGAACATCGGTGTAGCTGCCCGTTTTCCCTCGGCATTAAAGTCTACCCGTCGGCAAAGGTCGTCCATGGAGTTTGCGCCAAGGCCTTGCACCAAATGCGCTTGCATAGTGCCGCCAGGTCGCACTGGATAGAAAGGGCGCCGAAGCCCAATATCGGTAATGGATGACGCTGGGTTATAAAAAGCCTCCCAGGGCGGAAGTCCCAACGCCTTCAAGAATGGCAGAAACTCTTCGACACCTGCTTTCTCGGCCCAAAACCTGGGCGCGCCGATTGGCAAGTCCAGTCCTACTAGCGATTTTCCACCATTTGCCTGGTTCGCAATTCGGTGCAAAAGCGTAGATAAATCGCCAACTAATTCAGGCGCTTGCACTTGCCAGCTGTCTCCTCGTCGCTCAATCCGAACGAGCCAACGGCGCTTAGGGTTTACGCTCCAATCCGCATGGACGATGTGATCTATCGGGAGGGGTGTCGCAGCTTCGATTTCAGGCATATGTGTAGTCTCTTGGGCTGTTCTTTCGCCGTCAACCTGCGTCCGGATCACGCGTTGCTTATACTTAGTTCATCAGCCAAATTAGGAGCGCATTTAGGCTCTTTCAGAGCATTCGCCGGGAGCCATAGTTATGGCCAAAACAGTTGGCGCAGATAAAGCCGCTTCACCACAGCCGCGCGAGAACTTGCGTCAGAAGCGTCGGCGCTGGGTAAAGAAGTTTGGCAAGCGCTTAATCCGTGCGCTTGCAGCCTTCCTGGGCAAGCAGAGCACCGTTGGCGACAAGCCCGTGTTCCGCACCGAAGAATTTGGCTGGGCGATGATGCTTCAGCAGAATTGGGAAACGATCCGCCGAGAATTAGATGGTGTGCTGGCAGATCATGAGAGACTGCCCAACTTCCATGATATTTCCCCAGATCAAGCGAAGATTTCCAAGGGTGATAATTGGAAAACATTTATTCTATTTGGCTTCGGTTTTAAGGCTGATAAAAATTGCGCCCGTTGCCCTGAAACAACACGAATTCTAGAGAGCATTCCGAAGCTCCGTACGGCATTCTTTTCAATCCTCTCGCCTGGGTATCACATCCCCCATCATCGCGGCGTCACCAAGGGTGTGATCCGCGGGCATCTGGCACTCATCGTGCCGAAAGACCAGCCCAAGTGTTATATCCGTGTGGACACGCAAAACTGCCATTGGGAAGAGGGCAAGACCCTGGTTTTTGACGACACCTATGATCACGAAGTTTTCAATGACACGCCAGATCGCAGGGTTGTTTTACTGCTTGATGTGGACAGGCCGATGCGATTCTGGGGCCGCATCATCAACAAAATGTTCATGACAGGCATTCGCTGGACGGCGTATGTCCAGGATGCCAAGAGAAATATGTTGAGTCATGAAGATAAACTTGAAGCCGCTGTTGCGCGGGCTGATGGCCTACATATTGGCGGTGATGAGCCACCGCCCGCTGATGCGGCCAGGAAATAGATGTTTCGAATTCCGCCGCTGGGGCTCCGTTCGGAATCGCTGGCCGTCATCATTCTGCTGATAGCGCTGACAGCCGTTACACCGCTTTCCATCGATATGCCGCTACCGGCGTTGCCTATGCTGGCGGACGCTCTTAACGCGCCTGCGGACCAAGCACAGCTGCTGGTCGGGGTGTTCCTTGCTGGTTTCGCCGGTGCACAGCTTGTTGCAGGCCCCCTCTCCGATAGATTCGGCCGCCGGCCCATTCTTCTGATTGGCCTTATCGCTTACCTCATCCTGAGTGCAGCAGCATCAGTCGCAGCCAACCTCGAAACTCTACTGGTTATCAGGCTATTCCAGGGCATCGCGGCATGTGCAGCGCCGGTAGCTGCACGGGCGGTGGTGGCGGATGTGCATGAAGGTCCCGCCGCACAGCGCGCGATGTCCATCGTGACAGCGGGCATGGGGCTTGCACCGGTGCTCGCTCCATCAATCGGCGCATTGGTGCTTGAATTTACCAACTGGCGAGGAATATTTTGGACGCTTACGGCAACAGCCGCAGCATTACTGGTTGTCGTATGGCTGTTCCTTAAAGAAACCCGTCCGACAGATAAGATTTCGAGTCTTAATTTTGGCACCTTGCTCCGACGATATTTTGAAATTGGGACAGCGCGGAGATTTTTGGATTATGCGCTTCCGTCAATGTTCGCGGGCGGCGCGCTTTTTACATTCTTAGCCGCTGGCACATTCATGCTGCAGGAGGGACTCGGCGTCACGACCCGAAATTTTGGGTTCATGTTTGCCGGCGTCATGCTTGGATTTGTTGCCGGTGCGACGCTGGCTGGTATTTATTCGCCGAAACTGGGTATTGATAAATCCATCCTGCTAGGTCTCGTATTAGCCACGATTGGTGGTGCTATGATGTTGGTGCTATGGCTTGTTGGCATATCTCATTGGGCAGCGATTATTCTGCCGATGACGGGCCTCATGTTCGGAATGGGTATCCTCAGGCCAAATAGTATTGCCGGCTCAATGGCGAGTTTCCGCCATGTCGCAGGCTCGGCATCCGCACTTATCGGATTTTTTCAGATGGCAGCAGGAGCTACAGCCGGATTGCTTTTATTGCTGCTGCCCTACCATCCAGGTGATGTCATGCCGATATTGGTCGCGGTTTATCCAGGACTTAGTTTGCTGATTTTCGTGCTTTTGCGGGCAAAGCCAGCGGAGATGCGTTGACAGGTTTGCCCGGTGTCGGTTATTCACGCCGCTTCTATGCATTCGGGTTCGCCTAGAAATGCGTGGCCCAGGTGGCGGAATTGGTAGACGCGCAGGCTTCAGGTGCCTGTGACCTTATGGTCGTGGAAGTTCGAGTCTTCTCCTGGGCACCAAAGCCTTTTTCTTTTTGAAAGGCACTGAGTTCTGTTTCAGCCTGGTTGGCTGCACCAGCAGCCCTGAAATCAGTAATTAAACATATCCCGTGCTACGGGTATCTATGCTGAGAAATTAAAGGGCTTGTGCGAATGACAAATTATCTCCACCAAGGCGATCTTCCAGCTGGCTTGGATTTTGGGAACGCGGTCGCGATCGATAGCGAAACCGCCGGTCTCCATCCCGCCCGTGACAGGCTCTGCGTTATCCAATTATCCGCCGGTGACGGGGACGCGCATCTCGTCCAGTTCCCACGCCCGGCTGATGGTGCACCTGCTGATTATTCCGCACCGCGCTTAAAGGCGCTGCTCGCGGAAACCGGAGTGGAAAAAATCTTTCACTTTGGCCGATTTGATATCGCTGTCATCCAGCGCGATCTTGGTATTTTGGTGTCGCCAGTATTCTGCACCAAAATCGCGTCCAAGCTTGTGCGGACATACACGGACCGGCATGGCCTGCGCGATCTCTGTAATGAACTGCTTGGAGTTTCGATCTCGAAAGAGCAGCAGTCATCGGATTGGGGCGCGCCGGAATTGTCCGATGCCCAAGTTGGTTATGCCGCAAGCGATGTGCTGTATCTACACAAGCTGCGGGATATTATGGCGGAACGGATTATCCGTGAAGGCCGGATGGATTTGGCCCGTGCAACGTTTGATTATCTGCCCACGCGGGCAAACCTTGATCTCCTGGGCTATGAGGCTGTCGATATTTTCGCACATAGTTGATACATATATTGGCAGAAGCGTTTGCGGATTGGCCGCGCGCTGATGAATGGATGGTTGCCAACTGAAATGGACGTCGCATTCAGACGGGCGCTTAGGAGCGAGAGAGCGCGCTGGGACAATGCAGAATGGGCGCGGAAACCTGCAAGCCCACGTGTTGCAGCGTCATTGCGCTGGGCGCTGCTCATTGCAACTTGTGTGGTTCCGCTATGGATGGCCACTTCGGAGCCATCTCAAATCCGAACGTCAGTTGCAGCAGCAGATAGCGCAATGTCAAACACTCTAGCGATGAATAACGCTTCACTGACAGGCACTTTCGTTGATGGTCGACGCTATCAGATCGTAGCGACGACGGCAGCCATGCATTCACCTGATGCTCCCATTATCGCCCTTCAGAACGTCCGCGCGGCCATGCAAACTGAGGATGGAGGACGGCTTGATATCACGGCCAAACAGGGCCAATTCAATCGGAATGAAAACCGCATAGCACTTGCTGGTGATGTAGTGGCAAATCGGTCGGACGGATATGAAGTGCGCAGTCAAACCGCTGATATTTGGGATGCAAATGGAGAGATTGCAGCCAAGACTCCGATGGAAACAGAAATTTGGGGCCCTGAAGGGACTGCGGCATCAGCGGCGCTGGACGCCAAACCTGGCCTTAGATCGATCCGATTAATTGGGCCAGTTAAGGTGCGTTTATCAGGTGCTGAGCAATGACGACTTTACGCCTGCTCGCGTTCAAGTTCGCCCTAGTTTTGGCCTGCTATTCCAGCATCCCTGTCCTGGCGCAAGATTTATTAGCACTTGGTGATGGGCCCTTAGCATTGGACGCTGCTGGCGGCGTTGAATGGCACCGTGAGGAACGCATTTTTGTTGCAGAGGGCAATGCAGTCGCGCGCCAGGGGGGCGTCACAGTTAAAGCAGACAGGTTGGTTGCAGCGTATCGGGAATCGGCTGCAGGCAAGCTAGAAATATTCCGGGTCGATGCTGAAGGCAAAGCACGGGTTGAAATTGGTGGCGATCGCGCTTCGGGAGCCCGCGCGATCTTTGATCTAGATAAGAGTACGGTCGTTTTTTCTGGCGGTGGATTAAAGTATACCAACGCAGACTCGACTGTGACTGCCAATCGCACTTTGGAGTATTATTTGAAAGAGCGTCGTGCTGTAGCGCGCGGTGATGCCCGGGTTCAGGACAACAGTGGGCTGATCGCAGCAAATGTCATTGAGGCCCGGTTCAATCAATCCGGTACCCAGGCGTTACGCACAGCAATTGCGACAGGTAATGTTACGATTGTCACGCCGGATGAAACCTTGCGGGCTAATCGGGCGGAATACGATTTTACCCGCCGGCGGGCGACCGCAACTGGTAATGTCCGCCTTGCGCGGGGGCAAAATATACTGACGGGCGGTAAGGCGGTGATAGATTTTAGGACTGGCATCAGCCGCATGTCCGGCAGTGCCAAAGTCAGCGAACGCAGTGATAACGATGGCCGTGTGCGCGGGCTCATTTTTCCGCAAGCAACCAAACCATAATGACGGCCTCAATGCCCCATACTTCCGAGGAACCGGGTCATGATCCCCTGGAGACGGGGCTGCTTGCCGTGAATGTAGGCAAGCGCTGGCGCCGCCGGCAAGTCCTTCGGGACGTTAGCCTTGGTGTTAATCGTGGTGAAGCCGTTGGGCTGCTGGGGCCAAACGGGGCGGGCAAAACGACCTGCTTCTATATCCTCTCAGGCTTGGCCTCAGCGGATTATGGCCAAGTGATCCTGGACGGTGTGGACGTAACAAGGATGCCGCTTTATCGGCGCGCCAGGCTCGGTGTGGGGTATTTGCCTCAGGAACCGTCGGTTTTTCGTGGCATGACAGTAGAAGGCAATATCCGCGCCGCTATTGAGTTGGTAGAGCGTGACGGTCGTAAGCGGCGCGAAGAAACGGAGCGATTGCTCGAGGGATTCGGCCTGGAGAACCTGCGAACATCACCAGCAGCCGCTTTATCTGGTGGTGAGCGGCGCCGCGTCGAAATCGCTCGTGCCTTTGCTGCGAAGCCCAACTTTTTATTGCTAGATGAACCGCTTGCTGGGATTGATCCGGTTGCTGTCGCTGAATTGCGTACCCTGGTTCGCAGGCTAACTGAGTGGGGCGTGGGCGTTTTGATTACGGATCATAATGTCCGCGACACTCTTGATCTTGTTGATCGGGCATACATCTTGCATGATGGGGCTGTGATGATGCACGGAACCCCATCAGAAGTTATTGAAAATCAGGATGTAAGGCGTGTTTACCTGGGTGAAACGTTCCGCCTTTAAGTATCACGCCTGAACCCCGATTTCGGATAATCGGCAACCAACCCCATGGCAATTGGCCCAAGGCTAGAATTTAGACAGGCGCAAAGCCTAGTCATGACGCCGAAATTGCAGCAGGCCATAAAGCTGTTGCAATTGACGTCCATGGACCTAGCTGCCTATGTCGAGCAGGAACTGGAACGTAATCCTCTACTTGACCGGGAGCGCCCCGATAATTTGGGCAGCACCGGCGCGACCACTGCTGACGACACCACAAATCGCGATGCTCCCGGCTCCGAGATGGATTCTGCCGATGCCGGAAGCGATGTTTCTGCGCCAGATAGCGCCGACATACTCGTTAATGATCTTGCCGTTGCTGAACGAGCTGCTGATACGGACGCCGACTATGAAAACGTGTGGGATGGCGACCGGTCTGTGGAGGGCAGCGGGCTAGGTGGTACGTCAACCTGGGGCAAAGGCGGTGGCGGGTTTGATGAAGATGGGGCGAGCTGGCAAGAATCTATAGCTGATCAACCAACGCTGCGTGTCCACCTTGAAACCCAACTAAACCTTGAATGTAAAGACCCTGCTGACCAGATGATTGGCCTCCGCCTGATCGACCTGATTGATCAAGATGGTTATATGCGCGCTGATATGGTGGAGCTCTCTGAGGAGCTTGGTGCCGATCTTGCTCACATCGAGTTGCTTCTTAACCAGATCCAGACACTTGAGCCAGTTGGCATTGGTGCCCGTAACTTGGCTGAGTGCTTTGCGCTGCAGTTGAAGGACCGGGACCGCTTTGACCCCGCAATGCAGGGGCTGGTTGAGAACCTCCAATTATTGGCTGACAAAGACTTTAAGGCGCTGCGTACGATCTGCGGCGTCGATGGCGACGACTTGGTTGATATGATCAACGAGCTGAAATTGCTGGATCCAAAGCCAGGCTCGTCCTTTGAGGCACCACCGGTGGAAGTGGTGGCACCCGATGTACTCATGCGACGGGGGCCAGAAGGGGATTGGATCGTTGAACTGAACCCGGAGACTATGCCAACGGTTTTGGTAAACTACGGCTTTTGTAAATTCCTGCGCACTAAAGTTCGTGAAAAGACCGATCGGGAGTTTTTGACAGAGAATTTGGCGTCAGCGAACTGGTTAGTCAAAGCTTTACAGCAACGCGCGAGTACAATCCTCAAGGCCTCTGCAGAGATCGTCCGTCGCCAGGATGCATTCTTTCAGCATGGTATTATTGCACTTCGGCCAATGACCATGAAAGACGTTGCTGAGGTGATTGAGATGCACGAAAGCACAATCAGCCGGGTCGTCAACGGGAAATATATTGCAACCCCGCGCGGCGTTGTGGAGCTGAAATCCTTCTTCACGGCCGCGATTGCCGGCTTTGGAGGTGGTGAAACTAGCTCGGCAGAGTCGGTCCGGCTTAGGATTAGGCGTCTCATTGATGAAGAGGCGTCAAATGCTGTCTTGTCTGATGATCAGATCGTCGCATTGCTAAAAATCGATGGGATTGAGATCGCCCGGCGGACTGTCGCTAAGTACCGAGAGGCACTTTATATCCCCTCCTCCGTCCAGCGCCGCCGCCAGAAGCTAGCGCTCGCGTCGTAGCCTGCAGTGTTGCGCAGTTCCAATCATCATGCGCAAACTTGAGTCACTGCATCGATAGGCGAATAAGTCTGGTTTGTTGGGATCGGCATAACGTTAAGGAGTGAGCATGGACGTTAAGATCAATAGTAAGAATATGGATGTTTGCGATGCTCTGGCAGAACGGATTTTACTAAATTGCTAGACGCCGTTGAAAAATATTTCGAAGGTGCTCTTTAAGGTAATGCAACGCTTCCGCGCCAGAATAAGCGTTTCACTACTGCACTTCGCGTTCATATCGCCCGAGGTATTTTTATTGAAAGCTCTGCCTCGGCTAGTGACGCCTACGCTTCTTTAGGTAGTGCCGGTATGCGTATGGACCTTTTGGACAGACCTGTCTTATTTTCCGCCACCAGGGAGTGACCGCCTGAATGAGGTTTACCGTCGGCCTGATGTAAATGTCGGGTAAATTGACCCAGGAGAAGAAAATTAGGACTCTGTTGACTGGTTCTGCCTATAATTGGGATTGACTGGCGATAGAGCTTCCTTAGCAATTGAGGCTGGTTAAACGTGGAACAGAAACCAGGATCGCGCATTAGTTTGGTGACTACACCAGCCGAAAAGCCGGTTCGAAATCGCTGCCAAGGGATCTACCATTCCATGGACGATATATTCGAAAATATCACAGTGCTGCCTAATCTTGAGGTTACAAGCAAACGACGCGCACTCAAGGCTCTTGCTGATGCTGTTGCTAAATCCGAAGGCATTGATGGCCGCGAGGTTATGAACCACCTCCTAGAACGCGAGCGGCTTGGCGCTACAGGAGTAGGCCATGGTGTCGCGATGCCTCACGGTCGTATGGAAGGGCTTGAGCGTTTGGCGATTGGATTTGCACGTCTGATATCGCCGGTGGAATATGAAAGCCCTGATGGCGAGCCCGTGGATCTGATGCTGCTCTTGCTAGCACCGGAAGAAGCTGGGGCTGTATGCTTGAAGGCGCTTTCGCGCGCATCCCGCGTCCTACGCGATCCGGCTACCCGATCCAAATTGCGTGCGACGATCGACGAAAAAGAAATCATCGCAATTTTCCAGAAGAGCCAGGCCGCCCTCGCTGCCTGACCGCTGGCATCAATTATTTCCGATATGGATTTTTGAGCTGCTCAATCACGCCAGTGAGAATCGTACGCACTTGATCTTCTGCAACCCCCATTAAGATGGCGTCCTCTAGTGCATCCTGAGCAAGCTCGGCGATCTCGGCCAAGTCTTCCTCTAGCACCTTGAGTTTTTCCGTGCAGGACACAGTGTCCCCGTCGGGGGCAACCCACGTTCTGGGTAGCACTGATCGCCAAGTATCGTCTACCATCAGATTTGCTCCACTCGCACTCGGGACAGCAATGCTTTTAATATAGGGCGATTCTACAGATATCGAGAGATCAGTGTCATGCGCATCGCAACAACCGTTCCACAAAATGATCTTCGTCTTGTAAAGGAGGCCGCCAAGAGCGTAGAGCGTGACGGCTATTCGATGATCACGACTATGGAGAACAAGCATGATCCATTCTTGCCGCTGGCTATCGCTGCCGTCGAAACGGAAAAGGTAGAGCTGGCGACTTCTATCGCGATCTCGTTCTCTCGCTCTCCGATGGTGGCGGCCAATTTATCCTGGGATTTAAATGAAGCCAGCCGCGGCAGATTCGTGTTGGGATTAGGTACGCAGATCAAGGCACATAACGAGCGCCGCTTTTCTGTACCCTGGACACCACCAGCCCCGCGTATGCGCGAATATACGCAATCCCTAAAGGCGATCTGGAAAAGCTGGAGGACCGGTGAGAAATTGAATTATGAGGGCGATCATTATTGCTTCACGTTGATGCCGCCATATTTTGTTCCAGAAAGCCAAGGATTTCGCCTACCACCTGTTACGCTCGCCGCTGTCGGCCCTGCCATGCTTCGGGTCGCAGGTGAGGTGGCGGATGGTGTACGCTTGCATCCGTTCTGCACAGCCAAATACCTGGAGGAAACGGTGATGCCGCAGCTTAAGACAGGTATGGACCGCAGCGGCCAAATCCGTGAAGCATTTGAAATCACCGGTGGCGGGTTTGTAGCAACTGGCCCGGATGATGAGGCCGTTTATAAGCTTAGAGAATGGGTGCGCTACCGTGTGGGCTTCTATGGCTCCACACCTGCTTACTATCCAGTCTTGGAAGCACATGATCTCAAAGACTTAGGATTAAAACTGAACCGTATGACGAAGTCGGGAGAATGGGGCCAGCTTGCGGACGTCATATCAGATGACGTACTTGATTTATTTGTCGCTGTCGGGCGTCATGATGAAATCGCAGGCGTTATTGAAAAACGCTTCAGTACATCCGCCGATACTATCTATGCCAGTGCAAATTCTGCACAAGCAGCTGATCTACCGCCTGGGCTGATTCAGGATATCAACCGGATTCAAACGCCTTTCAAAGGTTACGATACAGATTGAGTTCCGGCACGGAAGTTTAGCCACCGATCTTTTGGGCGACTGAGCATTCCGCGCTGAAAAGGCTAAGCGCCAATAGGGTCATCAACCCGGCTGCGGCAAGCGTCAGCCACTGCACTGCCGGCTCGCCTTTAAGCAGTGATAGTGCAGGGAACGTAACAGCAGAGGCGGAGATCACGTCGCAGTAAGCGAGCTTGGCATATCCAGTCAAGTATCCGAGTGCCACGGCATTCTGAATGCCACCGCCTTCGTAGGCTCAATATGGTCAAGTTTGGCAACGTACTACAGCAAATTTAGATGCTTCGGCAAAGGACGCACCAAACGGTGCGGCCTCTAGAGGAGAGCCAGTGAGGAGCTTGCCATCCCCAGTTAATAAAGCAGCAGATCCGCCTGCATCGCGCATCAACAGCACAAACGTCTTCTGATTCATGAAAGCTGTGAAAACCGGGTAAGGTTTACCTTTGCTGTTAGGCCAGAAGACAGGTGATCGGCGTCTATCAGACCTTTAATCCGCGGGGCTGGAAGTGTGCCTATGCTGGCCGCAATTTCTGGAGCGTCCAAATGTGTGCCCAGAGAGCTTTTGGAGTTCGGATACATCATTCACCCACTGCTCGCCGGTCGCATCGCCCGTCGGGGCTTGCCATTAAGACTACAGGCGGCCAACTGCTCCAAT
>CBFIAF010000042.1:0-27161 GCA_965660545.1 Alphaproteobacteria bacterium | reverse complement strand
GTGCCTCAAGCTGCACGCTGACGCCTATCTCGAGTCCGTTGTCCAGCGTGATTGATGGGTTGAACTCGATTTCCGCGTCAGTTTGCTGGTCAAAGCCATCGTCGGCCCTCAAGGCGCCAACGGCATAGCCGAAATACTGGCTCATGAAGCCGCCGACATTCATTTCCCAGGTCTCCGCCTTTGCTGCGGGCGTTATACTGAGCTGCGTCGCTGCGAGCGCAGTCGTCGCGAGCAAGAGAGTTCTTTTGTGCATGTGATAGTTCCTTTGCGATAAATGAGCAGCGAACTGTTCGCCGTTAAGTAAAAATGGTTGGATGCAGAAAATCAGCGGCGGATTTCGCCCGTGACGCTGATCATTCTTTCGCTTGGTCAAGAACCATTGCGAGACGCGCCTTGCCGGTCCGCTCAATCAGCGGAGAGCGGACCGGCTGATGCAGCCGTTTAATATCTCCACTAGCGTCTTATCGGTGCGGCTGAGCTCGGTGTCGGCCCGCACGAGGTCCGCGTCGATGTTCACCTCGGACATGTCATTGACGATCACCGCGACACGTCGGCCCTCCCGATTGTTCAAAACGCGATTGAGGAGCGTCGTTTTCCCAGCGCCGAGAAAACCGGAAAGGACGGTGACTGGAAGGCGTGAGTCTTGAAAGTTCATGGTTCGAGTAACCTTTCTCAGGAGCCCAGCGCCTGCGCGAGGGTCATTGCGTTGTGACGCATCATGTCGAGATAGGTGGGCGCTGGGCCGTCTGGCCCTGAGAGCGCGCCAGGGTAGAGCGTTCCGCCGATGGCGGCGCCGGTCTCGCTCGCGATCTGCTTAAGCAGGCGAGGGTCTGAAATGTTCTCGATGAAAACGGCTGATATCTTCTGCTCGCGCATTTGCTCGATTAGGTGAGCGATATCCTTTGCCGAGGCCTCGGATTCGGTGCTCAGGCCCTGCGGCGCCAGAAAGGTCAGCCTGTACTCGTGGCCGAAATACTGGAAAGCGTCATGCGACGTGACGATCGTACGCCGATCGGCCGGCAGCTTGGCCACAATGGCGCGGATGTCGGCGTCAAGCGCCTCGATTTCCGCGACATAGGCGGCACGGTTCATATAGAACGCCGCAGCGTTCGACGGATCCGCCTTTGAGAGCGTCGCCGTGATGTTGTCTACGTAGATGACGGCATTTCGAAGGCTTTGCCAAGCGTGCGGATCGAACGCGCCATGATGTTGATCATCATGGTCGTCATGCTTCTCATGATCGTCGTGCTTTTTATCATCATGCTTCGCGTGATCATCGTGCTTCTCATGATCGTCGCCTTCTTCGAACGCAATGGGCTTGATCCCGTCGGTCGCTTTCGCGCGGATGCCGTTGAAGTCTGATGCGTCGATAAGCCGATCAAGCCAGCCTTCAAATTCAAGCCCATTCACCACAAGCACTTTCGCCTTATTCACCGCACGGGCGTCGGCGGGTGTCGGCCGGTAGACGTGCGTGTCACTACCTGGTCCGACGAGCGTCGCGACAGCGACATGTTCGCCGCCGATGCGTTCCACCATGTCGCCAAGGATCGAAAAGGTTGCGACGACGGGGACCGGCTTGTTTGCCTGTGCTTCGGCCGGTCCAGTAACCGTCAGGGCGAGGATGATGGCTGCGGACTTGAGCAGCATTCGACTGGTTTTCATTGGGAGTTCCTTTCTAAACACCGGAATGACGACGCGGCATGGCCTGCGTAATGAGACCGCCGGACGGCCCGAACAACAGCGAGATCCCGTAGGCGACGCCAGCGACAAGTATAATCGCCGGCCCGGATGGCAAGCTGTAGTGGAAAGACAGCAGCAAGCCGATTAGGCTCGAGAACATGGCGACCGTTACTGCGGCCAGAACGAGGCTGCCGACGCTCGTGGCCCAAAAGCGGGCGGCGGCGGCGGGAAGGATCATGATGCCGACCGCCATCAGCGTGCCGAGAGCATGAAACCCGCCGACCAGGTTCAACACTACAAGCATTAGAAAGATGAAATGGGTCAACGCGCTCAGCCCGCTCACCGACCGCAGGAATTGTGGATCGGCGCACTCAAGGACGAGAGGGCGAAACAAAGCGGCGAGAACCAGCACTGAAAGGCTAGTGATAGAGCAAAGGAGAATCAGCGCAGCGTCATTGAGCGCAAGCACCGTGCCGAAGAGCAGATGCATGAGATCCACATTGCTGCCGCGAGTCGATACAATCAATACGCCAAGGGCAAGCGAGATAAGGTAGAAGGCGGCGAGGCTTGCGTCCTCGCGCAATGCAGTTGTTCGCGAGACCAGACCTGACAACAGCGCCACCGCCATGCCTGCGATCAGCCCACCGATAGTCATGGCAACAAGGGACAATCCGGCGATCAGATAGCCGATGGCTGCACCAGGCAAAATCGCGTGCGCCATTGCGTCGCCGGTCAGGCTCATCCGCCGCAGCATCAAGAACACCCCGACAGGCGTTGCACCGATCGAGATGGCGAAGGAGCCTAAAAGCGCGCGTCGCATAAAGCCGTAATCGGCGAATGGCTGGAGAAAAGCGTCCCAGATCATGCCACGCTTCGGCCGCAGCGATGGGGGGGGCCCTCACAGGCCTCGCACATCTGGCGGGCACGAAACTGGTTCTCGGCGGTCAGTACCTGTGCCGTCGGCCCATGTGCCACTAGCTGTCGCGCCAGCATCAATGTGTGCGGAAAATGTGCGCGAACCGTCTCGGTATCGTGCAGAACAGTCAGTATCGTACGCCCTTCTCCGTGCCAGCGTTGGATGACATTAAGAAGATCGGCCATGGTGCGGGAATCTATAGAATTGAAGGGCTCATCCAGCAGCACCAGCCGTGCGTCTTGGAGTAAAAGCCTAGCAAACAGCGCTCTTTGGACTTGGCCACCCGATAGGCTGCCAATCACCCGTCGCTCCAATCCAGTTAAGCCGACGGCCGAAATCGCCGCGTCGACTCGTGCCCGGTGATCTCGCCTGATCCGTCCGAACGGCCCAATCTCGCGCCAGAGACCCATTGCGACCAGATCAGTGACTGTTAGCGGAAAGGCGCGATCGATCTCGGATTGTTGGGGTAAATAAGCGACATTCTCGCGGCTCAATGGGCCTAGCAAGATTTGGCCTTTTATAGGCGCGATTGCGCCCACGACGCCTTTCAGCAAGGTCGACTTGCCGGCTCCATTCGGTCCGATGATAGCAGTGAGACTGCCTTCCGCAATTTCAGTCTTGAGATCAAGAACGGCGGCTTGACGGTCATATCCGAGCGTCAAGTTCTTGAAGGCGAGGGCGGTGATCATAATGCCCCTGACGTCTGGGTCGCCCAGAAGAACCCAGCCCAAAGCGTCACCACAATAAGCGCCGCGCCCGCTAGTCGGGGTAACGCGCCCAAGAGAAGAAGACCAAGTTTGCGGCCAACATAATCATTCATAACGAGGCACGTTTGCATCGCATGACGCACAAAGGCCATGTATTTCGATCACATGGCGCGTCGCGGAAAACCCATTTTGTTTCATGAGATTGGAAAGATCTGCCACGATTGCAGGCGCGTCGCTCTCATCGACTGTGCCGCAGTCGGTGCAGACCGACAAAATGGCGGCATGGTCGTGCCGGTCGTAGTTACAAGCGACAAAGGCGTTTTGCGACTCAAGCCGATGAACCTGTCGTTGTTCTGTCAACGCGGCAAGCGCCCGATATACCGTCATGGGCGCAATACGTGGATAGGATGGACGCAGTTGTTCAATCACATCGTAGGCGGAGACCGCGCAGTCCTTGGCCACCAAGACCGCCAAGACATCCGCCTGCATTTTTTTTCCTTGCGCACCCATGATGATCCATCAATTTTTTAGTAGATGTTATGTTATAACACTCTGTAACTAACTGCAAGGAGGCAATCTGAAAATTACAACTAACGAGGCTAAGTACGGATGTCCCGAGTTTTTGAGACCGGACCCGCAAGTTGTTCGCAGAAAGGATAAGAGTTGGCTCATATGGAAGACGAAGCACTTCACTGATGATTTTAGCTGGTTAGCTGTTTCGGTGGGTGAGCAGGGCGGTGCTGGCATTGGTATTGGCGCTACAAGTGGTGCCAAGCGCCGCCCACCCGCATGTGTTCGTGGATGCAGGCGTCGAATTCGTGAGGGAAGGCCGGACTAACCTAATCGGCATTCGGATTACATAGACCTTTGATAGGTTTGCGTCATTATTCCTCATTGAAGACCGCGGCTTTGATCCTGACCGGGATGGTTCGTCTCGAACCGCAGGAGGCGCTAGCGTTGGCACAGAAATTTGTCGATTGGGATGAAGACTTCGAAGGCGATGCTGGCACTATCAAAAAGAAGGGCTTTGAGTATCGTGCACTACGGGCTCCATTTAGCGTCGTTGGAACCAACTCCCGATAAAGAATATGTAGCAATGAAGTTTTTTTTGAGGGTGTGTGAATAATCCGCCTCTCTCGCCGTCTTCAGATCAGAGCAACACCCAAACTGGAGACACATCATGATTAAGCAACTCACATTCTTTGCCCATACCGTCGTCACACTGACTGCAAGTGTCTGCCGACGCAGGCTCCATGATGCCGGTCTACGGTATGTGTAATGACGCTTTCACTAATCGTCCGGACATCACCAAAAGATTCACTACCATTGCTACGGCGGCTTATCTCAAAGCAGTGGCTTACAAAGCCGATGCTGCAGTCGAGTTTCGGATCAATCCGCTCCTGCTTCCAGGTTGCTGATGATGACGGGAACGGCGATTTCGTCATTACTCTGATGGATCACAGTGATGGCAGAGGCTCCGCTGGTCTGAATGCTGAGCACGGCGGCCGATCTGGCGCCTGCCGCCAGCCCAAGGCGCTCTGTCGACGCTTGCGGCTATATTGCTGTTTGTATTTTTCGATGAAGATTTTTGCCTCCTTTTTGTGTGGAATAGTTCTTCGTCGAGTATGTCGTCCCTGAAGTGAAATTGCCGGTTGGAATTTCCCCAACAGTACCAGAGGAAAATCCTACTTTAGATTATCTGTGATCAGCCGCTAACGTGATCTGCATCTCCCTGTTTTGCTGGTTTGCCGCGGCGTTTTGCTGCGGTGGCGGGTTGGTAGTGGCGTGGGCGCGAAGGCAATAGCTGGCGCATTCGGTCTGGACGACGAGGGCGTGGTGATGCATTCATTCGAGCGGCCCGGTGGCGACGACCGGATCGCCGAAGACGTCGCCCAATTCCGTGAAGCGACGGTTCGAGGTTCGAATTGATTGTAGCACGCTCGCGGTCGTGTTGGATGAAAATGCAACGGAGAAGTTGGCGGAAATTCGGATGATCGCTGTTTTAAACCAAGACCAAGCCTGCGAGACCTGGGGCAGTTTGAAAGCGGGTAGCGCTGTTGCTGGCGGGCAGTCCCATGGTCGTGTGGTTGGTGATGCTTATATGAATGGTGACGGTGTCGCACTCGCGCTGGTTCATCCCTTCGTTCTTACGGATTCTGTGATCTGATGATTTGGCGATGGACAAAGCGACGGGGGGGCGTAAAGGCATTTGTAGTGGCGGCTTTGATGTCGCTGTCAGGCTCTGGATTGGCGGCAGCGCTTGAGCCTGAGACCTTTACGCTGAGCCAACCTGGTCCGGACGGCGCGAAGGTCGCCCGAAAATATCATATCCTCATGCCGCCTAACCTAAGACGGGAGGAGCGTCCGCCTGCTGTCGTCTTACTGCATGATGCAGGTGATGATGCGCTAGCGGCGGTCTATCGCCATGGCTGGATTGCGACCGCGGCCCAAGCGCGCTTTGCAATTATCGCACCTGAAGCGGGTTTACAGCAGCATGGACGCCCAGTCGGTAGGTTTTTTAATGCACGTGTTTGGAACGCTGGGTCTAAGGCAGCGGCATCCTGGCATGATGTCAAATTTCTGGAAGCTGTTGCGGAGGACGCAGCAAAGCGGAAAACCCTGGATGCAAACCGGGTCAGCCTGATTGGCTTTGGTGAAGGGGGGGCGATGGCGCAACGGGTGCTTAGGGAAGGAAGCGGCCGATATGCTGCCTTTGCCAGCATTGCAGGCGCACTCTATGGCGCGGCCGAGGCAGCAGAGAATGCACCGCTATATTTGTTATTTGGCGCTGCTGATCCAACAAACCCATTGAATGGTGGCAAAGTCTATACCCCCTGGACTGGCCAAGCTTCAGTGCCTGCTGCCATTAAAGCAATACGTGGCTGGCGGGTTGGTCTCGGCTGTCCTGAACAGCCCGACGAAACGGACCTAATTAAGGGGGTTCATCGCAACGAATGGCGGGATTGCGAGCGTGCGGGGGCTCTGCAGGCAATATGGATGGAAGGCCTTGGACGACAATGGCCAGGCACGGGTGCTGGGCCATTACCAGAACGAGTGACGGGGCCGCCAAACGACGCCATATTCGCACCCTGGGATATCTGGCGATTCTTTGAAGCACGTCGGTTGGCGAAATAAGACTGATACAAACAATAAGGAGAAGCGCGATGAGCATGCGTGCATGGCGGGTTGCCGAATGGGGTGGTCCGGAGGCAATGAAGCTTGAAGAAATCCCAGCCCCAGTACCTGGGCCAGGCGAAGCGGTTGTGCGTGTTCGATACGCAGCGCTTAATTTCTTCGATGGCTTGATGATTTCTGGCAAGTACCAGGTGAAACCACCGTTTCCATTTACGCCTGGGTGCGAAATTGCCGGTGAGGTTAGCGCCGTGGGTAAGGGGGTGGACCTATTAATTGGTCAACGGGTATGCGGCCAGCCAAACTGGGGCGCGTTTGCAGATCAGTGCGTTATGTCCGCCAGCGCGCTTAGCCCCGTGCCAGACGCCATAGACTTGAAAGATGCCACATGTGTTCCCGTAGTATATCCCACCGGCCATATCGCACTTGGTCGGCGCGCCCACTTGCAGGCTGGTGAGACGCTACTGGTAACGGCTGCGGCAGGCGGTGTCGGCATTGCCGCGATCCAGCTTGGGAAAGCTTGGGGCGCTAAAGTGATCGCGCTGGCGGGTGGGACGGAAAAGTGCGCTGTCGCCAAGGCTGAAGGCGCTGATCATGCTTTAGACTATACAAGTGGCGAAGACTGGGTTGAGCGAGTGCGCAAAATTACCGGCGGTAAGGGTGTAGATGTCGTCTATGATCCGGTTGGCGGCGATATCTTCGATAAGGCGCTAAAAGTCATCGCGTTTGAGGGCAGGGCTGTAATTATCGGGTTTGCTGGGGGCGAAATTCAAAAGATTGCGTCAAACCGCCTACTTCTGAAGAACGCGTCGGCTGTTGGCGCGATCTGGGGGCGTTATCGGACGGATCAGCCCGAATATGCGGCTGAAGTCATGGCGGATTGTTTCCAACTGATGGCTGATGGTCGTATCAAGCCATCAGTTTCAGCCACTTATTCGCTGGAGCAAGCGCCTGAGGCCATTGCGGCGCTAGATAGCCGCAGAACCTGGGGCAAGCTTGTTATCGATATGGTGCTTTAAGCGTCGAGGATGAATGCGCGCTTTAGTGCGAACGGCACATTGCCCTTAAACCGACGCACATTGAACTCACAGCAGAATTTAATTCACCCGCGCGGAAGTTGATCCGGCGCAAAGGCGAGTTTTAGTTTGGTCACCTGCTAAAGCTTCTGTGCATCACATGCGGGGCGGCCGACAATGCGGCGGGTTAGGAGAATGCAATTGAAGGATAGTGTTTTCCAGATAAACTCGATCAAGGTCACGTTCTGATTCGCCGCAGTCTCAAGCGCTGCTGGGAATTGGCCTTGGTTGGTTTGGCCTTGCGCAACGTTCGTCATTGCCTGCCACAGCTTTTCGCATTCAGCATCTGCAACATGGGGCTGGTTTGGGCCGTGATCCGCCTGCGGTGTGCGAACCGCCATGTCGCCTATCGCCAATACCGCAAACATAGCGCATGCAAACTTCAAGATCGAATGACGGCATGTGGAAACTGTGTCTAAAGGTATGGTGCAATCCTGACCGAGGTGTTCTAGCTAAATTGTATTCTGGGCGCTTCACCTTAAGATTAGCGTCGTCTCGATCAGTAAACTTTGAAATAATTGTCGGGACTAGGCCGCGTTCAGCCTCGGCGCTTTCCGTTTAACAGTGATCAAATAGGCCATGAAATCAGTTGGGCTGGCGCTTCTCTTCCCATTCCTATTGACGCCGATCGTCTCCTTTCTTTTCAGAATGGTGAACGCGACAATCGCACCAGAATTGATCGCAGAGTTCAATTTGGGTCCGGCGGAACTTGGCCTGATCACCAGCGCATACTTTATTGGATTTGGGCTAACACAGCTGCCAATGGGCGTATTGCTGGATCGTTATGGTCCCCGCGTGGTGGTAATCGGGCTGCAATTGATTGGCGCAACCGGTGGGGCGCTGTTTGTTGTTGCGGATGGGCAAACGGAGCTTCTGATCGGTCGATTTCTGATTGGCGTCGGCATGGCGGGCAGGTTCATGGCAGGTTTGAAAGCGGCCAACCTTTGGTTTGACCCGGAGCGCTTGCCTGCGATCAATGCACTCTTGTTCGGGATGACGGGCCTTGGTGGCATGTTGGCGACGGGGCCGTTGACGCAATTGCTGAAGGTGATTGATTGGCGCACGGCAATGTTGATGATCTGCGTTTATTGCTGCGCGATCGCCTTGATCTCCGCCATTATGATCCCACGGGTCCTGCAGACTGGCCCGGCACCGAGGCTTCTCAGCCAAATTGCAGATATTGGCAGACTGTATAAATCGGCAACGTTTCTGCGATTTGCGCCGATCACTGTCGCCTCAATCGCTGGTTATTCCAGCTATCAAAGTCTCTGGGCCGCGATTTGGCTGCGTGACCTTGAGGGCTTTAGCAGGGATGCGCAGGCCTGGGCGCTGTTCACACTGATGGGTGCAATGATGGTTGGCAATTTCGCCTTCGGAGCCATTAACGCACGGCTTAGGACGCGCGGGATTTCGACATTGAATGCAGCGCTAACGGCAATGGCACTCATGGCCTTTCTTCAGGCGCTAATTGTGCTGGACGTTTTCGCGGCCTCATTGCCGTTATGGATACTTATGGCGCTCTGCACGAGCGGTCCTGTTGCCATGTACGCCGTGCTATCTCAGCGGTTTCCGCCAGAACTTGCGGGGCGGACCAATACGGCGATCAATGTTCTGGCATTCCTTGGTGGGTTCCTCGTCCAGAGCAGCATCGGTTTCCTTTTAGCGCAGTTTCCAGTCAATGCGGATGGTGGTTATGATCCTGGCGGTCACAGGCTGGCGCTTGGGATTGTAGTTGTTATCCAAGTGGCCGCCTTCGCATGGTTTTTCCTCGCCGCCCGGCTTGATCGATCGAGCCCGGCTTTATCCTAAAGGACGCATCATATGAGCTACTCAGCCAAGGAAGTTGGGCCAAATCGGTTTCGGGAGAATATTGGCCGTTACTTCGAAGATTTCGTCGTTGGGCATATTTATGAGCATCGCCCGGGCCGCACTATCAATGAGGCGGACAATTCGTGGTTCACATTGCTGACCATGAATACCCACCCCCTGCATTTTGACCATGAATACGCAAAGCATAGCGAGTTCGGCAAACCGCTGGTCAACAGCGCTTTCACGCTGGCTGTAGTCGCGGGGATGTCTGTTTCAGACACAAGCCAGAAGGCTGTCGCCAACCTGGGTTGGAATGATATCAAGCTGACGGCTCCAGTCTTCGTCGGTGATACGATCTATGCAGAATCGGAAGTCATGGATAAGCGGGAATCTAAGTCCCGCCCGACTCAAGGCGTCGTCAGTATCCGCACCCGCGCGTTTAAGCAGGATGGCGTTCAGTTCATGAGTTATGACCGCGCGATGCTGATGCCAAAACGCGGTCATGCAGTAGATGACACAGCTAATTATTGATGCGTTTTCTGCTGGCGGACTTTTTGCTGGTAGCAGCCTGTACTCCACTGCGGGCCGAAGATGATGGCGGACTAGAAGTGGCTTGGCAGGGTGCCTGGACCGTTTTTTCTCTGGGCTTTGCTGGCGGTGCGGAGGTTGTAACCGCCAAGTCTATGGGGCTGCGTTAGCTCTTGGCGCTAAGGCGCAGAAAGCTTGGCCGACAGTTATATCCATGGCTGCGAGGGCTAAGGCTATTCCTCACGCATCGCGCTTAAAGTGTTAGGTGACGCCGAGTTTGTCGTGATTGCGCCGAATAGCTTTGCACGAAAGAATCGTCCAGAAACCTGCTACATCAAACGTACGCGGCAGATCGCTGGTTCCCCCGGTCGGGTCGTTACAAACATGCGGTTTCAAGAACACACCTATGCTGCCACAGCCGAGCCACTAATGCCCTGGGTAGATCAGCGAAACCCGTTCATTTACGGGCATAGCCAAGGCGGGCGGGTTGTTGCAGCTCACAGCGGCGGGGGGTTAAGGCGGTCGCTATGTCTGGAGCCGTTGCCCTGGAGGCATTGGTGCACCGGCGGAAAAGCCCTCGCTTTATATGAACGCGGCGCGAGACCCCTGGTTTGATGGAAAGCCACTGCCGGGCAAGTGCCAGACGTCGGCACTAGCAGGCGCGCTGCCCATACACCCTATTTACGATACGAATAAACACGACGTGTTGGCGTTGCCTGAAGCGCAGGTGGCGCTCATAAATTTCCTGTAAGCCAATCTCTATTGAAGCTGACTTTCGCATTGGCACAATGTCGGCGTTCACATAGTAGGAGTTCTACACATGGCTAAAGGTAAGACACCTTATGAATTGGTCCCGCAACTCGGTAAGCTGCGGGACGATGTGCCGTTCGACGATGTCTGGGAGTAGCCTGAACTCAGCAAACGCGATCGAAGCTTGGTGACTGTCGCAGTGCTAACTGCCCTTTACCGCACGGAAGAACCGAAGGGCCATATGCAGCGGGCGCTGGAAAATGGCCTGACCCAGGATGAACTGCACGGGATGATCACCCACTTGGCGTTCTATGCGGGTTGGCCAACAGCCGTAAATGCCGGCCGTTTAGCAATGGAAGTCTTTGAAGACGACCAATAGGCGTGAACCCTAACTTAAGCCTCGCGCAATGGCCTGATAGTCCGGTTCATTATCTGGGTTGATCTGGCCATGGCGAAGGAGGAAGTGGGCGACGACGAGGTTGCAGTTGAATTTGAACCGCGTGGTGGTCGCAACAATTGCCCCGGCAGCACTTGAGGGCATGCGTTCAAAGGTGCTGGTTTCTCCGTCCGTGTTCTCTGGCATGAAATCAGGCGGTAGCTCAAGGTCAAAGCAATACAACATGTCCGGGCGAATGCCTGCGGGTGTCTCCATCACATAACTGATTGCGCCCACGGGCTTGGCTTGAGCGGCCAGGGCAGGCAGTACATTGGCTTCCTCCGCCGCTTCCTTGATGACATTCTCATAGAGGCTCAGCCCATGGGGTTGGCCGCCTGCAACCATGTTGTCCAACTTGCCAGGATCAACGCTAGCGGACATTGACCGTGTGCCGATCCATAAGTCCGGTTCATCATCGCCAGGAACCCAACCGTTCACATGAATTCCATATGACCGGAGTCCAAAGGCGGCGACAGCACCCCTGTCGACAACCGCGTGTGTGGGATCCGTCCAGCGGTTCCTCACGCCATACAGCTCATTACGGAAGCCGCGAATAAGGCCTGCCTCAAACAATGCGATGCTACCGTCAGCTAAAGTACGGCTGCGGGCTTCAAAGCTCTCCAGGGTGGGAGAGATGACAATACCCTTTGGGGTGAGATCGAACCCATCGACGCCGTCAAGTACATCCATCACGGCATGATTGACCCAGCCAACGCGCTCGTTTCTGATCAGAAACGGTTTAAAGGCCGTGAGATCATGGGCATTGCAGCGTTGGATGTGGTCAAGAATGCTCATGCGGCGGCGACTACCTATACTGGCAGCACGGACTTTGCGTTGGTCAAAACCAGGTTTATCATGGGCATGCGACCGAGCACGCGGTCGAAATAGGCTGGGCGGTCTTCAGCAGGGCCAGCTATATGGATATCTATCACCAACTGATCGCCTTCGACAACGCTGGTCCAGCGGGTGGGTGTGAGGCTTTCTTTAGTGAAAACTTCGAGCACCCGAGGTATGGCATCTGCATCAACGGCAGCATGAAAGGAAAAGCAAGAGACTCCGGTCGCGAAATGATCTTGTGTCATTGGAAAATGTCCTTACGCGGAAGTCTACATAATTAAAATGGGTACACCCCGGCTCTCAAAAAGAAGCCAGGCCGTTAATTTGCAGACTGATCCAGTTAGGAAACCACATGGGTAATAATGTTGCGTAGCTTGGATGTTTCGTCAAAGGCAATTCAACCTGGTGCATAATACGTTGGCCCGTGGAGCGTGATCCATTCTATCAAAGAGCATGAGCAATTCCTTTGCCCGCCATGCCGCAATCGCTGGATATGATCTGGTTGCCAGCCTAAAAAACCCATAACTGTTTGCACGACGAAACGCTAGTGGTTTCCGTCCGCCTGAATTTGGGCGTCTGCCAATGGCGCACTGGGGAATGCGGATGCAGTCGCCGCAAACTCGCCGTCATGCGTTCAAAAGCGCATTCGTTCTAAGTCGGCGCAATTGGCACACCAGAAGAATGAGAGCGTGCGCCTGCAAGCCAGCGAAGCGAATGCCGCATGGCGGGAGGTTGTAATCAATGGTGCTGATGGTGACCCGGAAGCAGCGGAGACGGCCCGTCGGCGGGCTGGGTCGCGTCCCATTTAGCAATGCATGGGCCTCTGGCAGCGGCTGTTGAGCGACGTGGCTTTCAGACGGTTGCCTGGACCATGGAGGCACCGGGCGCTCTGCTGCCTGGCTCGGTTCTTTTATATTATCAGACAATCTGGAGCCCGTGCAGGAGGGCTCGGAATTTCAAGAGGAAACGTTGATGCGGCGCTGGCTTGCAGCACCGAGAGAGACGGGACTTGCTTTGGTGGAATTGGTATCTCCCGGCCATGGTCTTCGCCGGGCTGATCATCTTTATTGCGATGAAAGTTTCTTCCAATCCGCACCGGTATCTGCTGGCGCAAGCCTTGCAGCAAAAGTGCGTGCGACTGGGCGATGGATTGCCTGGGCGCGTCAGGCTTTCAATCTGCCGGTTGGAGTATTTGGCCTTTCAATGTCGAGCTTCGTCGCCCAACTCGCCATCAGCCATTGCAGCGCTTGGACAGAAGCCGCCAGGCCAGATGCGGCATTGCTAATGGCGCATTCGGGGGATCTGATTGGTGTTACCCAGGGCAGCCTGAGCAGGGGGGTAGGCCTTCCAGCTGCACAGACGGCCGCTGGTTGGGCCGCAGCAGGTTTTTGTGCCTTGAGGTTAGGCTCTAGGGCCAGCGGATAGACCAGCGATCCCGCCAGCGGTTATCTTGTCCACCATAGGCCGCCTCGATGGCGTTACGCCATTTCTGGGTGGTGAGATTGTTCGGGAGAACTGGGACATCCCGTTGGCGAATCGAATCACCTACGGTCACGGACATACGGAACTTGCTTTTAGAGTGATCATGGAACCTGATGCAAATGAGCGATATTCTGGAATTTTGCGCCATCTGTAAGCTTCGCTAACAAGGGCTTATTAACCTCACTCCACTTACTTTGACGGTGGAGCACCCTCGCAACCGGCGGTCGTGCTGGTGGAGTTACTATGGCAGTTGCTTCAGCTATCAAATCACAATCTATTGCCAGTAGTAAGAACGGCGATAAATCTGAGGAGGAGCGTTCGCGTGCGCCTGCTTGGGGCGCTACTCCTTTAAAGCATCATGACCCAACAGCGCTTCGCGGAAGCGAGCGAGGGCGATGGCACCGTTTCGGATAGGCATGGCGACTGGTGGCATATCTGCCGTGATCTCAACTAATCCAAATGCAGGCCCTGGACCGTCCATGATGATAGAGCGTAGTTCATCCACGCCAGCATCGTCATTAACCCGGCGGATGGTCGGAATACCGGCTGCAGTCGCAACGCCGGCAAGATCAAGATTCACGCCGGAATGGCTGACCTGGCCGCCAGTTTCACCAAAACGACCATTATCGAGGCATACGATCGTCAAGTTTTCAGGTTTCCGCCACCCTACTGTCGCTAAGGAATATAAGCCCATCCCGAGCTCAGCATCGCCCACAAGTGCGATAACGCGTTTCTCAGGTTGTGCGGTCGCCAAACCAAGGGCTGTGGATACAGCACAACCCATAGCGCCCAGCAGATATAGATTAAGCGGCGTTTCACCAGACGTTTCAGCATCCCAGATCGCGGAACCAAGACCAGCGACGATCAGCAGATTCTGCTCCCGATCCTGCAAAAGACGATGGACAGCACCGCGGCGTTCCAGGCGGTTTTGAGATTCATTTGCCATTGTTTTGGCCCCTAAAATATTTTGGCGCCAGTGGCGCGCTGGGAGATCAGGGAGAAGACGGGGAGGTAGGAATTGAAAGCCAACCGCCCGCTCGCTTCGGTGACAGGAATGACATCCGTTGACTTTTCAGCCCGGTTCACCACGACCCGTGTTGCTTCCAGAACCTTCGGGATGGCCTGCCCCATGGGCGTTTGCCAGCCATTAAATTCACCCCATTCGCCGCGCATGGTCGCGATGGCAAAGAACGGCGCGCCGACCGAATGCACCAGCCCCAAAGCGTTCACAAGATTGCCGACGCCGCTTGATTGCATCAACGCGCAAGACCGCCTGCCGCCGGCCCAGGCACCAACGCATACACCGACAGCTTCAAACTCATTCACCAGCGGAAAACAGTCAATTTCTGGATCAGCCAGACAACGATCAATAAGTTTGGCGTGGCCAGCGTCAGGAACGTATACGACCTGCGTGATATTTAGCGCCTTGAGAGAATAATACAGCTGATCCTTCCAATCGGCGTTGGTGGCTTCGACCATTTCGGCAATCCTATTCAGCTGGCTGTTGTACACCTGCCTGTAAGCGGGTGACGGGGCGTTCGTCAATGAAAATATGAAATAGGGCGGCGACCAACCCTAATGCCACACAGGCATACCAGACGAGGGCATAAGAGCCTAGATAATCAAACGCAGCTGCGCCTAATGTGACGCCTAGGAAACTTCCAACTTGGTGACTGAGGAAGACAACACCGAACAGCATGGTCATGTATGTTGTGCCGAACATCTGTGCGACTAGGCCTTGCGTTGGGGGGACGGTCGATAGCCAAAGTACGCCCAGCGCAGCTGCGAATACGTATACGGTGATTTCAGACGGAGGCAGCATCAGAAATCCTAAGAATATAGCAGCTCGGCCAAGATAGATCATCGCTAGAATGCCGCGCTTACTGAATTTACCGGCGAGTGGCCCGACAGCCAGACAGGCTGCCACATTGAAGACACCAATGATCATCAGCGCCTCCGCGCCCAACTGCCAGCCAAGCCCTAAGTCGTTCAGGTATTTCGGCAAATGCACACCAATAAACGTGACGTGAAATCCGCAGACAAAAAAGCCAATTGTAAGAAGAATATAACCTTTGTGGCCAAGCGCCTCGGTAAGCGCGCCGCCGATGGTTTGGTTCGCTACGCCTGCAGTCGAAAGGTTGTCCACATTCCGACCACTGCGGATTAAAAAGGCCAGCACAATCATCGGCAATGACAGGATGGAAACCCAGACAAACGCCTCGGACGATGTGAGGTTTTCCAAGAGCGCCCGACCGATAGGCGTCAACACGATCATGCCGGCAGATGAGGCTGCGGTGATTACGCCGAACGCCGTCGTACGGTGTTCTTCTTTGACGACTTTACCAATTGCACCAAGCACAATGCCCATGCCAGCAGCACTCTGTGCGATGCCAAGCATTAAACCAGCAGACAGGAAGAATGTTGCGGGCGTTGACGCTGTGGACATGACCCAAAGACCGCCAGCCTGCAGCGCCGCGCCAAATATCAAAACCTTATGAGAGCCGAATTTATCGGCCAATCCACCGAATAAGGGGGAGAACAGGCCCCAAAGCAGGTTTTGCGTCGCAATTGCGATTGAGAATTGGGTGCTGGTCCAAGCAAGATCGTTCAACATCGGCGTTTGCCATAGCGGGACAATACTGCGGATACCCATGGACAGCAGCGCCACCAGCGCGCCCGCCACGATCATTAGCGCAAGCGGTGGGGCCCAGTATGTCGGCCCTGCTGACGTCTCAATCGGCGCGTATCTTTGTTCTGGAGGTGTGGATGCCGCTTGTGCAGTAACGGATGTTGCAGTCGGAGCAGTAGCTGTTGGTTGAGGTTGATAGGCTTGCTCTTGACGCGGCGAGTTATATGTTGGGGCTGTTGGCATTAGCTCTGAATAGTCGGTTACCCCGCCTTCAGCGTGATAGACGCGAACAGGCTTTAAGTGGTCGCCAAAATTATCAGTCATGTCGTCGTTCCTGTATCCTCCTTCGTGCTTACCAGCCACAAAGCGCTTTAATCGATTCGCCCGACCAAATCAGTCCTGCCATCGCATTGCCGTAAAACGGTGCGGCCAGTGCGGTGACAAGCAGCAGCAGGCCGCCACTCACATAGGCCCATCGTGGTAATGGCTCCCGCGGGGGATTGTCTGATTTCGGTTGGTCGTTTCGCATGACGGCAATGTGGCTGAGCGTTGCGGTCGCTGCAAGCAGTCAAAAATCGATTGCTTTGCGATTTCTGCAAAGATGGGTTCTAAGCTGCCGCTTGCATCTGAAGCATTGCCGCGCTTACCTCTATTTAAATGACATCTAGCGGGAGGGCTGATGATGGATTTTGTAGTATCCAAGGCGGACGAGGATGGTTTTGAAGGCGGCTTGCGCGCTTTCTTCGAATACCGGGACCTGAAGATGAATGATGCGACAGGTGGCAAGGTCATCGCCCATATCGTGCGTGCAAAGGAAGGTGGACATGCAGAGCCCAAATGGCATGTGCATGATGTCGAATTCCAGATGTATTACGTGCTGAAGGGCTGGGCCAAGTTTGAATATGAAGGCCATGGCGTCGTGACGGTAAAACCGGGTGACTGCGTGCATCAACCACCCGGCATTCGCCATCGCGAGATTAAACATTCCGACGATCTGGAGCTTCTGGAAGTCGTACTGCCCGCAGATTTCAAAACTCGTCTGGTCGATGCGCCAGCGTAACGTGAGGACTATGAATTATGGATGTTAAAGGCGTTGCTGCCCTTGTGACGGGCGGCGCATCAGGCTTAGGTCGTGCTACGGCTAAAAAGCTGGTTGAGGCTGGCGCGACAGTCACCTTGCTCGATAGAAACGGTGAACTGGCGGAGGAAACTGCGCGTGAGATCGGTGCCCTCGCGGCTGAATGCGATGTGACCAGCCCCGATTCTGTAACGGCAGCCATGACGAAGGCACGAGAGGCGCACGGTGTCGCGCGTGTGTGTATCAATTGTGCAGGGATCGGTGGGTCTGTTCGGATTATCGACCGCAAAGGTAACCCGATGGACCTGGACCATTTCCGCAAAATCATCGAGGTTAATCTCGTTGGTACCTTTAATACGCTGCGTCTGGCGGCATCTGATATGTCGACACTGGGCGGCGGCGAGGATGGCATCAAGGGCGTGATCGTCAACACGGCCAGCGTTGCGGGCTATGAAGGCCAGATCGGGCAGGCGGCTTATACGGCATCCAAGGGCGGGATTATCGGCTTGACGATCCAGTCTGCGCGGGACTTGTCCTCCCATGGCATCCGCGTTTGCACGATTGCGCCCGGCATCATGTTGACGCCGCTGCTTATGGGCCTGCCAGACGACACGCTGAAAATGCTCGGCGATCAAGTGCCGTTCCCGAAACGGACAGGTCATCCGTCTGAGTACGGTTCACTCGCGATGGAGATTGTTCGCAATGACTACCTAAATGGTGAAGTGATCCGTCTTGACGGTGCCATTCGAATGGGGCCGCGTTAAAGCTGTGGACGAGCATAAGCCTGAAGAGGCTTTTGGTGACTGGGCGCCGGTGTCGGTCGGCGCCCTCGGTAGCGTAATGTGCCCGCCTGGATGGGCATTAGAGGGCGCGGCCCAAGATGACGCCGGGGTGGCGCTAAAAGCCCCCGATGGCGGCGCAAGTCTTGTTGTTCAAGCCGTTGTTCATAAGGCGTTGGAGGTCGATTCCGATTTCGCGGGTCGAATGCAGGCTGCGGCGGAACGTGTCATGGCGCATATGATCGTGAAGGCTGGTGCCAGCGAGCCAGAGATCAATACAATCGAAGGTGCGACCCAGCCCATCCTTGAAATTGCATCCGAGTTCTATGAGAACCCTGAAACACCAACGGTCAAAGTCCGCCAGGCCCATGCCCTAGTGCCGCTTGATGCAGGTGCTGCACGGATCGGCGTCATCGCTTTTTCATTGATGACCCCGGCCCTTTTACCGGAGGCTGCCACGGCTGAAACTGCGGCAGGTTTTCGTCAAAGCCTTCGTGCGGCTGCAGCAGCATTAACGGTGCAGAGTGCATAGGCGAGGTGCTGGGATTGGGTTTTTATTGTTGGATATGTGATGACTGCGCCGCTTTTGACGATCTAAGTTGTATTTTCAGAAGTTTCGATCGGTTGTCTATTGCAGTTTCTGGAAAGGAGGGGCGGCAAATGGCGACGACAGTGATCGATGTTGAAGACTTGGACGGGACGGACGGTTTCACGATAACCGGCTGCGCAAATAACGAGTTCCTCGGCTCTTCCGTCTCCAACCTTGGCGACATGAATGGCGACGGAATTGACGATTTTGTCGTTGGTGCCGGAGGCGCTGATCCAGGCGACACCAATTACGCTGGCGAAGCCTATGTTGTGTTTAGCCAGACGGGCGGATTTGGCGCAACGTTTTCGCTTACTGACGTAGATGGAACAAACGGATTTCGCGGCTAGGGGATCGATAGCTACGACGGGATCGGTACTCCTGCTTCCTCAGCTGGTGATTTCGATGGCGATGCAGGCGCTAATTCCAACAATGTCCAAACGTTATAGTTTTTGGGTCAACAACCGCATTCAGCGCGGTCCTTGGTTTGGACCATCTCGATGCCACTGAGGACTCACGGCTAGGCGGTGTTTATGTTTCCGCTCAAAGCGGTTACGCAGTCGCGGACGCCGGCGACTTGCACGGCGATGGATTTGCAGACGTCCTCGTCGGCGCGCCGTTTGGAGATCCTAACGGCGCTGGTGGGGCTGGCGAAAGCTATGCGGTGTTCTGCGGACTTGACGGAATTGGTCCGAGCTTGAATTTGGACACAATCTTTGGCCAAAGCGTGTTTGTCGTTCAGGGCGCAGGGCAGTCGGATCGATCTTGCGATGCTGTCGTCGGGCTTGGTGATATCAACGGCGATGGTCTGGCTGACATCTTGGTAGGTGCGTCAACGGCAAATACGAATGCAGACGAAACCAATATCATATTTAGCAAAGAGGACCCCGGCTCTCTTCCAGGCACATCCAGCAATGAGAACCTGAAAGGCAACGGTCAGAACAACACGATGATCCTTGGCACTGGTGATGATGTAGTTAGCGCAGGTGCTGGCGACGACGCGGTCCGCGCCTGTGCCGGCAGAGATACAGAATCATCAGGCAGTGGGGACGACTTAGCCTTTGGCGGCGCTGGCGATGATGTCCTGAATGGCAGCGTTGGGGATGATACGCTATTTGGCGGGCTCGGGGTTAACGATTCGCTTGTGGTGCTATCGTACGGTGTGTTCTATCTGACATTGCTCACCGTATTCACCGGTATTGAACGGGTGCGGGTAGCCGCGAATTAGGAAATCACCTCCACCGATGACGATCTGAATTGGACCGGCGGATCAGGCGCTGAGAATTACGGCTTTGGTGATGGTCGCAACATGGCGCGGGCAGGGGCGGTACGGACATCCTTTTCGGTGGTGGTGGCAAGTACACCATTTCGGCTCAAGGCGGCGACGACCCCATTGAAGGTGGTGCTGGAACGGACTGTAAAGTCGGTTCTATCGCTACCGATACTTTTGTGTTCGCGCCGGGCATGGAGGTCGACATTATCTCTGACTATACAGACGGCACGTTCCTGCTGGACGTATTGGCCTTCGGCCTCACCAACTTTGGGACAAAGGCTTAGCCACGCACCGATACCGTTAACGGTAAGGCTGGACTTAGCCAATGGCGACCGTGTAATTCTGAATGGCGTTGCAGCTCGAGATTTGGATGGCGGGGATTGCATTCTGGCTTAGCGCCAAACTGGAATATCCGTCCTGTTGCCATGACTTAGCAGGCTTCGCCAAAGCTGGTTGATGCGGGCGCGGAACCCGGCTATAGCGGATGCTAGACAGAATATCCAAATGCGCCTGAAGCATTTGTCGTAGCGATTATGATCTAGGTTCGGATAAGCGGTTTCAAAATTATGTATCCACGCCTTAACAGTCTTGTCGTGACCTGGGCCAAAGTTATGCCTATCCTCTATTACGAAATGCGGTTCTTCAGTGTGCGTAATTTCTGCGGCTGAGGGAAAGAGGCCATTGGGAAAAATATAACGCCCGACCCACGGATCTAGGTGAGGTTCTGCGTGATGGTCACCAATAGTGTGAAGTAAAAACCGGCCTTGCGGGATAAGGCACTTGCACGCTGTATCGAATTAGGTCGCATAATTTCGAGCGCCCAAATGCTAAAACATGCCGATGGAATAGATCGCATCAAAGGTTTTGTTGAAGCTGCGATAGTCTTCCAATCGGATATTGGCATCGAGACCGGCGAGGCGTTCCTCACCAAGCTTTGCTTGCTCGCCAGAGATGGTCACACCTGAGACGGACACGCCATATGTATTCGCCATATGGTATGCGGCACCACTCCCAGACGCAGCCAATATCCAGCACCTTCATGCCTGGCTGCAGTTCCAATTTTCTGGCGATAAGGTTCAACTTTGCTGTTTGCGATTAAGCCAAGTTTAGCGCGTCACCCTGCCAATAACCACAGTTATACATCATCAATGGATCGAGCATTTGCTCGAACAGATCATTTCGAACGTCGTAATGGGTGGTCGCGAGCTCACTAGCGCACTCAACTGCTTAGCGATTGGTCAGTGCGTTATGGATCGCATAAAACTTCCTGCTGGCCTTTCAACGAACATTTTGCTGCGGACAAATCGGTCACTGCGGCCTCTGCCGGCCAGTAGGTGTATGAACATTTTGTCCATGTTTTCGGCATCAAACCATTCGTCCAGGTAAGCTTCCCCAAACCCAAGTGATCCCTGCAAGATAACGCGCTTATAGATACGTTCGTCATGCACTTGGATATCCCAAAGGCCGACTGCGCTTGACCCTGACATCACAGCTTTGCGAAAGCTGGAGCGCTTTATCTTTGAAGAAGCTTTTTATGTCGTTTCTCACAATTATAGCGAGGTGGTTTTAGTGCGGATTTCTAATCAGTTCAGCCGCTGACATCATGTAAGTTCATTGCGTTTCGTCGAAGTCTTTTGAGATGCGATAGAAGTGCGGCATTACGGGGCTCATGCCATTTTTCTCATGATTCCGAACAACGCCGCGCGCGACCGTGCGGAGATGTACTTCGTCTGGGCCGTCGATGAACTGTAATGCGCGGCCCCAGCTCCAAAGGTAGGAGAGCGGGGTGTCTGGCGTCAGCCCCATAGCGCCAAATACCTGAATCGCGCGGTTTGTGACAGTGGTTTGCAGGCGAGCGGCGACGATCTTGATTTTGGATACCTCATCACGGGCGGCGCGCGGGCCTTCCTGGTCGATGATCCATGCAGCACGCAGTACGAGCAGGCGAGCCATGTCAATTTCCTGACGGCAAAGGGCAACAGACTCACGCGTCGTATCGTGATCGATGGTGCGATTGCCGAATGTATTGCGGTTCAAACCACGCTCAATCATCAGCTCCAGCGCTACTTCGCATTGGCCAATGGTCCGCATGCAGTGATGGATGCGTCCGGGGCCAAGGCGCGCCTGGGCGATCATGAAGCCATCGCCTTCTTCCGCAACTAGGTTGCTCACGGGCACGCGCACATTGTCGAATACGACCTCACAATGCCCTTCCGGGGAAATATGATGCATGATGGGAATATTGCGGCGAACGGATAGGCCTGGCGTACCCGGGTCAACTAGAACTTGGCTCTGCTGGCGATGCGTCGGAGCATCAGGATCCGTCTTGCCCATAACAATCAAGACACCAAGGTTCGGATGCATTGCGTTGGTGATGAACCATTTCCGGCCATTGATTACGTATTCGTCGCCTTCGCGCATGATACGGGTCTGCACATTGGTTGCGTCTGAGGAGGCGACTTCAGGCTCCGTCATGCAGAAGGCGGACCGGATTTCACCTTCGAACAATGGTGTGAGGTATTTTTCCTTCTGCTCGGGTGTGCCGAACATGTGGAATACTTCCATATTGCCCGTGTCTGGCGCGTTGCAGTTGAACATTTCCGGCGACCAGTAAATACGGCCCATAATCTCTGCCAATGGGGCGTATTCCAGGTTGGAGAGCCCTTGGCCCGGCGCGCCAGCTGGCAGGTGCGACAGAAACATGTTCCACAGGCCTTCAGCTTTTGCTTTGGCCTTTATGTCATCACAGAACGGCGGCGGAAAGGTTCCGGCTTCCGTCAGCTCATGCCATTCCTTATCGCGCGGCACGATCTCGCGGACCATGAAATCCATCAGTTGTTCTTGCAGTTGTTTAACTTTGTCTGAATAGCCGAAATCCATGGAAATGCCTGCCTTTGTCTTCGTAAATCACGTGGGAGCAAAATCTGTCGATGACGCCAGTGTAGCGCCAGCCGGTGCCTGGGGCTATCGTCATCGGAGGAGGATGCGCCCATGCGTTTCGTCGCAGTTGTGAAAGAAGATTGCCCAACCTGTGTTCTGGCCGCGCCCATCCTCGGCGCAATCCGGGCTGCCGGGCTGCCATTGGAAGTATGGACACAGGATAATCCGGCGTTTCCGGATGGCCTTGATCCGTTGCATGATGCTGACCTGCTTAAAAGCCATGCCATGGGTGTAGAGATTGTGCCAACTCTGGCTGCCATTGATGATGCCGGCCATGAGCAGGCGCGTGTATTCGGCTGGAACGCCGATGATTGGCAGAAGATAACGGGCCTCAACGGCCTGGGTGAAGGCCTGCCAGCGAACCAGCCAGGGTGCGGCGCATTGAATGTGGCACCGGGCATGTTGGAGCGTCTCCAGCTTGCGTTTGGCGAAGTGCAGCTTCAGGCCAGAGAAATCGCGGTCGAAGATGATATTGATCCAATAGAGGTCGCGTATGATCGTGGCTGGACGGATGGCTTGCCCATCACGCCGCCAACCAGCCTGCGGGTCGCGCGTATGCTCACCGGTACGACGCGCAGGGCGGACGATATTGTTGGCTTGATCCCGCCTAATCTTGTGCCGTGTACTATAGAAAAAGCGGCGATAAACGCTGTTATGGCCGGGTGCCGCCCGGAATACTTTCCAGTGCTGTTGGGAGCGATTGAGGCTGCATTACAGCCTGAATTTGCGATGCATGGGCTGCTCTGCACGCTGGCATTTTCTGGCCCATTGGTGCTTGTGAATGGCCCATTATCGCGCCGTATTGGCATGAATTCAGGCGGCAATGCTTTGGGGCAAGGGAACAGAGCGAACGCGACGATTGGACGGGCGTTTCAGCTGATTATTCGCAATGTTGGCGGCGGTCGCCCACAAGAAATTGATCGGGCCAGCCTTGGCCAGCCAGGAAAATACACATTCTGCTTCGCTGAAGATGAGAGCGACGAGGATTGGATGCCGCTTGCGCAAGCGCGTGGCGTTTCGGCAGGGAAATCTGCCGTCACCATGTTCCATGCGGACGGTGTGACGGGTTTCGTCGACCAAAAAAGCCGCACGCCTGATGAGCTTTGCCGTTCTCTCGCAATGCAGCTTTGGAGCGTAAATCATCCACGATTGGCGCGCTGGGGCAATGCGATCTTGGTGCTTTCGCCAAATCACTACGAGATACTCCACGCTGGCGGTTGGGGACGGATAGAGTTGGAAGCCGGATTACACCAAGCGCTAAAACGCCCGGTGAAAGATTTTCTTGAAGGTGCAGGTGGGCATCCGCTTGGCATCACTCCAGCACAGGCTGACGAATATGCGGATGCGGACGGCATGATCGATAAATTTCACCCAGGCGGGCTGCTAATAGCAAGGGCAGGCGGGCCTGGCGCATTGATGTCTGGGATAATTGGCGGCTGGACTGGTGGTCGTAACAATAAGGAAGTGCGCCCTGTCACCCGCGCGCTTGAGGAGATCTAAATTATGACAACATACACAATGCGCGATCCAACGGCGGAAACAGCTGCCGTATTGCGGGAACGCCGACCGCCGCCGGAAAGCTTGGTTGGTAAAACAGTAGCCTTGCTCTCAATTTCTAAAGAACGCTCCGACGAATTTATGGATGCACTGGAGCCGCATATTAAGGCTGCTGGCGTCAAAACCATCCGGTTTAAAAAGCCAACCCACACTAAGCCTGCGCCAGAGGCTTTGCTTCAAGATATTGTCGAGCAGGCTGATCTGGTGATCGAAGCGCTGGCTGATTGAGGGTCGTGCACGTCGTGCAGTTTGCATGATATCTACACCCTCGACACACGCGGCCTGCCGGGCTGCGCTACCGCTACGGTGGAATTCACACAGGCCGCTGCTGCACAAGGCAGCGCGCTGGGTTTCGCTCCCGCTATCGTATGGACTCCGCACCCCATCCAGAACCGCTCGAGTGATGAATTGGTGGCGCTGGCGGCTGAAGCAGCACCCCAAATTCTCGCAGCAATTGGGCAGGGCTAGATGATGGACGGGCGGCTGGTGAGCGTTGAAGCATGGCTTCGTCCGCCGTGAGCACTACGGGTGTCGAAAGCCAGCGCGCGCGGCTGCTGCGGCTGTCGTGGCCTATCATGCTGTCCAATGTCACCGTACCCCTGGTTGGGGTAACGGATACGATTGTCATAGGTCATCAGCCCGATGCGGCGCTATTGGCTGGTCTTGGTCTCGGCGCTGGCGTCTTTAATCTCGCGTTCTTCAGCTTCAACTTTCTAAGAATGGGAACAACCGGCCCTGCGGCGCAAGCTGCGGGTGCTGGGAATATGGCGGAAGCGCGGGCGATCCTTTATCGCGCACTTGGGCTTGCCATGCTCATTGGCATGGTGCTTGTGGCGCTAACGCCGCTGATCGTGCTTAGTGCTTTTTCTGTCTCTGAAGCGGCACGGGATGTTGAGGCGGCAGCGACAAGCTATTTAAGTATCCGCCTATTCGCCGCACCGGCGGCGTTCGCAGAAATGGTGCTTGTGGGCTGGCTCTGGGCGCTACAAGACACGCGCTCGGCTTTCTATATCCAGATCGCGACGAACCTCACCAATATTGTGCTAGACGTCTGGTTTGTGATCGGGCTTGGCTGGGGTGTCGAAGGGGCTGCGGCTGCAAGCGCCATAGCCCATGTCGTTGGCGCCATCATTGGCTGCATTATCGTATGGCGACGTTTGGGGCCAGATAAACGTGTTGCCTGGGCGCAAATAGTGGATTGGGCGCGGGTCCGCCGCATGATGGTAATGAGCCGGGATATTTTCATTCGCACAATCTGTGTCGTCGGCGGCTTATTGCTATTCCGGTATGAGGCTAACCGTTTCGGGACTGATGCAGCTGCCAGTATCGAGCCGCTTTACCAATTTCTGACGATAACGGCTTATGCCCTTGATGGTTTTAGTCATTCTGTCGAACCAATGGTCGGTGACGCCATCGGCAAGAAAGATAAGCGTGCACTTCGTGAAGCCGCAATCGCAGCGTTCCAAGCTGGCGGCATTACGGCGGCGATTATGTCTGGATTGCTGCTGCTATTTGGCGAGCATTTTTTATTGCTTTTCACGAGTATTCCTGAGGTCCTCGCCATCGCGCGTGAGTATGTTGTGTATGCGGCTTTGCTCCCGATTGTTGCCGTCTGGTGTTATCTCCTGGATGGAATGTTCCTGGGCGCTGCGCTGAATATTGCCGTTCGGAACGCTATGTTGCAGGCGATGGCCATATATTTGATTGTACTTTTCATCTTGCCGCGTCACTTCGGGCTGGATGGCCTTTGGCTCGCGGTCATGGTCTTTATGGGCTTACGTGGTGCTACGCTGGCGTTTCGATGGAATCGCCTGCTACGCTCTGGTGAGTAAGATATCTCCGAGCAAAGGAAACGCCCCTATGGCAGATTACAAGTACCTGAAAGTCGAACGCGACGGCCCCGTGACCATCGTCACCGTTAACCGACCAGAGGTCTACAACGCCCTGCATCCTCCAGCGCATTGGGAGTTTGATGAGGTCTTCAATATTTTTCGCGATGACCCTGAACAATGGATCGCGATTATCACGGGCGCTGGCGACAAAGCCTTCTCTGCCGGTAATGATCTAAAATATCAGGCTGAAGGGAAGGGGCCTCGAGACCGGCCAGCAACTGGCTTCGCCGGCCTGACTTTCCGTTATGATCTGGATAAACCTGTGATCGCTGCAGTAAACGGGTTTGCCATGGGCGGCGGGTTCGAAATTGCACTGGCTTGCGACATCATAGTGGCGTCAGAGGACGCGATTTTTGCGTTGCCTGAGCCACGTGTGGGGTTGGCGGCATTAGCGGGCGGCGTTCACAGGCTACCGCGCGCTATTCCGCTGAAACAAGCCATGGGCATGATGCTGACCGGTGGGCGCGTTAAAGCCGCTGAAGGCAAGGAGCTTGGCTTCGTTAATGAAGTAACGCCTGTAGGCGGTGCGCTTGAAGGGGCCAAACGCTGGGCCGCAACGATTATGGAATGCAGCCCAATGTCGCTCCGCGCGACAAAGCAGGCGTCCATGCGTGGTCTGAATGCGCCAACGTTGCAGGATGCGATCGAAACGACATACCCGGCCGTGCGCGCACTTTATGCAAGTGCGGATTTGATTGAAGGCCCGAAGGCCTTTGCAGAGAAACGCGCGCCAAATTGGAAGGGTCGGTAAGACCAGAGCTAAACGTCAGGCGAAGTTCATCATTTAAGTCGAGCGCCGATGTCTCGGAGGGTCAGCGCTTGGCAGATTAATCGGAGCTGTTATGAGGCCGGTTTCATCATATCGTTCCAGGCTGACTTCGCCTGCATGAAGTCTCGCGACAGCGCGGACATAGGCCAGGCCGATACCTAGGCCTTCCTGAGCGCGCTTATACGACTGATCTGCCTGGCCGAAGGATTCAAATGGATCGAACATGATTGTCCGGCGTCAGATTTTATTGGACAGATTGCGGGTATAACTTAGAGGAGGGTTTTGGTCTCATCACAGTGACGAAG
>CBFIAF010000041.1:0-27203 GCA_965660545.1 Alphaproteobacteria bacterium | reverse complement strand
GAGCTTACAGGCAATGATGTGACCGGCGAAGCCCTAGTCGCCAGCGATAACTTCTCCGCCTACTATGATCTCGAGCACATCAAAGGCATGTTTCCCCCACAGCATGCGCTTGCAGAACAGTCCTATCAAGACAAAATTCTGGTCCTGAACACCGCAAAAGGTGGCGTTGCTACTGCATGGATGCTGCACGAGATGTCGGTGCGCGGGATCACGCCAAAAGCGATCCTGTTCAACCAAGCCAACACCATCCTCGCCAAGGTGCTACACTCACGTACATGGCAATATGTGACCGGTTTGAGGATGACGATGTAAGAACTTTGATGAAAACTGGCGACCAGGTGACCGCGTAGCCTTCACCATGCATTGTGGTCATCGAATAGACCGGATCAAAGCGGAGATACCACTATGGCTGCTTTAACACTCGACCAGCTTACTACCGCCGCTGATGCGGGCGAAATTGACACCGTCATCCTTGCTCAAGTGGATATGCAGGGCCGCATGATGGGAAAGCGGCTGCATGTTCAGCATTTCTTAGAGTCTGGTTATAAGGAAAGCCACTCCTGCAACTATCTGCTTGCCGCTGACCTTGAAATGGAACCAGTGCCGGGTTTCGAAACAGCGAGCTGGGAACGCGGTTACGGCGACTACACAATGCGCCCAGACCTGGAAACGCTTAGGCTAGCGGCATGGCTGCCCGGCACGGCGCTCGTGCTCGCGGATATCTTGGATCACCGCGGTAACGCCCTTGTATCGGTTTCACCCCGCGCCATTCTGCAGCGACAAGTAGAGCGGCTAGCGGCATTTGGCCTATCCGCCAAAATGGCATCGGAACTAGAGTTTTTTCTGTTCAAGGAGAGCTTTGAGGATGCTGAGAATGCAGGTTATCGCTCACTAAGCCCGATCAGTCCCTACAATGAGGACTACCATATCTTCCAGACCACGAAGGAAGAAGCCTTACTAAGAGCGATCCGCAATGGCCTCTTTGGTGCGGGAATTCCTGTCGAAAGCACCAAGGGCGAAGCTGCTGCTGGACAAGGAGAATTGAATATTCGCTGTGGTGCGCCGATCGAGACTGCGGACTACCACACCATAGCAAAGAACGCCGCTAAGGAAATCGCCTGGTCGCAAGGCCGCGCGCTGACATTCATGGCGAAATGGAACTATGCGGCTTCAGGATCATCTTGCCACGTGCATCAATCGCTCTGGTCAGCCGATGGGGTCGAACCAATGTTCCATGATGCCGACGGGCCTTATGGCATGTCTCAGATGATGCAGCACTTTTTGGCCGGCCAGCTGCGGCATGCATCCGAATTTACGTATTTCCTGGCTCCCAACATCAACTCCTACAAACGCTTTCAGGCGCAAACCTTCGCACCAACGAAGGCCGTATGGTCCAGCGACAACCGCACTGCCGGATATCGCATCTGCGGCGCGGATAGCCCTGCCGTGCGTGTGGAGTGCCGTGTCGGCGGTGCTGACCTGAACCCATACCTTGCCTTTGCAGCCCTCCTCGCTGCGGGCATAGCTGGCATGGAAGCTAAGTTAGCGCTTGAGCCTGAGGCCAGAGGCGACACCTACGCTGAAACCGGCGGTCGCGCCATTCCGCCAACGCTGCGTGCGGCGACCACTGCGCTCCAAGGCTCCAGCATGCTCCGCACAGCACTTGGCGATGATGTTGTCGATCACTATGTCCATGCAGCGAAATGGGAGCAGATCGAGTATGATCGCCGTGTTACAGACTGGGAAATCGCCCGCGGATTTGAACGGAGCTAGATGAAGGAGCCTATCAATGCCTGACGCATCGGAACTAGCCAACACCATCACCTCGCTTGAAGCGCTTGAAGCGCTTTACGGCACGCCAAGCGAGCGGGCGATCACCAAAGAGATTGACTATATCGCACCTGAATATGCGGCCTTTATAGAAGCCTCGCCCTTCGTTGTACTATCGACGGTATCTCCCGAAGGCACCGATTCCTCGCCCAGAGGCGATCCGCCAGGTTTCGTGCGTGTGCAAGACCCAAAGACCGCTCTTCTGCCTGACCGTAACGGTAATAATCGCACAGATAGCCTACGCAACGTTGTTCGGGATCCACGCGTGTCGCTGCTGTTCCTAGTCCCGGGCGTAGGTGAAACGCTACGGATAAATGGAAGGGCGGAATTGCGAACAGATCTTGATTTGCTGGAATCCTTTGAGTTTCAGGGAAAATTGCCACGGAGCGTTTTGAAGATCACAGCGGACCGTGTGTATTTTCAATGTCAAAAAGCATTGCATCGCTCCAAGCTTTGGGACCCTGAATCGCAGGCAGAAACGCGACCAGTTCCAACGGCCGGGCAAATCCTGAAAGCGTTGGATAAGGCGAGCGCGTTCGATGCGGATGAATATGATGCTGGATACCCCGCCCATATGAAGCGCACGATCTATTAGAGGCAAGGGATCCCAACATTAAGTTTGGTATGCATCTTGGTATTCGCGGCCCGGCAGCGGAGCCTGACAGGCTTGCTGAGATTGCCCGCGCGGCAGAATATATGAGTTTAACCTACCTAGGCTTCAGTGACCATGTTGTCATCGCTGCGTCTGTCGAAAGCGTCTACCCCTATACCGAGACGGCAGGTGGTTAGCCGAAGATAGCGGTGATTGCCTGGAACAGATTTCAAAGATCTGCTGCGTCGCAGCCGTCACGACGCGCATCCGCCTGCTTACTTATGTCACGGTGCTACCGCATCGTCCGCCGCTACTCGCCGCGGAAATGCTGACGACGATGGATGTACTTTCCAAAGGTGGCTTAACGGTCGGCGTAGGCGTTGGATTGATGGCCGAGGAGATTGCGCTGCTCGATGGCTCTGACTTTATCGAACGCGGTAAAGCGGCAGATGAAATGATATCTGGCTTCAGAGAATTATGGACGGCACCGCGCCCCAAACAATCTGGCGACCATTTATCGTTTGACGGTGTTTTGTTTGCGCCGAAACTAGTACAGAAGCCGCACCCACCAATATGGGACAGCGGCGAAAGCGCTCCTGCCCGCCGTCGGGCAGGGCGGATTGGCGATGGCTGGTATCACGTCTGCAACAATCCCAAAGCGCCATTCCACACCCCTGAACGCTATGCCGCCAGACTAGCTGATGCCCACGCAGCAGCGGCAGCCGCTGGCAGAGACGGATCAGCGCTCGCAAGCGGGCTGTATGTGATTTGGCATAGCTTGGAAGGCCCGCTGTTCAGTGATGCGGGCGAACGGCGCTGCTTCACGGGCAAGTCCAGCGATATCGAACGTGATGTTGCGGAGTTCGAAGCAGCAGGGCTCTAAAATCTTGTTATTGGTTTTGAAGCCCCAACCGCTAAAGACGTTATTCGCCGAATGTCAGCCTTCGCCGCAGTCACGATCAAAGGCTGAGGGCGTGCGGCTTAGTGAGAGTGACGCGGTATATTTTTGGCAGTACCACGATATTTAACCGCATCCTCAAGCACCGCACCTTCTGACAGATGCCCCACCCCAGCCCGGTAGATTTCCTGCCAAGGGGTTTGGCTTTCTGGAATAACGGGCGGTGCTTCGCCACGACGGCGTTCCAGCTCCGCATCGTCAATCATCATGTTGATGCTACGCTTATTTAGATCAACCCGCAGCATGTCGCCCATCCGCAGTAATGCCAGACCACCGCCAGCGGCAGATTCCGGGCTGCCATTTAGTATGGATGGGCTGCCAGACGTACCGCTTTGTCGGCCATCGCCAATGCATGGCAAAGAACGAATGCCCGCCTTAATCAAGGCATCAGATGGCTGCATATTCACAACCTCCGCAGAGCCCGGATAGCCGATTGGTCCTGATCCCCGCATCACCAGAATGCAGGTCTCGTCCATATTCAATGCGGGATCATTGACCTTCTCATGATAGTCCTCCGGACCTTCAAATAAGATCACGCGGCCTTCAAACGCATTCTCATCGCCTGGCTTTGCCAGGAAGCGCGCCCGGAATTCATCGCTGATGACTGATGTTTTCATAATCGCACTATCGAACAGATTGCCCTTCATATTTAGGAAGCCTGCTTCTGGCAGTAGCGGATTATCAAACGGGCGAATGACATCCTGATCATTGATCTCTGCGCCCCGGCAATTCTCGCCCATAGTCTTACCGTTGACGGTCAGCGCATTTTCTCTGATCCGGCCCTTCTTTATCAGCTCGTTCACGACCGCTGGCACACCACCGGCGCGATAATAGCCCTCACCCAGATACTCACCAGCCGGTTGGCAGTTCACCATCAATGGCAGGTCATATCCGTGATCTTCCCAATCCTGGATCGAAAGGTCGACACCTGCATGGCGTGCAATGGCATTCAAGTGGATCGGGCAATTGGTGGAGCCGCCAATCGCTGTATTCACGGCAATGGCATTTAGGAATGCATCCCGCGTGAGGACCTTTGATGGCTTCAATTCTTCCCAAACCATAGTCACGATCCGACGGCCCGTTTCATACGCCGCCTGCCCCCGCTCTTTATAAGGTGCTGGAATAGCAGCAGACCCTGGCAAGGCCATGCCGAGTGCTTCCGCTAGGGAATTGGTCGAAAGTGCGGTCCCCATGGTGTTGCAATGCCCTGGTGAGCGGGCAGAAGCCGCGACCATTTCAATGAACTCTTCCCATTCGATCTCTCCGGCAGCATGGCGTTCTCTGGCCTCCCAAAGAATAGTGCCAGAGCCTGCGAGACGACCTTTCCAGTGGCCATCCAGCATCGGGCCGCCGGACATCATGATAGCTGGGATATCAACCGTCGCAGCCGCCATTAGCAGGAAGGGCGTGACCTTATCGCAGCCGCCTGTAAGCACGACGCCATCAATTGGATAGCCTTGTAGGATCTCCACTAGGCCCAGATAAGCCAAGTTCCGGTCCAGCGCCGCCGTCGGGCGCTTGCCTGATTCCTGAATTGGATGGGTTGGAAATACAAATGGAATGCCGCCCATATCGCGAATGCCGTCTCGGATGCGAGGCTCCAACGTCGTGTGGATTCGATTGCAGGGCGACAGGTCAGACCCCGTCTGCGCAACGCCAATCATTGGCTTGCCGGACTGCAATTCTTCGCGCGTGACACCCCAATTCATGTAGCGCTCAATGTAGAGCGCCGTCATGCCCGGGTCGCTTGGGTCATCAAACCAACGTTGCGAGCGGAGACGTGGATCAAGCTTACGGCCGTCGCCATTCGCAGCAGACATGGCGCATTTCCTCTTCAAAATTTCAATCTCTCAGAATTACACCCTCGCCCACGTGGCGCCTAGGGCTGAAAATGCCCTTTCGCAACAAGTGACTGACACGTTTCTAGCAAAATGCATTGCAAATTAAGGGAACATTCAGGGTGTTGGCAAATGGTGTCCGCTGTATACGAAAAGGATATCAGCCACGGCTCCGGCATCAGTCGCTCTATAACCAGACCTTGAAGATAGCGACATTCAGGCCAGCCCAAAGGCTCTCAGCCTAGGGAACAGCGCTGTTACGCCTGCGCGGCGTATCGGTCGACTTGAACAAGTTCAGGGCCAAGCAGCGCAGTTGTTGGACCGCGCACACATCGCCGGCGTTTACAATGGCGATATGTGCGCCCGGCGCCGCCATTCGCCAAATCCGTGAACGCCCTGTCATGGAAGAGCTATCTTAGTGTGGCTGAAGACATCGCCGAATCTTTAGAGCGCCAGGGTTCGCACAAAGTTTTTCCTGTTGGCAGACAACATGCGCCTCGGCAAACGGCTTCAGCAAAAAAAACCGTCGATATGGTCTGGCTGAATACTGGCGGCGTTCAGGGCCGCAGCCCAATGTTGCACGGTTCCGCAATGCTCGAAATGATGGGTGTGCCCTATCTTGGCCAAGACCCTCGGATGTCCGGCATTCTGGAAAGCAAGTATGCCATTAAACGAAACATCTCCCATCTTGGCCTACCTACAGCGGCCTCCTCAGTCTCGAACCCTGCATGGAGTGGCAGTGCGGACCCGCGAAGCTATCGGCGCTTTCAGCATGCTTTCGGTGATTTCAACGGACCGTTCATTGTGAAGCCGGTATCTGGCCGTGCATCTTTGCATATACATGTGGTTCATGAAGCTGCGGATTTGGCAGACGCCATCTGCGCCGTTTACAGCGCGACTGAAAACGATGTGTTGATCGAAACCTACCTCTCTAACCGTGAGTATTGCATCGCCGTCGGCGGCCCAGTCGTCAGCCGCCTGACCTGCCTTGACCGAGAGGGCGAGCCATTTGAGTTCTCTGCAGCGGAGCGTGTGCTCGCGGACGATGAGCGCATTTTTACCTCTATGGATCAACGCCCGATCTCTGGCGACAGGATTTCTGTCTTGAACGCTTACGTCGATGGCCTCCTGATCAATGAACTCGAAACAATCGCCCGGTCCGTATACGAAGACATGCGGCTTGGGTTTGTTATCCGCCTGGATATCTGGGCAGACGCCAATGACAAATTATTTATTCTGGAAGCCAATCCTGTCTGTCATCAAATGATTTGGGGCTATTTTGGTTTAGATTTAGCGGAGGATTGGTCTCATCTGATTGTTGATGATTATGCTACTGCTTTTCGGTGAAGCAAGCGGCGATGGTCGATGGTCTTTCACTTGATGCGTTGTCGTTCTTCGAGGATAGCCCGGCCTCTGCCAAAGTAGACGTCAGCGGGGGTCAGCTTATTGATGCTCTCGTGATAGCGTTGGGTGTTGTAGTGCTGGACGAAGTCGTCGAGCTGAGCCTCCAGGGCACCAGGCAGATAGTAGTTTTCCAGCAGGATGCGGGTCTTCAAGGTCTGATGCCACCCCTCCGCTGCCTGACAGCAGTTTACCTCCAAACCGCGAGAAGGGATCTTTCCTTGGGTCTGGGTATGGTAGGGCGCACCGCGGATATGGGTGATCTTCCTCTCGTCCAACCATTCGGCCAGATCGCCAAAGATATAGCTGGAGCCATTGTCCGACAGCAGACGTGGCTTAATGCGCCTGATCGCAACCTGAGGTCTGAAGTGCCAGTTCAAGAGTATCAGTCACATCATCCCCCTTCATCGTAGTGCAGAGCTTACAGGCAAAGATGTGACCGGCGAAGTTATCCAGGATCGTGGACAGGTAAACCCGCAAACATATAGGCCCAGGCCGTAGCTCTGGCGTGTATTGTTATCGCCTGGCCTCCATTTACGCAGAACCATTTCCGATATGAGCTGATACGTAGATTTGGTACTCATTTCGGTACACTTTTATCGTTGAATGCATGAATCTTATACAGACTGATATTGACAAATATATCAATAAATAATTGACTTATATGGCTAACATTACCGGCCAAACATTGATATAATATTCAGCCAGGATCCCTCTCCCCGCTCCAATCTTCTTTTAGCCTTCTTCGCCAGCCACCTGATGTACTTCGATAACCGTCCCGACGGGGTCGTAGAAAAAAATTTGGTGCCAGCCTTGGACAGCGCGGTCGCCGAAATCGCTGTAGGATATACCAGCGCCGTCCAGGCGCTTCATGAAGGCTTCGATGTCATCTGTGCGGAAGGCAATGTGGCCCTTCTCGACCGGGTTTAAGGGCAAGCCCGTACGGAAATTGACCTCCAGGTCTTTCTCAGCCAGGTGCATTTGGATACAACCATCGGTCATGAAGGAGACGTCGCCTGGGTAGCCTTCGTCCAGCTTGCGCTTACTGCTCATGGTCGGTTCATCCTGCATATCCAGGATAACGCGGTAGAAGGCGTCGAGGCCCGGCACGTCATTGGACACGATGTTGATGTGATGTAGCTTGAGCTTCATGAATGCGACCTTTGATGGGTTTAACCCATAAGAAACCACACACCGGGGCCCTCGCCAATATCCATGTGCCCACAAAACTCCGTCTAAATGAGACATTTGTTAAGCTAGTCCGTCTAAGGTCCTGATAATTTACCAGCGCCTGAACGCTGCTGAAGCTGCTGCCCATGACTTTCTCTCTCTCCCGGATGCGCGTCCGGACTCGAATTCTGCTGCTGATTGCGCTGCCAATGGCGGTTTGCTTCGCCTATGCTGGGATCCTGATGGACGAACGCCGGCAAACCGCTGCTGCCTTCGATTCAGTCACCTCCATTGCCCGCATGGCCCCCGCAATCAGCGAGCTAATGCACGCAATGCAGAAAGAACGTGAGCAAACGGCAGACTATATCGGCTCCAATGGCGCCAGCTTCCAGGACACCCTGCCCGCGCTCCGCAATGATACAGATGCTGCTGTCCAATTGCTCCAGCGTGACGTGGCCCGTTATCGTGGAGGCGTTGGTGCCCCAAAGCTCACCACCGCTTTTGAAGCCGCGATCAGTCGTGCTGCGGATGCGACAGATGGGCGTGAGACCTTTAAAGCACTCAGCCTGACAGTCACAGATATGGCTGCGCGCTATACCTCAACCATCGCAGCAGCGATGACCGCTGTAAGCACAATGGCTGACGCCAGCGCTGATGACGCGGTCAACAAGCGCACAAGCGCCCTGCTGAACCTGATGGAAGGTAAGGAGCGCGCAGGCCTCCAGCGGGCTTATGATTCAGTCGGCTTCAGTACCAGTAGATTTACTCCCAATATCTAATAGTAATTTATTTCAATGAACGCTGCGCAGGACGCCTTCTTCAGCCTGTTCAAGACCCGGGCGAGACCGGAAGCCCGCGCTGCCTTTGAGAAGGTGCTGACTGACCCTGTATCCGAAGCTACTGCGATACTTGAGCAAATCGCCCTTTAATCAATCGCTACCAATGGTGCGACCACCGGCGTCACAAGTCAGCAATGGTCTGAGCAGATCACGCTTAAGGTCAATCTGTTAAAAGCTGTCAAAGACCAAACGAGCGCTGCGATCCTGAAATCGGCAGCCGAAAGCCTCAGTATGGGATAGAGTGAGTCTTGGCGGTAATCAGTGCTGCGGCGTTGCTCCTGGCATTATTGGCTGCCCACATGCTTGCCCGCTCCATTATCGGCCCAATTCAGGAGATGAATGCAGTTTAGAATAGTCTGTTTGCAGATATTTAGGGTGCGGTGAACGCCTCTACTGTCAGCAACGAGTTATCAGCATGGCTAAAACGGTGAAGTGTTTAGTTCAAATAAAGCCGAGATGGAGCGTATCCGTTACGAGAACGATGCAGAAATCGCATCCGTTGAGGCCGTGTGCATTGCCGAATTGGAACGTCTTGAATTTCAGTTTGAGGCGACGATTGACAACGCAGTAAAAAACGCCATTACCCATTCAAGCCGCACCCAGGCCACAGCACAAGACCTGTTAGTCCTAACAGCAAGCGCCGAGGCACAAGCGTCCGATGTTTCGGCCGCCACTCAGCAAACACTGCAAAGTCTGCAGGTCGTAACAAAATCGACGCGCGATCTGGACATTTCAATCCAAAAACTCACAATCCGCGTCCGCAAAACCCAGGAGATGTCTGGGTGCGCACTTGGTGACAGCCAGCAAGCACAACTTCGGGTCAGTGAACTTGCCAAAGCGACAGACCGGATTGGCGATATCACAACGCTAGTCACCGATATCACCGAACAGACCAACCTCCTCGCCCTCAACGCAACAATTGAAGCGGCGCGGACTGGTAATGCAGGCAAAGGCTTCACTGTTTTTTGCAGCAGATATCAAAAACACCAGGCGAACCAGAACGCGAGCACCACCGTCGAAATCGCCAGCGAGATCAGCCTTTTTAATATGAAACAGCGGATGCCGTTCAAGCAATTGATGCAATTACATACATCATCCATAACATTGATGATGTGAATGGTGATGTCGCCGCAGCTGTCGTGCATCCAACAACGGCATCTGCTGAGATCGCTTCAAACCTGCCCCAGGTGTTAATCAGCACGGCGGATGTCAGCCAAGCACTGAAGACCACCAATACCGGCGCGAGCACCAAAACAGAAAACCGCGCCAGGTCCGTCGCTGATGCCGTGCATCAGTTACTGAAAAGCAGACGGACAGCCTAGCACCGGCCGTCCGTCTGCAACCGTCTAAATGTCTAGGTTATCGGCGAACTTGGCGTTCTCTTGGATGAACGCAAGGCGGGTTTCTGGCCTTTTGCCCATCAGCCGATCAACGAGGTCTGAAGAATCGCGCCGACCTTCAAGGCCCTGTACCTGCTCTCCGCCAGCGTCGGTCAACGTAACCTGCAACAGCGTGCGTTTGCCAAGCGCCATCGTCGTGTCGCGCAGCTGAGTTGGCGGCATTTCGCCAAGGCCCTTAAATCGGCTGATCTCAACCTTCTTCTTGCCTTTGAATGTGGTCGCCAGGAGGCCTTCCCGGTGCGCATCATCCTTCGCATAGTGGGTTTCCCCGCCCGCAGACAGCCTGAAAAGCGGCGGTTGTGCCAGGAATAAGCCGCCTCGCTCTATCAGTGTTGGCATCTCCTGGAAGAAGAACGTCATCAACAGTGCCGCAATATGGGCACCGTCCACGTCTGCATCCGTCATGATGATAATGCGCTCATAACGAAGCTTATCATGGTCGTAGTTTTTGCCGCTGCCACAGCCGAGCGCCAGCAGGATATCCTGCACTTCCAAATTGGCGCGCATCTTTTCAACAGTGGCGTTCGCGACATTCAGGATTTTACCCCGCAGCGGCAGGATCGCTTGACTTTTTCGGTCCCGCGCCTGTTTTGCAGACCCGCCAGCGCTGTCCCCCTCCACCAGAAATAGTTCACAGCCTTCTGGCCCCGGCAGAGAGCAATCCGCAAGTTTGCCAGGCAGCCGGAGTTTGCGGGAGGTGGCGGTTTTACGCTTAACGTCTCGCTCTGCACGGCGACGAAGGCGGTCGTCCGTGCGCTCAATCACATGTTCGAGCAGCGCATCAGCGTTGGCAGGCGCAGACGTCAGCCAGCTTTCGAACCGATCCTTAATCGCTGCTTCCACTGCACGCTGGGCCTCTGGCGTTTCCAAGCGCTCCTTGGTCTGCCCCTGAAACTGCGGGTCTTTGATAAAGCACGAAAGCATCAGGCCGGAGGCGCCAACCAAATCGTCGCCGGTAATCTGAGCCGCTTTTTTGACATTCTTGAACTCGCCGTAGTTTTTAAGGCCACGCAGCAAAGCCGTGCGAAAGCCAATCTCGTGGCTTCCACCGAGCGGTGTTGGAATGGTGTTGCAATACGAGTGCGTGAACCCGTCATTCCCATCTACAGGCCATGACAGCGCCCATTCGACGCGGCCGCCGTCAGTCATAGCAGCGGCGCCAGCAAACGGCATATCGGTAGCTACAGGTCGCTCACCAATGCTTGCGGCGAGGAAGTCTTGCAAGCCGCCAGGGAACTGGAGTTCAGCCTCCGATGGCGTCTCTTCGCCTTCTTTCAGGAGAGCAGGGTCGCACTTCCAGCGGATTTTGACGCCCTTGTAGAGATAAGCTTTTGAGCGCGCCATCCGGTATAGCCGCGCCGGGCTGAACTTCAGGCGGTCGCCAAAAATCTCTGGGTCCGGACGAAAACGGATTTGCGTGCCACGCCGGTTGGGTGCCGCACCCGCCTTCTCCAGCTTTGAAGTAGGGGCACCTTTGGAGTAAGTCTGCCGCCAAAGCCTCTTGTCCCGTGCAACCTCAACCGTCAACGCTTCAGACAACGCATTCACGACGGACATGCCAACGCCATGCAGTCCGCCAGAGGTCGCGTAATTCTTGTCGGAAAATTTACCACCGGAATGCAGCGTGGTCAGGATGACTTCCAGCGCTGACTGCTTTGGGTTTTTTGGATGCGGATCAATTGGAATGCCGCGCCCATTATCCCGAACCTGAAAAAAGCCATCCACCGTCAATTCTACCAGGATCAAGTCGGCATGGCCTTCAACTGCCTCATCCATGGAATTATCCAGGATTTCAGCCGCCAGGTGATGATAGGCGCGTTCGTCCGCGCCGCCGACATACATTCCCGGGCGGCGGCGCACAGCCTCCAGCCCCTCGAGCACTTCAATATCAGCGGCGGTGTAGTCTTTTGATGCTACCGATTCGGCGAAAAGATCACTCATGCTACGTCGTATAAAATGGACCGGAACGGATCGCAAACGGCATAAGTGCGTGAAGGCCCGAATCCAATACCTTTATCAGTTGATCCGAGCCTCTAGCCAATGCCAGCGTGGCCCTATGCAAGACCTGAAAAAGAACAAAGCAACCGCCAAGGCCTTTTATGACCTGATGTTTAATATGTGCCCGCCGCGTGAGGCGATAGAGCGCTATGTCGGCGCAGAATACATCCAGCTCACTCCCGACGTGGCAGATGGCAAAGAGATCTTCATCGAATATTTTGAGAGCATGGCTGCTGAGTATTCTGGTAAGATCACGTTTAAGCGTGCGTTTGCGGAAGGCGATCACGTCATCCTGCACTGCCATCAAATATGGCCTGGGAACGGGGAATAGGCCGGAATTGATATTCTTCCATTTTGATGAAGATGGTACAGTCGTTGGGCACTGGGATATGCTGCAAATCATTCCAGGTATATCGCACAACAGAAACATTATGTTCTGAGGCGTTGCCGCGCAAAACGGAACTTTTAAAACCACACGAACATATGTTCTGGCCGCCGCTCTCTTGCCGGCCGGCACGCCCATAGCCTCAAGCGCTGGAGAAGCGGATGTGTTGAACGCAACCGCAAAGAAGCAATCCGACGGGACCCAAAGAATTTCAGCCACTATCCGCCATGGCGACACCGGCTGGGAGCACTATGCCTTTTTTTGATGTGCGCTTGCCTGACGACACTGTTCTTGGAACCCGTGTGCTACACCACCCGCATCAAACGGAGCAAACGTTTACGCGCTCACTTTCTGGCGTTTAGGTTCCTGCAAGCGTCAACATGGTGATTGTCCGCACCCACTACAAAATGCATGGCCATAGCGGCAAGGAATCAATTGCACCTCCGCTGAACCGCCTCGCCATCTGCCCTGGCGGCTGATACTCTTTGTTCAATTTAACAAGACTGAAAGGCCGCACTGCACATGGCTGACTTTAAATATCTCCACACAATGATCCGCGTCCTGGATCTCAACAAATCCATGGACTTCTATACCCGCCTGCTCGGAATGAATGAGCTGCGCCGGAAAGATTTCCCAACTGGCAAGTTCACGCTGGCGTTCGTTGGCTATGGCGACGAAACGGACAACACGGTCGTAGAGCTAACCCATAATTGGGATCAAAAAGAGCCCTATGACCTGGGCGACGCCTTCGGCCACTTGGCGCTGGGTGTCAAAGACATCTACGCAACTTGCGAAGCGCTTGAAAAAGAAGGTATTAGCATTCCGCGTCCGCCCGGTCCCATGAAGCACGGCGGCAGCGTCATCGCATTTATTGAAGACCCAGACGGCTACAAGATTGAGCTGATAGAAAAAAAAGACATGTAGCCTCAGCGCTACTAAGCGACGAATGCATTCAGGCCGAGCTCGGCGCGAAATTCCGCGCTGATCTCGGCTTTTGCATCCTCCAGGGGAATGCCTGTCGCGTCTGCGACTTTCACCACGGCTTGGAAAATTGCGATTGTTGCCGCCGCATCGACAAGTGCGGCTTCACCAAGCGTCTCCCTTAGCGCCTCACGCCGACCCGAAAGCTCAACGCTCCCAGCGACGCAAGCTTCCGCAAAATCAAGCAGCAGGCGCGCATGCGAAACGCCACTATCGGTTTTCGCATCGATAGCAAAGCGATCATCGTACGTCTCTCCAGCATGTTGGCCGCTCCCACGGAGCAGCACGAGGTGGCTGGTTGTTCAATACAAACATCGATTAAGCGCTGAAACTCTGGTCGCCAATAATTCGATCTGAGCATGCGTGATCGCGCGCGGCTCCTCCTCGAATTTCCGCAACAATGCATCGGGTAGATACATTACATCGTCCAGATCAAAGAACCCGTTTACTGCTTCCGGCACTAGGCTAAGCGCACGGTGGATATTGGCGGCGGAGCGATTGCGATACATCACTTGAACCAGCTCAGGATCAGCCGAGCTGACATCCTCCGGCGCGACAGTTGGGACCCAGGCACCAGCAAGCTTCGCAGCTTCGGGACGAACGCCTGTCAATTCACCCGCGAGCGGCGCTGGAAGCGGCCAGAGCGGCATGCCCATTGCGGTCATGAAGCTATCAACCGCCGTAACCTCAGCAATAACGCCGACCGTTTCAACGTATCGTTCAACGCACAAGATCGACGGTACTACACGTGCGAACCATGCAGGCGTTAGCCTATCGGCATCTGTACGGATGCGATGGATTAGATCAACCCACGCTGTATCCAGCCCACTTGGGCTTGCATGAGCCGGGATTGGCTGTTCTGGCGATAACGCCGCTTTTCGTTGGGCGCAGGCCAGGCAATGGAGCGCTGCACGGGCCTCTGCTGCAATGGCAACCTTCTCTGCCCCTGTCAGCCAGGCGCCGGGGGCTGCGAGCCTAAGCCATGCGCGGGCATGGGCAGCACTTAAGTCTTCACGAATTTCGGACATTTCAGTTTGATCCCAACATCTTTAATAGGCTTTGACTAACACACATATCCGCCAATTGCCCTTAGTTAAAGTCGGCCCTAAGTTGATCGGAGGGTGATTTATGCCCTGACTATCTCCCGCAGGAAGCAGGCGTCACCTCATGCAGAAATCGAAAGCCGCAGGCCGCGTTGAAGGCGCGACCATTATCGGCATTGGGTTGATGCTGGCTGCCATCGCCAATTTCACCGGGCTAAACGGCGCGGTTAAATGGTTGACCCAGACCCATGACCCGCTGCAAGTTGCCTGGGCGCGAAATGTCGGGGCGCTTGGGTTCATGATGGTCGTCTTTTTGCCTCAACACGGCATGAAGCTACTCCGCCCGCAGATGCCGTCCGCCCAAATCGCGCGCGGGATTTATTTGCTGGGCTCGACGATCCTCTATTTTATGGGTTTGTCCCATTTGGACCTGGCGACAGGTGCCGCTATCCAATTCACCGGCCCACTGATGGTGACAGCGCTTTCAGCACCATTACTGGCGGAACGGGTGGGCTGGCGGCGCTGGTTGGCCGTTGTTATAGGGTTTGCAGGCGCGTTGATCATTATCCGGCCAGGTACCGATATGCAGTGGGCAGCACTTTTCTTCGTTGCCAGTGCGCTATGCTCCACCTTCTACCAAATCACCACCCGCCACCTGTCAAGCTATGACTCGCCAGCAACCGCAGCCACCATCGCCGCCATTGTCGGCGTGGTTGCAATGACGCCGATTGCGCCGTTCGTGTGGACAGACCCCGACGGATGGCTATCGATAGCACTCTTCATTGGTCTTGGCGTTTTTGCCGGATTTGGGCACTTTCTGTTGACGTCCTCATATCGCTACGCCCAAGCATCCACGCTGGCACCATTCGCCTATACGCACCTCCTGGGCGCAACAATCATGGGCTTTCTGCTGTTCGGCAATTTCCCAGACAAGTGGACCTGGATTGGTGCCGCCGTGATCATTTCTGCTGGATTGTACGTAGCGCACCGTGAACGTGCGCAAGCCAGACAGGCCGCCGCTCCTCGTCATGCGGAAAAGTCAATATCCGAACAGCGCGAATCCCAGTAAGGTTCAATGCATGAGTCCCCTGGCCACCGCCCGTGATCGATCAGACGCTAAGCGAGTCTTCATTGACGTTGACGCGCCATTTCATCTGTTGGCACCTGAAATTCAGACCGTGCCCCTGATTGTGGCTTCCCCCCATTCTGGCAATCGGTATCCAAGCGATCTGGTTGATGCGAGCAAACTGGATGCAGACGCGCTTCGCCGCTCAGAAGACGCCCATGTAGATACCCTCTTTGCCAGCTCGATTGATCACGGCGCGCCACTCCTAGCCGCACTATTCCCCCGCGCCTACGTGGATGTGAACCGCGAGCCTTACGAGCTTGACCCAGCAATGTTTGATGAGGCTTTACCGCCGTATGCATCGACCCGCAGCCCGCGCGTTGCGGCGGGCTTAGGGTCGATCCCACGCATCGTTGCTGCGGGCATGGATATCTATAATCGCCGCCTCTCTTTTGCTGAAGCGGCGGCGCGGCTGGATGCCTGCTACAAACCGTATCACCGAGAGCTCAACCGGCTGATCCAGACAACGCGTAAGCGCTTTGGAACATGCTTATTGCTGGATGCTCACTCCATGCCGTCAGCAGGCCTTGCATGCCGGGATGACCCAAATTTTGGGCCGATTGATATAGTGCTCGGCGATAATCATGGACGCGCGGCTGCCCCAGACCTAACAGACGCCGCTTATTGCTATCTCTGCGATCTAGGCTATGCGGTGGCGATTAATGACCCTTATGCCGGTGGTCATGTCACAAAGGCTTATGGCGCACCGCTAGCGGGGGTGCATGTGCTTCAGGTCGAGGTAAATCGCGCACTTTACATGGATGAGATGAGCTTCGAGCGCAGCCAGCATTTCGCAACGCTAAAAAGCCATATTGATGGGTTGATCGCAGCACTTGGCGCAGCAATGCAGGTTGATGAAGCGCCTTCCCTGGTGCGCTGATTGCCTAAAAGTCCACAAATTCGCACTTGCAGCGCAAAAAAGAGGCCGCGCCGAAGCGCGGCCCAAGTTCAGGGAGGAAACGCCTTGAACAGGCGTGCAGGATCACTCCTACACTTTCCAAGTAAATGCTGCTGTGCAAAAAAACAAGGCGTAAGCCGGAGAATTTCTGTAATATTTAACCAATTTTCGCCGCGGCATTTTCGCAGTGCAGCATTTTTACGTTCAAACCGCTGGATTATCTACTCTCGCGGCGCGTGCTTAGCTAGAATCCGTTGCAAGGTTCTGCGGTGCATCCGCAGACGCCGCGCGGTTTCCGAAACATTGCGATCACATTGCTCATAGACGCGCTGAATATGTTCCCAACGCACCCGATCCGCAGACATCGGCATTTCAGGCGGTGGCGGCGTCTCGTTAGGTGCCGCTAGCAATGCAGCTTCGATCTGGTCCGCATCTGCCGGTTTTGGCAAATAGTCGATAGCTCCCGCTTTGACCGCAGCGACAGCTGTGGCGATATTACCGTACCCTGTCAGGATAATAGCGCGAATGTCAGGTCGTTCCGCCTGCAGAGCAGCAACGACATCTAGCCCGCTGCCATCACCCAAGCGCAGGTCAACCACTGCATAGGCAGGCTTTAACCGGGCTGACTGAATGCCCTGGGCCGCAGATTCAGCGGTGTGCACATCATAGCCACGCCGCTCCATCGCGCGCGCTAAACGCTTTAAAAAGGGCAGATCATCTTCGACAATCAGTAAACTTTTCCCGGCGTCCACGCCGCCGCTGCCTTCAATCGACATCACACATATACTCCGTAGAATTACCGCTTCTCATCTTGCTTTACTTCAAGCAATACTCGTGACCATACCGCATGAACAACGGCACCGCCTTGCGGCTCATTCTCGAATGTAAGGCTAGCGCCCGTATTCTCCAACAGTGTTCGTGCAATAAACAACCCAAGCCCCATATGGCCATCCTGCTTTGCCCGCGTTGAAATGTAAGGTTCACCGATCCGATCTAAGACATCTGTTGGAAATCCTGGTCCATCATCCGAGACATGAGCGCAAATTTCCTCAGCATCCCATTCAATGATGATTTTAACTTCAGTCTTAGCGAATTGCAGCGCGTTGGACAGAATATTGACGAGACCATTAGCCAATTCTGGCGTTTTTTGTACACGCGGCTCTAGCCCAGCGTCATCTGACAAAGGCCTTTGCAGGACGGTGAAAGCTATTTCGGGCCGACGATGCTGTGTTGCAGCACCGCCGACAAGCGCTGTCAGCGGGATTGGATAGAACTCAGCACCGGAGTCATCACTAGGCCGCGCTGCCAGCTCCGCCAAAATATCCCGGCACCGCTCCGCCTGGGAAACCAATAGAGCAGCATCGTCTGCCGCCTCACTGCCTTCCGGCAAATCCAGCATCAATTCCTTCGATACGAGCGAGATTGTGGCTAAGGGCGTTCCAAGCTCATGCGCTGCCGCAGCCGCCAGTGCCCCAACGGCAGAGACCTGTTGTTCGCGCTGCAGGGTTGTGCGCACTTCACCAAGGGCCTGCTGCATCCGCCGGTGTTCACTGGACACCCTAACGACATAGCCTGCAATGAAGACAGTCCCAACAACTGTCGCCATCCACGCCGCCAAAGAATAGATCATCGCTAACTGGGGCGCTGGGCCAGGCACTGGCAAGTGCGCAACCGCTAAAATGCTGATCGCGATCAAAGCGAACAGACCAAGCGTCATTGTACGATGGGCAGAAAGAATTATAGCGGACACAGTTACAGGTGCTAGTAGCAGGATGGAGAATGGATTGTGCAACCCACCTGTTAAGCCAAGTAACAAGGCCAACTGAGCTGTATCAAACGCCAGTGAGGCCAGCACAAAGCGCTGCGTCACCTGGCGCCGCCCGCCAAACCGGAAGGATAGAAACAGGTTTAGCATTGCGGATGCCACAATAGCCGTGAGGCAGATTGCCAAAGCCGCTGTCACCTCAAATAATACGGCGACGATCAGCACGGTCACGGTTTGGCCAATGATCGCAACCCAGCGAATGGCGATTAGCGTGGCACCTCGCACATGGCGCGGCCCTGGGCCGGGCGCGTGTTCGTGAACATCGAGTTTCAAAGCATCAAGCAGGCCGGCCATGGACAATACTCCTCACTCAAGATAGCTAAACAAAATATGAGCAATGCGGAAGTACATAAGCCGGTCGAAGTGATTGGGCTCGGCAAAAAGTTCGGCGAAGTCGTCGCCGTAGAAGCAATTGATTTCAGCGTAGAGCGCGGGCGTGTGATCGGCCTGCTTGGCGGAAATGGTGCAGGCAAGACAACCACCATGTCCATGTTGATGGGCTTGTTGACGCCCACATCTGGCATAGCCCGGATATTCGGGAAAGATGCCAGCACACGGGACGCAGGTGCCCTAGCCCGCATCAATTTCTCATCCCCGTATGTGGAGATGCCCGGCCGACTTACAGTCACGGAGAATCTGGAGGTATATGCCCGCCTGTTCGGGCTCCGCCATCCAAAGGACCGGATTGCGAAGCTGGCCTATGATCTGGACCTGGAGAGTTTCTTGCACAGGCCAACACGCACACTCTCTGCTGGCCAGAAATCCCGCTCAGCGCTTGCTAAATCCCTAATCAACGCACCAGAACTGCTGCTGCTGGATGAGCCGACAGCCAGCCTTGACCCAGACACCGCCGATTGGGTGCGCCGCTATCTAGAGACGTACCAGACTGAAACCGGCGCTGCTATACTTCTGGCGTCTCACAACATGCCGGAGGTTGAACGGCTCTGCGACGATGTATTGATGATGCGGGACGGTCGCATCATTGACCGTGGCGCGCCAAGCGCTTTGATCGCCCGCCACGGGCGCCAGAACATGGAAGAAGTATTCCTGGATATCGCTCGTGGCGGCAGTGCAGCACCGGCAGGAAGAGGCCTATGAATGATGGCACGATCATCCTGACGACCCAGGGGCGAATATTAGCACTCATGCTGCGGCACTATTATCTGTATCGAGGCTCATGGCCGCGCATTATCGAGCTCGCCTACTGGCCGCTCATGCAGATATTTTTGTGGGGCTTCATTTCACAATTCTTCCAGCAGCATTCCACATTGATTGCGCAAGCGGGCGGGTTGTTACTGGCTGGGGTCATGTTATGGGACGTGATGTTCCGGGGTCAGCTTGGTGTATCCGTGTCTTTCCTGGAGGAGCTTTGGGCACGTAATCTGGGGCAGATGTTCATCTCCCCGCTAAGGCCCGTTGAATTAGCGGCCGCATTGATGAGCGTCAGCCTGGTGCGCACACTGGTCGGCCTCATTCCCGCAGCGCTCATCGCATGGCTTCTCTATGAGTTCGCCATCACGTCCATCGGGCCAGGTCTGATAGTGTTCTTCTTCATGCTACTCGCATTCAGCTGGGCCGTTGGCCTCGCGGTCTGTGGTCTGCTGCTGCGCTATGGACTAGGAGCAGAGAGCCTTGCATGGGTCACAGTTTTTGCGTTGGCGCCGATCTCAGCCGTATACTATCCGGTCTCTGTTCTACCGGAATGGCTGCAATGGATCGCCCTCGCGACACCGTCCGCACACGTGTTTGAAGGCATGAGAGCCGTAATGCTCGAAGGTCGGTTTGACTGGGAACATTGCTTTTGGGCACTAGGCTTAAACGTGATCACCGTGTCCCTCGCGGTATGGACTTTCGTGAGCGCCTTCGACGCCGCTCGCCGCGATGGCCGCCTGCTCCAATCTGGCGAATAGAAAAGGCCAGATGCCTTTCAGCATCCGGCCTGTTCTCGTCAGAGTACGGCGAACCGCGTTCCTCAATCTTAGTCGTCCCGGAATTGCCGCTCAGTGCGTTCGTGGCGTTCTTGCGCCTCGATGCTGAGCGTTGCGATTGGCCGTGCATCCAGTCGGCGGACGCCGATTGGCTGTGTGGTTTCTTCGCAATACCCATATGAGCCATCTTCGATTCGATACATCGCGTCTTCGATCTTAGCGATTAGCTTGCGTGCGCGGTCGCGTGTGCGCAGCTCGAGCGCTCGGTCGGCTTCGATGGACGCCCGGTCGGTTACATCCGCTGCAGTGTTTGTCGATTCCCGCAATACGCAGATTGTACCGGTCGATTCTTTCAGAAGCCTGCCCTTCCAAGACGTTAATTTTTGACGAAAATACTCTGTTTGCAATGGGTTCATAAACTCTTCTTTATCACTTGGTTTATAGCCGTTTGGTAGCGTTATCGCCATCGTGATTCCCCCTGGGCCATTTTTAAGCAGGGGCAGTATATGAATAGTTTGTCGCAGGTCAACGCGCCGCAATCTGCGTGTTTTTGGGCTTACAGACATTAACTAACAAGCAGAGTTTTTTTGAAGTTCTGTATAATTAAATCAAATTCCTCTTCAACAGCTCAAGAACCGCGCAAAGCTCATTTCCTGCAACAAATAAAAAGATTAAACAAATGTTTTTATGATGTTTTTATCCATAGCATCTGGTAACTTCTGCAACCCTGCATCAGAGATAGCGCCATCCAACAAGGCCAGGCGCAACCCATCTAGGCGTTGGAGTAAAGCCTCCCCGTGATCATACGCTTGCGCGCGACCATCTAATGCATCTCTTACGGACTGTGCCGCCAGAGGCGCGCCTATACCTGATGGCGCACTGGCAACCGTGCTTGAGGCCGAGGCCTCAGCGCCGCCAAGATGCGCGCCGAACCCCGTCCCGGTTGGGGCTTTTGACCGGCCGGGTTTTCCGGCGCGGACGCCGCCAACCGTATTCTCATTTGTAAATTTCATATAAGTGCGCCGGGTTTCGATTGGCAAATCCCAGGTGGGGCCCTGCCTTCATTCCTGACGCCCATGTTCAATGACTTCCGCCCATGCGGTGCATCTCCAAAAGCAGACCCGGCTGTGGTCGAAATTTTGCGTGCGCGTTACAAAGCTTATGATCCAGACGATGCCCCCGGCTTGTAGTCGGAATATCTTGATGCAGCGGCAAGCGGCCCAGTGCGTCGCTGGATTAATAGAGGCCTATTTTGCAACGCCGAGCATGCGCTTCGCCAACCTGCAATATGACGAATGCGCTGAGGAAATTACGTATGACTGCACCAAGTGCTGATATCATTGAAGATCCAGCGGTTAATTGTAACGGTATGCTGGACATGTTCGCCGCCCAGGTTCGCGCTATGGACCTTGTGATTTTCATCGACAATTCGACAGTTTATTACGCAGGTGCGCTTTGCGTTCCGACATTTATGATGCTGAACAAGGAAATCCCTGATACGAATCTGTTGCCCATGAGCGCCAGCAGGAGTTCGATAAATGGGAGCACGTCATTGATGCAGCAACGGCTTGAAGCCGTCATCACGTTGGCGCAGGAAAATTACGCAGCGCTTTAGACCTGTTTTTCAAGGCCATCGCGAAAGTGTTTCCAGTTCTTCTGGTATGAGTCTGCGTTCTTTAGCAGATTAGCCGCCTCTTCCGGCGTGAATGTGCGTACGACTTTGCCGGGTGCACCCATCACCAGGGAATAATCCGGGATTTCCTTGCCTTCGGTGATCAAGGCCTTGGCGCCGATAAGGCAACCTTTACCGATCTTGGCACCGTTTAGAACCACGGAGCCGATACCGATCAACGAGCCTTCACCAATTGTGCAGCCATGCAACATCACCATATGGCCGATTGTGACGTTCTTGCCTAACGTCATGGGGTACCCGGGGTCTGTGTGCAGAACGGAGCCATCCTGGACATTGGCACCCTCACCCACTGTGATCAGATCATTATCACCGCGAATGACCGCGCCCCACCAAACACTGGAATTCTTTTCCAGCTTCACATTGCCCATCACGGACGCCGTGGGTGCCACCCAGCTTTCCGGGTGCGCATCTACCTTCTGGCCGTCGAGCGAATACATCATGTCGCGGAACTTCCTTCATGAGAGCAATTATAACTCGCCCCCACAGTAACGCCCTGCGCGCTTGATGGCGATGCAGTAAGCACAGTCTGCAAATCCTCATTATTGCAGTGCAGGCGGGGCGAGGTAGGCTGCACCATATCCAGGGGAGAAAGTATATGTTTCATAAAGGCCAGCGAGCGTTACAAGATAAATACGATGGCCGGAAGGTAGCGGATAAAATTGCTGAAGTTCGCCGCCATGATGAATTTACCGAAGAGGACCGCGATATCATTGAAACGGCAGTAGTTTTTTTTCTAGCGACGTCGTTCGAAGACTCTGTCGACTGCTCAATGAAGGGCGGTGAGCAAGGCTTTATCCGTGTTATCGGCCCGTCCACCTTGGCGTTCCCGGACTATGACGGGAATCGGATGTATCGAAGCCTTGGCAATATCCTGAACAACCCAAATGTCGGCTTACTATTCGTCCGCTTTGATGGTGTTAGCACCCGCCTTCGCGTGAACGGCGTGGCGGAGATTGATGACAGTCCGGAGGCAATTACAGGTCTGCCAGGCGCCAAGCGCCTGATCCGCGTAACCGCGCGCGACATCTTCCCAAATTGCCCACGATATGTGCCGGCAATGGATGGTGCACAGCCGTCAATCTATGCGCCAAAAGCTGGCTACACGCCGCCAGAACCTGAATGGAAGGGCCGGGACTACATTAAGGACCTGATTGAGGAGAACTAACTTCGAGGCTCCACGACCAATGTGGCACCTTCAACCGCTACTACGCGCATCATAACCCCGTCGGCAATGTCTGCGGCGTCATCTGATGCGAGCCGTGCGAGCCAATCTGTATCGCCGACCCGAACGCGGCCCCTGCCGCCTGTCATGGCGCCGGCCAGCGGGAAATTTTGGCCAACGAACCGATCGCCCCGCCGATTGAGAGACGTGTGATCTTCCGCCTCAGCCATGCGGCCATACACGCGGCGGCCGATGAAAATCAGCGCGACCGCCACGACGGCGAATATAACCAGCTGCAAGCGCCAATCCAGCCCCGGAATAGCCAAGAGCACGAAACCAACCGTCGCCGATGCAATCCCTAGAAAAATCAGGAATACGCCGGGAACAACGATCTCGAGCGCCACGAACGCTGCCGCGAACGCTAACCAGTGCCAGTAGACCAATGCATCGAAGAGACCGCCTTCCATTGCTTAGTCTCCATCCCGCGGGGCTGAGGTTGAGACATAGCTGGATGGCACGGAGCCACTTTGTTGCGGCTGCCTCGGTGCGGGCGGCGGCGTCGATGGGGTGTTGTTAGGGAAGCCGCCAATTGACTCCTTAGCGATTTCAGCAATGCCGGCGATTGAGCCGATCACGCCGCTTGCTTCCAGCGGCATCATAATCAGCTTCTGATTTGGCGCGCTGGCAACCGCTTCCAGTGCTTCCACATATCGCTGGGCTATAAAGTAATTGATCGCCTGCGGGTTACCATTAAGGATTGCTTCAGAGACGAGACGGGTCGCAGTCGCCTCGGCTTTAGCTTCGCGCTCACGCGCTTCAGCATCACGGAATGCGGCTTCGCGGCGACCTTCAGCTTCAAGAATTTGCGACTGCTTTTCACCCTCTGCCCGCAGCACTTCGGACTGGCGAGACCCTTCGGCCTCAAGCACCTGGGCGCGTTTATCCCGCTCGGCTTTCATCTGCCGGTTCATGGCAGCGACCAGGTCGGCAGGCGGTGAAATATCCTTCACTTCAACACGCGTGATCTTCACGCCCCAGGAATTGGTTGCTTGATCCAAGACCACGAGCAACTGGCTGTTGATCCGGTCACGCTGAGACAGAAGCTCGTCCAGGTCCATAGACCCCATAACCGTACGCAGATTGGTCATTGTAATGTTAACGATCGCGAGCGTTAGCTGGCGCACTTCATAAGCGGCGGCAACCGAGTCCATGATCTGATAAAAAACGACGCCGTCAACCTGAACACTGGCATTATCACGGGTGATAACTTCCTGCGTTGGAATATCAAGAACCTGCTCCATCACATTCAGGCGTCTTCCAATTTTATCAAAAAATGGCACAATAATATGGAGACCAGGCCGCAGCGTGCGCGTATATCGCCCAAAGCGCTCCACGGTGTATTCGTGGCCTTGGCTAACCACGACAACGCCTTTGAAAATAACCAAAAGAGCCAGTACGACGAGTATGATCGCGACAAGCCCAGATGGATCAATGCCAAAGTCCATATCCAAAAATCCTCTCCTACTAGACCAGGTACTTTAAACCGCGACCTGGCGGCTAAACTTCGGTGCCAAACGCAGCAGCTCTCTGGTATATGGATGCTGCGGGTCCGCAAACAAAGTCTCAGTGTCTGCAACCTCACAAAGCTTGCCATAGCGCATCACGGCGACGCGATCACACATCTGGCGAATGACGGCGAGGTCATGGCTGATAAATAGCATGGTGAGGCCAAGCTCCTCCTGCAGGTCTTTCAGCAAGTTCAGCAGTGATGCCTGGATCGAGACATCAAGCGCCGACGTCGGCTCGTCACAGATGAGTATGCGCGGGCGCATGACGAGCGTGCGGGCGATGCAGATACGCTGCCGCTGACCGCCAGAGAACTGATGTGGGTACTTGTCCCCAGCCGCCTTGTCCAAACCCACGCGCACCAGCAGTTCATCCGCAACTGCGTTCGCTTCATTCCTCTCCGCAAGGCTGTGATAAACCATTGGCTCAGAGAGGGTCTGGCGCACACGCATTCGCGGGTTCAGACTGGAGAACGGGTCCTGGAAAATGATCTGCATGTCGGTGCAGTTCGCCCGCAAACCTGCATCCGTAGATAAAGCTGAAATATCAACGCCCTTGCAGCGCACCTTGCCTTGATAGGGCGGCTCTAAGCCGACAACGGTTTTTGCTAAGGTGGATTTGCCCGACCCACTTTCGCCAACAAGGCCAAAGGTCTCACCGCGCCGCACTTCAAGTGTCACGTCATCGACGGCATTGAAATAGGTGTGCCACCGCGCCATCAGCCCGCGGGATTTGATGAAACGGACAGTCAGGTTCTCCACCTCAATCATTGGCGGCGCTGCTGCTTCTGCCTGCTCGGAGGCCGCGGCACTCAGCCATGCCACTTCCTTGCCCATTGCTTCAACAGCGCTCTCGCCACCGGCCGTCGCATCCACCATCTGGAAGCGATCGAGCTTCACATCTGTGCGCGGCACGGCTGAAATGAGGCTCTGGGTATATGGATGCTCCGGCGCGTCGATGATTTTGCGGGTTTCATTAATTTCAACGATATCGCCACGCAACATGACAGCCACTCGGTCCGTCACCTCGTTAATGACCGCCATATCATGGGTAATCAGGATAACGCCAAGGTTCCGGTATCGGCATAAGCCGCGGATCAGGTCGAGGATTTCGGACTGAATCGATACATCGAGCGCGGTCGTCGGCTCATCCGCGACCAGCAATTCAGGCTCGCCCGAGAGCGCAATGGCGATCACCACGCGCTGGCGCATGCCGCCGGAGAACTGATGCGGGTATTGCGCCAACCGGCGTTCAGGCTCTGGAATGCCAACTTGGGTTAGAAGTTCAACGGCGCGGGCGTCAACTGCATCTCCGGTAAGCTTAGTATGCTTACGAATTGTCTCACGGATCTGCGTGCCGATGGTCAGCACTGGATTGAGCGCTGTAAGCGGGTCCTGAAAAATCATCCCGATCCGGCGACCACGCGCCGCTGTCATTTCCTGATCTGAAAGAGACGCTAGATCGAGGCCAGACAGACCGATCTTGCCGGAGCGAATGAAGCCCGGATAATCAATCAGCCGCATAATCGCGGCCCCTAAAGTAGATTTTCCAGCACCAGACTCGCCAACAACGCCAAGAATTTCACCTACAGAAACGTGGAAGGAAACGTTATCAATCGCTGTGAATACGCCGCGGCGTATCGGATAATCGACTGTTAGGCCTTCGACTTCAAGCAGGTGCTTCATAATCGCGCCTCAGGTGAAGAAAATCAAACTGCAGATAATTCCACAGACACCGCCTTTTGGCGAGCCATTTGGCGAAACCAAACGCTTCATTCTCCGTTCCTGCCGCAGAACGGACCGTCAACCGTTCGCAGCTATTAGCGCCAATGCCGAGGTAAAGCGGTATTTTCCTCCCCCCTGGACAAAGCCGCCAGCAACGCGCTTGGTGGTCCACCACAAGCGCGCTGTGCCAAGAACGGTTTGCCTTCGCTGCCGTTGAATGCAAGGCCGACAGTGCCGACATAGGATCCACCGGCTCTTGAAAGGTCCGTTATGAGACCCCCTTCACGCCAGCTTTGGAGATCGGCTGGCGCCTGGCGCGACATGCTTGAGCCAAGGTTTCGGCAACGAAGAGGCGAACCAGCGCGAGTGCGACGCCGTCACCAATCATATAAGCATCACCAACCACACGACCACTAGACTGCCAGCCAGCAACAGCGCTACCCGCTTTCAAACTGCCTTAGGTCTCGTAGGCTTGGTCTTGGTTTAAAACAGCGATCATCCGAATTTCCGCCAACTTCTCTGTTGCATTTTCATCCGACACGATCGCGAGTGTGCTGTCATCAATGCGAACTTCACCAAGTCGATTATATTCTGTGGAATCCTCTTTGTCGTAGCGCGGCTCAGAAAGTTTACCAAAGAAAGGAACTGCAGAATGATCCACCCTATTCTGATTGCGTCGATCAAAGCCCCACCAACCAGATGCGCTGAAAATGCCATCTGGCCCTGACACCATGTTCTTTGTGACGCTGGCATTTTTATTGTCGCTATCTTGAATATTTGCCTGAGACCTCTGCATAAGCCCCCATTCTAAGCGGGGCTCTACTGGCTACTTTGCTTCAGGCTGCA
>CBFIAF010000040.1:0-29002 GCA_965660545.1 Alphaproteobacteria bacterium | reverse complement strand
TCTTGGAAATCTCCTGGATAGCCTGAACGCCACTGGCGCCAGTGCCTACCACAGCAACACGCTTGCCTGCGTAGTCGATGCCTTCTTTCGGCCAAAGGCCGGTATGCGTCCACGGGCCCTTAAAGTCTTCAATGCCATCGAATTTTGGCATTGTCGGTGTGGAGAGCAAGCCGATTGCGCTCACGATGAAACGGGCGCGGTAGGTCGTGCCATCGGCCAATGTGACCGCCCAGCAGCAGGCATCTTCGTCATAGTGCGCAGCGTCGACGCGGGCGGAGAACTGGATGTCTTTGCGGAGGTCAAACTTGTCAGCGACCAGATTGCAGTAGCGTTCGATCTCTGGCTGGCCAGAGAAATACTCGCTCCAATCCCATTCATCCAGCAGTTCTTTGGAGAATGAATAGCCGTAGGAATAGCTTTCAGAATCGAAGCGTGCGCCTGGATACCGGTTCCAATACCAAGTGCCGCCGACACCGGTTCCCGTTTCCAGTACTCGAACTTTGAGGCCTAGTTCGCGTAACCGATAAAGCTGATACATGCCCGAAATACCGCCACCGATGACGACGGCGTCGAAGTCGAGTGCGTCAGCGTTGGAATTGCTGTTTTCAGCCAGTGCGGTCTGGTTCATGGTCCTACAATGCTCTCCATGGGGGCGCGTCAAAGTTAGCGGCAACGTTCCTAAATAGAAGATAGCGCCCAATCAGCTTGCCGCCAACGCTGGACCTACACCGTGAGGCGCGCCTGCAGAGCCTTAGCGCAAGCCTCCGCCTCCGTCAGGAAAACACGGTGCTTTGCTTGCACGAAATCAAGCTGAGTGTAGTTTGCCGCACGCTCGGCCAATATTGGATGCTGGGCGGCGTCTACGAATGGCGATCTGCCCGCGACGATGTTCAAAATCGGCATCGTCAGGTGATGTAAATCTGGCCCAAGATCAGTTGCTCGCAAACTCAGCACAACCGCGGCGACGGCTTCCGGCAAGGCTTCGACATGCAATGCACTGGCCCATGTGATCAGGGCCAGGTCAACAAGGGCTGGATCAAAACTGCCCTCAGCCAGCATATCGCCCCAGGCTTCAATGCCGCCAGGATTTCCAAGCACTTCCGGCCATGCGCCGATATTGTTGACCAGATCACCACGCCAACCCGTGGACGCCACTGTTAGGGACGCGATCCGCTCTGGCGCATGGATGCCCAGATACAAGCCCGCGGTGCCGCCGAAGCTCTCTCCGACAAAATGACAGCGGTCGATCCTCAGCACGTTCAGCACATCAAGCACATCGTCAGCATAATCGCCGACTTCCAAGCTTGGCGCTGACCACATTGCTTTGGAGGCACCATGGCCACGCATATCGATCGCGATCATCTGGCGGTCTGCGGAAAGCCTGCTGATCCAAGGCAGCCATGCAAGCCCGTTCAGGCCAAGGCCATGCTGGAACACGATAGGTGTTGCGGTATGCGCACCGTCTTGCTTGGTCCAAGGGTCGCGCATGTCGAACACACGGTAGCCAAGGCCTCTGGGGCTGGTTTGGACCTGCTTCATATTAGGTTTTCAAACGCTTAGCTGTTGCCGTATCTGCTTTGAGCGTGCGCGTGAACGATGGCAGGGCCGTCATGCGATCAAAGAAGGATTGGACGTTACTAGGCAGCGTTTCTGTCACGTTTTTCTTATATCCGCGCATCACATATGCCATGCTGAGGTCTGCGGCGCTCATTTCATTGTCGAGCAGGTAGGGCTGACGGCTGAACACGGCATCGAGCGCTTCCACACATGCGGTACCACGCCCCTGCATTTCAGCCACAACGTCATCTAATTGCGGTTGGAAGGCGCGTCGGTGATTTGTGATTTCGCCAAGTGGCCGGGCAAACGTTGATTCGGCGAACCAGCACCATTGCAGGTAATGGGCATAGCTGGCGTCGGATTTAGCTGGCTGTAGGCGACCTTCGCCATATCGGTCCAGCACGTACTGCATCATGGCGCAGGATTCATACATCGTCAGTTCGCCATCGGTCATGACTGGCACTTTGCCGACGGGGTTCAATGCCCGCCATTCAGGGCTTGCGCGATAATCAGCAGAGAAATCCACCGGTATGATTTCATAAGGAACACCAAGTTCTTCACACACCCAAATGACACGGAATCCGCGTGTTCCGGTAGAGTGATAGATGTTTAACATTTTGGGGCATTCCTGATTTTAACCGGTGAAAACAGCGTAAATCTAAGGCTAGACTCGAACATTCCTGCATTCAATCCCGCATGGGTAAGCAGCATTTTGCTGGACCCAGGATTTCAGAACAGTCCATACTCTCTGCATCAAACTGAATATGTGGGGCAAATCGCGATGCCAGAAGTTGGATCATCTGAATATGACTATATCGTCGTTGGCGCAGGGTCTGCCGGGGCTGCTGTAGCGGCGCGGTTGTCTGAAAGTGGTCGGTATCAAGTGCTTTGCTTGGAAGCGGGCAAGGAGGGGTCTAATTATTTTTGGTCTCGTGTGCCTGTCGGCATCGCCAAGCTGATCGATAATCCAGCCGTTAATTGGTGCTATTCCTCTGAACCTGATAAAGGGTCTGGTGGCAGGCGCATTGAAGTGCCGCGTGGCAAGATGCTGGGTGGCTCTAGCTCCATCAACGGCATGGTGTTCATCCGTGGGCAGGCGCGGGATTATGATGGCTGGGCGCAGCTTGGTAATCGCGGGTGGAGCTATGATGACGTGCTACCGACTTTCAAAAAGATGGAATCCTATGCGGGTGGGGAGGATGAATTTCGCGGCCGTGATGGCCCTCTCCGTGTTGATGATACGCCGCGTCACCAAGTGCCATTGCTGGAAAGGATGATTGCGGCGGCAGAGAAAATCGGTGTTCCGTTTAACAAGGACCTGAACGGTGCCACGCAAGAGGGCATTGGCATGTCCCAGGTGACGATCTCGAAAGGCAGGCGCCAATCGACCGCATATTGCTACCTTGACCCCGCGCGCGGTCGCTCAAATCTCACGATTGAGCAGGACGCAATGGCAGAGACTTTGATATTGGAAGGCAAGAGCTGTGTCGGCGTCCGTTATGCGGTGGCGGGCGAAGCCAGGGAGGCAAGGGCTTCTAAGGAGGTGATTGTATCCGGCGGGTCGATCAACTCCCCCAAACTTCTGGAATTATCTGGGATCGGTCAGGCGGACCTGCTGCGCAGCCTCGATATTGAACTTGTGCATGAATTGAAGGGCGTTGGAGAGAACCTTCGCGACCACTATTCACCCCGCATGAAGTTCGCCATTACAAAAAAGAATGCGACATTTAATGACAATGCCCGCGGGTGGCGGCTCGCGCGCGAAGCCATCAAATATGCCCTTTTCCGGGATGGTTTCCTGGCCCGTACATCGGTTCCGCTCAGGATGTATTTCCGTACTCGCGAAGGGCTGGAAACGCCCGATGCGACGATTTCGATTTTGCCATTTCTCTACGAAATGGTCGGTCGCCAACGACGGATTGCTAAACGCCAAGGCATCACCATGAACGTCAACGTGCTGCGCTCAGAAAGCCTTGGTTCTATCCACGTGAAGTCAGCTGATCCAACAGAAGCGCCCGCCATCAAATTCAATTTCTTGTCCTCCCAGCATGATCGAGACGGCCTGCTGGCTGCCATGCGGAAAGGGCGGGAACTTATGACGACCGCGCCGGTCGCGGAGATGACAGGGGAGGAGATCGCCCCCGGAATCGATAAGCAAACCGACGAAGAGTTGTTGGAATGGGTGCGCCACAACGCCGAGACAACCTATCATCCGGTCGGCACCTGCAAGATGGGGGCTGACCCCATGGCCGTTGTCGATGCGCAACTGCGTGTGCACGGCATTAAAGGGCTTCGCATTGCAGATGCCTCGATTATGCCGACGCTCACCAGCGGTAATACGAATGCCCCAAGTATCATGATCGGCGAGAAATGCGCCGCGATGATCCTGGCGGCTTCAGAAGATCATATGTGAGGGATCAGCGTTTCCGTTCAGAAGCAGGCGGGAGCGCCATGATGCGCTGGCTTTCGGTTTCGGCCATGAAGGGAGACCCGTCAAGCCATTCCAACATCAGTTCAAACATGTCGTCGCCCCAGAAAATCTGGTCTTCGATCAAGAATGTCGGCACGCCGTATACGCCTTTTGATACCGCGGCTTCCGTATTAAGCCGCAACTGATCTTTAACCGCTGCGTCGCTGGTCGTGGCGGCAAGGTCTTCAATGCTAAGTTTGTCGGCAAGTTGGGCCAGGCTATCGGGGTCCTGGCCATCGTGCCCGTCGGCCCAGATATGGTCAAAAATAATGCCAATGCTAGCGCTATCTGAACCAAGTGCAATCGCCAGGCGGAGAAGTGTCAAAGGATTGAATGGATGGCGTGGTGGGGCCTTAAACGGCAGCTCAAGCTTCTTAGCGCGCCAACGCGTTAGCAGAAAGGTGTGACGCTTCTTGGCTTCAATTTCTGCCGGGCCAAGCTGCCCCCAATGATTGAGGAGACCAGCAAACAGAACAGGCCGAAACCGCACCTCTAAGTTAGCTGGTAGCCGATGCATCTGGTGGAATTGCAGATAGGCATAGGGTGAAATGACGTCAAAAAACCAATCAGTCTGCCGCATGCCTAATGCCTCCCAATCGTGCTTAAAGCGTCACGCCTTAAGCGAGATTTTCTTTGCGGAGCAACGCATCCGGTAAAGGAAGTTTGCCACGGAAGGCGAGATATGCAACCTCTGCATCCATAGACCCGCCGGATGAATAAACAAAGCGATGCAGCTTCTCCGCTGTTGCCTCATCAAAAGCGTTTCCGGTCTCCTCAAAGGCTTGGAATGCATCAGCATCCAGAACACCGGACCACATGTAGGAATAGTACCCAGCAGAATAGCCATCGCCAGAGAACACATGGGCGAAATGCGGCGTTGCATGGCGCATAACGATTTCTGCTGGCATGCCGATATCGGCCAGGACGGATGCTTGAAACGCCATCGGATCAACATCCGCCGCTTCTTCAGGCGTAAGCGCATGAAAAGCCATGTCGACTAAGGCTGAAGCTGTAAACTCCAGGTTCGAAAAACCCTTGTTGAACGTGCGGGCGGCTTTCATTTTCTGCAGTAAGGCTTCCGGGATCGCCTGGCCGGTTTCATGGTGCAGGGCGAAACGTTGCAGGACTTCGGGCACGGTCAGCCAATGCTCGTATAGCTGCGACGGTAATTCCACAAAATCCCGGCTGACGGCGGTGCCAGAGATCGATGGATATGTGACATTTGAGAGCATTCCGTGGAGGGCGTGGCCAAACTCATGGAAGAGCGTGCGAGCGTCATCCATCGTAATTAGCACGGGTTCTCCAGGTGGCGCTTTAGCGAAGTTCATAACGTTCAGGATGATGGGTGTTTGGCCGTCACCGCCCTTATCATTAGCTAGGCGGTGTTGATCCTGAAAGCTGCTCATCCAAGCGCCGGAGCGTTTTGATGGCCTGGCGAAATAGTCAGCGATGAACGCGGCCTTGCGGGAACCGTTTGCATCCAGAACTTCAAATACGCGAGCATCTGGATGATAGGCTTTCGCGTCTTGCTGCTCGACGAAGCTGACGCCGAACAAACGGTTGGCCGTGTCAAAAGCTGCTAAGATCAATTGGTCCAACTGGAGATAAGGCTTCAGTTCCGCATCATCCAGATCAAACCGGGCGGCGCGCACTTTCTCCGAATAATACCGCCAGTCCCACGGGGCGACTGAATGGTTCTGGCCTTCCGCTTGGATGAGGTCTGCAAGGTCGCCGGCTTCTTCTGTGGCGCGTGCGCTGGCTTTTCCCCACATGGTTTCCAGCAGGTCGCGCACGTTCTCCGGTGTTTTTGCCATGGTGTCATCGAGCTTGAAGTGCGCAAAGGTCTTGTAGCCGAGGAGGGCTGCTTTCTCCGCACGTAATTTAACGATCTCGGCAACGATGGGGCGATTATCCCGCTTGCCATCAGTCTCGCCGCGGGCGGCCCAGGCCTTGAACGCTTGTTCTCTGATGGCGCGCTTAGAAGAAAACGTGAGGAACGGCTCAATAATTGAACGGCCAAGCGTTACAGCATGCTTGCCTGGGTGCCCACGTTCTTCTGCGGCAGCACGCATGCTGGCCTTGAGAGAGGCGGGCAGGCCTGAAAGATCTGCCTCATCGTCAAGCAGAAGCAGGTATGTGCTTTCGTCCGCCAGAATGTTTTGCGAGAACGCCGTTCCCAAAGTCGCCAACCGTTCATTGATGGCGGCGAGCTTGGTTTGATCTTTATCGCCCAGATTGGCCCCAGATCGCACAAAGCCTTTCCATTTTTTCTCGAGCACCCTTAATGCTTCATCATCAAGCCCTAGGCTCTTGCGATCCTGGTAAAGCGCATCAATCCGCTTGAAGAGGGCAGCGTTCATCGTAACGGCGGAGTGATGACGCGCCATTTCTGGTGCAAGCTTCCGTTCCAGCGCCTGGAGCGCATCATTTGTGTGAGCGCTAGCCAGATTCCAAAAGATAGAGGATGCGCGACCAAGCAGCGAGCCAGCCAGTTCCAGTGCGATGATTGTGTTTTCGAACGTTGGTCTTGTGCTGGCGTTTACGATAGCCTGAATTTCAGCTAGGTGTGTTGGAAATGCCAAATCAAATGCAGATTCCAGGTCCGCTTCGCTGATTTTCTCAAATTCCGGCAAACCAAGTGGACCGGCCCAATTGCCGATATCTGGATAGATCGTTTGGTTGGTGGTCGGATGGGGCATGGAATGGTCCTTGGCTTGGGGAGGCATATCTCTCTTAATGTTTTAGCCCGCAGCACGTTTTTCGCGGAGCGCCTGGCCAAAAGCCTCAAACAAGGTGCGATTTACCGGGTTGGTTTGGGGATCATATTCTGCATGCCACTGAACGCCGAGTGCGAATGCAGGCGCTTCGGCAATGCTGATCGCCTCGACTGTAGAATCCTCAGCCACACCTTCGATGATTACCCGCTTGCCAGAGGTTGTAACGGCTTGACCATGCAGGGAATTAACGCGAATCCTTTCGCACTCAAGAATGCGCGCAAATTGGCCGCCAGGCAGGAGTTCAACATCGTGCCGGTCCGCGAACACTACCAATGGATCAGGGTGGAATTCGCCGTCTTCAGTTCTGGGCGCGCGATGGTTAATTCGGCCAGGAAGGTCTCTAATTTCAGGATGTAACTGGCAGCCATAGGCGACCGCCATTTCCTGCAACCCACGACACACACCGAAAATTGGTATGCCGCGCGCGACTGCAGCCTTCGTGACTTCAAGTGCTACGATGTCGCGTTCTTGGTCATAGGGCTCTGCGCGAGAATCTGGCTCAACGCCGTAATATGTGGGGTGAACGTTTGCACGCCCGCCCGTGAGCAAAACGCCGTCCACCGCATCCAGAAGCGCGCCGATCTCAGTTACAGCCGGGTCGCCTGCGAATACGAGCGGTAAAGCGTCAGCAACATCAGCAATCGCTGACAAATTCCTAGAGCCCGTCATTTGAACGTAAAAGCGGTCGTTCAAAAAATGCGTAGACCCTATGACGCCCACAACGGGCTTCGACATTATGTTGCTCCTAACGCGACGTAGCGTCCTGTTTAGCTTTCTGGGACAAGCTTAATCGTCGCTGATTTCGCAGCTTATGCGCCAATTAATCTGGCCTTTACTCTGCAGCTTATCGTAGTTCAAGTGCTTCTTTTTCGCGAGCTTGCAAGCGATAGCTTCGAGCGCAGACTGTCCATCCGTATCCAGATCATCCCATGAAACGCTGAGGCTTGCAGGCAGTTTAGGCTTGGCCTTTTTTGATGACACTGCCTTTCCCTTGGGGCCAAAAATATCAGCCCACCCGGACCGATATTCCGGGGTCGTGACACTGGAGAAATGGCTGATCGGCCGACCGCCACCGGTTGACTTGTTAGGACTAGCCGTCTCTGTGCTCGCACCGCTATCTGCCGCATCTGCTTTAGGCGCATCCGTGGGGGAGGTGGCGGGCGCGGTATCGGTTGATTTAGCGGGTGTCGTGTCTTTGGAGGGCTTTTGGGTCGTCTCTTTCGCCATGCTGCGTGCTTCTCACAATGGTTCAATGATGGAAGCTAGGCTTTTAGCCAATTATGGCACGCCTTCTCAAGCGTTTGCTTGTCGCAGCGGGCTGGCAGAGTGCTGAATGAGCAGGCATAGTTTTGGCTCGAGCCTCTTAAATACTGGAAAAACCGATGACGGATCGCCCAAACTTTCTCTACATCATGACCGACCAGTTGCGCTCAGATTGGATGGGATGCGCGGGGCACCCAGTCGTAAAAACGCCGCACATTGATGCACTTGCGGCCACCGGACTGCGGTTTAGGAATTTCCACGCGTCCTCACCGGTATGCATGCCGAACCGGGCGACATTCTTGACGGGCAGATATCCGTCTACCCACGGCCTGCGGTACAATGGCTGCGCGTTACCCACCAACGCCAACACATTCGTTGATGTCCTGGCGGCCGGAGGCTACCACACAGCCGCTATTGGTAAGAGCCACCTGCAGCCCGTGACGACAGCGCCGCCGCTGAATGCAGCGTCCGATCAGGAGCGTCTAATCGCCGAGGCGTGGCGTTCTGATGGTGGCGACTATGCCCAGGAAGAGCCTGGCAGCTTTGATGACGATGGGAGCGCGTTCAAAACGCCATATTATGGCTATCAGCATGTGGATATGGTGACAGGCCACGGCGATAAGTGTGGCGGCCATTATGCGCAATGGTTGAAAAAGAACGCGCCGAATTGGGAAGCGCTGCATGATCCCGCTAACCAATTGCCTCATGAATATACCTGCCCTCAGGCCTATCGAACACCGGTCCCCGAGCATCTCTACCCGACAAGTTATATAAAAGATCAAACAGTTGCTTATTTGGAGAGCCGTAAAAAGACCGCTAGTCCGTTCTTCAGCTTTGTATCGTTCCCAGATCCACATCACCCATTTAATCCGCCTGGCAAGTATTGGGATATGTATGACCCGGCAGACTTCGGTCTGGATCTTCCGTACGAGGCGCACAAGAACCCGACGCCGCCGATGCAATATGTCTATGACGCTTGGCAATCCGCTGCCAAACAGTTCTCGCCACAAACGGCGACTATGGCCTCCAAGCGGCAATTGCAGGAAGCAATGGCGCTATCTGCAGGCATGCTGACGATGATTGATGACTGTATTGGAGAGATCATAGCGGCACTCAAAGCTAATGGCCTCTATGAGAATACTGTAATCTGCTTCAATTCAGATCACGGCGATTATCTTGGAGATTTCGGCATGCTGCTGAAGGGCGCAATGCCGTTCCGTTCTATCAGCCAGGTGCCGATGATCTGGTCTGATCCTGCTGATCGTACAGGCAGAACGACTGACACGCTGGCGGGCACAATCGACCTTCCGGCGACGATCCTGGACCGGGCTGGATTGGTGCCATTTCAGGGCATGCAGGCCGAAAGCTTTTTGACAGTATTGACTGGGCAAGAGGAGGCGCATCGGCCAGCAATATTTACAGAATATAACGATGGCGGCCCGCGTCTTGGCTTCAAATCGCCCTCACGGGTCAAGTCCATCATCACGGATCGATATCGTTTCACGCTCTATAAGGGCGAGGACTGGGGCGAGTTGTACGATATGGCAGCTGATCCGAACGAGACGCATAACCGTTGGGATGATCCGGACTATGCTGCGATTAAGGCAGATTTGTCGTTGCAACTAAACCATATGCTGGCGGACCTCATGGACGAAAGCCCAAGAGCAAAACGCCGGGCTTGAGGTCAGCAATTCTTAAAGCTTCGGCGCAATATCGGTGGCAAAATGCTCCATCTGCTCCATTTGAGCAGCGGCGCTGTCACCTCGGTAACGGATGACGATTTTCTGAAAGCCTGTATCCAGGATGGCTTTTAGATCATCCGTAATTTGTGCCTCTGATCCACTGCCAATATCGCGTGCACCAAACGGGCCGAGCTTGGGCTCTCCGGGGCTTAGAAATATCTTGTAAACAAGATCAATGTCTTCGAACCGCCGGCCTTCAGCGATGGCAATTTCCTTGAGCTTGGCCATGCGTTCCGGCAGCTGCTTTGGCCCAAGCGCTAGCGCCAGCCACCCGCCATGGCGCACGACACGCCGTAATGCCGGATTGGACACGCCGCCGATTAGAATAGGCGGGTGCGGGCGTTGCACTGATCCAGGTACAGAATGCACAGGCGGGAAGCTGTAGGTTTCGCCATCAAAGCTAGCCTCGCCGCCAGCGGATAGCGCCTTGAAAACCTCCAGATATTCGTCCGTCGCCTTGCCACGAAGCCCGAAGTCTGCCGTATCGAGAACCTCAAACTCCTCCTTCAGCCAACCAACGCCAGCACCTAGGATGACCCGCCCGCCAGAAAACTGGTCAATCGTAATTAGCATTCGCGCCAGCAATACGGGATTACGGTAGGGGATGATCAGAACGGCAGTGCCGATCTTGATAGTCTTAGTCGCGCCCGCCAGAACCCCCATGGCGGCGATTGGTTCTAGCAGTGGATCACTCGTTGACGCGGGGAACTTCCCGTCTGCGCTGAACGGGTATTTCGCTTCAAATTGGGTTGGGAAGACCACATGGTCCGCCAACCAAATGGAGTCAAACCTTGCTGACTCAGCAAACTTTGCCAGGCCAAGAACAGTATCCGGTTCAGCCAATGGTCCGTAGATGCCTACATCAAGGCCGAATTGATCCATGCGCGCCATGTTGTTCGCCTTTACCGCTGCTGCAAGACCGGCGGGCTTGTAAGATTGCACCGGGCACCCAAGATGGGGCAAGGAGTCTAAATCAATCAATCCTCATGCAAAGCGAGCCTGACGTTATGACCAATCCTCCAAATCAACCCGCCGATTATACACCACCCAAAGTATGGACCTGGAAGCCAGGTAATGGCGGCAAGTTCGCCAATATCAACCGGCCAACTGCTGGCGCGATTAAGGAACAGGAGCTTCCGCGCGGTAAGCATCCTCTCCAGCTATATTCGTTGGCGACGCCAAACGGCGTCAAAGTTACGGTGATGTTGGAAGAGCTGCTGGCCATTGGAAAAACAGGCGCTGAATATGATGCCTATACGATCCGCATTGGCGATGGCGACCAATTTGGTAGCGGGTTCGTTGATGCCAACCCGAATTCTAAAATCCCGGCGCTGATAGACTACAGCACGGACAAGCCAACGCGGGTCTTCGAATCTGGCTCAATCCTGCTGTATTTGGCTGAAAAGTTCGGCGCTTTCATTCCGGAAAACCATGCTGGCCGCACTGAATGCATGAACTGGCTGTTCTGGCAGATGGGCAGTGCGCCCTATCTCGGCGGCGGTTTCGGGCATTTCTATGCTTATGCGCCATTCAAGATCGAATACTGCATTGATCGGTTTGCCATGGAAGTGAAGCGGCAGATGGACGTGCTGGATCGCCAGCTGGCGGATAATGAATACATCGCTGGCGATAGCTACACCATTGCGGATATGGCGATCTGGCCTTGGTATGGTGCGGTCGTTTCCAACTCGGTCTATGACGCGGCTGAATTCCTGGACGCGAAGAGCTACACGAACGTGGCGCGCTGGGCTTCTGCTATCGCTAAGCGTGACGCCTTGCGCCGGGGCCGCATGGTCAACCGCGTTACGGGGCCGCTCGATAAGCAGTTGCATGAGCGCCATGACGCCAGTGACTTTGATACGAAGACGCAGGACAAGCTGGAAGCCGCTGCCGACTGATAGCCTAATCGGTCTCTTCTCTCACGGGCGAGGGAAGGGGCCGCTCGCTATCTGCACATCCTTGGATATACTAAGCGGTCTCATTAGCAGGGGAGAGCGTTATGCATGCTGTAGCGAGCGGTGAGGCCACCGAAGTTGAGACCAAGCGTCCGGACGGCGGTATTGGCCGGAGGGTCGATTATATTGGCAGTCCGGGCCTGATCGACCCGCATCCGCAAGCGTTTCTGGTGGATCGGCTCTATCCAGGTGCACGGATTGACCCACACTTCCATGACATCGACCAATTTCAGGTTGTCGTAGATGGCAATTGCCGTATGGGCAAGATAGCCGCTGACCCGGTGACGTTCCAGTACGCGGACGCTTACACACCATATGGCCCAATTGTCGGCGCAGACCTTGGCTTTGCGTTCTTCACGCTGCGGCCCATCGCCAGCGGCGGCTTTTTCCGGATGCCGGGGAACAAGCACAACATGCTCGGTCGCGCGGGTCGTAATATTGCAGGCCGCTTCGATACAAGCCAGCCACGCCCTGCGGCGGGCGCAAGCATAATTGAAGCGCTTATGGCTGATCAGCCAGATGAGGTAGACGCCGTTGGCATCCGCCTTGGTCCAAGTGCTGAAGCAAAAGGGCCAGAGTCCAATGGCGGCGGGCAGTATTATCTCGTTTGTGAAGGCGATTTAATAGATCAAGGCAAGGCGCTACCTTGCAGGTCATTGATCCATGTACCGGAAGGAGAACCAGCGCCGATGCTGACTGCGAGTGCTGCGGGTGCCGATGTATTGGTGCTGCAATTCGCTAAAGCATCGGAGCGGCCAGGGTCTGACCCGGCGCAACTGGCAACGCGCGATCCGAATGCCTATATGGTCAGGCCTGAAGGGTCTGGTCGCTGAACGCGGATGAACTTTAGTTAAGCACCGCTTTCATCCGTTGCATCCAGGCTGCGACGGGGTCATCGCTGGCGACGATCTCGCAATCGCTAATTGCCTCTGCCCATAAAAATGCGCCTGCAGGAATGTAATCGGCATATGCTGGCGTATCACCTGCAAGGAACGCCTGGCTTTTTAGCGTTTCTCGGATAGGGCTAAGGGCGGCGCGGAAGGCTTTTAGATGCGCATCATGGTTCTCCACGAAGGCTTCTAATGTCATCCCAAACTTTGCTTCCCGATCTGAACGAAAATAGGTCTGATTCTCGACGTCTTGGGCATTAAAGACGTCGAGCAAAATGAGGCGGAGCAGCGGTGGGTGGATTGTTGGCGTCCAATTGTTCATGAAACGGGCATGTGCTTTCCCGCCGGGGAACAATGGTGGCCGATTGATATGTTGCGCTTCCAAGTACTCAGCAATAGCCCAGCTGTCGACGATGCGAGTATCGCCATCATCCAGTACTGGTAACGTCAGGCGAGGGCCATCGTCCAGCGTATCAATATCTGTGAAGCGCATCGCCACTGTCTTGTAATCTAGGCCTTTGTGAGCGAGTGCCAACTTGGTGCGCCAGCAATAAGGGCTGAAACGTCGGTCGCCGCTTGCCGTTAGATCATAAAGAACACAGACCATTGGAAGGTCTCCTATAAGGCTAAGGCGGCGGCTTGTCCGGCATGAATGGCGCCCATCAGCGGGCGCGGGCTTTGGCAATCGCCGACACGGACCAGATTGAGATCAGCGAGGGCGTCTGCAAGATCAAGCATCGGCGAGCGTGGTGTCGCGTAAACGAATAGATCGACGGCTGGAATGACCGCATCCGCTTTTGTGTATGGATTGCGCCAAGTCAAAGCGCCGTTTTCGAAACGCGTTGGCGCTGACGCAGGGGATAGCTGTACGTTCGTGTTATATAGGCGGCGCAGCACACCAATGGCGCTACAATAGTTGACGCCTTCAGCAAATCCGCCGCGCGGCGTCATCAGGATTAGTTCATCAAATTCCGCTGCCAGTTTGTCCGCAACGCCATAGGTGCTGGCGGTATGGTCTTGATCGAACAGCACTGCCCGATGGCGCGGGCCGTTGTACCCACCCGCCGCATAATCTCGGGCAGATATGGCGTTCTGCGCACTGGACGGCTCCATCCCTTCAGGCCAACGCTGGGTGGCACCAGTCGCTAACAAAACGACGGCTGGATTGGTCGCGCGGATGTCGTCAGCGGAAGCGGTCTCACCGAGCCGATAATAGACACCGTGACGTGTCGCCATGCTGGTCTGCCAGTCCAAGATGCCAGCCATATCAGCCCGTCCGGGCATGCTTGCCTCAAGCGCCAGAGCGCCGCCATCACTCCGCCCAAAGAGTGTCACCGTGTGCCCACTTGCTGCGGCGACCCATGCGGCCTGCAATCCAGCAGGCCCGGCGCCGACAATGGTGATGCGTTTTGGCGTTTTCGCAGGGGTGGGTGCCCATCCACTTTCAGCATCAGTGCCGAGCATCAGATTCAGATGATCCATAAGTGGCTTGCCTTGATGGACCAAACCCCATGCGACATTGTCGAACGTGGTCGGGCGCACGGCTGCTACATCGCCAGCCGCTGTTTTGTTGATGAAGTCTGGATCGGCGATCAGCGCTCGGCTCATGGCAACAAGGTCGCCCTTGCCGTCGCGGATCGCAGCATCCGCTTCATCGGGTGATCCAATTCGCCCAAGCGCTATGACGGCGGCACCATTGGCCGCGGGGCGCATACGGGCGTGAATGTCCAGGAAATGGCCGGGCTTATAATAGATATCCGGTACATGAGATTCGAGGCTGAGCGAGAAATTACCCTGGCCGTAGCAGAAATAATCAAGCAACTTCGGGGCTGCGAGAGCTGTCGTCAGCCGTTCGGCTTCATCAGGATCAATGCCGCCTTCAACTTCTTCCGTACCAGGCATTTTGAGGCCGATTATGAACCCAGCGCCAGTGCGCTCCCGGATACCTTTTGCGATTTCCAGCGCAAATCGGGTGCGGTTTTCAATTGAGCCGCCCCATTGATCGTCGCGGAGATTTGACCATGGCGACAGGAATTGGTTGATTAGATAGCCGTGAGCGCCATGCAGCTCAACGCCCGCAAAACCGAGCTTTGCCAGATTACATGAAACATCCACATAAGCCTGAATGACGGCGCGAATATCCGCGTCTGTCATTACCCGCGGTACAACCCAGGAATATGCATCCGCCTGATCTGAAACGCCCATGGGGGATGAAGTGGCACCCCAAAGCTGCTGCTTTCCGGGATGCCATAGCTGCCCGACTAACTGTCCTCCCTCTGCGCTCACACGCGCGGCCAAGTCGCGAAAATCCTCATCATTGACCCGGTCAAAGCCTGTGACAACCGCGGGCTGCGCGATAGCATTAGGGTCAACAGCGATGACTTCCGTCACCAGCATCGCAACGCCGCCCTTCGCCCGCTCAATTAAGAAGTTCTTGTAGCTTTCCGTGATGCGGTTCTGCTTGGCGTAGTTGGTAACGGTCGCCGAGAGGACGGAGCGGTTCTTTAATGTGCGGCCAGCAAGCGTGTATGGCGAGAGTAGGTGTTGATGCATCGTCACGTGTGCGGGGCTCCGTTCAAATCTTCCAGATATTTGATGACATTCTCGACCGGTTCCACATCGCCAAATTTGGCGTCAATATCGAACAGGTTCCATTCAACCGCACCAGCAATCCTATCACCGATGGTTTCGCGCGGGATTATGGGGCGAAAGCCTTCAGCAATCGCATCTTCGGCTGTATTGCGGACGCAGGCGCTGGCGGTCGTGCCGGTTAGGATAACGGTATCGATGTCGCAGGCGCGCAGAAGTCCAGCCAACATCGTGCCGTGGAATGCACTGGCGCGTTTTTTAACGATGATGTGCTCATCGGGTCGGGGCACCAGACGGCTATCGATCTCTACTGCCTCAGAGCCAGCAACGAGTGTTTCCGTCGGAATTTTCTTGCCCCACATGCCCATGTCGGAATTCGGGCCTTCGGTGACAGCATAGGCTGTCGTAGTGAATATAATTGGGATTTTGAGGGCGCGGGCAGGGGCGAGCACCCGGTTTGTCGCTTCAATGATCTCATCGCAATTCACGCATGTAAACGCGTGGCCCGGCCGCGTCCAAGCATTGGCAAGATCAATGTTGATGATGGCTGGACGGCTGCCATAGCCGATGCGGCGTTGAAAGCCGCGGTTTTGATAGAGGTCTGAGTTCGCGCCGAACACCAGCTCCAGCGCTTCCTTGATCTTTGCGTCATCCATAACGGGTTCTCCCGGTCTTGTTTCAGTCGAGGGTGGAACCGACGAATTTGAGAATGTATGTCTCTGCAAGCGCATCGATTTCGGCTTGATCACCTCCTCCAAGTCCGCGCTCTTTGATCTCCAAGAAGAATCCATCGCCGCCGCCGGGTTGCGTGAAGACCGGATTGAGGGCCTTCGTCATTGCACTGCTCCTGTAGCGCGCATGCGTTGGATATCTTCTGCGCTGTAGCCAACTTCCGCCAGCACCTCATCGCTGTGTTGACCGATATCTGGCGCTGGCCCTGGTTCCATTTTCTCCTGTCCGCGCATGAACACTGGGCTACCGATTGTTTTGTCCGATGGCGTGTTCGGGCCGCTATCTACAACGCCGCCAGCGTCTGCGAAGGTGCGATCTTCCGGGATATCAGCGGTCTTGCGTACAACGCCGAAGGTAATATCGTGGGCAGACAGGATCTCCTGCCATTCCTCCCAATCCTTCGCGGAAAATACGCCATCCAGAATTTCGGTAAGCTCAACAGCATTGGCCTTGCGCGCGTCCTGGGTAGCGAAGCGCGGGTCTTCTAGAAGGTCAGGGCGCTCAATCGCTGCGATGAACTTGTCAATCTGCCGCATTTCGTTGACCAGCGCCAGGATGAACCAGCGACCATCCTTGCACTTGTAATGGTTTGATAACGCGTTGAACCACTCGTCCCGGTGCGGTCGCGGCGGGATATCAGCGCCGCCAAGGGCTGCCTGCACATAGAAAGAATTCCACCATGTTCCATTCGCCAGCAGCGAGGACGATACATATGAACCTTCGCCCGTGCGCTCCCGCTTGTAGAGCGCCATAGCGATGGAGGCGAATAGCGCCGTGCCAGTCGGGTGATCACCCATGCCGGGCGCAGAGCGGGCAGGGGCTGATTCGGGCGAGGACTTGATCATGTCCATTAGGCCAGAGCGCGCCCAGAGTGCTGTTGAATCGAACCCGGTTTTGTTAGCCTCAGGCCCGTTCTCGCCATAAGCCGTCAGCGAAGCGTAGATGAGGTTCGGTTTGATTTTGACCAGGTCCTCGTAGCGGAGCTTCAGCTTCTCGCGCACGGGAAATGGGAAGTTTGTGATGAAAACATCTGTGTCGGCGAGCATCCGTTGCAGCGCTTCTTGGGCAGCATCCTGCTTTAAGTCCAGGCACAAGCCGCGTTTAGAGCGGTTATCGGCAAACCAGGCGTAATCGAAGTCCAGATCAGGCATGCCTGGGCCGCGATAAAGGGAGCGATAAGGGTCACCGCCGGGTGCTTCGATCTTTATTACCTCTGCGCCGAAATCTCCCATAATCGTGGCCGCGACAGGGGCGGCGATAAAGCTGGCGCAGTCAATTACTTTAAGCCCATCGAAAATTCGGCCAGTCATTAGCGGCATCTCCAAATGCGTCTTTTAAAATGATAGCAAGAGTGCCTGCACCGATGCTACTGGCGCAAGTGCGTTCGCGCCGCTAGAAAACTAAAATGAACGATTTATCGAACCTCCGCCGCCCGCTCCGTATCGGCACGCGCGGCAGTCCCTTGGCGCTTTGGCAGGCGCGGCATGTGGAAACACTGTTACGCCAAGCATGGCCGCAATTAACTGTTGATGGCGCGCTGGAAATCATCGAGATCACCACGACGGGCGATAAGGTGCAAAATCGGCTGTTGTCTGAAATTGGCGGCAAGGGCCTTTTCTCGAAGGAAATTGAGGAGGCGATGGCTGACAACCGGATTGATCTGGCTGTCCATTCAATGAAAGACGTTGAGACGATTCTGGCAGACGGGTTCGTGATTGCAGCTGTTCTGGAACGTGCGGACCCGCGCGATGCTTGGATTTCCACGTCTGGCCACGGTCTGGATGACATGCCAACCGGTACTAAAGTTGGCACCGCATCTCTTCGTCGCCGTGCGCAGGTGCTGGCGCGCCGCCCTGACTTGGAAGTCATACCGTTTCGCGGCAATGTTGGCACACGCCTTCGTAAACTGGCTGAAGGGCATGCAGACGCGACATTGTTGGCCCAAGCTGGCCTTGATAGGCTTGGCATGAAAGACACAGCAACCGAAATCTTGGCCCCCAGCATAATGCTGCCGCCTGCGGCTCAAGGCGCAGTCGGGGTTGAGTGCCGGGCGAGTGATGAGGTTGTCTTGCAGGCGTTAGCCCCGCTGAATCACGCAGAAACCGTATTGACCACAATGGCAGAGCGCGCATTGCTTGCGGCTCTGGACGGGTCTTGTCGCACGCCAATTGGTGCCTATGCCACATTGGATAAGACCGGCGGTATTCATATCGAAGGTTTGCTCGCGAATGACGCAGGTTCGAAGAGCTGGCGGGCTAGCCGCAGCGGCCTGGTTGCTGACGCTGCAGCTCTAGGGGCGGAAATAGGTGCCGAGCTTCGCCTTGAAGGCGATTTCCAGGTCTTTGAATAGTCTGATATGCCCGTGACCACACTGCTGATCACCCGTCCCGAAGGCGACGCGCGACTTTTTGCGGAGGAAGCAGAGGCGTTAGGGTTTACACCGTTGTTTGAGCCACTTCTAAAGATAGTGCCGTTAAAAGCCCCACCCCTGCCGACCCAAGCGCCGCAAGCAGTGCTGTTCACCAGCGCCAACGGCGTTCGGGTGTTCGTTAACGCTTATGGACGGCTCAATTGCCCGGCATATGCAGTTGGTGATGCTACGGCGCAGGCCGCGCAACAGGCAGGCTTTGCACCTGTTCAAAGCGCTGGCGGTGATGCGGACGCTCTAGCCGCGCTAGTTCAAGACGAATTGGAACCTTCGGCTGGATTACTCATTCATGCAGCAGGAGAATCGGTGGCCGGGAACCTTAAGGGTGTGCTGAGTAATGTTGGCTTTTCGGTAACGCGGCTGCCGCTCTACCGTGCTGAAAAGGCGCGTTCTCTTACCCGAGACTTGTTGATCCGCTTTGAAAAAGCCGAGATTGTTCATGCGGCGTTTTTTTCGCCACGCACAGCGGCGGCATTTGTTAAGCTGGCTCAAGCGGCGGGTATAGGGGAGAAGATGCGGGCGACAGCTGCATCGGCGCTCAGCGCCAACGTTGCTTTCGAGTTACGCGCTCTTCCTTGGCGTTCGATCGATTGTGCGTCTGAGGCGACGCAGGAAGCGTTGTTGGTCAAACTCTTGCAGGTACAGCGAGAGAGGGAAAGCCGCGTCCGAATTTGAGACTTTTGCCAGCGCCCGATTGATGGAGCTAGAGGCGGACGATGACACGTAAGCGCAACGAATCCGGCGGTAAGCCGGGTAACGCCAAAAAGCCCGCGTCTAAGCCGGACGAAACAGGGACGCCTGACAGCGCCTCGACAGATGCAGTCATTGACGCTGAGTTAACGGAATCAGATTCCGGCGATGCGAATGCGACTTCGGAAGCAAAGCCGGAAGAAGTCGCGGTTGCACCTGAAGCGCGTGACGATTCCGCCGAGACAGCTGCTGCCGTTGCTGCGCTAGCGCTCGCGGCAGGCGTAGCTGATAAGCAAGAAGCAGAGCGCAACGTTGCTAAGGCTCAAGAGAAGCGAAGCGCTGGCGGTTTGATTTACGGCTGGCTCGCCTTGCTGACGCTGTGTGTGGTGACTGGCCTGTATATTCTGATTATCAATCCGACCTATCTGCGGGACCGTATGGGGCTAGAGGAGTCTCCTGAACTGTTTGCTCAGGCGAGCGCTACCCGCGAAGCCGGTAAAGCGGCAGAAAAAAATGCGGTGTCGATTATCGTCAATGAGGCGACAATCGCCAAGACCCAATCCCGCTTAGATGATACCGAGGCAGAAGCCAAAGCAGCGAACGCATCTGCCATTAAGGCAATTTCACTGGCGGAAAGGGCGCAAGTTATTGCTGGCGAGCCTGTTGCAAATCTAAGCGCCACAGTCGATAAGCTTCAGGCAAATTTTGCAACTGTTCGTGCTGCTTTGGTGAAGAGCAATCGTGCAGCAGCATCAGACGGTCCAATCGACGGGTTGGCACTTGCCGCCGCCGCTGAGACCGCTGACGCAGCCATGGTCGCCGCAGCTGCTGCAGACAATAAAGCAAGCTCTACTGCTGCTGACCTTGGCGGCCGACTGGACGCGATTTCCGCGCAGCTCGCAACACTTGGCGAGCAGGTCGCGGCGTTGGAAGCGAAGGCACCCAAGCGCGGCTCGGTATCGCTCGCTGAAGCCGTTTTAGCATTGCAGGATTTACGGACAGGTGTTGCGAGCGGTAAGCCTTTCGCAACTCTGTTAGGCCGGGCGCAGGCCGCTTTGCCTGATGCGGCTGTGCTGAATGGTGCGCCCTGGGTTGGCTTTGCTAATACTGGCCTACCCACTGAGGAGGCGCTTACAGCTGATATGCAAAGCCACGCGTTCGGCATCGGGCAAGACAAGCTTAAAGCTAGGCTCAACACGGGTAAGGATAGCTGGCTTGACCGAGCCGTTGGCGGCGTTGTTGGTCGCTTGAAGGTGCGCCGTGTTGGTGCGGGTGTGGAAGGAGATGACCCCGCCTCAGTCGCCGCACGGGCAGAAGCTGCACTGCAAGAGGGTGACATCGCGAAGGCAATCCAAGAGGTGGAAGCGCTTGAAGGTGAAGGGGCTGCCCGGTTTACCGAATGGCTCAAAAAGGCGAAGGCGGCCGCCGCTGCGTCTAATGATCTGGACGCCGTACAGAAGGCCACAATTGCGGCCGCGGATGGGGCATAAACAATGTTTCGCGCACTAATATTCTTCGTTATCTCTGCAGTTGTTATCTGGGGCGTTTATCTGTTGAGCGGCATCACTGCCCCGGTCACTTTGACATGGGGTGACCGTATCTTTGGTCCCTATGCGCCTTTCGAGGCCGCTGTTGCAGCCACAGTCGTGGTTGTGCTGGCCCTGGTCTTTTTGAATATCTTGGCTTGGTTGCTTTGGCGAAAGCCGAAAGATATCTATCAGAGGATGGGCCTCCGCCGTCGCGAAGAAGGCTACAAAGCACTGACGAAGGGCATGGTCGCCGTGGCTACCGGGGATTCCCGCGAAGCCGCTCGCCAGTCACTACGGGCCCAAGCGCGCTTGTCAGCAGATCAGCCGCTCGCTCGCATGTTGGCCGGTGCCATCGCCAAAAAGAATGGTGATGACGCCGGTGCCGCTGAACAGTTCGAAGCAATGACGGAGCAGGAGGAAACGAAGTTTCTCGGCCTGCAAGGATTGTTTGAGCAGGCGCGGGAAGCCGGCAATTTGCGCCGTGCTGTAACGCTTTTGGAACAGGCGAATGAAGCGAAACCTGACACGCCCTGGGTTCTAGAAAACCTCTTCCGTCTGCAGGCCATGTCTTCACGCTGGGAAGGTGCGCGCGAAACGCTCGACCGCTTGAAGAAGAAAAAGCTGGTCGAGAAAGAAAAAGAAAAGCATTGGCGGGCGGTGATCGACGTTGAAGCCTCCCGCGAACGGGCGGAAGCTCAGGACGGCGACAAGGCGCTTTCCTACGCGCTGGAAGCCTACAAATCGCATCCTGAGTTTGTGCCCGCCGCTGTTCAATATGCCGATATGGAATCGTCCTATGGGCGCAATGGGCGGGCGGAAAAAGCTATTCATGATGCTTGGATAACGATACCCCATCCAGATCTTGTGTCCGTATATGAACGCGTTATCAGCGTTTACGACCCAACCAAGCAGTATGAGATGTTCAAAAAGCTTGGCGAAAAGAACCCGAATCTCATCGAAACCCGCATCATGCTGGCCCGTGAAGCAATTCGCGCTGGTGCCTATGATGATGCACGGACGCATCTCCTGCCACTCACGGAACGCGGCCCCGATGCACGGGTTTGCCGTTTAATGGCAGACCTTGAACTTGCATCTGGCGGAGACCGTACAGCAGCACGAGATTGGATGGCGCGGGCGTCGAATGCAGCACCTGATCCAGTCTGGGTATGCTCAGATTCTGGCGATGTCGTTGTTAAGTGGTCAGCGATTAGCCCATCTGGCGGCTTCGATACTTTGGAATGGCGCCGTCCGAACTACGTGCCTGTAGGGTTGCTCTCGAACCCGGTTGATGCTGAGGCGCTGCTTGAGGATCATCATGATGAGCGAGAACCCGAACTGGTGGACGCAGAATTTCTGCCGCCGGTTGTGCGTGGTAACCATCAGGAAGAACCCGTTGCCGAAGAAGGTTTGAAACCGGCGACCGATAAAGCAACCCAAGCACGGAAAGCAACTGCGACCCCATGAGCTATGATAATTTTATTGATGCCCTCGGCGTTAAATTCGTCGAGGTCTCAAAGACCCGTATTCTGGCTGAAATGACAACACGCAAGGAGCACACGAACGGCTCTGACGTTGTGCATGGCGGCATCTATATGGCGTTCGCGGACACGCTCGGTGCCCGTGGCGCTATCATGAACCTGCCGGATGCATCGGTTACCTCAACGCTTGAAAGTAAGACGAATTTCCTGCGGGGTGCTAACCCTGGTAAAATCATGGGTGAGGCGACGCCAATTCATGTTGGTCGGACGACCCAGGTTTGGCAAACAGTGCTGACAAATGAAGCGGGCAAAAAGTTAGCAGTTGTTACCCAGACGCAAATGGTGATGCCCGGCCGTGGCAGTGATGCCGAGAAACGCCAGCAGGCCATTCGGGACGGGGGATAGCTGAGGGCTTGCAAGCCGGGCTATCCGGGCGCAAGGATATCGCTGATTGATGTCCTGAATACCTGGAACCGCTGATATGTCCATCGCGCTTACTGGCCCGGCCTCACGTTTCTATATCTCTCAGCGCCTACGTCTGCATTATGTAGAGTGGGGCGATAGGGATGCGCCGCCATTAGTGTTGATCCATGGTGGGCGTGATCATTGCCGGAACTGGGATTGGGTTGCGACGGACTTGGCTCGTGATTATCGGATCGTGGCACCGGATTTGCGCGGTCATGGCGATTCTCAATGGCTCATCGGCGGTGTCTATCGTATGACCGATTATGTTTACGATATCGCGCAGCTTTTTTTCCATCTGGGCTTGGAGAAGGCCCCGATTATTGGCCACAGCCTTGGTGGCGCTATCACGCTGAACTTCGCGGGCGCATTCCCAGACAAAGTCACCAAGCTCATTGCGATTGAGGGGCTGGGTCTCTCGCCAGAGAGCATGAAGAAGCGCTCGAAGGACTCGACCGCTGAAAAAATGCGAAAATGGGTTGAGCAGATGCGTGGCGTCGCCGGCCGCTTGCCGCGCCGATACGACACGATTGAAGAAGCCGCATCGCGCATGCACGAAGCCAATGCGCACTTATCAGCAGATCAAGCTTGGCATTTGACCGTTCACGGCGTGAATCAAAATGAAGATGGCACCTATAGTTGGAAGTTCGATAACTACGTCCGCGTGGATCGGCCCTTTGGACTATCGCCTGATGAAATGAAAGATTTCTGGGTTAATATTGATTGTCTGACGCTACTTGTTCGGGGAACAGAAAGTTGGGCAAGCGATCCATCCAAAGATGGCCGCGCCGAGAATTTTAAAAATGCCCGCGTGGTGAATATCGAGCGCGCTGGCCACTGGGTCCATCACGACAGACTTGATGCGTTCATGCCAATGACACGTGATTTTCTTCGCTAGAGCAACTTTTTCCGATCAATCCGAAACAGATCGATCGGAAAAAGTTGCTCGCTACCAGTGAGATAGAGCGCCCGACTGCGCCCAGTCAGGCGCACCGCACTCTAGTCGGCAGTCGCAGAAGATGCCGTCCGAGCGGCCCGCCGCCATTCTTTGAGTTTGCGATAAATCGCGGCGCGCGCGATCCCAAGGCGCTTAGAGGCCTGAGTAATGTCGCCACCACAGCGCGCAATGGCGCTCTCAGTGGTTTCCTGTTAAATTTCCGAAAAGGGTCGAATACCTTCTGGCGATGTAGGCCCTGCCGGCTCCGGATGAGCAGCCTCATGCGAAATGTACTGGATTGTGGCTTCTGGCTCGATCGTAGGCTAATGTCCCTGGCTTCTGTTTCCATTGGGGCAATGCCAATGACATCCTCGTCAAGATCAATCACGTTCAGATGGGTTAATAACGTAGTATGCTTCGAACTCCACACGGCGATTTGAACTAATGTCCTCTGTGCTGGCGCTGAGCAACATTTCTGCACCGCGACCAACAGAGACCATACGGTCAGGCTGCACGCCAAGCTTTGTCAAGGCATTGAAAGCCCAGTCAGACCGTCTTTGCGAAGTAATGCGATTGTCTTCGACAGTGCCGATGCTATCTGCAAATCCTACGATGCGCAGATTTACACTTGCTGGCATGGACACAGCGACGTCAGCCGCCTTGCGAAGTACTTCAAGCGCTTCGTCATTATCATCTGGTTGATCACTGCTAATAAAGGTGACAACCAGCGGACGGAGTGTTCTATTCGCTGCCTCCACTGGACTTTCCGCTTTCGGCTCAGCGGCCCGCGCGATTCGGTCAATCCGATGGTCGAGAATTGCTATGGCCTCGCCAGCGCGCGCCTCAAGGTCTTCAACTCTGCTTATTAGCTCGGGGTCTGGTCCTATCGACGCGGCCGGCGCTGCACGGAGCTTAGATACGGCCAGCTCAACGTTGCTAAGGCTAACCGCCAGCTTATTGGCTTGAGCAAGCGCTTCTGTCTGGCTTGCATCAGTCTCTGCTAAGCTTTCGATCCGAGTTCTGAGGGCGTCGATGTCGGCTGCGAGCGTGCTGATCTTATTGGTGTTGTCCTGGGCGGCGGCAGGTGTCGTTGCCAATGCTGCGAGGGTCCGCTCCGCCGCCGTTATTCTGTCTGTTTCGACCTGAACGCGGCTGTTGACGCTGACAAGTGCGGTCACGATGGCTTGCAGGCCTGCAGAATTGGCCACCATATCATCAGGCAAGGCTGCCAAATTCTCCAACTGCTGCTCGACTTGCGCCATCCTTTGGGCCTCTGCCTGAATTCGACTGGAAACATCCTGAATGGATGCATTCAAAACCGTGAGGGCACGGGCAGTTTCAGTGACTTTTGTATTCGTCCCTGTGGCAGCTAACGCGAGGCTTGCCGTATCCGACCGTACCTGTTCAAGCAACGCAGTCAGGGTTGAAGTGACCCTGGCCAGGCGGTCGTCAGTAGCGTTAAGCGCTACCCGCGTTTCGGCCAAACGTTCCGCTGTACGGTCCTGTGTGCGCTCTGCTGCCGCGACAGCTCCATCAACGCGCGCGAGTTGGGATTGGATATCGGCGGCGATTTGGCGGCGGGCGGCTTCGGCGCTTACTGCAGTCGCTGCGAGCCCTGCGCGGCCATCGGCCAGGGCGTTCTGTAAATCTGCAACAGCAGCGGCTTGTGCGGTGGCGAGGATGCTACTGTCTTCAACAGTGTCTTCAAGGTCCTGGGTACGGAAGGCAACGTCAGCCACGGTGCGTGACAAAGGTTCCAGCCGTCGCTCGACTTCAGGCAAGAGGGCATCGGCAACGGCGGATGCGTTCTGGGCGGCAGAGGCGGGAAGTGCGCTGACGGATATCGTCAATGGCGTCTCGGCATTCGCAGCCGTGCCTTTAAGCGACGTTCTTAAACGGTCCAGGATGGCTTGGGTTGGCGAAAGACCGGTTATGTGAAGTCCATTGTCGTCCACAGATGCTTCTACACGGTATCCGGTGAGTTCAGGCATACTAGAGATGATTGCATCTGCCTCAGCCTTAAGGTCCGTTCGTGCGCTCTGTTCAAGCCACATGTTACCGCCAAACCATAGGCCAATCGCAGCAATGGCGGCGGCGGCGATAAATCCTTTCCAGGGTGGACCTTTTGATTGTTTTGCGCTGCTGGCAGACACGGAATCCAGCCGCTGCAGCAGATCAGCGCTCAGTGCTGCACCGTTTTCTGGTTCAATCGGGCCAATAACATTCAGGGTTTGACGATTGGCGCTCAGAAAATCAACAAACAGGCGCTCGAGCTGTTGATCAATATCCGCCGGTGGCGGCCCTGCGGTGCGGACTGCGAGTAGAAGTGTAGGCGATGTGCGCAGGAACAGTTCAGCGCCGCCGAAATCTAGCCGCCTAACGTCACCGCCTTCGTTTTCCCTGAGCGCATTACGGGCGAATGTGAGTGCAGCGTTGTGCATGCCAGCAAACAGTTCGTCATCACTCTCGCCATCACCACTCTTGCGACCAAATCCGCCATGGCGCGCAATGGAGGGTCCTGTCGTTCTATCAGCGAACAAAAACGCCTCAACCCGGAAGTGGGGACGGTAGCGCAGCAAGATTTCAGCCTGTGAGCGCCCTGTAACTCGGGAGATGATTCGTGCGCGCCAACGATCAAACGACAGAGCGCTATCAAGCCTTTGGTCAATCTGCTGAAACGCTTGCTTGATTGCATTTTTAACGGCCGCAGCAACCAGGCGGCCTGTAATTGGGTAAAGCGCCTCAACGATCGTGTCGCGCGAATTGCGGATTTCCGCACGCATTGATGAGACCATTAAAGGAGCCAAGGCGCTGGCAACGCGTTCATGATCCCGCGCTTGTGCGGTTCGCAAGATCTCGACCAGCACGGTTTCTACGCTCTCCGTCAGCGCAGGGCCGTCACCAACGCGGGCCTCGATTTGATCGGTGCGATGCTGGAGGTCTGAAAGCTGGGCGAGCTCGCGCGACAACAGAAGCTGTTTCAGCTCTTGCTCCGTCTGCGCGCCCATCTCTCCAGGTTCTGTCGTCATTTGCGTAGTTTACCGCTTAAGCGAAGTCTTTTGGTCCGAATAATCTAGTCGGTTCGCTACAGTATAGAAACCGCTAAGGCCACGATTTTGATGGTATTCAAACTTCATCGTGACATGACCCAGCCGCTCGCCCAAGGACTGTGTCATTCTCAGAGTATAATAGTATCATTTTGGTTTTTTTTAGATAATTATGGGGTTTAGAATCCGCTCTCGCTTAACAAACCAGCTGCAGCGCATGATGCGCACGGCTCTTTGCGCTATGTTGATCGGGGCATCCTTCGTGATGGGCGGTGGTATTGCGGGTGAAAGCTTCATCCGCTACGTCGCTGCACCTGGATTAGTCATGGCTGATCGGACATTTTTTGCTAACCGCAGTTAAGGCGTTGCTGAGGTTGCTTATGGACCTGTTCAAAAAAGTGAGGCCGGTACCTTTTCTGCCGAGTTTCGGGTTTGCGGTGCTGCCTTCGCTGCCTTTATGCTTCAGGCTGTCGCAGGCGCGGATGGAGCAGGCGACGAGCATTTGGCGGCTTTGCGTGAAGATGCAGCCAGCAAAGTCGAAACCGCCGACCGCTAGACGGACTGTTCTTGCAGCGAGGACTATGTCGGGGAATACTCTTCCCCTGGGTGTTTTGGGCATTGGAGTAACGACGCATGGCAGGTCTAGCAGCGTTCAATCTTAACCAGTGGATTGCGGATAATCGCGCGCTTTTGCAGCCGCCGGTCGGCAATACACAGCTCTATAAAACCACCTATAAGAACTTCATTATTATGGTGATCGGTGGGCCGAATCAGCGCACGGACTATCATGATGATCCTGGTGAAGAGCTGTTCTTTCAGGTCGAAGGTGACATTGTCCTGCGTGTGATTGAGGACGGTCAACCTGTGGATGTGCCGATCCGTGAAGGCGAAATGCTGTTGTTGCCGCCTCATGTCCGACATTCGCCACAACGACCGGCTGGCACTGTCGGCCTAGTGGTTGAGCGGATTAGGCTTCCAGGCGAACTCGACGCTTTTGAATGGTACTGCGAACAGTGCGACGTTTGTCATCATCGGCGCGAATTTGAATTGGCAGATATCGAGAAAGATTTTCCGCCGATTTTCGCAGAATATTATGGCGATGCTGCGCTTCGAACCTGCAGTTCGTGCGGCCAAGTGAACCCTGGAAGGCCAGGCTGACCTGCTACGACCGGAATAGGATTTAGATCTATGCGCGCAGTTGTTTGCTCTGAATTTGGCGAGCCTGAAAAGCTCAATGTTGGAGAGCTTGCTGTTCCATTGCCTGGACCGGGGGAAATTTTGATTAATGTCGCTGCGGCTGCTATTTCGTTCGCTGACACGCTGATGATCCGAGATATGCACCAAAACAAGCACGACCTGCCATTCGCACCTGGAATGGAGGTCGCTGGCACGATTGCGGCACTTGGTTCTGATATAGCTGGGTTTTCCGTGGGCCAGCGCGTAATGGCGCTTGTCTATGATGGTGGTTACGCCGAACAGGCAAAAGCGCTCGCAATCGAAACCTTCGCGATGCCAGAAGGCGTGTGTTATGCGTCTGCCGCTGCGCTCTGCTCCGTTTACCTGACTGCGCATTGCGCGCTAGCGTTTGATGCGCGGTTGGCTGCTGGAGAGACTTTACTGGTGTTGGGTGCTGCCGGTGGCGTCGGGTTGGCTGCGGTTGAAGTTGGTAAAGCGCTTGGCGCAAAGGTTATCGCTGCCGCTGGTGGGCCTGAGAAGGCTGCCGCGGCGACGGCACATGGAGCCGACAGGGTGATCGATTATCGAAGCGAGGATTTGCGTGCCCGGGCTATCGAGCTGTCGAATGGTGGGGTCGATGTTGTCTTTGATCCGGTCGCTGGCGATTATTATGAGCCATCGTTTCGGTCGCTTGATTGGGGCGGCCGCTATCTCACGATTGGTTTTGCGGGGGGAGCAATCCCTAAAATTCCGGCAAACCTTCTGCTCGTGAAAAACAGAGCCGCCCTTGGGTTCGCGCTGATGCACTATCGTCGCCACAAGCATGATTTATTGCAGCAATCTGGTGCCACCCTGCTGAATTGGGCAGCAGAAGGTGTTATCAATCCGCATATTTGTGAAACTACGGGCCTGGAAGGCGCGCCTGAGGCAATGCGGGCTGTAATGGATCGTAAAGCCATCGGGAAGTATGTTCTGACAGTGTGATGTAACGGGCTCGATCCGCGTGAGTTTCCATAAAGCGAGGCCTTATTTTGGCGCATTTGGCCCCCATCTAAGGCGTAGGTCAAAGCATTGGGGTGAACGCACGAGCAATGGCTTGATGTGCGGATTTTTCCAAAGATGATGCTTATCGCTGCAGCAGCCATTACTCTAATGGGTGCCGGTGGTGATGGCGGCGCGGATGAGAATGAGAACAAACTTGTTTATCATATCAAGACCTCAGCATAGCTCGTCATTTTGTCCAAATTTGGCTAAAAGCGGTGATGCAAAAGGAATACACG
>CBFIAF010000039.1:0-29621 GCA_965660545.1 Alphaproteobacteria bacterium | reverse complement strand
GTCTCATTGCAGCCTGAAGCAAAGTAGCCAGTAGAGCCCCGCTTAGAATGGGGGCTTATGCAGAGGTCTCATCAATCAAAAAACACTCTAAAATTCTTCAACTGCACGTGAATTGGGGATGACATGCAAACTCAAGCTTTATCCGTGGGCGCTTTATTCAAGCTAGACCGCAGCTTGCGCACCCCTTTATGTCAACGTCAATATATTTGGAATGAAACTGACGAATTAGCGCCATATTGGGCGGATGTAGAACGCCGCGCTGCACTGAGCTTAAGTCGCTCTAAACCAACTGCCCCACACTTTATGGGCGCAATTTTGCTCGAGGCAGACGACGATTCCCCTAGCCCGAACCAATATCTGCAAATCATTGATGGCCAACAACGGCTGATCACCTTGCATTTAAGCGTCGCGGCCCTGGCAGCGGCAGCTCAAGCACGGAAGTTGATGCCGAGCATCTCCACTATGCCATCAAAGCCGGGGACCAGAAATCCTTGAGCGTCCGCTGGTCGGATAGGTTCGCTAGAGGCGGCGCACGGTTTTGCCGATCAATTGGTGGGCCAGATTGCCTGGCCGCATCTGTTTCGCTGCTGGAATGGACCAACGCCTTCATAGACGGATCCAGCAGTGCCGCATTTGACCCAGGCGTGCGTCATGCCTCCATAGATGAACGGGCTGAAGCGCTATTACAGGCAATCTTGCTTAAATATTGTCTCTATTTTCCTCACACCTGATGATGTCGGCCGTGCCATTTTCGAAGCCTTGAATGATAGGGGCGCGCCCTCAGATGCTGCAGACCTAATACGCAACGATATCGTGCGCCGTGCCCGCATCAATGGAGAGGATGCAGCTGCCGTGATCACAGAATACTGGCAGCCCTTTGCGAACGATCCGTTTTGGCGCCAGTCGGAATTGGGGGGCCAAGCTCGGCAGCCACGGATCGATAACCTCATACGCTATTTCTTGGTTTCCATGGGTGCTGCCGGCCCATCATCCAAGCTGATATTCAGCACTTACCGCGCCTATGTGCAGAAATCCCCGCCCGCATTTCATTCCGTTGCCAATGAAGTGCAGCAGATCGCGATAACCAGCGCGCACTGCCGCATGCTTATCGACCCCACGCGCCAGCGACCCATCCGTGCCTTGCTGGCCGTGGTCCGCGACTAAAACCTTGGAAACCATTAGCCGCCATTCCAACCATCCTCGCTTTAGCAAATGCGGATGCCCTTACCCCAGAGGAAAGCCAATCGGCTGGGCGTGCGATCCTGGGGTATATTGTCCGGCGCACAGTTTGTGGCCTCAGTCGGCGAAACCTGCATAGGGCGCTTGACAGCCTGTGCCGCCAAATCCAGCGCGACGGCTGCAATAAACGGACCGTGATGGGATATCTAGCAGACCAAATGGGCATTGATGGGCTTTGGCCTGCCAACACTAGGTTTGGTAACCACTGGGTCCGTGAGCCGCTATACCGGCAGGATGATGGCCAGCGTGTGCGGCAATTACTGCGAGAAATTGCCATTGGGGCACCGCACCTGGACCACATCATGCCGCAAGGTTGGAGTGATCCTGCAGAGCGCTATTGGCCCGATCCACCCTATGACGACACGATGGCGATGGATGACATCGTCCGCGCACGAAACACCACCGTCGATTCGATTGGCAATCTGGCGCTGCTTGAACCGCAGTTGAATGCCAAGCTGCGAAATGCAGACTTCGAGGAACGTCGGGCGATCTATGGACAAGCACGATTTATAGAGACCCGGTCATTAGCTGAACGCGACCATTGAATGAACAAGCCATCCTTGCCCGCGCCGCTGCGCGAGTGCCCCTGGCTAATTTACTGTGGCCGAGCCCGGAAGCCGCACTGGACTTCAGTGCTTAGCCGACTTCAGCGCTTAGCGAGGGCCTTAATGCCATTTGAAACAGGGATCACGCGATCTGGGGCGGAGTAGGACTCGTGATTTTGATCGATCTCTGAGAGCTTGTAGAGATAATTAATCATCATGCCTGCGGACTGGCGAATACCATTACCGGACCGATCACCCAGCCAGTTCAGCCGCTCCATACGGGCACCGTTGGACAAATGGAAATGGGCGACAGGGTCAAGCGCGCGCCCTCCTCGTCCCTTGCAGTTCAGCAAGTAATCCGAAGCCAAGCGCAGCATCGGCGGCGCAAGCGCTGCGGCCAGGCCTGTGTCCTCGCTCCAGTATTTAATGGCGAGAGCAGCGGTGATGAGGTCTTGGTCCGACAGGTCATCATCCAGTGGTTCGGGCGGATCACCTGCATCGAGCGCCGCCGTTTTACCCTCGCCAGAAAGTCCTGCATCGGTGGCGGCAATCGCGGCGCGGAGGGCCTTGCGCTCATCCGATGTCAGTGGCGTCGCTCCAACCTCATCCGGGCTCGCGCTCATCCAGCGCGCGAGGCCTGGGATCGGCGATAGCGTTGCAAAATTCTTCAAATTCGGCAGTTCTTGCGAGAGGGCCGCCACAACGCGCTTGATCAGAAAATCGCCGAAGGAAATGCCGGCAAGGCCCTTTTGCGCATTGGAGATGGAGTAGAAAATCGCAGTGTTCGCCCGGGCGGGGTCCCCGGCGGGTTTATCCATATCCAGAAGCTCCCCCACATCGCCGGCAATGCCCTGGACTAACGCCACCTCTACAAAGATCAGCGGTTCATCCGGCATGCGAGGATGGAAGAAGGCGTAGCAGCGCCGGTCTGAATCGAGGCGATTCTTCAGATCGTCCCATGACCGGATGCGATGCACCGCTTCGTATTCGATCAGCTTTTCCAGAAGTGCTGCAGGTGCGCTCCAGTCGATCTGCTGAAGCTGCAGGAAACCCACATCAAACCAACTGGCGAGCAGGCGTTGCAGGTCCTGCTGGAGGGGCTTCAGCACAGGCGTTTCGCGCTGCCAGCCAAGCAATTCAGCCCTCATATCAACAAGAAACTTAACGCCTTCAGGCAGGGCATTGAATTGGCGGAGTACGCGAACGCGTGGCGCTTGCAACGCATCGCGAAGCCGCGTTTCGGCCTTCGATCGATCGTCACCATCGTTGGCACTTTGAACATCCTGGATTGCTGCATCCACGGCAGCGCGATCTACGGCAAAGCGTTCAGCGAGCAGCACAGCAAAGCGGCGGCGTCCATCCTCATTCAAGCCCAAATATGCCTGACCGATAGCAGCAGCGCGCGCACGCGCTGCAACCTCCCCGCCTCTATGGTCGATGCATTCCTGGAACGCTGCCAGCAGCCGTTCTTCGTCAGTCCCCGGCAGGTCTGCCTTGAGATTGATTTCATTATCCCTACGACGCGGCCCAATTTCTTTCACGGTGCGCGCGATTTGCGACCAGGCGCGATTGAGAACGCTGCTTGATGCTGTTTTGGGCGCTGCAATTTGGCCACTCATGCCGCCAGTCTCTCCAACATAGGATGCGCCGCCCCCAAAAGGCTGCGACCGGTTTACGGATATTGGACAAAAAAACTCATAAAAGATGGATAGCTTCAACCCGTTACAATCGCATTATAGCTAGGCAAGAATTGATGTTTACTTCCGCTTACGCAATGGTGAGACTTTAAATGATGCGTCGAGCGGCCCTGCTTTTTCAAACACCAATCGAACTTTGATTTCATCATTGGCCTGCAACTGCTGCTTCAAGCCAATAAACATTAGGTGTGCACCACCGGGCTGTAACTCGTAGCTGTCATTAGCTGGAATTAAGAGACCATCCGGTAGCGCGTGCATTTGGATCACGTCGCCTTCGCGCTTCATGGTGTGGATCTCAGTCGTAGTCGAGCAGGCGCATTCAGCGAATACGAGCCTATCCGCGGCACCGTTGTTCTCAATCGATAGATATCCAGCACCGGTTGGTGCGCCCTTTGGCGTCGCCCGGCTCCAAGGGTGGTCGATGCTTATATCGCCTACCTTATAGACATGAGCAGCAACATGCAGTGGCGCGAGCACTAGAGCAAGAGCTAGGGCGCGATACGCATATTTTACCATTGGAAACTCCTTCTGAACAGACTTGCTACAATCATGGAGCGCGCAGGCAACAGTTCCTATGCGGCGATCTGCGCGCGCCAGTAGGGGACGCCTTTGCTGGCCGCATGTTGGGCACCACGCTCTCCCAAAAGCGCGTGGGCCAAAGGCTTTCGGCCCGCTTTAACGGCGGAATCTATCAGCGCCTGCGCGTAAAGGTCGCGCTGGGCATGGCTACCACCGACCCGGCTCCAGTCTTCCATGCAGCTCAGAAACCCATCGCAAGCACGCGCATAATCACCATTAAAATAGGCCTGCACAGCGTCTGCCAGTGGCAAAGTAGCCTCCTGGGTCAGCTTAGCGCCCCAGCCATCGCCATCCGCCCGTTCAGCCAGCGTTTGCCGATGGCGCGCAACGGCCTCGCCGCGTCCCGTGCGGTTTAATGCGGCGGCGATATGGATGTCCGTGAAGGCGAGCAATTGATCGTCCAGGATTGTTTCCGCCTGCCCCGCCATAACTTCCCAACGGTCACCGACATCCACGCCCGTCATCTCAAGGCGCCAAAGCAGTGCGGTTGCGTTCTGGATATCGATATAGGCCGCCGAATCAACGGGATATATTACGTTATCGAACAAATCGAGCGCGCCCTCATAATCGCCTGAATCCCAGTGGAATAACGCCCTGTGCCACCAGATATGGCGGGCCAACGGCGAGCGGTCAGCCCATGCGTCCCGCGGATAGTTGATCCACTGAATGCCTTCAGCGTGCCGCCCCTGCATCTCAAGCACATGGGCGACCGAATGAATGCCCCAGATATCATCCGGATTGCGCGCGACAGACGCGCGGCCATGGCGTTCAGCGGCGGCATAATCTCCTGCCTCTTCATAGCCAAAGGCCAACATGCCCTGATAGTGGCCGTAGCCTTCGATATCCTCTGTCCAGGCATGGCTGACACGAAGCATCGAATCGCGGAGATCAAGGCTTCGACCGCGCCAGAAAAGGCTCTGCTGTTGCATCTGCTTCAGGATGAACAGGTCCACCGGCCATTCCGCCAAATGCGCGTAGAACGCCTTTGACGCCGCCGCCAAGTCATTGCCGTGCAGCGCTTTCAGACCAGCCAACCAGCCCTGGCATCGACGATCCAAGTCCCGAGCTTCCGCAGCATCCATATGCGCCTGGATGACCGGCAGCATCTTCCGGGATTGGGTACCCATCAGCAGATAGCCCTTCAGCAGTTGGGTCATCGCACAGTCCGGGTCCGCTGCGATCGCGGCGTCGGCGTAGTCTGCGGCGTCGGCGCGGAATTCAAAGAAGCGCGCGATGCATGCATCGAACGCTGTCACAGCCGCATCACTTTCAGTATCAACCGGATATCCACGAACGTCCTGGCGCATCAGTATTCCTTTGGTGTGTTTAGTGAGCTATTTACTGACCCGGTGGCACGCCTGTGCCCCAAACCCCAAGTTCCTTGGCGCGGGGAACACGCCCAGCAGCGTGGTCTGAGCTATTGTAGCCACCAAGCTGCAGCACAATCTCAGCCGCCCGACCGCCCGGAGTCGCCATCCCGCCCTCTAGCAGTTTTGTGGCACCGGGCGCTGTCACCAGCACTTCGTAGCGCGCCAAGCAAGGGCCATTGGAGCTATTCTGCACTGCGATCACATATTCCAGACTGGAACCATCTGCGCCCGCCGTTTGTTGCCAGCGGAAGCTGGGCATGCCATTGCCAGTCGCGTTAGCGCAGCGTTGGTCCGCCGCACGGTCTTCGCCCATGCGCTGTAACACCATCGGCTCATAGCCAATCCATGCCACAGCAAGCGCTGCCGCCAGCATTGCGATAAAGCCGATTGATATCATGGAACCGCGTCTACGGGTCATTCTTGTGTCTCTCGCCCGGTTAGGCTTTCATCATATTAGCATACCGCACAAATTAACGGAGGAAACGTCTCATGGCCGGACTGTATTTTGAAGACTTCAAAGAAGGCACAGTTTTCAAGCACGACCTTACGCGCACGGTTACGGAGATGGACAACGTGATGTTCTGCGCTCTAACCCACAACCCTCAGCCGCTGCATCTGGACGAAGAATTCGGTAAGCAGAGTGAACATGGCGCGCGGCTGGTGAATTCATTGTTCACACTTGGGCTCGTTATCGGCGTATCTGTCGGCGATACAACGCTTGGCACCACAGTTGGTAATCTCGGCATGACCGATTGCGCGTTCCGCAACCCGGTATTCCATGGCGATACGATCCGGTCCGAAACGACAATTCTGGAAAAGCGCGAATCCAAGTCTCGCACAACTCAGGGCATCGTCACGTTTGAACATCGCGGCATTAATCAGCACGGTAAAGAAGTCGCCTATTGCAAGCGCATGGGCCTGATGATGAAGCGCCCCGTATAAGCTCAAAAAAGGAACTCACTCCATGGACCCGCTCCGCTGCTTTTTGTTTGTGCCCGCCGATAGCGAGCGTAAATATCAGAAAGCGTCCGGCACCGCCGCTGACGCCCTAATTCTGGATCTCGAAGATTCCGTCAATCAAGACAACCTCCCCCAAGCACGTCAGATGGCCCACGATTACCTGCTGCAAAGCCGGGACAAGCAACGCCCGCAATCACTTTGGGTGCGCATCAATCCGCTGGATACGGATTTGAGTCTGGTTGATCTGGCCGCCGTTATGGGCGGATCGCCGGATGGCATCATCCTACCAAAAACGTTTTCAGCAGCAGAAGCGATCAAGCTCGATCACATGCTCTCAGCTTTGGAAGCGCGGGAGAATATTCAGGTGGGCCGCACAAAAATTCTGGTGGTCGCGACCGAAACTGCGCGCTCCCTCTTAACCATGGATAGCTTCGTTGGCGCCAGTGACCGCATATACGGCATGACCTGGGGTGCGGAAGACCTATCCGCAGCGCTCGGCGCGTTCACGAACCAAATGGAAGACGGCGGATATGAGGACGTATACCGCCTCGCCCGCTCCCTCTGTCTCGCCGCATGTAAAGCCGCTGAGACAGAACCCGTTGATTCGGTCTACCCAAACTTCCGGGATTTAGACGGCCTCTTCAAAGAAGCCTTGCAAGGCCGCAAAACCGGGTTCACCGGCAAGGTCGCAATCCATCCGGACCAAGTGGATGTGATCAACAAGGCTTTCGCACCAACGGAGGATGAAATCGCCTTCGCATACCGTGTTATCGGAGCGTTCAAGGATCAGGGCGGGTCCGGTACCGTTGGCATGGATGGCAAAATGCTGGACATGCCGCACTTGAAGCAGGCCCGCACCGTGCTGGCGATGGCGGAGCGCAACAATGCCTGAAGCCGTCCCTTTCGACGCCACCCGGCCTTGGACGAAAGAATTGCCGAATGGCACTGTCGTCCAGGTGAGGGAATTTGATTTCGCCGGGCCTTTCGCTGGGCGTGACCCGGCGTCGAAGGTGAATGGACCCCAGTGCTTCCGAGTTGAGCAGCCGCCAGGCTCCGTTGTTGAGACGCACTTCCATGTGGCAAATGAATTCCAGCTTGTCGCCCTTGGTAGCGGGCGGCTGGGGCGGCACAAATTAACGCCGCTATCCATCCACTATTCCGGTGCCTACACGCCCTATGGACCGATCGTTGCGGATGCGATCGAAGGCATCGTCTATTTCACCCTGCGGCCAAGACGAGATGCGGGCGCACTCTTCCTGCCGGCTGATTGGGAGAAGATGAAACCGGCGGCCAAGCGCTTCTTTATGACGGAGCAGGATGAGGGCGTGATTACGTCCTCCGCCCTTGCCCACTTGGAAGCGCCAAGCTTGACTTCCGCCTATGGGCCGGATGTGACGGGTGCCGCTGCATGGCGGGCAACGCTTGGCCCCGGTCAACGGCTGACACCACCAAAACCGGCAGGCGATGGTTACTTCATTGTGGTCTCAGGTGGGGGCTGGAAGCATGGCGGTGCCATCCTGCCGCAATGGTCTTGCGCGTTTACCGGTCAAGGGGAAATACCCCTGGAGCTTTTGGCTGGCCCCGATGGCTTGGACGCGGTCATTCTGCAATTCCCAGAACATGCAAGCACGATTGAGACAGCATCTCCAACAAGCGCTGACGCACATGAATGCCCGCTCTGTGGTTTTGTTTATGACGCTGCGGCGGGCCTGGAAGAGGATGGCATACCCGCCGGTACGGCGTTTGCAAATTTGCCTAGCGACTGGACTTGCCCAAATTGTGATGCAGCCAAAACCGATTTTGAGGCGCTTTCCTGATATGGCCGATCATACGTTTGACGGTCCCGAACCCGACTTTTCGCCGAAGCCCGCCCGGTTCACACCACCGCCAGGATCGGTCGATTGCCATTGCCATGTCTTCGGACCCTTCGATCAATTCCCCTATGCGGAAGATCGCAGTTACACCCCGCCCGCATCCGTGCTGGCGGATTATCAGACCATGCTCGCAGCGACAGGGCTGGAACGCTCCGTCACGGTGCAACCAAGCGTCTATGGTTTTGATAACCGCGCCAGCTTGGATGCTGTGTGCCGAATGGGCGACAAGATGTGCGGCGTGATGGTCGTAGCAAGTGATTTGACCGATGCGGTTCTTCAGGACATGCATGACGCTGGCGCACGCGGGCTCCGCTTCAATGTCGACCTAAAAGGCGGCGTTGGCTTTGCTGACTTAGACACACTCGCCGCACGGATTGCGCCGATGGGCTGGCATATCCAGGTGTTCGCAAAACAATCAACTTTCCTGGAAGCAGCGCACCACCTGGAAGCCTTGCCGTGTGATGTCGTTATTGACCATATGGGCCATGTACCGGTTGTAGATAGCGTACACGACATGGCGTTCCAGCGCCTGTTAGCGATGGAGCGAGACGGTCGAACCTGGGTCAAAATATCTGGCGCTTACAGGATATCGGCTGAACCCCCACCCTTTTACGACGCGCTGCCCACGGCGCGCGCGCTCTTCGCGGAAGCCCCCGAAAAATGCATATTTGGCACGGGCTGGCCGCACCCTAACTTTACCGGTCCGAGGCCGAATGCCAGCGCGCTACTAAATTTCCTGGACGACGCTAGCCCAGACCCCAGAACTAGGGATCGTATTCTACTAGATAATCCGGTGAAGTTTTATGGGTTCTAGGCTGGAAGCTCTTCCTGGATCACCGGCTCTTCGTCATAATCTTCCGCAATAGACTCGATGGTGGCGACGATCTGCGCCATGACGCTGGCGTCAGCAAACTCGCCCCGCTCTTCCTCCGCCACTGATTCATTCCTCGTCATACGATAGACAGTAAAGCAGCCACAGGGGCTAATGCGCGGATCCTTAAGCGCCGCTCCAACAGGACGCAGGTAGATCGATTTGCGCACCATCTATCGTCAAACCATCATGGTTTCCAGCGCCAAATGCGTCAAATCAACGACAATGGTCCTGCGGCCCCAGGCCAAGCCGCGTCGTTTCTGTCTCGATCACAACTTCGGTTGCGACATTGCCTAAGTTCACGTCTGGCCCGAACATCTTCACCAGGAATTTATTACCTGCTTAGATTTGCATGGTTGTCGATCCAACCCGCGGCGTTAAAAATAACGATGTAGTTGCCACCAACGCTCAACAGCCCCGCCAGACCGTCGGCGGACATCAGTTAGTCTGTCACCATGGTCTAAATGTCCGAGGCTTGTCCAAGCTGCGGCGCGGGTCCAGCAGAGTTTCAAGAAACGCCTTGATCAAAGCCGCAGGCGACCCCACTCTGCGCAATCAAGCCATAAGCACTAACGCTTGCGTCGCGGGCCGCCGGGACCGTCATCATCGAACAATTCCGCCAGCTGCTCCATCATCGCGCCAGCCAACTGGTCTGCGTCAAAAATGGTGACAGCACGGCGATAGTAACGCGTGACGTCATGGCCGATGCCGATGGCAACGAGCTGGACCGGAGAGCGGGTTTCAATCATCTCGATCACATCCCGCAAATGTCGTTCCAGATAATTGCCTGGGTTCACGGACAAGGTTGAATCGTCAACCGGCGCCCCATCAGAGATCACCATCAGAATACGGCGGTCTTCATGGCGGTTAACAAGCCTGTCATGCGCCCAAAGCAGCGCTTCACCGTCAATGTTTTCCTTGAGAATGCCTTCGCGCAGCATGAGACCCAAATTCTTCCGCGTCCTGCGAAGTGGTGCGTCAGCATCCTTGTAGACGATGTGGCGGAGGTCATTCAGGCGGCCCGGGCTTGGTGGTTTACCAGCAGACGCCCATTCCTCACGAGATTGACCGCCTTTCCAGGCGCGCGTGGTGAAGCCCAATACTTCCGTCTTCACGCCGCAACGTTCCAGCGTGCGAGAAAGGATATCTGCGCACATGGCTGCCACCGTAATCGGGCGGCCGCGCATAGAGCCTGAATTATCGATCAGAAGAGTGACGACCGTATCTTTGAATTCTGTCGATTTCTCTTGCTTGTAGGAAAGCGACAGCAACGGATTTGAGACGATGCGGGCAAGGCGTGCACTATCCAGCAGGCCTTCTTCCAAATCGAAATCCCAGGACCGCGTTTGCTGCGCCATCAATTTCCTCTGCAAGCGGTTGGCAAGGCGCGTGACGACACCCTGCAAGCTGGCAAGCTGCTGATCGAGATGACGACGGAGGCGTACAAGTTCTTCGGCGTCGCAAAGCTCTTCCGCTGGCACGACTTCGTCAAATTCTTTGGTAAAAGCACCGTAGATCTGGCGTTGATCCAATGCTGGATCAAAGTTCGGGCGGTTCTGGGGCGTGGAATCGCCCGCTTCTTCGTCGCCCATGCCTGCCATCATTTCGGCGTCGCCTTCCTCACCGGACATATCGTCCGTTGATTCCTGGCTTGAATCGTCGAAATCGCCATCAGCAGCCATTGCGGCGGCGCTATCGGCATCTGCGGCTTCGGACTCGGCGTCTTGTTCCTGGTTGTCGCCATCTTCATTGGCGTCGCCGTCTTCGCTATCGGAGGAATCGCTCTCCTCCAACATCTCAATATCGTAGAGCAACTGGCGGGCGACTTCGGCGAATGCTGCCTGATCGTAGACATTGTCGCGAAGCTTGGCGAAAGTATCGCTGGCCTTAGCCATCAATTCTTCCCGCCAGAGGGAAACCATGTGCTCCGCTTCCGCTGGTGGCGCTTTACCGGTGACGGCTTCACGGGTTAGCAGGGACAGTACTTCGGCCAGCGGCGCATCTGCCCGTTCAACAACACGGGAATAGCCCTGGCGACGGCAGCGCTCGACCAGCGCATCATCCAGATTGCCGGAAACACCATCCATCTGCATCGAACCAATGGCTTCGCAGCGCGATTGCTCGACAGCATCAAATGCCTGGCGGGCCGGGCCGCCGGGTGGGCGACCTTCCACATGGGCATCTTCATTATGGTGGCGAAGCTTCATGGCGAGCGCATCGGCCTCACCACGCAGAATTGCGACCTCACCCGGTGGCAGATCGCGCGACGGCGTGGGCAGGCGCGCGGTGCGCCCATCCGTCGTCGCGTTTTCTGGCCCGAAGGTAACTTCCAGTTCGCGCACGGCGGAGAGCGCCCGGAGGGCCGCTCCCGTATTGCGCTTGAACGCCTCGTTTGGCGCTTCCGCGTCAGCCATAACTGCGCCTCAGTTTTCGGATCAGGATGTGCGTTGCAGGCCGGAGAGTGCCGACTCAGGCAGCTCTTCGCCAAAGACGCGCTGGTAGTATTCCGCCACGACAGAGCGTTCTGACTCATCGCATTTGTTCAGGAACGTCAGCCGGAAGCCAAGCGCGCGGTCATTAAAGATTCGCGCATTCTCCGCCCAGGTAATAACCGTACGCGGCGACATCACGGTTGAAAGATCGCCGGACATAAAACCATTCCGAGTCAATTCCGCCAGGCGGACCATCTTGCTCGCCATCTCAGCGCCGACAGTATCCTGCAGATGCGGGGATTTCGCCTGGACGATCTTAACTTCTTCCTGGTGCTCAAGGTAGTTCAACGCAACCACGATATTCCAGCGGTCCATCTGGCCCTGGTTGATCTGCTGAACGCCATGATAAAGGCCCGTCGTATCGCCGAGGCCGACTGTGTTGGCGGTCGCGAACATCCGGAAATGCGGGTGTGGGCGGATAACGCGGTTCTGGTCGAGCAGCGTAAGCTTGCCTTCAACTTCAAGCACACGTTGGATGACGAACATCACGTCTGGGCGGCCAGCATCATATTCGTCGAACACAAGGGCGGTTGCGTGTTGCAGCGCCCAGGGCAGCATGCCTTCGCGGAATTCCGTTACCTGCACGCCGTCGCGCAGCACAATCGCGTCCCGGCCAACCAGATCAATACGGCTGATATGGCTATCCAGGTTCACGCGAATGCAGGGCCAGTTCAGGCGGGCCGCTACCTGCTCAATGTGGGTCGATTTACCCGTACCGTGATAGCCTTGCACCATTACGCGGCGGTTATAGGCAAACCCCGCCAGAATAGCGATTGTGGTTTCAAAATCGAAGTGATAGTCGGCGTCGAAATCCGGCACATAGTCGCTGGTTTCGCTGTAGGCAGGAACCATCATGTCAATGTCGAGTCCAAAGACCTCACGGACAGAAACTTCAGTATCTGGCGAGGCGGTAACGCCTGCAGCTTCGATCATCATATTCGGGGCAGCGGTCATGTCGGGTCTATCCAGCAGGTAACGGTTCGGGAGCGGCGGTCCGCTTTAGGGTGCGCGTCAGGGATTTATATCAGGCAATGGTAGAGAACCAACCAATGCGTCTTTCAACACCTTATAAGCTTCGTTGACAGTTTTTAAGCGGTCTTCAGCCGCCCGGGAGCCACCATTTGCGTCCGGGTGCCAAAGCTTCACCAAGAACTTATAACGCTGTTTCAACGCATCTAAATCGAAATCGTCGTCTAAGTCCATGGTCTGCACGGCCCTAGCTTCATCACTGCCGGGGGGAAAGCGGGAAACATGGGCGTGGGCGCCGCCTGTGGGCGTGGCACCAAACACACCAAGCGGATCATCAAACCCGGCAGGTGATGTGGTGAAACTGGGTGTTTTATCGGCGAACGCCCATGTGGGCCGCCTCCAGGTCACGTCCAACCGCCGGTCCGCATCAATCTGATCCGCCGACATCCCGGCATAATAATCCCAGTTCGCATTGTAAGCGCGCACATGCTCCAGGCAGAACCGCCGATAGGGCCTGGGATGCTCACGGCTACGGGGGGCCGGAAAGCTGCCCGCAAGCTCACACCCCGGCGCTTCGCAAGCGCCTGCGTCAGCATCATCCGCTCCAGCGCCCGAACAAGGCGGCAAAGCAGGCTGGAAGTTCCGTTTCCGCATAAGAAAAATTATGGCACCCAAGGCCATCCAAGACAATTGGCGGCTAAAAACTTAACGATAAACAGTGCTAAGGAAAATAGAACATTAATTAAACATATTTTCTCCAATTTTCACAAAGAACAGAAACGCAATACAAGAGATCGCGAGGCTGACTAGAAGACCCAAACAGCACAAACTAAAACAATCATCTTTCGAGGCACTTTCGAGAAATTAGGCAAGCCCCTTATAATATCCGGCCGCCCACCGAGCGCAATAATAACCTGCAATCGTCCGTCGGCAAAGATCGCGCTAACCGTCGGGAGGACGTTGCAACCGCCGCCGGCATTATGTTGGAAATTGGCGATATTTCCCGCAAGGGCAATGCAATCAACGGCGATATGACCTCGACATTCGAGGCAGGCGTAGAGCCCATGCAGGCGCGCGCCAAGCGAGATAATACCGATGTGACGATAGACCGTGTCTATGGCCCGCAAACGCAAACAGTCGTCCTTGAGATGGAACGTCCGAATGCCCGCGCCCGCCGTGCTGAAATCAACGCTGGCATGGGGGAACCTGCTACTTAAGCCGGACGAACGGGCGCCCGCCCCGAAACCAACGCCAATCGATGCCGCGACAGCCAAACAACTAATCCAGAACCAACTCGCCGCGCGCAATCCGGAACACCCCGAACCCGCGACGCCAGTGCCAGTCGCCAAAACGGATCCCGCAGTTCTTCCTACGAGCGCTGTTGCGTTGGCAGATACGTCAATTAAAGAGCCTATTTTGCTGCCTAGCTCTGCCGCAATTGAGAACAATTTACAAATATTAAAAGCAGAGGCCGACGCTGATTTGATGACCGGCGGTGAGGGCGAAGATCAGGACGATATATCTGCAAAAAACCTGAAGACCCAGCAATTCCTACCCCATCACTGGGGCCAGCTTCCTACGACAACCGATTTGCAAGCGCGCAATCCGCACTGGACCGCTTGGCTTACTTTGTTAATGCCGACTTTCAGGCAGAAATGATAGGGGACGCGCTAGATAATGCGGCAGAAAAAGCCACAGACGCGCTTTATGCCATAGATGCAGTAGACAACGCCAAAAAAAGTTGACGCCTTGCGCCCTCCCCTATTTCGTCTAACGTTCGCGCTGAAATCCAATTGAGGGGACATCTTCGTGGGTAAAAAGCGGATTATGGTGCAGATGCCGTTGTCGGACGGAATACAGTCTGTGTTGGCGGGGCGTGATGATGTGGAGGCGGTCAGGTTCACCGAGCTTTCAGAGAACAACATTCTGCAGCATGTGGGCGAGTATGACGCCGCGATCATGGGCGTCGCCCCCTTCACCGAGCGCATTATCGGCATGGCGGACAAGATGCAGATCGTATCCCGCCACGGCGTCGGCTATGACGCGATTGACGTACCTGCCCTGACCAAAGCTGGCATCCCGCTTTCCGTCGTCGGCATCGCCAATTCCGTGACGGTGGCGGAACATGCGCTGTTCTTCATGCTGGCGCTCGCGAAACGCGCCGTGCTTTATGACCGCGAAGTCCGTAAAGGCAACTGGGATATCCGCTACGACGCCCCTGCCTATGACCTGGACGGCAAGAAAGTGCTGATCCTGGGCTATGGCCGCATTGGCCGCCGCCTTGCGCCGATGGTGAAGGCCATGGGCATGGATGTGCATGTTCATGACCCCTATGTGATCCAGGATGCGCTCGTCACCGCGGGCGTAACGCCGGTTGAGGATTGGCGCGCGGCATTGCCGGAGATGGATTTTCTCTCCGTCAACTGCCCCAAGAACGAAGATACCAACGGCATGATCGGCACGGCGGAGCTGGCCTCCATGAAGCCAACCGCCTATGTGGTCAACACCGCGCGCGGCAATATTATTGAAGAAAAGGCGCTGTATCAGGCGCTGAAAAACAACGTAATCGCCGGGGCGGGCATTGATCCATTCGTGGTCGAGCCCGCAACGCCAAATGAGCCGCTGTTTGAACTAGACAACATCATCGTCTCCCCCCATTCCGCCGGCGTCACTAAAGAAAGCCTGTTTCGGATGGGAGCCGTCGCCGCCCAGAACGTGCTGGACTGCTTCAACGGCAAACTGAACCCTGATAACGTGATTAATAAGGAAGTCCTGAAGTGAGAGCCAATAATATAAAGCAACGCTGGCAAGTGGGCGAAGCGTGTGTGAACGGTTGGTGCGCGATCCCCAGCAGCTTCGCGGCTGAACTGATGGCCCATTCTGGTTGGGACAGTATCACCATCGACCTGCAGCACGGCATGGCCGACTACCAAACCGCCGTCACTATGCTGCAGGCCATCTCCACAACGGACGTGCCGCCGATGGCCCGCGTGCCGTGGCTGGAGCCGGGCATCATTCAGCGGATGCTGGATGCAGGGTCTATGGGTATCATCTGCCCAATGATCAATTCACCGGAGGAAGCCGAGAAATTCGTCGGCGCATGCAAATATGCGCCATTGGGCTATCGCTCCAGCGGCCCCGTGCGTGCGGCGCTCTATGCAGGTTCCGATTATATCGCGAACGCCAATGATGAAATTTTGGCCATAGCCATGATCGAGACAACCGAAGCGATTGTTCACCTGGACGCGATCCTTTCCACTCCTGGCCTCGACGGCGTCTACATCGGCCCGACAGACTTGGCACTCACCATGGGCAAACCGCCCGTGCTGGACCCGACGGACCCGGAAGTCGTCGCCGCAATTGAGAAAATCATTGATACTGCCAACGCCAAAGGCCTGGGTGCAGGCATCCATTGCGCGACGCCAGAATATGCGGCGAAGATGATCGCGCGCGGCGCAAAGCTGGTCACAATTGGCTCTGACGGGCGATTGTTGCAGTCCGCTGCTCAAGCCGCTGTCGCTAAGTGCAAAGGCGAAGCACCGGCTAAAGCAGGCGGCGGAAGCGCTTACTAAAGGCGCAAATACACGGAAATATTTCCGCAAAAATAGGTCTGGCCAGGATATTTGTCACATCGATGGGAATAGCTTTGCGATTCTACACTTTTTTGCCGCAGGACTTGCTATCGCGCTTGCAAGAGCCGATATGGAGCATGCTATCGCTCGCCTAGAGAACTACGGACCGCCTCTCGTCGGCCCCCTGGTCTTTCTATTCTGACCGAAACGCCAAGGCTCCGGCATACTGCGCAGGGCCCGAACAGAAGGAGGCACGGAAATGTCTACAGGCACCGTGAAATGGTTCAACGCAACTAAAGGCTTCGGCTTCATCGAGCCTGATGAAGGCGGCAAAGACGTATTCTTGCACATCTCCGCAGTAGAGCGTGCAGGCGTCCAAAGCCCGAACGAAGGCCAAAAGATCCAGTACGATATGGAAACTGGTCGTGACGGTCGTACGTCGGCTGGCAACATCAGCTACGTCTGATTGTGCTGACCCTCTGAATGGTGCTTTTGGTGCCTGTCAGATGAGCCCCCCCGCCTGGCGCTTCAAGCGCTGGCGGGGTTTTTTGGTTGCAGGTACCTTAACGCTTTACAGGAGTGCCAGAACTCCATCCGCGAACGCGTCCGGCGCTTCCGCCGCTAGATTATGGCCGATATGCGCCAATAAGCGTCTTTCATACGGGCCACTGAACCGCTTCGCCGCATAATCCTCATCCGGCACAGGACCGGAGACGCCATCTGCCAAACCTTCCAGATTGATCGTCGGCACCGTGATCACAGGTTTCTTGGCCAATTGTGCTTCAATCTCCGCATAATAAGGATCAGCCGCGACATAGCCGTAGCGCACGCGGTAGGAATGGATAACCACATCAACGAAATCGGGATTGTTGAACGCAGGGCCGGACTTCTCGAATGCTGCATCATCGAAAGCCCATTCCGGCGACCATAGCTGCCATAGCTGCTTAGCAAACGCTTGTCGATTAGCAGCAAGTCCAGCCCGGCCGCGTTCCGTATGGAAGTAATATTGGTACCAGTAGCGGTGCTCAGCTTCCGGCGCGGCAGGCCTCACAGATGCGGCGATGTTCTGGATATTGTATCCGCCGCCAGATACCAGTCCCCGTGCACGTTCGGGCCACAGTGCTGCAACGATACAAGCGCCGCGCCCGCCCCAGTCAAAGCCGCCCAGAACCGCACTTTCGATCTCCAATGCGTCCATGAAGTCGACCAAATCAGCGCCAATAGCACCCTGCTGGCCAGATCGCATCGTGTCGGCGCTAAGAAACCGCGTTGGACCATAACCACGCATAAACGGCGTTAGAGTGCGGACTCCTTTCGCCGCAAGCTGCGTCGTCACTTCATCAAAGCAGTGAATGTCGTATGGAAACCCATGCATCAAGATCGCTAACGGGCCATTGCTCGGCCCGAGTTCCGCATAGGCGATCTCGAGCCTTTCCGTCTGAATAGTTTTTAAATTAGCAGTCATCGACGCAACACCCCCAAAAGCCCGCGCACCAACTCGCGGCCAAGGCTGCGGGCAACGGAACGCGCGGCGGATTTAGCAGCCGTTTCAATCACAGAATCGCTCCGACTAGACCGTTTGCGCCGTCGGTTGGCTGCACGTTATGCCTTTTCTCGCTCTTTGATGACATCAGCCGCATCAAAATCTGGGTTCTGGCGGAAAGTGTTCGCAGCCGCTTTTACAGCCCGCTCATCGTGTGGGGTAAACGCAAGCAACGCATGCTGCACCCGGTTACGAAGTTGCCCCAGCACATCATCAGGCATATTAGGTGGGCTTTGGGTCACGAAATAACCGCCAACGCCCTTAGAGCGGATCAGCCAAACCACTTGTTCAATCTTATCAACCAGCGCCTTTGGTGCATCTTTAAACAACAAATGCCCTTCATCAAAGAGGAACACGAGCTCCGGCTAGCCTGAATCATCAATCTCAGACAGCTCCTCAAACAGCTCGGCCAATAGCCAGAGTAAAACTTGGCGTAGAGCTTCGACGATTCCAGCAGCTCATTCGCTCCGAGGATATTAACGATACCGCGCCCATTTCGGTCCGTAATCATCAGGTCCATCAGATCAAGTGCAGACGCGCCGAGTAATTTCTCGCCATCCTATCGCTACAATTTCAGCAATCGCCGTTGGATAGCGCCCACCGATGCAGTAGAAACATTGCCGTATGCAGCACCATTTTCATTGCGGCGTTCCGACAGATTAATCAGAAGCGCACGCAGGTCTTTCCGGTCGAGCAGCAGCATCTCCTCGTCACCTGCCACCTGAGAGGCGATAGTGAGCACACCCCCTGGGTATCATTCAGCCCAAGGGTACGGGCGAGCAGAAGCGGCCCATTTCAGAAATTGTTGTCCGAATTGGATGGCTCTGACGGCCGAACAGGTCCCAGAAAATGACGCGCGGCGCTTCGAACTCATAGTCCTCAAGCCCCATCAGGACTGCGCCTTTTGCCAGAAAACCCTTCGCCTCGCCCGGTTGGCTGAGGCCGGAGAGATTACCCTTCACATCGGCCAAGGACACCAGTGTGCCAGCGCGGCTAAACGCTTCTGCCTAATTCTGGAGGGTGACGGTCTTTCCGGTACCAGTGGCACTGGCGATGAGGCCATGACCATTAGCCAGTTTCAGCGTTAAGAATTGTGGCCCAGCACCGCCATCATTTGCGCCTATGAAAGTTCCATCCTGCGTATCTTGCGCCATGATCACACTCCCGCATCGAATAACCAATACGCATGGTCTTAGCGAATCCTGCGGGTGGCGGGAAGGTTTCTTGAAGACTCAGCCTTCTATTCGGCAGATTTTCAATCAAACACGTCTCTCGTTACGGCGCAAAGCAGGAAGTCGGCCTTATTCTCGTCGGCGGTGCGGGCAATCGGAAGGAAAAGAATCTTCAACTGGATGTCTGCGTTACCGTTTGGCGTGAAATCGGCCATGGGCTGTGCTTTAAATGTCCGATCAATGTCGAGCCCGCTCCGCCATGGATCAATGTGCGCATCTTCTTTGAATTCTGAAAGTCGGTGTCCCATCAGCGCTGCACCGAGCAAAGATGCCACGGCCTCCCCAGCGATGCGATGAAGATAGTCAAGCCCTCCATCGAGCCCCTCGACTAAAACAAACCCAGCATATCGGCGAGTTCTACTGGGTCAATTGACCGGCGCGTCGGCAAATTACGCCTCTCCCGCTGGCTGCTTCAATACTCCGCCGTTCGTTGAATAATGTCCGGACTCATAGTGTCCACCCCTTGCTGCATTTGAGGAACTTACAGGACCATCCTGGCATCCGACAGGTTCGCAATTGGCGTAAATCCAATGTAAAGAAAAGGAAAGGCGTGGCTGAACCCATTTTGAGTTCAGCCACGCGGATCCTGCGCCTTACAGAGTATTTTAGGCGCTTTAAACGCTATAGTACATCTGGAATTCAATAGGATGCGGCGCTTGTTCAAACGCATGCACATCCCGCCACTTGAGCTCCATGTACCCTTCGATCATGTCCTTTGTGAAGACGTCGCCTTGCATCAGGAAGTCCATGTCTGCATCGAGAGACTCAAGTGCTTCACGCAATGAACCACAAACCGTCGGCACACCCTGGAGTTCTTCCGGGGGCAGATCATAGAGGTTCTTATCCATCGGGTCGCCCGGATGGATCTTGTTGCGAATGCCATCAAGCCCAGCCATGAGCATGGCGGAGAACGCCAGATATGGATTGGCTGATGGATCCGGGAAACGCACTTCAACGCGCTTGCCCTTAGGGTTCATGACATACGGGATACGGCAAGAGGCCGACCGGTTGCGGGACGAGTAAGCCAACAGCACAGGCGCTTCAAAACCAGGCACTAAACGCTTGTAACTGTTGGTTGAAGGGTTCGTGAACGCGTTCAACGCTTTTGCATGCTTGATGATGCCGCCGATGTAGAACAAGCAGTTCTCTGATAGATCAGCATATCCATTGCCGGCAAAGGTTGGCTTGCCGTCTTTCCAGATGGACTGGTGAACGTGCATGCCAGAGCCATTGTCGCCTGCAATCGGCTTCGGCATGAACGTCGCCGACTTGCCGTAAGAGTGAGCGACCTGCTGCACGACATACTTGTAGGTCTGCAGATCATCAGCAGCGCGGAGCAATGTGTTGAACTTCACGCCAAGCTCATGCTGTGACGGCGCCACTTCATGGTGATGCTTTTCAACATTAATGCCCATCTGCGCCATAATCGTGACCATTTCGGCCCGAATGTCGCTCGCGGAATCAACTGGCTGCACCGGAACATAGCCGCCCTTGGGGCCAGGGCGATGGCCAGGGTTGCCATCTTCATACTCACGGTTGGAGTTGTACGGACCCTCAGCGCTGTCCAACTTGTAAGAGGATGTGTGGCCCTGAACTTCAAAGCGCACATCGTCGAACATGAAAAATTCGGCCTCTGGGCCCATGAACACGGTGTCGCCTACGCCGGAGGTTTCGACATAAGCCATAGCCTTGCGAGCGATGCCGCGTGGGTCCCGATCATAGGATTGGCCGGTGGATGGCTCAAGGATGTCACAAACAACGATCATCGTTGGCTCTGCCGCGAACGGGTCAAGCACGGCAGTCGTCACATCAGGTGCCATGATCATGTCGGACTGCGAAATATCCTTCCATCCTTCAATGGAAGAGCCGTCAAACATCACGCCGTCTGTCAGCAGGTCATCATCAACCGTGGTGTGATATTGGGTGATGTGATGGCCTTTACCCTTTGGATCGGTGAAGCGGAAATCGACATGACGAACGTCATGCTCTTTCATCGCGGCAATCAGTTCATCTGCCGATTTGCATTCGAGTTTCATAAGCTCAGCTCCTTGTATGACGTGGTCTGTTCGTTCGTGTTTTTTTAAAGCGCTTCAGGGCCAAATTCGCCCGTGCGAATGCGGATTGCTTCCTCGATTGAGGAAACAAAGATTTTGCCATCACCAATACGGCCTGTGTGGGCTGCTTTTTGAATGGCTTCGATCACGCGTTCCACCTGCGAGTCTTCAATAACGACCTCGACTTTTACCTTCGGCAGGAAGTCGACGACGTATTCAGCACCCCGGTACAGCTCAGTATGGCCTTTCTGCCGGCCGAAGCCTTTTGCTTCAACGACCGTGAGGCCTTTGACGCCAGTTTCAGACAGTGCGTCTTTCACATCATCAAGTTTAAACGGCTTGATCACCGCCTCAATCTTTTTCATCAATCTCTCGCATCAATTCAGACCAGCGCACCTTTGCAGGAAATCTGCACGCTTATTTATTGTATTTCTTGCAAGGCTTATGCCATGCCTTACAAGCCTTGGCGACCCTTGTGTTATTAATCATCCTGCTCGCAAGCGCCATAAATTACGGCAACCTAAGTGAACAATAATTAGGAATAAGCCCAAATATTAATCATTCGCTCGTTCTAGTAACTTTTGCATCCGACCCATAGCGTCTTCGATTTGCTCTGCACTTGCCGCATAGCTGAACCGGATAAAGCCTTCGCCGAGCGCACCGAAACTGGTACCAGCGACAACGGCGACGCCCGCCTGCTCCAGCAATTGCGTCTGCAGCGCTTTCGCGTCCATTCCAGTGCCGGTGATGTTGGGGAACGCATAAAATGCCCCACCTGGCTCCGCGCAGCGCACGCCCGGAAGCGCATTCAGGGTGTCAACAATTAGGCGGCGGCGCTTATCAAACGCGACCAGCATGTCGTCCACTTCGTCTTGTGGGCCGTTTAGTGCAGCAATCCCCGCAAACTGCGTCGGCGCGTTGACGCAGGAATGGCAGTTCACAGCCAGCTTCTCGACATGGTTGATCAGCCTTTCCGGCCAGATCGAATACCCAAGCCTCCATCCAGTCATTGCGTAGGTTTTGCTCCAGCCATTCAGCACAATCAGCCGATCGCGCAGTTCTTCATAGGCCAGCATGGAAGCGTGCTGGCGGCCATCATAGAGCATGCGGTCATAGATTTCGTCGCTCATCACAACGACATTGGGCCATTCGGTAAGACCAGCCGCCAATTTGTCCAGCTCTTCCTTTGGCGTGACGCCGCCGGTTGGGTTGGCGGGTGTGTTCATAATGATCAGCCGCGTTTTAGGCGTGATCTGCGACAGAACCTCATCGGCGCTAAACGCAAAGCCTTTTTCTTCCAACAACCGCATGGGCACGGGTGTAGCGCCCGCATAGCGGATGACGCTTTCGTAAATTGGGAAGCCTGGATTCGGATAAATGATCTCAGCACCTAGCTCCGCGAACATCATTACCGCGAAGAACATGGTCGGCTTCCCACCTGGCATGATCATGATGTTTTCAGGATCGATCACAGCACCTCGACGCTTCAGTGTGTCAGCGGCGACAGCCTCCCGCAGTTCGGGGATACCCTTGGCTGGCGTATAACCATGATGCCCGTCCCGCATGGCCTTAATCGCCGCCTCGACCACATGCCCTGGGGTTTTAAAATCCGGCTGACCGATTCCCAGATTAATCACATCTCTTCCAGCTGCGGCGAGTTTGGCAGCACGTGCCAGCACTTCAAACGCGGTTTCGGTGCCAAGGTTGTTGAGGTTTTCGGCCAGCTGCATTGGGTATGTGGCTTTCGCTAGAGGAATTAGAACCAAGAGTTTGCGCCAGACTATGCCGCCGACCACGCCTGTTGAGAAGAGGGCGCAAACGCATATTGACGTCGACCTATGGTTCCGCGTAAATCCTGGCTCTCGCTGGCGCGTCGCTGGCTTGCGTGTGGTGCCTGTAGCTCAGTTGGTTAGAGCGCCTGGTTGTGGTCCAGGAGGTCGCCGGTTCAAATCCGGTCAGGCACCCCAATTTTTCTTAGCCGCTTGCTCAAGCCATCGCTAAGAACATTCGCGCCAATCCGCCTGCTTGCCGATGGACGCACTTTTTCATGACAGACGCCGAAAAGAAACCAACCGCCCGCCCACCAATCCGGGACGCTGCAACGCTCATCATTGTCCGCATGAAGGGCAATGATCCGGAAGTGCTGATGGGTGAGCGCAGCTCCGGCCATGTTTTCTTTCCGCACCACTATGTGTTCCCCGGTGGCCGGGTGGAGCGCGCGGATGGGTTTGTCCAACCCGCAGCACCATTGCGACCTGCCGTTCTGGAGCGGCTTTCCTCCTCCGCAACACCGCATCGCGCGCAGGCCCTGGCCCTGGCCGCCGTTCGCGAAACATTTGAAGAAGCTGGGCTGGTCATCGGTGAGAAGATCGCAACCAAGCCTGCGCGCATCCAAAAAGGCTGGGAAGAATTTTACGATACCGGATTCGGACCGAAGCTGGACGGGCTGACGTATGTTTATCGCGCCGTCACCCCCGCTGCCCGGCCACGCCGGTTCAACGCTCGCTTCTTCGCTGCCGATTATGACCAAGTCGTCCATGACATCAAAAAACCAGACGGCGAGCTCCTAAAGCTGGAATGGCGCGATATCGATTCGGCGCTTGAACTCAAAATTCGCCCCATCACCGCGATTGTTCTGAAAGAAATCAATGCGCGGATGGAAGCCGGGAAGCTGCATGATGACGATTGGCCTGTTGGTTGGGTGAAGTCCACGTATGGTGGCAAACGGATCAGTGGCCAGGAATAATCCCATGCGCTCCGCCGGCCTCTAAATTCTGACAACAGCGGACACGTATGCAACGTATGAAGCGGCGATCCGATGCGGCGTCTCCGGCATAGATTAAATGGAGAATGCAGGCGCTGCGGTCGCAAATGCCATTCGTCGCCGCTGGGCACCCTGCACGCTTGTGGTTCTGGCTGGCCCCGGTGATAATGGCAGAGATGACTGGGTGATCTCGCGCCTGCTGGCAGATGCCGGATGGCCCGTCCGCATCGCCTTCGTTAGCGACCGAAACAGGCTCAAAGGCGACACCGCCCATCACGCCGCACGATGGAAAGACGATGTAGAGACGGCATCGCCCAACGCTCTAGATGATGCCAAACGCATCGTTGATGCGCTCTTTGGCGCTGGCCTTAGTCACTCGCTTGAAGGCCCAGTTCTGACCTTGGTCGGGGTGATTGCTTCACATCCAGCACCGATTATCGCCGTCGATTTGCCATCTGGCGTGAATGGCGATACCGGCCAGAGGCTTGGGGCAGTCGCAAAAGCCCAGCTCGCCGTCACCTTCTTCCGCCAGAAACGTGGCCATCTGCTGGCACCAGGGCGCTTTGTCTGCGGGGAGATCATTACGGCTGACATCGGAGTGCCAGACAGCGCTGCGTCCAATATTCAGACGTTTCAAAATACCCCGCGCTCTGGCCTGAAACAGCACGCGGCCCAGCCCCATCTGGCCACAAGTATACGCGCGGTCATGCGCTGATCGCCGGTGGTGCCGAAACGACAGGTGCCGCCCGGTTAACGGCGCTGGCAGCGGTTCGGTCTGGTGCAGGCCCTGCCACCGTTGCAGCGCCTCGGCGGTTTTGGCCAGTATACGCAGCAGCGGAACTCGCTGTCATAGTGCGGCCCATTGATAGTGTGGCTGGATATAAGGCACTGCTGGACTAGAAACGCTTTTCCGTCCTCACACTTGGGCCCGGCCTTAGCTTGGACTATCACGCTCGGCACCTTGCCGAGGCCGTGGGTGCAGCAGGCCGCACATTGGAACTGGACGCTGATGCGCTGTCGCTTTTCTCGGATATGCCAGACGCGCTATTCGAAATGAACCGTGCCGCACCCGCTGCCGCTCTGACGCCGCACACGGTCAAGTTTCGGCGGCTCTTTGGCAACATCGCAGGCTCGAAGCTTGAACAAGCCCGCGCTGCAGCCGTTCTGTCCGGCGCTGTAATTGTTCTAAAAGGTACAGATACCGTCATCGCCGCTCCAGATCGCCGTGCGGCAATCAGTGCCCATGCGCCGCCCAAATTGGCGACTGCGGGTTCAGGCGATGTCCTGGCAGGGATCATCACCGGCTTGCTGGCAGGTGGTGCCAGCGCCTTCGATGCAACGTGCGCAGGTGTGTGGCTGCATGGCGAGGCAGCCTTCCGCTTCGGGCCAAGGCTGGTCGCGTCTGACCTATTAGATACGCTGCCTGCTAAGTTAAGCCTCGCTGCGTTCGAATAAAGTCGCGACTTCCAGATGCGGCGTCCAGCGGAATTGATCAATGGGCTGGGCGATGCGGAAGCGATATCCAGCATCCACGAGCACCCGCCCATCCCGCGCCAAAGCTGCCGGATTACAAGACAGATAGACGATCCGGTCGGGTCCGCCAATCGCTAGGGATTCCACCTGGTGCGCGGCACCGCTTCGGGGCGGGTCCAACAGCACGGCGTCATAGGGCTTCAGTTCATCCGTCCGCAGGGGTTGCCGCGCCAGGTCCCGCACATGGCCTTTAACGAAGCCACCAAGCCCCGCCTGCCCTGCCGCCTGGTTCAACGCCGCGATCATTGCCGGAGCACCTTCATATGCCGCCACATGCACGCCATCACCGCCAAGACGGAGAGCAAATGGCCCCCATCCAGTATACAAATCTGCGATACGTTTGGCACCTTGAAGATGTTCTGCGGCGAAGTCAGCCATCGCCTGCTCGCCCTCACTGGTTGGCTGCAGGAATGCGCCAGGGGCGGGCGCAGCGCAGACGCGACCTATGGTAATCAACGGCGTGCGGCGTGCGGCAACACTTTCAGTGATGTCCCCGTTTTCAGCGACCCATGCGAACCGGGCGATATTTTGCGCGTCGGCGAAGTCCGCGATAGCCCGTCGTTCGGTTAAATCCAGCGGGCGACTTCGGATCAACAGCAAATCTAGCCCTGCAGGTGAAGCCCAGGCTTCAACATCTCCCGCTTCGCCGGATTGGAGCAATCGGTCCAGCAGCGGGCGCAATGCGACAGGCAGTTCCGCCAAGTCTGGAACAGCGGCAATGCACTTATCTATCGGCACGATCTGGCGACTTGCATGGGCATTGAAGCCAAGGATAGCCCCGCCAGTCCGGCCAATGGCAGCAAATCGCAACCGCCGACGGCCTTCACCCATACGAAGCAGTGGCAAGCGTGTCTCTGGCTCCAGGCTTCGGCTCCCAAGCGCCTGATCGACCAGGCCTTCTTTCCAGCTGAGATACGCATCCTCCGCCATATGCTGGACTGCGCAGCCGCCGCATTGGTCTGCATAGGCGCATGCAGGGGTGACCCGTTCCGGTGCGGGCAGAAGAACTTCCAGCACCTCAGCAATTCGACCGTCCCCCTTTTTGTCGCCAAGACGCACACGTGCGTCCTCACCCGGCAACAGCCCTGGCGCATAAAAGTGCGCGCCATTGTGCGCGCCAATACCGTCGCCTAGCGCGCCAAGCCTTTCGACTGTGATATTGGCATCAATCGGCGCGAGCGCCCGGCGTTTTGGGCGGCCCGGTTTACGGCTTCGTCGCCGCGATGAGGTATTCGACATTGCCCTCAGCCCCTGTAATCGGGCTTTCCGTTATGCCCGTGACCTGCCAGCCCATATCGTTAGCCAGCCAATTCTGAACGCGGTCTACCACGGCTTCGCGCACGGCGTTGTCCTTTACGACGCCATTTTTTCCAACATTACCACGTCCCGCTTCAAACTGCGGTTTAATAAGCGCAGCGATCCACGCGCCGCTTGCCGCAAAGCTCATCGGCGTTGGCAATACTGTGGCGAGGCCGATGAAGCTGGCATCGCATACAATCGCCCCTGCTGGGTCCGGAATGTGTTCAGCTGTCAGGTGCCGCGCGTTCTGGCCTTCCAGCACGACGACCCTATCATCCGTGCGCAGTTTCCAAGCGAGTTGGCCCTTGCCCACATCGACCGCAAACACTTTCGCGGCACCATTCGCCAGCAGTACATCCGTAAACCCGCCGGTGGAAGAACCAACGTCTATCGCAGTGGTGCTCACTGCGTCTAACCCGAAATGCTCAATCGCATGGGCGAGCTTTAACCCGCCGCGCCCGACCCAGGGATGATCCTGCCCGCGCACATCCAGCGGCTTGTCTTCTCGGATTTGCGCACCGGGCTTCTCCACACGTTGTTCGCCGGTGAAGACTTTGCCCGCCATGATCAACGCCTGCGCCCTAGACCGGGTTTCGACCAGGCCCCGCGTCACCAGTGCCCGATCCGCCCGAATTTTCGCGATCGCCATTGGTCTTGCCCCTAGGGCCGCATGAAGACATGGTCTTCGTCATCGCCCATATTCTGCGCAATGAAGGTCAGCTCATTCTGCGCATCCTCCACACCAGAAACATCCGCCAACGCAGCGGCTGCAGCATCCAAGAGCGAGCGGAGCGCGGCAGGGCCATCGACGTTTTCTGCCTTAGCGGCTTCCATAATGCGCGTGAGTTCAGCACCGGCGAATTCTGACGGGGTCATCAGCTGGCTTCCTTCTTCTCTAGTTCTTTCTCGTCTTCAGCAGCCTTCAGCTTGGCTACTTCTGCCTGAAGGCGCTTAACAACCGGTCCATCTTCCGCCAGGGCATAGCAAGAATTTGTCGGCGGCCCGCGTCGGCGCATGGCCTCACCCTCAGGCAGGCCTTGCTCTCTCAGCAAGTGCTCACGATAAGCGAATACTGTTTGGAATGCGGTCGTGCCGACAGGATAAAGCAGCTCCAATAAGTGCGTGCAGCCCTTAGCGCGGCCATACCGTTCCTTAGCCTCATTCATCCATCCGCTCTTAATGCGCAGGCCTGCCAGCTTGGAGAACGCCCAGGCGGCACTGGGGCACACTTCATAAGGACTGCGGCGAGTGAAGGCCTCGGCGCGCTCAATATTCAGGCGATTATCAACCGTTAGCCGGATCGCCATTTCGTGCACCGGATCATCCGCCAGCACCAGCCCCCGAAAACGGCTTTCAAACGGATAGGTCTTCACATCCGTAATCGAGCCTTCGATATCCCAAAGCCCATCCTTACGGGCATAACCACGGCATTCAACCGAGCGCACATGCAAGAGCTTACGCGGGGCGGGCGGACTTAAATCCATGGAAGCAGGCTCCGGCTGCAAAGGAAACGAAATTTCTTCGAAGCATATTGCCCGTGAAATTCCGGTCAACGTGGGTTAGAGTCGCAAGCGGTCTTGGAATTGAGGATTTGATTATGCGGGTTGTGATTGTTGGCGGCGGCGTCGCTGGATTGGCCTTGGCTCTGGGGCTGCGCCGCCAGGGCATCGACTATGTAGTGCTGGAGCAAGCGCCGAAGTTTGAAGCCGTGGGCGCTGGCATTCAGCTCAGCCCAAACGCCACCCGCACCCTGGGGTATCTGGGCGTTATGGAGCGGTTGCAGGCGCGTGTTGTCCGCCCTGGCCATCATCGATTTGTCGCTTGGGATACGGCTGAACCGCTGCTGACGACGCCTTTGGGCGACGCAGTGCACGAAACGTTCGGCACCCCCTATTTCCACGCCCACCGCGCAGACTTGCTGGACGCCATTCTGGCAGAGATAGGCGAGGATGATCGCATCCAGATGAACGCCCATGTCAGCGAAGTCGGTGAAGATGGCGCGCGAGCCTGGGCCGAACTGGCGGATGGCAGCCGCGTCGAAGGGGATGTGTTGATCGCAGCAGAAGGTGTGCGCAGCCGCATTCGGGAGCAAGTGTTTGAGCCGGAAGCACCGCAGTTTTCCGGCTGCATGGCCTGGCGCGGATTGACCCCGTCCAGCGTCGCCCAGTCACTTGGGTTTGAACATGACAGCTATATCTGGATGGGGCCGAAGCGGAGCGTGGTAATCTATTATGTCTCTGGCGGCGAGCTCATCAACTGGATCGGCATTGGACCTTCCGATGGCGACACCCGTGAAAGCTGGACGACCCAAGGCACCACCGAAGCTGCATTGGAGGAATATGATGGTTGGCACCCCATGGTGCGCGGCCTAATCGAACAATCTGCGCCACCGTTTAAATGGGCGCTATACGATCGCCAACCGCTAGAAAGCTGGGTCCAAGGCCGCATCGCGCTGATCGGAGACGCAGCCCACGCGATGCTGCCTTTCCATGCACAGGGGGCGACCCAATCCATCGAGGATGCCTGGGTCCTGGCGCGGCGATTGGCGCTTTCAGCCAATGCGGACGAGGCGCTGGTCAGTTATCAGGCGCTTCGCCAGGAACGCACAGCCCAGGTCCAGGGTGCGAGCCGCGCCGCGCAAACGCTATTTCATATGTCAGACGAAACTGCACTGGCCCGCCGCAACCAACGCTTCCGGTCCATGCAAGCCAGCATCGGCGAAGGCTTCCCCCCCGGCCAAGAATGGCTCTTCGCCTACGACCCAGAAAAAGCAGCTTCGGGCGAAGATAGCGACTGGCAGAAAATGGCTTGGCGGTGACCATGCGAGGCCTACAAGATCGGTAACGTGACTGTCGCTATCATGCCTGTAGCGCGCCAATCATAGACGGTTGGGCCACCAGCAATTTTAAGCATATCAGCCGCCATTCCAAAGCCGCTAAGGGATTCCGGTTTTGTCAACGGTGGCGTAAAGACGGACCACTGGCGGCGTAACAGTTTACCACTGCCGTTTGAGATTAGAGCGCGCTCG
>CBFIAF010000038.1:12442-35289 GCA_965660545.1 Alphaproteobacteria bacterium | reverse complement strand
CGGTTCGACAATCCTTACATCAACGTCTGTCCAACCCAGATTAGACATTGCGGTGAATCTACGGTGACCACTAATTATTCTGTTGTCTTTGGTGATAGCTAACGGTTCGAGTTGACCATAGGTCATCAACGAATGTTCAAGTTCAGACAGGTCTTGGGCACCATAAATGCGATGGTTCTCAGGATGCGGTTGGAGTTTCGATATATCCATGAACGTCTCTCCGACTAAAATAAGTCATTTCTGACTATACTTTATTCTATAGCACGAAATGTGCCGCAGGAACGTCAGATACGCCAGTGCGAGGGGTTTGTTGCGTATGGTCACATTGGTGTGCAATTGACACCCAGACGCAGTGGGCGTCCTCTCAGGGTCTTCTGACGGGGTTCCTGCACCGAATTAGAACGATTTACCGGATCACCCAATTTTGTCAGCCAGATCGGAGTTGATATGTCTGAAAATCCTGTTTGAAAGTCTCAATGTGGAGTACAGTAGGGAACTTAGGATTTCCAACGGTTACTACTCATTCACGATAGTACCCTAACGACTGAACGGGTGAATTGTCGGATATAGAAAGTTTGAAACAAGTTTGAAACTTTTTGTAACTCATTGATAATAAGGAGTTATTTACCTCTGTCACGATTGAGTGGGAGTAATATGTATAAACAATTGGTCAATGAAAACAATGACTTAATAGTATAAATGGACTTTCAAAGTAGATTCAAATTAGAATAGAATCAATGGTTTAAGTTTGAAAGTTTCAAAGTAGATTCAAACTTGGGGCATTATTGATTTCAATGAGTCCGGCATCAAAAAATAAGCAAGTGGGTAGAACCCCAAATGAGAAATTGCAAGGTGATTTAGCACTTGGTGAAAACCCGACATCGGCATCAAACCCCAAGACGGAGTTCTACGACTTTGAGTAGGACACGACGACGACGATTTGCCACAGTGCTTTATGGAGAAATAATCACGGCGAAACGCGAGTTTCTGAAAAATAGCTGGTTTCAATGGAGCAGTTTAAATTGACTAAGAAAGACAACCCGGTACTCGGTATACTCCGGTTAGATTATAATTATCCTCCCGCTCCGGGAGACATCGATCATCCTGGATCATTTAATTACGAAGTTTGTTATCGAGTAATCCCAGGTTTAACTTTTGAAATGTGCCAAACGGGAGCATTGACGGATGAAGTAAAGTCTCAGTGTATTGATGCCGTCAGGTTTTTGGAGAGTCAGAATGTCTGTGGCATCACCGGTGACTGTGGCTTCATGATCAATATTCAAGAGTTGGTCAAAGAAAATACCAATCTGCCGGTCTTTTTATCCTGTCTAATTCAACTACCCTCAATTTTGCTGACTCTAAATTTCGACGAAGAAATAGCAATATTTACGGCGAATAGTGATGCCCTTGAGCCGATTGAGGAAGAGTTGGATCGTGTATGCAATCTTCCAGCCCATGACCACAGGCTTAAAATTGTGGGTTGCCAGGATGTCCCCGGATTTGAAGCCGTGGTCGAGGGTAAGAGAGTTGACGTCGAGAAGGTTGAGCCAGGAATTATTGACCTGACTAACAAATTTCTAGCAAAAAATCCGAATGTTGGGTGCATCCTTCTGGAGTGTACTGAGTTACCCGCTTATGCGAATGCATTACGAGATAGCACTGGTCTTCCAGTCTACGACACCATTTCAAATTGCGATGCGTTTATGAGTGGATTTTTTGAAGATAAAAAATTTGGTCGACATGGATGGCAAGCAACTTGGGATGGGAAGCAATCAGACTATCAGTTTGGCGATAATCTCAGCACGGAGCAGAAGGCCGCTTTAAAAAACAAAGAATAATGAGAATAGATATGCATGATGATGAGGCCATCTCATCTCACCCTGATTACGCCTATTCAGGAGGATACAAAGAACCGCCACATGGTATGTGATATGTGATATGGGCAGAGAGTGGCATCACGGAATTTCCAGAGGATTACACCTAATATTCACTCCGGCACACCTATGCGACTTACAGATTGCAACTCGGCAATGTGGATGTTTTCATCCTTGTCCAAGGTAATGGGGTGCAGTGTGAAATACATTGAAGAACACTATGGGCAGATACAGACGGAGAAGATGACGGATTACATCACCCGCACAAAAAGCACGATGGATGAGGTGGATGCGTTGTTTTTAGATTGAGATACAGGAAGTACCAGTACCTTGATTTTATAGATTAGAAAATCATTGGCAGTTCTGGATAGGGTGGGCAATCCCTACTCAACACCCTTTGTATTTCTTACGGACGTATTCACAAAATACTGTTTTATTTTTTGTTTCTTGCTTCAATAAAATTCTCCCATGTACTGTTAAGATAATCGATTAGACCTCCTATTGCAAATATTAATAACCCGTGGTGTGATTTAAAATAATGAAATTCGTGAAGACCTAATTCTTGCGTTATTTGAACCAAGCATGAGAATGCTAATATCAAATACAATAAAATACCTAGTAACCGGTTTTTTTCAAATAACATTTTTATCTCCGAACGCAGGTGTTCCCTCCAAGAGGGTTAGGAGCAGGACAGGAAGGATGATTAGTCGGGTCATCTGGGAAGTATAGCAAGGGGGAGCGGGTACTGCGAGAGCTTCAATCCCCGCTTCAGGGATGAGCTGCTCAACAGCGAAATATTCTACACACTCAAGGAGCCCAAAATCATCATCGAACAATGGCGACAGCACTATAAACGCAAGCGCCATAACAGAGCTTTGGGCTGGCGGCCGCCAGCCCCTGAAGTGGTCATGCCCCTAGAGCAGAGATCGTCGATGCACTAACATTACACCCGGACCACTCAGTGGGGGCTGACCAACATGTCCGATAGCGGCGATAACGGGCCCTGAAAATCCGCAAGTCTAAGCCCGCAATAGCATCAAGACCTAGCGAACCACTGTTAGCTTTTTGTCGAAGTACGCCAATGCGCCCTCTAAGGAGCCGCTGCGCTTTAACCGTTCTTTGCCAGAGAAAACCAGCCACTCTTCGCCACCTGTACGTCGGCGGATTTTCACGATGCTGTATATCGGCGCATCGAACGTGTGTTTGAACACGGTGAACGTTGCCATGCCTTGGCCGAAATCAATGGCATAGTCTTTCCACTCGCCGGTCATAACGCGACTGCTATAAAGGTTCATTAACCGCCGGAGCTCATCCTTTTGGAAGAACACCTGACGGCGCGACGTCCGGTAAGACTTGAGATCGACCAGGGTGGTCATGCCGGACCTCGGTTGCGTTTCATCGGAAACTGTATGTTCGCGCTGAATTGGCGCGCCGTAAAGCCCAAATCAAGTCACTACTGGAATTGCGCAATACCTCCCACAAATATATGGTGCGATCAACGCTCTGCCACCCCATACTAGAAGGATGATGACGTGGTCGACATCTTCGATGAAGTAGATGAAGACGTAAGACGCGAGCGAATGCAGCAATCGGCCAAGAAATATGGCCCAATTGTTGGATTTTTCGTGATCTTGGTCATCGCCGGAGTGGCTGGCACAACGCTTTGGCGCGAGTATCAGGAAAGCCAAGCCGCAGCAGCCGGGGACGCTTACCTAGCCGCAGGCGCGCTGTTGTCTGAAGATAAAGCGCAAGAAGCCGCAACGGCATTCGCTGCTATCCCAAATGACGCTAGAGACGGCTATGCCGCCCTCGCGCGGATGCGGGAAGCTGAAGCGCACGAAAAAGCCGGTGACCGCAAAGCTGCACTTCAGGCGCTCTACGCCGTCGAATCGCTTGACGCGCCAGAACGCTACAGAGAACTAGCGAAATTACTGGCGCTGGGCCTCCGGTCCTATGAGGAAGATCCAGCAACACTATTGCCGCTGGTTGATCCTCTCACGGCGGAAGGCAGGCCTTGGCGCGCACTCGCGAATGAGTATGCGGCCATGTTGGAATGGAAGCTCGGCAAGCTCGACGCTGCAAAGGCCCGGCTTGAGGCCATTAGCGCTGACACCACTGCGCCAATCGGCCTTCGTACACGGGCAGATGCGGCACTAACCGCGTTCCCGAAAGGCTAAACGGACATGTCTGGACCCAGCGCCCGCCAATTTCGGCCGTTGCTGATGGGGGCGATACTGCTGCTTGCTGGTTGCGGGTCCGACAGCTACTTCGGCACACCGGAAGCCCCGCGGCTCCCAGGCACACGGATCGCTATTCTTGAGCAAGCTGGTGAGGCTAAGCCCGATCCAACTGCCGGCGAAATCCGCCCAGCCTTGCCCCCGGCTACTGAAGGTGCATGGGAACAGCCTTATGGCGGCCCAAGGCATGACGCTGGCCATCGCGCACTCGCACCCGTCCCATCCCTCGCGTGGACTGCGGATATTGGTGAAGGCGACAATGGCGAAGAACGGCGGATTGTCTACCCGCCCGTTGCATCATCAACCACTGTTTATGCCCTAGATGCCGGTGGCAAAATTTCCGCTGTCGCCACAGATACGGGCCGTGAAGTGTGGCGCGTTGATCCGACGCCTGAAGAGGAAGGCGACGGTTTTGGCGGCGGGCTCGCCTACGCGGACGGCGTTTTATATTTCGCTGCCGGGTTCGCCGAACTGGTAGCCCTTGATGGTGCTACCGGTGCTGAACGCTGGCGGGCAGCATTACCAACCCCATCCCGCTCAGCACCGACGGTTGATGTCGGACAGGTGTTCGTCATTACAATCGATAACCGCCTGCTGGCGATAGACGCCGAAACCGGCAAAACCAGATGGTCATTCCAAGCGCCGCCTGCGACGGCCGCATTGCTTGGCGGTGCGTCACCCGCAGCTGGCCAGGGCGCTGTCATTGCCGCCACGACGAGCGGTGAGATCGTTGCGTTCCGAGCTGCCAATGGCCGGATAACCTGGGATGACGCGCTGACAGCCGTCCGCCGCCTTGGCGTAGCGCAAGCCATTCCCGCCGTTCGCGCATCACCAGTAATTTCAGATGGCGAAGTGATCGCAATCGGCGCTGCAGGCCTGGCTGCTGGTTTTGACTTCGCGACAGGCTCCCGCATTTGGGACAGGGCAATTGGCGGCAATCAAACGCCCGCCGTTGCAGGCGCATTTTTATACATGGTCACCGACCAACCCAACCTCGCTGCCCTCCGCCAAAGCGACGGGGCCATCGCATGGACAATTGATCTGAACGCCGCCGCAGGCGATATCGACGCGGATAAGCTGCGTCCAGAAGTCTATTCAGGCCCCGTTGCAGCAGGCGGGCATCTGATTGTCACGCGCGGTAAGGGTGAAGCCATGTTCTTCAAGGCTGAAGATGGCAGGCTTGCACACAAGATCAACCTGCCAGGCAATACAAGCCTGCCCGTGATCGTCGCTAACCGCACTATGTATGTGCTGACAGATAGCGGCGTTCTGGCCGCTTACAAATAATGGCAAAGATAGCCCTGGTAGGCCGCCCCAATGTGGGAAAATCGACGCTATTCAACCGTCTGGTCGGGCGGCGCATGGCAATTGTGGATGATCAGCCCGGCGTCACCCGTGATCGACGCTATGGCGACGCCAACTTAGCTGACCTCACATTTACCGTCATCGACACCGCTGGATTTGATGACCGCGAGCCGGGCGACATGGCCGCTGCTATGCGCGGCCAAACAGAAGCCGCATTAGCCGAAGCAGACTGCGCACTAATGCTGATCGATTCCCGCACGGGCATCACGCCGCTGGATCGCAGCTTTGGCCAACTGCTCCGCCGCGCCGGGAAACCTGTCGCCTTGATCGCCAACAAGTGTGAAGGCAAAGCGGGCGAGGGTGGCATGCACGAAGCCTGGGAACTTGGCCTTGGCCAACCCGTGCCGATTTCCGCTGAACATAACGAAGGCATGTCCGACCTCTATGATACCATCCAGCGGCTTATCGAAGAGGCTGGTATTGATCCCTTGGGCGAAATAGATACGCTTGAAAACTCTGATAGTGGCGGTGTTGACGCGGATGTCGTGGATGACCCGGAACGCCCGATCCGCTTCGCTATCATCGGTCGACCGAACGTCGGCAAGTCAACACTTCTGAACCAAATTCTAGGCGAAAACCGTGCACTTGTCGGGCCAGAGCCCGGCGTTACCCGAGACTCCATTGCTGTTGATTTCGAATGGCAGGGCCGCCCGATAAAACTGTTCGACACGGCCGGCATGCGGCGCCGCGCCCGCGTAACAAACAGGGTAGAAAAGAAATCCGTCGATGACACGCTGGAAGCCGTTCGCTTTGCAGACGTCACGGCACTCATCATTGATGCTGAGCAAGGCCTGGAACGCCAGGACCTAACCATCGCCCATCACGTTATCCAAGAGGGCCGTGCGCTGGTTTTAGGGGTAAATAAGTGGGATACCGTTGAGGATCGTGAAGCAGCATTGCAGCGCGTCCGCGACCGTATCATGACATCCCTGCCTGATGTTAAAGGTATCTCGGTAACAACCCTCTCCGCCTTGACGGGCCAGCGGGTAGACCGGCTTTTATCTGCAGCGACGGACGCCTATGACGTCTGGAATAAGCGCGTGCCTACCGGTGCACTGAACCGCTGGCTGTCTGAAGCAATGGAACGGCACCCGCCGCCAATCGTCAGCGGTCGGCGGATCAAGGTGCGTTATATCTCTCAGATCAAGCGCCGCCCTCCAACGTTTGCGCTTTTTGGCGCAGATAAGAACGCCATGCCGGACACATATGTTCGCTATCTCTCCAACGAACTCAGAGAAAACTTCGATTTTCCCGGCACGCCAATCCGTTTTGTTCTGCGCCGAACGGACAATCCTTACGCGCCGCGATAGGTTGATCGACCGGTTCTGTTACTGCAGACTCCCCCCCCCACCTTGACCCCTCTCACCCCCTGTGGGTAGCGATGAGACCCTCACAGAGGCTGCATGTTTTTCTTTTAGAACTCGTGCCCCCCAACTGGGGAGAGGACTGGGTGAGGGGGAAGCCTGCCGCTAGGCAATAACCTCAGGAGCACCCAAATGCCTTTCCCTGAAGCCGTAACCATCCAGGCCGAAGTGTTCGCTAGCGTTCCGGATAGCCTGCGTCGTACTGGCCAAGTGCCGGAATGGGCTGTTATTAACCGCCACGGCGCGCCTGTTGATTGCTTCCTGGAAGGCCCGGCATTCGACGCCGCTGGCAATCTCTATATTGTCGATATTGCCTGGGGCCGCATTTTTAAGGTCAGCCCAGCGGGCGATATGATAGTCGTTGCGGAATATGATGGTGAGCCAAACGGCATGAAGGTCATGGCGGACGGATCGCTCATGGTCGCCGACTACAAACATGGCCTGATGGAGATTGATCCCTCGACTGGCGACGTGCGCGCGCACTGCACCCGCTACCGGTTGGAGCGGTTCAAGGGGGTGAATGACCTGACTGTCGCAGCAGATGGCGCGATCTGGTTCACAGACCAAGGCCAAACCGGCCTGCAAGACCCTTCAGGCCGCATCTTCCGCCTGTCACCAAATGGTGATCTCAGACTCATACTGGACGGTATTCCTAGCCCCAATGGCCTGGTGTTGAGCCCAGATGAACGCATCCTCTATATCGGCGTCACACGCGGCAATGCTGTGTGGCGGATGCCCATCATGCCTGATGGCGGCCCCTCCAAAGTTGGCATTTTTGTGCAGTTATCTGGCGGCCTTGGCGGGCCGGATGGATTGGCACTGACAGACGCAGGCGGTGTCGTCGTCGCCCATGCAGGGCTAGGCTGCATATGGATATTCTCCGCAATCGGCGAACCGCTCTACCGCGTCCAATGCCCCCAAGGCCTGATGACCACCAACATCGCCTTCAGCGGCCCCGACATGCGCGACATGTACATCACAGAATCCGCCACCGGCCAAGTTCTGCAAGCACGCCTGCCCACCCCGGGCAAACGCTTAGCTACGCAGAGCTAAGCTTCAATCCGATAGAACGCCAATGCGTTCTTTGCGAATAATTTCTCGCGGTCTTTTTGGCTGAAAGCTGCGACGGAGCGTTTGTAGGTGGTGTAGATGTGGTCCCAGCTGCCTTTCAGGCCATCGACCGGAAAGTTGGAGGCAAACATGCAGCGGTCTACGCCGAATGTGCTAATGGCTTCCAGAATGATCGGCTGGTTGTTGGCGACGGTATAAGGTGCCCCCAGAACTGGTAGGCCGGAGATCTTGCACCACACGTTCGGGCAGGCCGCCACAGCTTCCATGCCTTTCCGCCATACGGCCAGTGCTTCTGGCGAGCGATCCATGGGGTAGCCCGTGTGGTTCAGCACGATGCGGAGATTTGGGTGTTCCGCCACGACCTCGGCAGCCTCACTCAAATGATACCAAGGCACGCGGAGGTCCCAGGACAGATGGTATTTCTCCAGCAGCGCCAGCCCTGCCCGCCATTTGGGGTCTTGTAGACTGCGCGGTTGGCCTGCAACGCTGTCATTGGGGCCATTGGCGATAATTGGTTTGGTTCGAATGCCGCGAACCAGAGGAAACGCTTTCTGCCGTCCCAAGATTTCCTCAGAGTTCGGCTCATCAATCCAGGCGTGGGCGACAATAGCGTTGGGCATCCCGGTTACCTTGGCCTGGGCAGAGACCCAAGCCGTCTCCTCAACCTGCTCCGAACGATCACATTCAGCTTCAATATGTACCGTCGCGATGACGTTATGGAGTGCTGTATCCCGGAAGTACTCATCCGGCAGATATGTGCGGTTCAGGGCCGAATTATCACCCTGATACGAATGCTCGCCGCTTGTGAGCCATGGATATGCGAGGTCGCCTTCCAGGTTCCAAAGGTGATGGTGGGCGTCCACGATGGGTAGCGGATCATACAGGTCAGGGCGCTTCATGTGCGGGCCGTCTCCAGAAAGGGAGGTCAGCGTACCGGATTGCTTGGCTAATCAATAGGCGCCTATAGTTCTTCATAGAAGTAATTCAGCGGGGAAGATTGTGTGATGAGCGACAAACAAAAAGTCACTGGCACCGGTGGTGAGCTTTTGATGCACCAATTAGTCGCCCAGGGCGTCGAGTATGCGTTCACCAACACGGGCAGCGCTGAAGCCGGGTTCTTTGACGCGTTTCTGACCGTGCCTGGCGTGCAACCTGTCCTGCTGCTGAATGAAGCGCTAGTGCTGTCCGCCGCCGATGGCTATGCAAAAGCCGCCAACAAACCATCCTTCGTCAATGTGCATTTAGCGGCTGGAACCAGGCAAGGCTCCGGCCAATTGTTCAACGCCTATTTCGATGGCACGCCGATGGTGGTAACGGCTGCGTTTCGGGACAATGGCTCCTTTGGTGACCACAACACGCTTGGTGCATCCAGCGGCTTCTCGCAGATGAGTACGGTGCAGGATGTCACCAAGAAGCGCTGGGAAGTATCCGATCCGCGAGGCATTCCGCTGGCGACGCGCCGGGCGTTCAAGGAAGCCATGTCTATGCCGAGCGGACCGGTATATCTAGGATTTGGTAGCCCGGCCTTGGACGCCAAGGGCGTTGAAGGCGTGATCCAGGCCGCGCGCCCGCTGGAGGTTCCAGAGACTCCGCGCGAGACCACGATCTCCAAAATGCATGATGCGCTGCTGAATGCCGAAAACCCGATGCTGCTCGTCGGCCCCGATGTAAAGTCAGCGGGGGCCGGGCGCGAAATCTTGGAATTGTCGGAAAACTACGCTCTCCCGACCGCCGTCGGTTTCTACGACTACGGGGCCTTCCCCATGAAGCACCCGAACTATATTGGCATGATTGATACCATCCCAGAAGGTGGCTATGACGTGGTATTCTGTGTGGGATATCGCCAGAACACCCGCGCTGGTGCTGCCGATGAGAAGTTTCAAGATGCAGGCACCATCATGGCGATTGGCCATGATCCATCCATGCTGGGATCAACCTTCGCTGTTGACCTGGATGTGCTGGGGAACGTCCGTAATACGTTGACGGCCATTAACGGCCAGTGGAAGCCAGACCATTCGAATTTGCAGCATATCCAAAAGCGCAAGCAAGCGCTGATCGCCCAAAGCAAAGCCCGGGCAGAAGGCCAGACCATCACAGCCGCCAGCCGCGCCACAGACACGCCGATCCATCCAGAATATCTGGGCGATGTGATGGCGCGCACGCTGGCAGGCAACACCTTGATGGTGTCCGAGAACTTCAAAGCCGCTGATCACCTCATGCCCTTTGGCTATGGGGATAACGACTGGTCCATGGTGCGCACCTATGGCGGCAGCCTGGGCTACGGCCCTGGCAGTGCTGTTGGCGCACAATTGGGCGCGCCGGACAGGCCCGTGACGCTAAGCATCGGCGACGGGTCCGTCATGTACAGCTCATCGGCGTTCTGGAGCATGGCACGCTATAACCTGCCGATCCTCACGATCGTTTGGAACAACATGCAGTACCAGACCGTCCGCACTAACTTCGCGGCATGGGGTGGTAATATGGCGGACCAGAACCGCTACCCCGAAACCTTCCTCGGCGACCCAGAAATCGATTTTGTCATGCTGGCGAAGGCTCAGGGCATAGACGGGATGCGCGTCGACGACCCAAGCCAGCTTGAAGCTGCAATGAAATGCGGCCGGGACGCCCAGGCCGCCGGCGAGCCATTCCTGCTAGATGTTCGCATCACCAATGTTGGCGCTGGCGCAGACCAAAGCTGGTACATGCCCCTTAAAGCTTAGGGGTTGGCCTGAATTATCCTTAGAGGCATCGTTTGTAGCCTAAAGGCCTTCCCAAACATCAATCCTAACCGCAACATTCGACGCAGGGGGCGGCAAGAACTCTACACTGCAACTGCAAGCCCGGCGGCGGCTCAGTGATTTACGGACGCCTTCAGTCCGTACCCCAGTCCCCCGACGCCCCTAGTTTGCTCGACTTGCTGTGGCCATTCTCAAAGCGCCTGGGCTCATACAATCCCGGATCAATTTCGGGAGAATCTCCCACAACAGCCGCCGCAATCGAGTGCGCAAGCCCCGGTATCATCGATATGCCGTGCCCGCTAAATCCGGCGGGCAGTTAATAGGTTTAGCGACTTATCGTGGCCATTGATCGGATGATCGTCCGGCGTTACTTCCCAATATCTCGTGCGCGACGAGATCATCGACCGCTGCACTATGAACAGGCACCGCTTTTTCGCTTTCGCGAACATTTGGAGCATGAGCGTCCAATTTGTCTTCGGGACCCAACCGGGATATTCGACAGCGACTTTCTTAGAAGAACCGATCATCGTCACCACGGGATTGGGGCAAACTGTGGCCTGCTGTTCCAAATGAATCACCATGGGGATAGGAGGCATCCCAGTCGAATCATCGCCCGTGGGTTGACGCAGCCCTCTTCCGGGTCAAAGGTCGCGGCAGTCAGATTGCTAGTTTCAATTGTCGGCCAATATTCGGCGATTTGGGCTGGAACCGCCATGCGAACACGCAGCTGCCTACGCCTGCTTTATCCGCATATTGGTCGATTGTAATCGTCGGGCATTTAGTGTCTGGCTCAAGGCCAAACCTCAAATATTCCGTGCGCTCTCGCAAAGCCCACGCTAAGCTTGGAGCAAAGACTGTTCAGGAGGAAACCCTATGACTACTCAATTTGACTTAATTGTGCGTAATGGCGTTGTTGTTGACGGCACTGGTGCAGCACCATTCGCCGCCGATGTCGCTATCAAGGACGGCGTGATTGTCGCTGTTGGCGAAGTTGATGGAACCGCGGACCGGGAGATTGATGCTGGGGGCAAGCTGGTAACGCCCGGCTTCGTTGATATTCATACCCACTATGATGCGCTGGCCATGTGGGACACACACATGACGCCGTCGTCGCTGCATGGCGTGACTACGGTTGTTATGGGGAATTGTGGTGTTGGATTCGCACCTTGCCGTCCGGAAGATCGCGACAAGCTGATTGAGCTGATGGAAGGCGTTGAGGATATCCCTGGCGCTGTAATGCACGAGGGTTTGGAATGGACCTGGGAAAGCTTCCCTGAATTTCTGGACGCCCTGGAAGCCAAGCCCCGGGATGTTGATGTGTGCGCACTGGTGCCCCATTCGGCACTGCGCGTAAACGTTATGGGTGACCGCGCCGTGGCGTTTGAACCTGCGACGCCGGACGATATCGCAAAAATGCGTGAGATCACGGCGGAAGCCGTCCGCGCCGGTGCATTTGGCGTATCCACCAGCCGCACAACCAGCCACAAGACGCTTGCTGGCGAATATGTGCCGACATTGCGCGTGTATGAAGATGAGCTGTTGGGCTTGGCTGAGGGCCTGAATGATGCAGGCTCCGGCATGATCGAAGCCGTATCCGACTGGATTACGGACGAATCCCCAGACACCATCAATGCAGAGCCGAACCCGGTTGAAGCGTTCGGCATTCTCCGCCGCGTTGCAGAGAAAAGCGGGCGGCCTATGGTTTATACCTTGGCCCAGCGCAACACCCAGAAGCAGATGTTCGAACAGCTGCTGGAAATGAATAAGCAGGCTTTTGCAGATGGCGTGAATATCCGCCCCGTCTTCCCGCCCCGCGCCATCGGCATTCTGCTTGGCCTGCAAGCCAGCCAGACACCATTTTCCGGCTGCCCAACATTCAAAACGCTGAATGACCTGCCGCTTGAGGAGAAGGTGGCAAAGCTGCGCGATCCGGCTATCCGCGCGCAAATCCTGTCCGAAGACCCGGTCAAAGAAAGCACGTTCCCGCTGATCCACCGGCTATCTTACAGCTACATGTTCCAGTTCAGCGGCAAAGATTACATCCCGCAAGAAGATGAATCGGCAAAGGCTATTGCTGGCCGCGAAAGCCGTTCCGCACCTGAAGTCGCCTATGACATGCTGCTGGAAAAAGACGGACGCGGCTTCATTTACATGCCGATCACCAACTACACCGGCTATAGCCTCTCCGCCTCAGAACGCCTGTTGGGGGAGGACATTGCGATCATGGGTCTTGGTGACGGTGGTGCCCATGTGGGGTTTATTCTAGATGCAGGCTTCCCCACCTGGCTGCTGACGCACTGGGGCAAAGCGACCGGCAAATATGATGCACCTGAACTCATCCGCCGCCTCACAACCGATACTGCTGATGCGGCTGGCCTGCATGATCGGGGCCGTATTAAGGTTGGCATGAAGGGCGACCTGAACGTGATTGATTGGGACACGCTTGATTTCGAAGCGCCATATGTCATCCAGGATTTACCAGCAAACGGCAAACGGTTGATGCAGGGTGCGTCCGGCTACGAATACACTGTTGTGAGCGGTGAAGTGACGTTCGAGGCCGGCGAGCCGACAGGCGCGCTCCCTGGCAAACTTGTGCGCGGCCAGCGGGTGAAGCCAGAGACGGTAGCGGCTGCGGCTGAGTATTAGAGATTGGCAGCGGTGCGTATTCAGCGGGCCGCTGCCGTCAGCTCTATGTCGCTGGCGTATATTCTGTTGGTGTCTCGGCAGCAAGCTTCAATGAAGCTGCAAAATCGCCACTGTCCATGAGCGGCACGGTCTTCGAATATTTGGCGAGACCGAAGGAATCTGTCAGATGCAGATTGGCGGCGAGCGCTTTATCGTCTGGCATCTCATAGATGTAGACCATGTCATATTCGCCATATGATCCATATTGCGCGATAGGCTTGCCGCCAAAATCTGCAATCGCTTTCCGGTGGATCGCCGCGCGGTCACGCACGTCATCCTTCGCGACCATGGCCGCTTTCTGATCATTTTCATACTTGACCATATAGAGAACAAGAACGCCCATCGGGATGACCTTTCGGCTCGTGAAGACTGCTGAAGTTGATGACTCTTCAGCGCCAGAGAAATTTCCGACCAATCTTAATCAGATTCGGCGGAAAAGATTGCTAGCTATCGGTGAGATAGAGCACCGGACTGCGCCTAGTCATTATCATCTTCGCCGTGATGATGCTCACCGATTTCGGGGTCTATCAAGCGGTGCATGTGGACAACGAAATAGCGCATGTCAGCTTCGTCGATCGTGGCTTGGGCTTTCCCGCGCCATGCGTCATGGGCGGAGGCGTAGTCTGGAAAAATGCCAACGATATCCAGGCCCTCAACATCTGAAAACTCAACGAGGGTTGTGTCTTTCAACCGACCGCCAAAAACCAGGTGCAGAAGCTGCTTTTTCGCATTTTTAGGCTTTCTCATGACGATTGATCTTTCGTTCTAAGGAAACGGATTTCAGGGTTGGTTTCCTCGGCATTGGTAAGACGCCACGCGTTGCGCGCAAGAAATATGGGCTGGCCATCATGGTCTCCCGCGGTCTCGCCACGGTTCTTATCAAGGAAGGCTTTCAAAATGCGATGATCATCTGCTGCTAGCCAGCGCGCCGTATGCAGCCCCGCCGTTTCAAACCGAACCGGCACGCCATATTCCGCCCTGATCCGGTCTGCCAGCACATCAAACTGCAATGCGCCGATAACGCCGACGATCCAGTTCGCGCCAATAAATGGCTTGAAGGCTCGGGCAACGCCTTCCTCAGCCAGTTGCGTCAACGCGCGGCCAAGGTGCTTCGCGCGCATGGGATCATCCGGCATGACACGTTGCAGCAATTCAGGCGCAAAGTCAGGCACGCCAGTAAAACGAATGCTCTCGCCCTCGGTCAGGCTATCGCCAATGCGCAGCTGGCCATGGTTCGGCAGGCCAACGATATCGCCGGGCCAAGCTTCTTCCGCCAATTCCCTATCCTGCGCCAGGAACATGACAGGCGCGGAAATAGACATCATCTTGCCACTACGCACATGCTTCAGCTTCATGCCGCGCTGGAACTTGCCAGATGTCAGACGGACAAAGGCGATCCGATCCCTGTGCTTTGGGTCCATATTCGCCTGAATTTTAAACACGAAGCCAGATACCTTTGGCTCTTCCGGTGCTACATCACGCTCAACGGCGGGCTGCGGGCTCGGCGGCGGGGCAAGCTCTGCGATGCCTTGTAACAGCTCCCGCACGCCAAAATTGTTGATTGCGCTGCCGAAATACAGCGGCGTCAAATGACCTTCGCGGTAGGATTCTTCGTCAAACTCCGGGCATAGCTCCCGCGCCATTTCGGCCTGATCGCGCAGCTCAGCGACGGCATGAGCTGGCAGAAAATTATCCAGCATCGGGTCATCCAAGCCTTTGCAGCGCTCGCCTTGATCAGGAATACCTTCGCGGCTGCGCTCCAGCAGGATCAGGCTATCTTTCGCCAAGTCGTAACAGCCCTTAAAATCACGACCGGACCCGATTGGCCATGACATAGGCGAGACATCAAGCGCCAACTGTTCCTGGATTTGATCGATAAGCTCAAACGGATCCAGCGCTTCGCGGTCCATCTTATTGACGAAGGTCATAATGGGGATATCGCGCAGGCGGCAGACCTCAAACAGCTTCAGCGTCTGTGGCTCAATGCCCTTGGCCGCATCAAGCACCATCACGGCACTGTCGACAGCTGTCAGCGTTCGGTAGGTGTCTTCAGAGAAATCTTCATGGCCTGGTGTATCGAGCAGATTGAACGCTAAATTCGCGTAATCAAATGACATGACCGAGGATGCAACAGAGATACCGCGCTCCCGCTCAACTTTGAGCCAATCGGATCGCGCACGTCGTTGCGCGCCGCGCGCTTTAACGGCACCGGCCATCTGAATGGCACCGCCGAAAAGCAGCAGCTTCTCAGTAAGTGTCGTTTTGCCCGCATCAGGGTGAGCAATGATCGCAAAGGTGCGCCGGCGATCAATTTCCGCCGAGAGATTGGCCATGAGTAAAAGCTTTCCAGAACTATGACTTCCGCGGGCGAACCGCAACGAAGCGCAGATCACCCTGGCGGTTCAATAGCAACAGCACCGATTTTCGCTTGCCAGAAGCCGCTTCCGCGAGCCGGCCTTCAACTTCGCTCGGCCGACGCACAGGGTCCTGATTGACCTCAACGATGACGTCACCCGGGCGGATATCTTTCTTACTAGCCGGTCCTTCATCTTCAACCGCAAGAATGAGAACGCCTTCGACATCATCTGCGATGCCAGCGGCTTCTTTATCTTCAGCCGTAAGGGGGCCGACGATTATGCCAAGGTTGTCGATCTCTGTCCGGGAGCCCAAACCGCCTCGGCTGGAAGCCGCAACAGACGCCGTCTTGGTCTCATCCAGCCGCTCAACCACGACCCGTAGCTTGCGCTCACGCTCATTCCGCCAGACCACGACATTGACCGACCGGCCAATTTTTGTTTCGGCGACGATGCGCGGCAGCTTGCGGACTTTATCAACGGTCTTGCCATCAAATGCCAGAATGACATCACCATCCTTGATACCGCCATTGGCGGCAGGGCCATGCTTGGAAACGGATGCGACGAGCGCGCCACGTGCACGGTCCAGGCCAAGGCTTTCAGCAATTTCGTCCGTTACCGTTTGAATATGCACACCGAGCCACCCGCGCCGGGTTTCACCGAACTGTTGCAATTGGTCGATGATGGGTGCGGCCAGAGACGTCGGCACAGCAAATCCAATGCCAATACTGCCGCCAGTAGGCGAAAAGATCGCTGAGTTGATGCCGATCACTTCGCCATCCATGTTGACCATCGGCCCGCCAGAATTACCTTTATTGATGGCTGCGTCCGTCTGTAGAAAAGTGTCGTAGGGGCCTGAGCGAATGTCGCGCTGCCGGGCGGAAATAATACCAGCAGACACAGAGCCGCCGAGCCCAAAAGGATTGCCGATGGCAATCACCCAATCGCCAACCCGAATTTTCTGACTATCACCCATAGGAAGATAAACAAGCGGCTTGGGACTATCGACCTTAAGGACAGCCAAATCCGTCTTCGGGTCACGACCCAGAACCCGTGCCGGTAATTCCAGATCATCCTGGAAGCGGACGACGATTTCGTCCGCATCTGCGATCACATGATTGTTCGTAACGATGATACCAGAGGGATCAATCACAAATCCGGAACCAAGCGAGCTTGATTGGCGCGGGCGGCGGCCTTCGCGGTTCTTGTCGAAAAACTCCTTGAAGAAATCTTCGAATGGGACGCCCGGCGGCACTTCAGGCCGACCTTCGCTGACAACCGTCTGGGTCGTCGAGATATTAACGACCGCAGGCAATGCTTTCTCGGCCAGGTCAGCAAAACTTTCACCAACACCGCGCGCCACGGCTGTATTCACAACTGCGACTGGCACCTGAGCTGCAAGCAACAGAACGGCTGCTAACGCAAAAAGCTTCAACGAAACGCGCTTCATCGATCCCATAGTCATGGCGTCCTTTAAGTGTACGGTTCCGGCATTAATAGGATGACGCACACTAACATAGCGAAAAGACCATAGCCGCGCCGCGCCTGACAATAATTGCACCATCCGGTTCACGATCGCGCAAACCATACAACTCCCACGCCAACAAACAGCATAACCAAAGCACCAATCCGGATAGCGGTATCTGGCTGCTTCAGCGCTTCCACCACGAAACGCCGCATCGCTGCCGGGAAAAGCGCGTAGAGTATGCCTTCGAGGACAAGCGCCAAGCCCAAGGCCGCAAGCAGGTCCCACATAGTGCCCCGCCCTGCGGCCTATGGGGCCCGTTACTTCGCTTGGCCTGCCATTTCGCCGAAGAAGCGGAAGAAGTCACTTTCTGGCGACAGCACGAATGTCGTGCCCTCACCGCCAAGCGCGTTCCGGTAAGCTTCCATGGACCGATAGAACGAATAGAATTCAGGGTCTTTGCCAAAGGCTTCAGCATAGATGCGAATTGCATCGGCGTCCCCCTGTCCGCGGAATTCCTGGGCGCGTTGCCGAGCATTCGCCGTAATTTCAACCACCTCACGCTGGGCACCTGCAACAATTGCACGCTTGGCTTCTTCACCCTCGGCACGAAGCTGGTTGGCATCACGCGTACGCTCAGCATTCATGCTCTCATAAATCGCTTGAGCGTTGGCTTCCGGCAAATCAGCACGACGAACGCGCAAGTCCACAAACGATACGCCGAGTGGCTGCGCCTGAGCATTTGCCGTATCCAAAATGCGCTTCATAATTTGAGCCCGCTGCTCAGAAAGCACCGCTTCCAAAGAATACTCAGCGAAAACACCACGCATGCTGTCGATTATAATCGGAGAGAGCTTGTTCGCCGCCGCCCGTTGGTTCTGCAAAGTTTGGAAGAACTTCAGCGGATCGCTAATCCGATAACGGGAGAACAGGTCAACCACGAGACGGTTGCTGTTCTTGTCCAGAATTTCTTCTTCAGCCGTATCCAAAGTCAATACACGCGCTTCGAAATAGCTCACAGATCGCCAGGGCAATTTCCAGTGCAGGCCAGGATCGGTGATAACCGCGCGTGGATTACCAAACTGAAACACAATTGCTGTTTTGGTCTGATGCACACTGTAGGCTGATGTGATCAGCACTAGAACGGTTATCGCAATCAGGACAAGGCCGGAGATCCCAAAGAGTATTTTGCGGTTCATTGGATTTTCTCCGGTTGGCCGGTAACGCGCCGCTTGGATATTTCAGGAAGCGGCAGATATGGAATTACCCCGCTACCGCCCTGGCCGTCGCCATTGTTCATGATGACTTTGTTGGCGTTACGAAGCACTTCTTCCAGCGTTTCTAAGTACATCCGATTCCGGGTCACATCTTTAGCGACCTGGTAAGACTGGAAGACGTTGTTGAAGCGGTTCGCATCACCAGCGGCATCCGCGGTCACGCGTTGCTTGTAGGCTTCCGCTTCTTGCACGATCTTGGCCGCTTCACCCCGGGCTTCCGGCACAATCTTACGCTGTATGGCCTCGCCCTCTTTCTTCAGCTTATCTTTATCCGCAGCTGCGCGCTGCACGTCACGGAACGCAGCAATAACCTGCTCTGGCGGATCAGCACGAAGAAGCTGAATATTTGTGACCGTGACACCGGCTTGATATTCATCAAGCAGCGCCTGCAAGCCTTGGCGTGTATTGGCTGAAATCTGAATACGGCCATCTTTCAGCACATAATCAATCGTGTTCTGGCCAACCAGCTCACGCATTACGGATTCTGCAGCCGCACGCACTGTGGTTTCAGGATCACGAATGTTGAACAGATAGTCGCCAGCGTTGGCGATCTGCCAGAACACGGCAAACTCAAGCTCAACGATTTTACTATCGCCCGTCAGCATGGATGCGTTGCGATTAACCTGCACTGCGTTGTCGTTCCGACCACGACCGTTTTGCACACGCGAATTCGACCCGACACCGATCTCAATCTTGTTGACGCGGGTAACCTTTGGCGTTTGCACCGACTCAATCGGGAACGGCAGGTGGTAATGCAGACCCGGCGTTTCGAGCCGCGTGAACTTACCAAACTGCGTAACGACGCCTTGCTCATCGGCTTCCACCCGATAGAAACCAGTGAACAGCCAAATGCCAAGGCCGATGACGACCAGAAGGCCAATCAACAGCTTGTCGCCGCCCTCAGGAGCTAGCCTCTTCAAGCGGTCCTGACCTTTACGGAAAATTTCATCGAGGTCCGGGGGTGTTGGCCCACGTCCGCCGCCGCCAGGGCCGCGACCACCGCCGCCGCTTCCACCGCCAGAGTTACCGCCTCCGCCCCAAGGACCGCCGCCTCCACCGCCGTTTGAGCCGCCACCGCTGCCCCAGGGTCCGCCGCCGTTGTTCTGCCAGAACATACTGCCCGCCTTTTACTAGTCTAAAGGATGTCCGCTTATAAGCTTAGAACGCCCGGAAAGCCAATCGCCTGCGGCTTTCAACCGCAAGCCCATCAGTCGCGCGCCGACAATCTAAAGCATATGTAGATGATGTGCGCTCGGATCAAGCGCCAATCATGCTAAATTATCCCATATCATCAATACACAGCACTCTAAGGAGTTCTTCATGGCGGAGATTACCGAAGCCCAAGTTCTGGACGCACTCAAAACCATCGGGCACAAAGGGAAGGATCTTGTATCCGCCGGCATGATTAGCGGCGTCGCAATTAAATCTGGTGCGGTGCAGGCCGCGTTGGAAATTGATCCTCAGCTTGCTTCTGAAATGACGCCGATCCAGAAGGCTGCCGAGGCCGCCATTCGTGGCATTCCAGGTGTTCTTTCCGCGACAGTTATTTTAACGGCAGAAAGCGCATCGAAACCAGCTGCCCCCACCGCAGGCGGCGACGGTCCGCGCGCGGCCACCAACACAGATGGTGGCGCGATCCCCCATGTCGCGACAATCATCGCCGTTGCATCTGGCAAAGGCGGCGTTGGCAAATCGACCGTGGCCGCGAACCTGGCGACTGCACTTGCACGGCAAGGTTTGCGCATTGGCCTGCTCGATGCTGATATCTACGGCCCGTCCATGCCGCGCATGCTGGGCCGCACAGAGCGACCTGACAGCCCAGATGGCAAGCAGCTTTTACCGCTGGAAGCGCATGGCATCAAATTCATGTCCATCGGCCTCATGGTCGACGAACGTACGCCAATGATTTGGCGCGGCCCGATGGTCATGAGCGCGCTGCAGCAGATGCTGCAAGACGTGCAATGGGCCACGGCGGAAGCGCCTATGGATATCCTGGTCCTCGACATGCCGCCCGGCACCGGCGACGCCCAGTTAACCGTCGCCCAGCGTGTGCCTTTGGCTGGGGCAGTGATCGTCTCCACCCCACAGGATATTGCGCTGTTGGATGCCCGGCGCGGCGTTGCGATGTTTGAGAAAGTAAATGTGTCTGTGCTTGGCGTCGTCGAGAATATGAGCATGTACATTTGCCCAAATTGTGGCCATGAGGCGCACCCCTTCGGCCACGGCGGTGCGCGGGCAGAAGCGGAAGCGCTCGGCGTGCCTTGTCTCGCAGAAATTCCGCTGACAATCGGGATTCGCGAGCAAGGAGACGCTGGCGCGCCAATGGTTGTTGCACACCCGGATTCACCCGAAGCTGATGCCTTCATGAAGCTTGCAGCGAATGTGCATGAATCGCTGCAGAACCAGTTATCCCAAGCAAGCGGCGGGCCGAAAATCGTTTTTGATTAACGCAGAGTTGCCCGGCCAAAGCGGCCCGCCTACGCTTCCTTCCGATAAATTTTGGGAGGACGTGCGATGATCAAACGGTTCGGCAGCCTGTTCGCAGGCCATATTGATTTGGGCGACATGGGCCAGGACGCAACGCCTGCCAATGATCGTCGTTATTCAAATGAGGCACTGGCGGGCGTTTTCCAGAAAGCTGAGGACATGGCCATCGCCATGGACCGGCTTGGATACGATTCGTTTTGGATGGCGGAGCATCACTTCCAGCACGAAGGTTATGAGTGCATCCCAAACCTGCCGCTGTTCTTCGTCCACCTGGCCCATGTAACGGAAAAGCTTCGCTTTGGTTGCGGCTTCAATGTAGCGCCCATGTGGCACCCGATCCGGCTGGCGGAAGACTTCGCCGCTGCTGACATTTTGACCAAAGGCCGCTGTATTTTTGGCGTCGCGCGCGGATATCACAGCCGTGAGGTCGAAAGCCTAGGCGGCGTGCTGTTGGACGCAGAGGCCAACAGAGACCTCTTCGAAGAGCAAGTGGAGATCATTCTGAAGGCCTTCCACCAGGATAGCTTCTCCCACAGCGGTAAGAATTATGAACTGCCCGCCAAAGTCCCCTACCGGGGCTACGAAGTGGAGGAGGTGACGCTGGTACCGCGCCCGATCAATCAAACGGTTGATTGCTGGCAGCCCATTGTTTCCGCCAACCCACGCGGCATGGATTTCATGGCGCGGCATGGCATCAAGGGCATTGTTGGCGGCGGGTCCGCGTTGATGGCCGAGCGCCCGATCATCGCCTATCAGGAAGCCAATGCCAGCGTTGGGCGAGATTTGGCGCTTGGCCAAAACCTATGCCTTGGCCTGAACTTCCACATGGCCGAAACGCGGGAAAAAGCGATCCGCGAGGCGACGCCCTTCTTCGAAGAACACCTGAAACTCTTCGCTCCCCTTGGTATGGTCCCCATGCGCCCGGAACAACTCGCCCGCGTCAGCGAGCGCGGCAACTGGGCCGACCAAAACATCCCAACCCTAGACCGCGCCGTCGAAACCGGCTCCTGGTACTGCGGTCCGCCCGAAGGCTTCGTGGAATATCTGCAAGACCTTCAAGACCGCTACCCCGGCCTGGAAGACATCAACGTCCAAAGCAGCATGGGCACACCCTTGGCGGTGATGACGGAGCAGTTGGAAGCTTTTGCGTCGGATGTGATGCCGAAGTTTGGCCGATGATTGCTAAGGATGCCGAGCGACGGCATCGTTACGAACCTTTAGGTCGTTTCATTGGGCACTGTGATCATCCAGGCTGACCCGGTAATGTTCGCCAGAATCGCACTGACAGCCGCCAAAAGCAGCCCGCAGACTGGAACCTTCATCCAGAACAAGGACGCCGGCTTCGCCCGCGCCGGCCAGGAGGCAGAGATTAACGCTGCAAGCTTCCCCTTGACGCCGGGGATGGTAGTGGTGGAGGAGGTGAAGAGGGCAACCAGACGCGCCATAACCTTCTTCCTCTTACCGCTGCCGTGCTTTGTGGATAAGTTTTTTGAGCGAGGAGTGCGCGCGGCATATTTAGTTTTGCACTAAGGTGGCGTAGGGATAAATTCGAAGCGCAGTTTTTTCGCCGAGCGCGCTTAAGTCGCCAGACTATTAGCCATTTAGGTTGTGTAAGCGCCAATTCGCTGAAGCCGATAGGCGCGGTGACGCTCCTTGTGGTCGCTAATACCCCTTTGGCTGAAGTCGGAGTGGGTATACCCGCCGTCAAAGTCGGGTATTGAGTTCGGATTAAATATCAAAAACATAAGGATTGTCGAGCAAAGAAGTGGTTACCACAGTTTTTAACTTAAATAAATATATGTCCTTCAATATAAAATTAATTCCGGATTTATTTGATCGTATATGTAATAAATTTCTCGCATACAATTTGTTAATTTATTACATTTTACAAATTTATATATTTAATAATAAATTTATCATAATAAAAAAA
>CBFIAF010000038.1:2172-12342 GCA_965660545.1 Alphaproteobacteria bacterium | reverse complement strand
AAAAAAATAAAATTTTAAATTTATTATTATAATGTATTCCCCAATGAATGCAAAAAATATAATTTTTACGCAGTTTTTTGTTATAGTTTTTTATTCAATGCATCGATATTGTTACAATTACGCGGAAGATACAAGCGCTAACGTGATTAGAGATACTCAGTAGAACATTGTTTTAAAGTAATACGAGAATTTATTCATTCATCAGACTATGATTGTTAGTGGAAATCAAATTGTACGACTTAATTACATTGTCGATAATGCTGCCACCGCGCTTCCTCTTAGATTACGATTTGTGGCATGTCTAATTGGTACTTCTAGCCAAACCTCTGTCCCGGCTGAAAACGATGAATGCAAATATTCAAATGAAGTGTTGGAGGGGATTTGAAGGTCGTGCAGGCGAATGGGGAGGCTGTGCAGAAGGTGCAGTGTAAAATCGATCCACCGGTCGCGGTGCAGTCCGGCCAAACGGCTACTACGCGTTCACCGAGATGTTGCAGGCCGGCACCCTTGTCGATCTGAACAAAAGGCAAGCCCGCCACCATCCTTGCTTAGCTGAATACCCGCTGGACTGCGAAGGCCAGGGCTTCCGGCCTGTGGACGAAACGGCGGAGCACGCCTCCGCCGCCCTATTCACTCACGTCAAGCAGCACCTCACGCGGCGGGCGGGTCCCGTCCAGGCTGCTCGTGAGGAAGTCAATGCTGAAATCGAGTTCTTCTATGGGCACGCTGGGGTGGAGGCCAGGGCTGGCGTGGAGGCGTTTGTCTTCTGAGGCTAGTGCATCGAATAAGGAAAGGCATTCGTCTCGGGTGAATAGTTCATCCTCCAGCTGCCAAATGAAGAATACGGGGCAGGTAATCGCCTCCGCCGCTGCTTTGATGGTTGGCGCATAATGGGCTGGTTTGGAAACAAGGCCCATGAGGCCCAGCACCGCTGCGGAAATGCGCGGCTCTTCCGCTACAAAGGGCGTGCCATAGATCGTACCCATGGAGAGGCCCCAATAGCCGATTTTCTCCGCCTGCACGTCAGGCAAATCGGCAATGGTCGCCAGCGCCAAGCGCCAGTCACGGACCATCTCTTCAACATTGCCTTCCCGCTCCCATTCGGGCCAGAAGGATGCGCGGCCACCCGGGCCAATTTGGCGACGGCCATGGACTGGGCCATCCAAGGACAGGCCGAAATAGCCATGGTCCCGCGCCAATGTAGCTGCGATCCGGGGAACGGGCCGTTGGTGGCGATTACCCGATGCGCCATGGCCGAAACACACCATCGGCGCGACAGGTTGGGTATCTGGCCCAGACCAGAGCACGCCGGTAATCAGGCGGTCTGGCGCGTGGATTGTGAACTCCCGGTAATTGGCGCCGTCTTGCTCAACCGTTTCATGCCATTCGAGCGTCATGCCGCATCTCCCATCATGTGTTTAACTTGACAAGAAACTCGGAGCAGGGATGCTTTGTCCAGAGGCGCAATTCAGGGAAGCGGCAATGGACTGGGGCATTCACCTGCCGCATCTCGGGCGACAGGTAGACCGGAAAACACTCTTACACTTTGCGCAGGCGGCTGAGCGTATCGGCTGCCATTCCGCCTGGGTGAGCGATCACATCTGCTGGCCATCAGAATTCGCATCCAAGTACCCCTACACAGATGATGGCTCTTTTGCGCCCTCGCCGGATATGGGCTGGCTGGACGCTATCAGCACGCTGACATTTGTCGCCGCCTGCACCGAAACAATCCGGCTTGGAACGACGGTTCTGATCCTACCCTACCGCCAGCCGGTGCAGACGGCGAAGCAGATCGCGAGTTTAGATGTGCTTTCAGAAGGCCGCGCCATCCTGGGCGTTGGTGTTGGGTGGATGGCGGAGGAGGCAGGCATTCTCGGCATGCCTTGGGATAAACGCGGTGCACGGTCGGACGAACAGCTTGAAATCTTCCGGCGCTTATTCACCGAACGTGAACCATCATTCGACGGTGAATTCTACAACTTTCCCAAGGTTGGGTTTGAGCCGAAGCCTATACAAACGCCACTGCCCATCTGGGTTGGCGGCTCCAGTCCGGCCGCGTTCCGCCGTGTCGCCCAGTTCGGCCAAGCCTTCCATGCAGCATTCCAGCCGCCCGACGTGATCGCCAGCGAATGGGCGGCCGTGCAGCAGGCATGCGCGGCTATTGAACGGGAGCCTCAAGGCGTATGCCTTTCCCTCAGAATTTTTCTGGACCCAGCCGGTGTTATGGACCCGGAGAAATCCATCGCCGGATCGAAAGACCAGATGCTGGAGATGATCTACCGGCTCCAGACCATCGGCGTTACGCATCTTTTGCTGGACCCTGTCGCAAGGGGCGGGGTGCAGGCGCGTTTGGATGCGCTCAGCCAGTTCATGGAGGACGTGGCACCCCACGTCGCTGTCTGAGCCATGCAAAACAGCTGGCGAGAAGAAACGAAGACTATTGGCGCTCTGCCGGCATATGCAGCACGTCGATTTGGGGAAGCAGAAGGCCTAGTGTTTCAAGGCAAGCATTATAGTTTCACCGAAATCGACACAGAGGTTGATCTAGCCGCCCGCACCTTGATGGCCGCAGGCGTCGAGACGGGAGACCATGTGGCGCTCTGGCTGAATAATTCTGATGACTGGATTTTTATCCTGTACGCGGTCACAAAGATTGGCGCAGTTTTGGTGCCCATCAACACACGCTTTCGGACCCATGACCTCGAATACGTATTGCGCCAGTCTGATAGCACCATTCTGATCACCCATGACACATCTGGCCCGATTGACTATCTCGCCATGGTCAGGGACGTGATCGCCCTGCCAGAGACGGGCGATACAGTGAGCGACCCCGCTTTCCCTATGCTTCGCAAGGTGGTTGTTCGCGGAGCCAGCGCCCCCAGTATTGCATCTTGGGACAGTTTAAAAGCAGACGCTTCCACCGTTAGCGCAGAAGCGCTCGCTGCACGGAGTGCTGCGGTTGATCCAAGCGATACGGCGCTTATCATGTTCACGTCTGGCACCACCGGGTTTCCGAAAGGAGCTATGCATAGCCACATCGGCATCCGCAATGTGGAGGAGCGGGCCTATCGAATGGCAATTACGCCGTCTGACGCGATCATGAGCTATTTGCCGCTGTTCCATATGTTCGGGTTTTCTGAAGCGGCGATGATGTCGCTTGTCACGGGTGCGCGCCAGATCATCACCGAAACCTATGATCCCGCTGAATGCCTGGACCTGATTGAAGCTGAACGGGCCACTATCATCCACGGCTTTGAGGCCCATATCAAAACACTGTGCGAGGAGCAGGAACGCCAGCCCCGCGATATCTCTTGCCTGCGCACTGGCGTGTTCGCGGCGGGACCGAAAAGCGCAACGCCCGTGCTGTATCGCGCCGACAAGACGCTGGCACCTTTGAAATCCGTTTCTGGGTTCGGCATGACGGAGATTTGGATCGGTGCCTCCTTCACCGCACTCGATGATGACAATGAGCGGCGTTATGAAACCTCCGGCTATCCCAGCCTTGGCTATGAAATGCGGGTCGCTGATCTGGCATCTAGCGCAGCATTAGGTGTCGGTGAAGAAGGTGAACTGCACGTGCGCAGCCGCTACTTGATGCAAGGCTATTACAAAAAGCCCGACGAAACCGCCGCCGCCTATACAGCTGACGGCTGGTTCAAAACTGGCGACGCAGCTATTTGGCGGGCTGATGGCTATATCCGCTTTTTGGGACGCTACAAAGACATGCTGAAAGTCGGCGGTGAGAACGTCGACCCAATGGAGATTGAAGGCTTGCTCCTGGCGCATCCGGACATCCGCCAGACAGCCGTGGTCGGCTGCGCGGATGAGGCGGTTGGGGAAATCGCAATTGCCTATGTCCAGCTGGAACCTGGCGCCCAGATGTCCGCAGATGCAGTGATAGCCCATTGCCGCGGGAAGCTCGCCAGCTTTAAGTTGCCAAGACAGGTCGTGTTCCTGGAAAACTTCCCGATGACCGCGTCAGGCAAAATCCGCAAGGTTGATTTATGTGAAGATGCCGCGGATCGGTTCTGCGTGTCCTAAGCCGCTCTCGGAATATTTTCAGAGATACGGCCCTGGAAATACGGCAACACCTTTTCGGCGAATATGCGCGCGGCATCTGCGTGCGGGTATCCGGAAAGGCAGAAGCTGGTGCATCCTGCGTCCACGAACTCATCCAATGTCGCCGCCACCTGCTCAGGGTTCCCAACTACCGCAACGCCAGCGCCAGACCGCACCATTGAAATGCCGGTCCACAGATGGGGGTGGATTTTCAAGCTATTTCCGCTTTCCTCCAGCAGCCGCCATACGTCCCGATTGGCAGCAGAGGTGCGACGGATGCCTTCCGCAGACGCTTGCCCACCATGCATGTTCGCCAATTGGAACCGCGTTGCACCAGCGATCAAGCGCTCTGCCGCCGCCCATGCTTCGTCCTCAGTATCCTGGCACACAATCTGGAGGCGCATACCGAACTGGACCTGATCCGCTCGTCCATATTTAGCGGCACGGGCGCGGATATCCTTGATCTTCTCTGCGATTCCTGCAGGCCTGTCACCCCAGAACAAATGGACGGTGGAATGCTTGGCAGAAATTTCCAGCGCCTGTTCTGACCCACCCCCCAGGAAAAACGGCGGGTGCGACGCCTGCAGTGGCTTAGGCTCCATCAGCGCGCTGATCTGATAATGCTTTCCTTGATGATCAATTGGACTGTCTGCAGCCCAAAGCGCCTTCATAATCTGGACTTCTTCATCCATTTTCTCGTAGCGCACCTCTTTAGTATCAGGCACGCCATCGGCCCGCGTATCGTCATCATTGATACCGGCAATTAGGTTGATGCAGAGCCGCCCGCCAGACAGCTGATCCAGCGTCGCATACATCTTCGCCGACAATACGGGATTACAATAGCCAGACCTGAGCGCGATCAACGGGGCAATGTTACGTGTGCGGGCCGTATAATACGAGCCAACGACGGTCGCCTCCCAGCAGGTCGCGTTCACTGGCATCAGCATATATGAGAACCCGCCGCCATCGACCACATCCACCACCTCATCAAACAAGGCGCGTGATTGTGGTATCCGTTGGGTTGGATCAGCTAAGCAGGTGCTATCGCCGCTCGTGGGAAGGAACCAGCCGAACGTAATCGGGGGCGTTACCATAACAAAAAACTCCAAAGGGCATTAATACCTTTGGAGCTTAACGTTTCGTCGAAAGAAGGGGAATGGCACTCAAAAGGATGCACCGGAAGCGCCTTATGCGGCGGCTTCTTCTCCTTCTTCTTCATAACCGGTCGGGCCTGAGTCTTGCCCGCGGGCTTCTTCATCGCGGTCAACGAGTTCAATAACGGCCATGGCAGCGGCATCGCCATAACGGAACCCTGATTTCATGATGCGTGTATAACCGCCTGGACGCTCGCTGTAACGCGGGCCGATGACATCAAACAGCTTCTTGACCACCGCCTCATCCTGGATGCGCGCAATAGCCAAACGCCGGGACGCGAGGTCGCCACGCTTAGCCAACGTAATCAAACGTTCTGCTACCGGGCGCAATGTCTTCGCCTTTGGCAAAGTGGTGACGATCTGTTCGTGCTTAATAAGCGCCGCCACCATATTCTGCAACATGGCTTTACGGTGGCTGCTGGTGCGGCCCAGTTTACGGGGTCCCTTGCGATGACGCATGGTCTCTATTCCTACTTTTTATTGTTGCTTAATCGGACTGCTTAGAACGGCTCCTCGAAGCGCCGCGCCAGATCGTCGATGTTCTCAGGTGGCCAGTTCGGAATTTCCATGCCGAGATGCAGACCCATCTGCTCCAGAACATGTTTGATCTCGTTTAAGGACTTCCGACCGAAGTTTGGAGTGCGGAGCATCTCGCCTTCGGTCTTCTGCACCAGATCACCAATGTAGATGATGTTGTCGTTCTTAAGGCAGTTTGCAGAGCGGACGCTCAGTTCCAGCTCTTCCACCCGGCGCAGCAGATTCTTATTGAACGGCAGATCAGGTACCGCTTCAGGTTCAACGGCTTCTTGTGGCTCTTCAAAGTTAATAAAGAGCTGCAATTGATCCTGCAGGATACGCGCGGAGAACGCCACGGCATCTTGCGGCGTTAGCGCGCCATTTGTTTCAACGCGCAGGGAAAGCTTGTCATAGTTTGTGACCTGGCCGACACGCGTGTTTTCGACCTGGAACGAGACCTGACGGACGGGGCTGTAGATCGCATCTACCGGGATCAACCCAATTGGCGCATCTTCAGCGCGGTTCTGGGCGGCGGGCACGTAGCCCTTGCCTGTTTCAACCGTCATTTCCATATGAACCGATGCGCCGTCATCCAGCGTGCATATCACAAGGTCTGGATCCATCACTTCGATGTCGGCACCAGCTTCGATCTGGCCAGCGGTCGCAACGCCTGGACCCGTTGCATCAAGCGTGATGCGCTTTGGGCCTTCGGCATGCATACGCAGACCCATGGATTTGATGTTCAGAACGATGTCAGTCACATCTTCACGAACGCCTGGAATGGACGAGAACTCATGCAGCACGCCGTCAATCTGAACGGATGTAACCGCAGCACCCTGCAATGAGGAGAGCAATACGCGACGCAAGCCATTGCCCAAAGTCACGCCAAAGCCGCGCTCCAGCGGTTCAGCGACAACCGTAGCCACGCGGGATGCATCCCCGCCAGCTTCAATCTCAAGCTTTGACGGTTTGATGAGTGTTTGCCAATTATTTTGCATGAGGACAGCCAGCCTCCCCTATCTGCATTACAACCGCCAGGGGCCAGTAAGCCCGCTGGCGGTATCAGAAATTAGCACGGCAGCCCAAATAGGCGCGCGCCACAAAAGCCTTAGACGCGGCGACGTGCGCGTGCGCGGCAACCATTATGAGGAATCGGCGACACATCGCGGATCGAAGCGACCTGGAAACCAGCAGCCTGCAGAGCCCTGAGAGCCGACTCGCGCCCAGAACCCGGTCCACGCACCTCTACATCGAGGTTACGCATGCCATGCTCCATCGCTTTGCGAGCCGCATCTTCCGCTGCAACCTGCGCCGCGAACGGCGTAGATTTACGGGACCCTTTAAAACCTTGGGCACCGGCGGAGGACCATGCTATCGCATTACCCTGCACGTCGGTGATCGTGATCATCGTGTTATTAAAAGACGCATTCACATGGGCGACGCCCGAGGTGATGTTCTTCCGTTCGCGCCGACGCACACGGGCTGCCGCTGCTGCTTTCGCCATATTCTATAATCTCCGTCCGGAGCAATCGCCGGACCCGCGTTAATTTCTATTTCTTCTTGCCTGGAATAGCGCGGGATTTACCTTTCCGCGTCCGTGCATTGGTATGTGTCCGTTGGCCACGCACCGGAAGATTACGCCGATGGCGCAGCCCACGATAGCAACCAAGATCCATCAACCGCTTGATGTTCATTGACACTTCGCGGCGAAGGTCACCCTCTACCGCATATTCTTGGTCAATGGTCTCGCGGATGCGAATAACCTCTTCTTCGGTCAATTCATTGACCCGACGTTCGTCCGCAATCGCGACCCGTTCGCATATCTGCTTGGCGGAGTAATCGCCAATGCCATGAATATACGTCAGCGCGACGTGCACGCGCTTATTGGTCGGGATATTGACGCCAGCAATTCGCGCCACGCTCAGTCCTCCTGGTATCGCAGTTCGCACGCTTTTTGGCCGGCATTTGCGTTAGCCAGCCCTACCGCTGCGAAGCGCGGGATTATAGGGTCTGTTACAGCCCCGTCAATGGTTACAACGTTATTAAAGTTCGACCTGCGTCAAGCTGCGCCACCGTCCAATATCGCAGATATTTCTGAAGACACAGCATCTATATCGGCCATGCCGTCGATTGATTTTAAGGCACCACGCCCCCGGTAATAGGGGATGATTGGCGCCGTTTGTTCGCGATAAACACCAAGCCGCTTCCGCAGCGTCTCTTCATTGTCGTCCGCCCGCGCACCACCGGTTTCCGCAGCGCGCTTTGTAATGCGTCCGACCAGAGCCTCATCATCAACATCGAGCTGAATCACAGCATCCAACGACATGCCTTTATCGGACAAAAGTTGATCAAGTGCGTCAGCCTGGGCGACTGTACGTGGGAACCCATCAAGGATGACGCCAGCTTTCGCATCTGGCTCATCCAACCGATTAGAAATGATTTCAATCACCACCTCATCGGATACAAGGTCACCCTGATCCATAATCGCTTCAGCGCGCTTGCCAACATCCGACTGTGCCACTACTGCCGCACGGAGCATATCACCGGTGGATAACTGAACCATGCCACGCTCGGCGACGAGGCGTTCTGCCTGGGTGCCTTTGCCGGCACCAGGAGGCCCGAGCAGTATGATATTCATCGCCGACGCCCCCGTAACTTGGACTTCTTTATCAGGCCTTCATACTGATGCGCCATCAGATGCGACTGAATCTGCGCAACCGTGTCCATGGTCACGCTGACGACAATCAGCAAGCTGGTACCACCAAAGTAGAAAGGCACAGCGTATTGCGTCCGCAAAATCTCAGGCATCAGACAGACGGCGGCAAGGTAGGCTGCACCAACGACTGTCAAGCGCTCTAGAACATACTCAAGATACAACGCCGTGTTCTTGCCGGGGCGAATGCCAGGGACAAACCCACCATATTTTTTCAGGTTGTCCGCCGTCTCTTCGGGATTAAACGTGATCGACGTGTAGAAGAAGCAGAAGAAAACGATCATCGTGATATAGAGTGTCAGATACAGGGCCCCTCCAGGTGCCATGTAGGCCATGATCGAACCGAGCCAGCCCGGCAGCGAATCACCCGACTGCAGCGTTTGGAACGTCGCAGGCAGTAAAAGCAGTGAACTTGCAAAGATTGGTGGGATAACGCCAGCGGTATTGAGCTTCAACGGCAGGTGCGAGGCCTCGCCGCCAACCATGCGGTTGCCCGATTGGCGCTTTGGATATTGCACAATGATCCGCCGCTGGGCACGCTCCATGAACACCACAAAAACGATGACCGCAACAACCAACACCATCAGCAGCAGAAGGAAGATCGCATCCATCGCACCCGTGCGGCTCAACTCAAACATCTGGGCCAATGCCTGCGGCAGGTTCGCGACGATGCCAGCAAAGATAATAAGAGAGATGCCATTACCGACACCCCGAGCCGTGATCTGCTCACCGAGCCACATCAGGAACATCGTGCCGCCTACAATAGTCACCATCGTCGAGACGAAGAAAATAACGTCTGGATTAGCAACAGCCGGGCCGTTGGGGCCAGTGAAACCAGCGACACCGCTTGCCAAGCCAAAGGATTGCACAGCCGCCAAAAACACGGTGCCAAATCGTGTGTATTGGTTCAGCTTCTTGCGCCCGGCCTCACCATCTTTCTTCATCTGTTCGAAGGATGGGATCACGGCCGTTAATAGCTGCACGATAATAGATGCCGAAATATACGGCATAATATTCAGCGCGAAGATCGACATGCGCCCAAGCGCACCGCCCGCGAACATATCGAACATTCCAAGCACACCCGCGCCGCCAGCCTGGTCAAAGACCGAGGCTAGTACGGCAGAGTCAACGCCTGGAATAGGTATGTAGGTGCCTAACCGGTAAACAATCAGCGCCGCCAGTGTGAACCAGATACGTTGCTTGAGTTCCGTGGCCTTACCGAACGCGCCAAAATTGACGTTCGAAGCCAACCTTTCGGCGGCTGAAGCCATTACTCAGCAGCCTTTTGTGGCCCGGCTTCAATCGTCACAGACCCGCCTGCCTTCTGTACCAATTCCTTGGCACCAGCTGAGACACTATGCGCTGTGATATTCAACGCAGCCGTAAGTTCGCCCTTACCCAGAATACGAGCCGGTGCACCATTCACACGAACCAGCCCGGCAGCAACCAGTGCATCGCGATCAACGCTCTTTCCAGCATCGATTCGCTTGTCGGCAACAGCCTTTTGGAGAGCACCTGTGTTGACGATCTCGTAATACACCTTGTTCCGAGGCTTAAAGCCGCGCTTAGGCAAGCGACGGTAGATGGGCATTTGCCCACCTTCAAACCCGTTAATCGCCACGCCGCTACGAGCCTTCTGGCCCTTAACGCCGCGCGTTGAGGTCTTGCCCATGCCTGAGCCAATGCCGCGACCGACGCGTTTCCGCGGCTTCGCGGAGCCAGGGTTGT
>CBFIAF010000038.1:0-2074 GCA_965660545.1 Alphaproteobacteria bacterium | reverse complement strand
CCGCGCGTTGAGGTCTTGCCCATGCCTGAGCCAATGCCGCGACCGACGCGTTTCCGCGGCTTCGCGGAGCCAGGGTTATCTCTAATTTCATTAAGCTGCATGGCTCATCCTCTCATAAACCTGCACTCTCATCTGGAGTGCGCGGGCGCGCATTCAAGCGTTGTCTTCTACCGCTACCAGATGGGCAACCTTACGGATCATGCCGCGCACAGACGGCGTATCCTCCAAATCACGAACCCGGCCAATCTTGTTGAGCCCCAGACCAATCAGCGTCGCGCGTTGAAAGGCTTGACGCCGGATCGGGCTACCAATTTGGCGCACCCGAACTGTTTTCTTATCATCAGCCACCGATCCTACTCCTCAGCGCCGGCTGCTTCCGCAGCCTCTGCATCAGCGCCACGACGACCGAGCACTTCGGGCACCTTCATGCCGCGACGGCCCGCCACCTGACGGGGCGATTGGGTATTGGCCAATGCATCAAATGCAGCCTTTACCAAATTATATGGGTTGGACGTGCCGACCGACTTGGCAACAACGTCCTGCACGCCGAGCGCTTCGAAAACGGCACGCATCGGGCCGCCGGCAATCACACCAGTGCCTGCCGGTGCCGCACGCACCACAACCTTACCAGCGCCAAAATGGCCCTTGGCGTCATGATGAAGGGTACGCCCTTCACGCAACGGTACGCGGACCATCGTCTTCTTGGCCTTTTCCGTTGCCTTGCGAATTGCTTCCGGCACTTCCCGCGCCTTACCTGCGCCGAAGCCGACACGGCCTGCGCCGTCGCCGGTCACGACCAATGCGGAAAAACCGAATCGGCGACCGCCTTTGACGACCTTCGCAACGCGATTGATAGACACCAGCTTCTCGATGATGTCGCTCTCTTCGCGATCACGACCGCCGCGATCGCCTCTTGGACCTCTTGCCATGCTGTCTGTCCCGTTAGAACTTGAGGCCGCCCTCGCGGGCGGCTTCGGCCAAGGCTTTCACCCGGCCGTGATAACGATATGCGCCACGATCAAATACGACCGCTTCAACGCCAGCTGCTTTCGCCCGTTCGGCGACAAGCTTGCCTACTTCAGACGCGGCATCCTTATCGGCACCCGTCTTCAGCTTGCTCCGCATATCCTTTTCGAGGCTTGAAGCAGCTGCCAGCGTTTTGCCGACAACGTCATCAATAACCTGCGCATAAATATGCCGACCCGAACGGAAAACCGACAGCCGCAAGCGACCGCGCGATTTCCGCTTCAGCGCTGCGCGCGTGCGCGCGCGCCGGCGTTCCATCAATTGATTTGCGGTAAACATCCCGCGCGACTCCTACGTCAGAATTACTTCTTCTTGCCTTCTTTGCGGTAGATGAACTCATCCGCATACTTAACGCCCTTGCCTTTGTAAGGCTCTGGCGGCCGATAGGACCGGATCTCAGCAGCAACCTGACCCACACGCTGTTTGTCGGCTCCGCTCACTGAAATCGCCGTCGGGCGCTCGCACTTAATGTCGATGCCTTCCGGAATAGGGAAAATAACGTCATGGCTGAAGCCGAGCTGCAGCTTCAGGTTCTTACCCTCGACCTGGGCGCGATAGCCAACGCCATTGATCTCGAGGTTCTTCGTAAACCCGACCGTAACCCCCGTCACCAGGGATTGCGCCAAGCTACGCATTGTACCCCACATCATCCGGCTCTTTTCCGGATTGCCTTTCGGCGTCATGACCAGCTGGCCATCTTGGATGTCGGCCCCAATGGTATCCGCTAGGCGCAGCGTACGCTCACCCAACTTACCTTTAGCCTTAATCATTTGACCGTCAACAGTAACCGTCGTTCCAGACGGCACCTCGATCGGGCTTTTGCCAACGCGTGACATTGCCTAATTCCTTTCCCGCTCGCTCAGAAGATCTGGCAGAGCACTTCGCCGCCAACATTCTGGCTGCGCGCTTCATGATCGGACAACACACCAGATGGCGTCGACAAAATAGAAATGCCGAGGCCGTTGCGATGCGGCTTGAGGTCCGAAACGCCGGAATACACACGGCGGCCTGGCTTTGAAATCCGCTGTATCGTGCGAATTACGCCTTC
>CBFIAF010000037.1:0-36599 GCA_965660545.1 Alphaproteobacteria bacterium | reverse complement strand
TTGGGCTTTCACTATTCTGCTTCGCGGCGCTTGGCTGTGCGTTGGCATGGTCGGCAGAAGCGCTGATTGTGGCGCGTATCCTGCTGGGCCTGACGGGTGCATGTGAAGCCGTGATTGGTATGGCCGTTATCAAGGAGCTTTATGGCGAGGAAAAAGGCGTCAAGATTGTCGCTATCTACGCCATGGTCATTGCCGCCGCGCCCGCTGTCGGGCCACTGCTGGGCGGGCAAATGTTGGTGCATTTTGGCTGGGCATCAAACTTCTGGCTGTTGCTCGGCTTGGCGCTGCTGACACTGGCTGCTGTTTGGCGGTTCCTAGTGGAAACGGCGGTGCCGGATGTGACGGCGCTATACCCCCGGCGCCTCCTTGCTGAAACACGGCTCTGCCTCAGCGTGCCAGCGTTTTGGCTCTATACGGTTGGGCCTGCAGCCTCACTTGGTGCGATATTTGCCTGGATCACGGAGGGACCGTTCATTCTGATCCAGCAATTGGGCATTCCACCAGCTAATTTCGGCTATTACCAAGCGATGTTGGTCGCCACCTTCTTCATTACCAATTTGATTGTTAACCGCGTCGCTGATGATGTAAGCGGCCAATTTTTGTTGAGGTTGGGCACCATCACCGCGATCACTGGCGCCTGCCTGACGCTTGGCTTGGTCGCGACCAACGCGCTCGTCCCTTGGAACCTGGCCGCTTCTGTCTCGTTCTTCGGTATAAGCACTGGCTTGATTTATGCCGTCGCCCCGTTAAAGGCCTTTGCTGCAACCAACGCAGCGACTGGCATTGCGGCTTCCTGGCGAGGGTTTCTGGAAATGTCAGGCGCTATGATTGGCTCAGCTGGCATCGTTGCCCTGCACGATGGTACGCCCTGGCCGTTAGCGATTGTGCTGGCTGGATGTGCCGTGGTGATCTTGATTGGGGATTTGGGTGCGCGCTGGATCGATCCCAAGGCGGCTAAGCAGGGTTCGATTTAGCGGAGGGTTGTGAAGTAGTTTGAGACGATTGAGCGATAATTTTACGCCTGTAAATAATCTTTCACCCTACCCCCAAATATGCCAACTGCTCATGCTTGCTCTATGATCTGGCCCCGCTCTAAGCTTCGGGTTAGGATGCGGCCAAGTCCGGTTTTGCTGGCGAATGCCGAACAAGGGGGGCCTCAATTATGCGTGCTGTAGGTTTGATGGTTCATGGCGGGCCAGATGTGCTTCAGGTGGTGGATGTACCGGGCGTGCAGGCTGGTCCTGGACAACTACGGCTCCGTGTGCATGCAGCGGCAGTGAACCCAACTGATGCCATGGTGCGCAACGGCTCCAGGGCAGAGGCGCAAAAGAAGGACCCGCCGCCATACGTTCCTGGTATGGATGCGGCGGGGGTGGTTGATCAAGTTGGTGAAGGCGTGACGACGGGCGTTAAAGTTGGTGACCGCGTGATGGCCATGGTTTGCCCGGACGGGGCACATGGCGCCTATAGGGAGCAGATTGTGCTGGATCAACGCGCAGTCGTTGCTGCGCCTGCTGGGACCAGCCATGTCGAAGCCTGCACTTTGCCGATGAATAGCCTGACCGCGCGGCTTTCGCTGAATAATCTTGGCCTGAAGCCAGGGCAGACATTGGCTGTTGCTGGCGGGCCGGGGGCTTATGGCGGCTATATTATTCAGCTTGCCAAGACAGAAGGCCTCATCGTTATTGCGGACGCTGCGCCGAAGGATGAAGCGCTGCTAACTCAGCTTGGCGCGGACATCATCATTCCGCGCAGTGACGATTTCCCAGGCGCGGTGCGTCAGCATTTCCCTGATGGTGTCGATGGCTTGGCGGATGGCGCGCTCCTGAATGAGAAGGCAATCCCAGCGGTGAAAGACGGCGGGGCGTTTACATCCATTCGTGGCTTTAAAGCGGACGATGACGTGCGCGGGATCAAGTTCACGCAAACCTGGGTCCGCACCTATGATTGTGAGTATGAGAAGCTCAATCAGCTTCGCCAATTAACCAATGCGGGCAAGCTAACCTTGCGTGTGGCGGGAACGGTTGCTCCTAAAGATGCGGCTATCGCCCACGCAGCCTTGGAAGCTGGTGGCAGTCGTGGCCGGTGGGTGATTGTATTCGACGAAAACAACTAGGCTGCATTTGGCCGGATAAATCTGGTGCGCGGTGAGCGCCCGTTTTCATAAGCGCCGGATGAACCGACATGCTAGGCCTGATGCAGGACGCGCCGTTGCTCGCTAGTCCCTGACTGCGAGCTCACGCGGTAGCTTGAACTGCACGGTCTCGTCAGCCACGCGTGTTTCTTCAACGGTGACATCAAACTGCGCGCGCACTGCTTCAATCACTTCCTGCACCAATTGTTCCGGCGCGGAAGCACCGGCAGAGAGGCCGACAGTCTGGACGTTATCGAACCAGGTCCAGTCGATATCTGGCGCGCGGGCAATCAACCGGGCTTCTGCAGCGCCGGAAAGCCTTGCGACCTCAACCAGCCGGTTTGAGTTTGATGAATTGGCAGCGCCAACGACCAGGAATAGGTCTGTATCCTTCGCAGCTGATTTGACAGCGGCTTGGCGATTGGTAGTCGCATAGCAGATATCCTCCTGCTTCGGCCCGGCGATATCTGGGAAGCGACGACTCAATGTGGCGATGATCTCACTGGTATCATCGACTGAAAGCGTGGTCTGACTGGCGAAAGCGAGCGATGCCCCCTCGGGCGGAATCACGGTCTCAGCGTCCTCGACAGTTTCCACCAATGTCATTGCACCGTCTGGAAGTTGCCCCAGCGTGCCAACAACTTCGGGGTGCCCGGCATGGCCGATCAGCATGATATGGCGGCCTTGGGCGCTGTGGCGTTCGGCTTCACGATGGACTTTACTAACGAGCGGACAGGTGGCATCCACATAAATCATGTTGCGGGCCTGGGCTTCAGCTGGAACAGATTTTGGCACCCCATGGGCGGAGAAAATTACCGGCCGGTCCGGCGGGCATTCTTCAATCTCATCAACGAAGACGGCGCCCATATCGGCTAGTCTGTCGACCACGAACCTGTTGTGCACGATCTCATGGCGCACATAGACAGGTGCTCCCCAGCGTTCTAGTGCGCGCTCAACAATCTCGATCGCGCGGTCAACGCCTGCACAGAACCCGCGTGGGCCAGCGAGGCGGATGGTCAATGGCGGTAGGTTGGCCATGATGGATACGCTTTCAATATGGGACGTATTATGGAAGTGGGCGGGTGCGGATTGCGGCGACGGCTTCCTAAATATAGTGTGCGCGCGTGGTTATCCAGGCTCGGGGGCTTTATGGAAACGCTTTCTAGGCGCAATCGTTGGGCTCATGGCCTGAAACGCGCAGTTTTAATCGGCGTAATGGCGTTTGGTCTCGCGGCCTGCGGCGGATCAATCAATCCATTTTCGAAGGATGTGATTGAGGTCGGTTGCCCGGCTATCGGTGCGCTGAAGGAAGCTGAAGAGCTGACGCGTTTCCGCGATGGGGCTGGCCGTGATCTAACGGACGTGCGCTTTGAAGCGCGTATTGGCCGCACGGTCGGAAAATGCAAAGTCAACCAAAGCAAGCTGTTGGCAGAAGTAAATGCGGGCATCGAGCTCTTCGCTGAACGCGGCCCTGCACTGGACCGTGCGGTGGAGCCGCTAGAATATTTCATCGCCATCCAAGCGCCGAAGGGTGAAATTGCAACGCGCCAATCTTTCACGGTCGACATTGATTTCAGCAAGGGTCTACAGGAAATTCGGAAGGTTGACTATCTGACCTTCGAAATCCCGAACGCCACTGCGGCAAACTTGCGTGGCTACAAGGTTTATTTCGGCATTCAGATGTCGAAGCGCGAATGGGATTATGCGCTGCAAGCTCGAAGTGGGCGGCGGTGATCAGGCCAATCACTCAGCCTGAATAATCAGCGTCACTGACTTTCTCGAACCATTCAGTCCCGCCGCCCTTGTCGTCCGTTTCTGACATGGCGAGGTGCGTGAAGATGCGGTTCGGTGCCGCGCCGTGCCAATGGCGAACATTCGGAGGAATGATGGCTGTGTCACCGGGTTTCAATTCGGCCACCGGCTCCCCCTCAATCTGCACACGGCCAACGCCGTAAACGACCCACAGCGTTTGTCCGACAGGGTGTTGGTGCCATGCAGTGCGAGCGCCCGGCGTAAATGTCACATTGGTCGCGCGCATACGGGAAGGCGTTGCGCCGACCAGGACAGCATCCTGATAGACTGTGCCGGTGAACATTTCTGCCGGGGCTTGCTTTGTACCGCGTTCTTCAGCGCGGTGAAGTTTGAGCTTCACGGGATTACCTCCTAATTTGTAGGCGTCTTAATGCTATAACCAAAAGGCGGCGCGAATAAGCCTAAATCTTGGCGAAACGCTGGATCATCCTGGGCAACCAACTGCGAAAGACAAGCGGAGCATCGGTAACCGCAAGGCAGATGCAGGGACCATTCGGGCCGGATATAGGGGTGTGATCCACTGTCTCATCGGCGACTTCAATATCACCTGCGTGGAATTCCTCATCGCCATCGGCGAAGCTCCCGGCCAGCACCAACGTCAGCTCAAGCCCCTGGTGCGTGTGCTGCGGCACATCCTCACCAGGCGGGATGTAGAGCAAGCGCGTGCGGGTTTCATCGCCGGTATGGATTAGGTGCTGGCGAATGCCGCCGCCGAGCGGGCTCCACTGAACTGCATCCAAATCACAGCCAAGATATTGGCGGAGCGGAGCAGGCGTCGTTGCCGACATTGAAACGATTGCGGGTTGCTCTTCCTCAAGGTTCGCAACGCGGGCCATGCAGGCTTCGAACGCACGAGGGTCCATTGGTGCCGGCGGCATTTCTTCCAATGCCGCGGTCCCTATGGCTTCCAGTGCCCCATCGCGTTGGCGGCAAATAGGACAATAGGTCAAATGGCTGGCGACAGCGAGAGACCAGCCTTCCGCCAGGGACCCGGCGGCATAAGCTAGGAGCAGATCGTCAGGGAGGTGGTGGCGCGGTTCCATCAGCTTTCTCCATGGGCGTTGCGATCAAGCAGAGAATCCAGCCGTGCCAATGCCAGGCGGATACGGGATTTCACGGTGCCGATCGGCAATTGTAGTTTTTCAGCGATTGCGGGATGCGGGTACTCCTCAAAGAAGGACAGCATGATGACCTCACGCTGGTTCTCCGGCAGTTGTGCCAGTGCGCTCCGGACGGCCGTGATATTCTCGTGTTTTGATGCCTGCTCGTCGGGCGCTGGTTCCGGAACCGGCGCAAGCAATGGGTCGTTGGGATCAAGCTCTGGGCGTTGGCGCCGTCGAATACGGTCGATCATCTGGTTTCGCGCGATGCGGAATAGCCAGGTGGAAGCGCTCGCCTTATCCGGGTCAAAAAGTCCAGCTTTCCGCCACAGTAGTGCCAGTGTTTCCTGGGCTATATCCTCAGCCTGGCTCGGGCTGGAGCCATGTCGTAACAAGTAAGATTTCACCCGGGGAGCAAAGTGCGCAAACAAACGACTGAATGCATCCCGGTCGCCGGTCTCTGCGACTGCTATCAGAAGAGCCTCCCAAGATTGTTCAGTGGCACTGGCGACGTCGATCATAAGGAGTGAGACTTTCTTGTTCGACAATTTGTGTACGGTCCTAGCCCTGGATCAGATCAGTCTATCGGAAAATCTATTTACGTGATTTTCTTTTCCGGTTTCTGATCTGCATGACACCTCACGCCGTACACACCATAGAAACCTTCCAAAGCAGCCTCATGACGTTTGCCGCGCTGAACATCCAGTCTGGTCCCCGCCAGGCCGCAATTATCGGTGCGGGCATCTCCGGGCTCGGGGCGGCCTATGCCCTGGCGAAAACTCATGAGGTGACGGTTTTTGAGGCGGATGTGCGCCTTGGCGGCCATGCTCGCACACTTGAAGTCGGCCAGGATCGCAGGGTTGCTGTCGATACGGGCTTCATCGTTTTTAACTACCGTAATTATCCACTGCTGACTGGCCTCTTCGCGGAGCTTGATACGCCCGTGAAGAAAAGTGACATGGCCTTCGCCGCAAGTATTGATGGGGGCCGTATTGAGTATGGCCTGCATTCAACACCAGCGATCTTCGCCCAGAAAAGCAATTTGGCGCGGCCTGGATTCTGGCGGATGCTGGCAGATATTCCTCGGTTTAACCGGAGTGTTAAAGCTTTAGTGGATGAGCCAGGATTGACACTGGGTGACGCGCTAGATCGCCTGAACATGGGCCGATGGCACCGGCAATATTTCCTGTTGCCGCTTTCAGGTGCGGTGTGGAGCGCCTCACCAAAGCAGATGCTAGACTTTCCGCTCGCAACATTTGTCCGATTTTTCGAAAATCATGGCTTGTTGACAATTAACGAGCAGCCGCAATGGTACACGGTCGAGGGCGGCAGCCGGGTGTATGTGGCGCAATTGGCGCAGGCAATCCTGGCGAACGGTGGAGAAATTCGCACGGGCGCACTAATTGAGCGCGTGAGCCGAAATTGCTGCGGGGTTTCAGTCAAGCCTGTCGGTCAAGAGGCCCAGTTTTTCGATGATGTGGTGTTCGCCTGCCATTCGGATCAGGCGCTGGCACTGATAGATGATCCGGACCCGGATGAGCAAAACATTCTGGGTGCCATTCGCTATGCGCCGAACAAAGTAATCCTGCATGACGACTCAAGCGTTATGCCAAAGCGGAGGGTCTGCTGGGCCAGTTGGAACTATCGCGGGAAGGCGAATGTCACGGATCAAGATATGACTGTGACCTATTGGATGAACCGCCTTCAGGACATCCCCAGGGACCTGCCGCTCTTCGTCACCCTCAACCCCGCATCGTCAATTCCGGATGAGCATGTGTTCGACGAAACTGAGCTGAGCCACCCTGTATTCGACCAGCCCGCGATAGATGCGCAGGCGGCGCTGCCTGGCATTCAAGGCAGGCGGAACACATGGTTTTGCGGCGCATACGCCCGGTACGGTTTTCATGAAGACGGCCTGTTGAGCGCCGTAACCGTCGCCCGGGCGATGGGCGCGGCACCTGCATGGGCATAGCTGTATGAGTTCATTAAACTGGTCAGAAACCGGAGCAGCTTTGCTGACCGGCAGCACGTATCACGCGCGTCGGGGGGGATTGCAGAACGCGTTTCGGTATGACGTAGATTATGCGCTCTGCCGCGTGCATCCCAATCCCTGGCGCGGCGGCAGGCTCTTGGGAAGGAAACGTCCTGCATTCGCTTTAATTCGGGACGCGGACCATGGTCGCGGCGGGTCTGATATGGCGGTATGGGCGCTGGAGCAAGCCCGGTCACTTGGCGCGGTGGAAAGCGCACTGCATGAGGTCTGGCTATTAACGCAGCCGCGCACGCTTGGATTCCTGTTCAATCCCGTCAGCTTCTGGTTTTTCCGGGATTCAGATGGAGTCACGCGTGCCGTATTAGCTGAGGTGAACAATACCTTTGGCGATCGGCACTCATATTTCTGCTTTCTGCCTGGGTTCTCGGCGATAGGGCCCGATGACGCCATCACCGCCCAGAAGATATTCCACGTCTCCCCGTTCCAAGAGGTCGAGGGCACGTACCGCTTCACGTTCGACCTGCAGGACGACGCAGTCGATATCCGTATTGACCATCGCCGGAATGGCGGTCAGGGCGTCATCGCTACGCTGTCTGGACCACTGGCACCGGTTACAGCCAAGCGCATGCTTGGCGTTATTCTCCGGCGGCCTTTGGGAGCGATTCGTGTATTCGCGCTGATCCATTGGCAGGCCATCAAGCTCAAACTGAAGGGCGCACCGTATCGTGTGCGCCCACTTCCCCCAAAAGAGGAAGTCTCTCGATGACAGACACCCAAACACTCGCCCGCAATTCAGCGGAAATCACACTGCCAAAAGCACGCTCGCGGCCGTTAAGTTCTGCTACCGGCGCGCGGTTCTTTATGGCCTGCGAGCAGATCAAGGTTGGAACGCTGCATGTGACCGCACCCGATGGCCACCGCCGGCAGTTTGGCTCTGGATCGCCTGAAGTGGATTTCCATATCCATGATTGGTCGGCCATTGCCGCCTTTGCCGCTCGGGGCGATATCGGGCTGGGTGAGGCTTATATCAGCGGATTGTGGGATTGCCCAGATATCGACACCCTGACGCAGTTAGCCCTGCTGAATGAGGACGCGTTTTCTGGTCACCTACATGGCTCATTCCTGAACCGCGCGCTCTTCCTGCTAACAGACCGGATGCTGCGCCGGAATTCGAAACGCGGCAGCGCCAAGAATATTCAGGCGCACTATGATGTCGGCAATGATTTCTATAGCTTATGGCTGGACGAAAGCATGACCTATTCAAGTGGGCTGTTCGACCAGGCCGGCCTCACACTGGAAGGCGCACAGGCGCGGAAATATCAGCGGCTTTTGGATGTGACAGCCCGGCTCGGCGGCGGCGGTAAAACGCTCGAGATTGGCTGCGGTTGGGGCGGGTTCGCCACGGCAGCGCTGGCCGATGGCCGGGACGTCACTGCAATCACGATTTCACCAGCACAGAAGGCCTATGCCGATGCACGGGTTGGCGGCAAGGCTGACATCCAGCTTTGCGACTACCGGGATATTCAAGGTCAGTATGACGCCATCGTCTCGATTGAGATGATAGAGGCAGTGGGCGAGCGCTATTGGCCCGCATATTTCGAGACTTTGAAGCGGTGCCTGGCAACAGGCGGGAAGGCGGCCGTCCAGGCGATCATTGTCGAAGATGAATTGTTCCCGGACTACCGCAAGCGCTCAGATTTCATCCGGCACTACACATTCCCGGGCGGCATGTTGCTAGCACCCGGACCCATGGCCGAGGCTGCAAAGAATGCAGGCCTTTCCGTGACCAATGTATTCCGCTTTGGCAAAGACTATGCTGAAACGCTGCGCCGGTGGACGGCGGCCTTCGAAGAAGCTGCGCCCCAGATTAGCGCGCTTGGCTACCCAGAAACATTCTTGCGGAGCTGGCGCTTCTACCTGGCGATCTGCACGGCCGCGTTTCAGACGGCGCGGACCGATGTCATTCATATGGAGTTTAGCCATGCGTAAAGCCGTATTGGCGCTCGCCGCCCTTCTGGCTCTTCCGGCACAAGCCAATGATGCACAGGCGTCTCCTACAGAGATTGAACCATCTTTACGGCAGGTCGGGCAGGCTGAGTTCCGCTATCTGTTCTGGGACATTTTTGACGTAAGCCTGTATGCGGCTGGCGAAACGTTCTCCTGGAAGGCGCCGTTTGCGCTCTCCCTTGAATACCGCCAGGATTTCAGTGCGGAGGACCTGACCAAGGAAACGATTAAATCGTTGGGCCGATTGACGGATTGGCCGAACGCTGAACTCGCAAGATTCCGTGCAGCGCTCGCGCCCTGCATGGCAAATGTGCGTGATGGCGACAGGTTCACGGCTGTCAGCCCGGACGCCGATACGGCAGTTCTGTTCTTGAACGGCAAAGAACGTTGCCGCCTGGAAAAATCAAATATCCGTTTTGATTACTTCGGCATCTGGCTGAGCCCGAATAGCGACTTCCCAGAAGGGACCCGCAAGTTGCTTGGTCCCGCAAGCCCGTGATGACCGCTGCCGAATCCGCCCCGGCTGGTAAAGCGCAGAGTACCCTTCTGCGCTACAGCATGTTTGGCGCGGCTTTGGCATTTGCGGGGCCACCAATCTATATCCACACCCCCCGCCTATATGCTGAACAGCATGGGCTGGGTCTGGCGGCAGTTGGCGCAATCCTGCTTGGCCTTCGCATTCTGGATTTTGGCCAGGACCCGCTGCTGGGTTGGTGGATTTCCCGCACCAAAATGGCGAAGCGCTCAATTGCAGTGATATTCGCAAGTGCGCTCGGGCTTGGCGCCTTGGCCTTGTTTGCGCCAGATCCGGTTCTCGATGGCCGGGTTTGGCTGGCGCTCAGTTTGGCCGTGGTGTTCACCGGCTTCAGCGGTTTACAGATTTTGTTTTATAGCGCGGGCGTCAGTCTGGCAGGGCAAGGCGGAAATGTTGTTATGCATGACCGCATTGCTGGATGGCGAGAGGCTGGCGTACTTGCCGGTATCTGCGCGGCATGCGTCGCACCTTTGGCGCTTGGGTCAGTCTTTGGTGAGAGCGCTGGGTTTACTGCGTTCGCCATCGTCTTCTGTTTGTTTTTGGCTTCTACGGTTTATAGAATGCGTGATGTCTGGCCATCCGGCGGCACCATTAAGCAGGAAGAACCACTAGTATCTGGCCTTTGTCGTCTCTTCCAGGACACTGGCGTTCGCAGGCTTCTCCTGATCGGACTGTTAAATGCGCTGCCGGGCGGGCTGACAGCGACGCTGTTCCTGTTTTTCGTCGAGGACAAGCTGCAGGCGGGCAGTCATGCTGGGCCAATGTTGCTGTTGTTTTTTGCCTCTGCTGGTCTGGCGGCTCCTCTATGGTCAAAGGCTGCCGCCCGGTTTGGACCGAAGCCAGCGATGCTATGCGGCATGATTGCTTCGATCTTCGCGTTTCTGTGGGCACTGACATTAGGGGCTGGCGACTGGAAGGCGTTCTACGTGATTTCAGCGGCATCTGGCGCAGCCCTTGGGGCGGATATGACGCTCCTCCCAGCCATGCTGTCCCGCCGCCTAGCAGCAACCGGGTTGGATAGCGTCCAGGCATTTGGCGTTTGGGGCTTCATCAATAAGGCGTCCTTGGCGGTTGCCGCAGTCATTGTGCTGCCGCTGATCGGCTATGCGGGCTTTGCGCCCGGGCCTGGGAATTCCGAAGAAGCACTAGGCGCGCTCGCCATTGCCTATGCCGGCGCGCCTTGTGCACTGAAAGCCATCGCCGCCGGACTTTTACTTATGACGCCAATTTCGAAGGAAGCTTGATCCATGGCAGCATTAGCCTACATCGCCGCTGGGTTTGCACTTTGCCTAGCGCTTGTACTCGCAAAAGACCATTTCTGGAGCTTCCGGGCGCAAGCGCCAAGTGATTATGCGGGTGAAGCACCTGAATTTGACGTGCGCACGTCACTTGGTGGTGTCTTCCTAGCGGATGGTGTGATCTATGACTATTCGGGCCGGGTAAACGCCCGTTTCCGCGCCAACATTACCGGCGAATTCAATGACGCGGGCGGTGTCATGGATGAGGAATTCTTCTACGCGGACAAGCCAGAGCCGCAGCGTCGCCAATGGCGGATCACTTTCACCGGCCCTAAGACCTTCATCGCAGAAGCCCATGATATTGTCGGCACAGCGTTTGGCGAAGCATCGGGCAATGCGCTGCGCTTCACCTATAAGCTGCGCCTGCCAGAGCGGTTGGGTGGCCACGTGCTTGATGTTGTCGATTGGCTCTATCTGATGGACGACGGGACAATCGTGAACCGATCCGATATGCGTAAGTTCGGCGTCCGAGCCGCTGAGCTGATCGCCATATTCCGCCGGGTGTAGGTAAATGGCGACGTCGTTTGCTGGCAAAACCTATTGGCTTGTGGGTGCGTCTGAAGGTCTTGGCCGTTCCCTGGCAATGAAATTAGCAGGCGCTGGTGCAAGGTTATGCCTCTCCGCCCGCAGCGAGGATCGCTTGCAAGACCTTGCGGCGGAAATTGGCGGTGATACCGTGGTGGCCCTCCTGGACGCGCGGGATACAGATAGCGTCGCGGCTGCATTCGGCACGCTGCCGAAGTTGGACGGTGTGGTCTACAACGCCGGGGTGTATGAACCCACGACGGCTCAGGACTGGGATTCGGATGCCGTAGAGGCTATGTGCGATATCAATTTCACCGGAGCTGCGCGGGTTTTGGGGAAAGCCGTTCCGGCATTGGTCGAGCAGGGCAGCGGGCATATCGTGATTGTGGGCTCGCTCGCGGCGTTTGGCGGATTGCCGGGCGCCATTGGATATGCCGCCAGCAAGGCGGGCGCTGCCAATTTGGCGGAATGTATTCGGGTGGATCTGCCAGCGCCAGATTTTAATGTGCAGGTCATGAACCCTGGCTTCATCAAAACCCGGCTGACGGATAAGAACGATTTCGAGATGCCGCACCTGATGACGCCGGATGAGGCGGCGGAATATATATTTAAAGCAATGCAGGGCACGCGCTTCCGCACCAGCTTCCCGCCTGCCTTCGCCCGGCGGTTTCGGCTCGCAGGTCTATTTCCAGACTGGCTTTATATCAAGCTTGTCCGCTAAGGTTTATTCGGGCGGAATGATGTGCGGTGAGTCTTTGAGCAGGCCTTCAGGTTTTGGCTCAAAGCGATAAATCTGGCGAAGGTGCACTTCGTCCGGTCCATCAAAAATTCTAAGTGCACGGGCCCATGCGAAGGCATCTGCTATAGGTGTATCCGCGCCGCCACCCATGGCACCAAACACCTGGATCGCTCGGTCGGCAATCCGTAGATACGTCTCCGCCATAGCAACCTTGATGATGGAAACATCCTGGCGGGCGGTCTTCCAGTCAGATTGGTCGAGCGCCCATGCGCATCTCCACGTCAGCAAGCGCGCCTGGTTCAACTCCATCCGGGAACGGGCGATCATGTGTTGGATTGAGTCATAGTCTGCGATTGCCTGCCCGAAGGCATGACGTTCCTGGGCGCGTTTTAACATCAGCTCGATCAGCGTTTCGCAGTGGCCGATAGCCCGCATACAGTGGTGCACGCGTGCAGGTCCTAGCCGCACCTGGCCAAGCCGGAAGCCATCACCTTCGCTGCCAAGGAGGTTTACAACGGGAACGCGGACATCCTCATACGCAATTTCATAGGCTCCTGCTCCGGGCTCAACAAAGCCAAGAAAGGCAGATGGCCGGATGATGCGAATGCCCGGCATGTTGGCAGGCACAATGATAATGCTTTGGCGACGACCGGCGCGGGCTTCGGCGTCCGTAACGCCCATAACTAGATGCACATCCGCCGCTTTGCCGCCGGAGATATACCACTTCCGCCCCGAAATCACGTAGTCCCCGCCATCGCGCCGGATGGTCGTGGCGATATTGCTGGCGTCGGATGAAGCAACGGCCGGTTCCGTCATTGCGAAGGCGGACTGCATTTGGCCTTGCAGCAACGGGTCCAAGAATTCGGCGCGTTGATCTGGCGTAGCAGCGTCTGCCAGCATAATCATGTTCGGTACATCTGGTGGGTGGCAATTGAACGCCTTTGATGCGCCCATCACCCTGCCCATGATTTCAGCTAAAGGCGCGAACTGGCTGTTTGTCAGCCGTGTCCCGGTTGCGTCATCTGGCAGGTTTGGGATCGCCAGATTCCACAAGCCTGCTGCTTTTGCTTGGGCTTGGATATCGCTTATGAACGGCGGGTACTCACCTTCCAGCCCAGCCTCCCGCCAAGGTCGCGCGCGGGGCAGGACTTCTGCGGCCATAAACGCTTCAAGCTGATCAATCAGCGCCTGGGTCTCAGGCGGGTGGGCGAAATTCATCCGTGATCAACCTCCACAAACAGAAATGCCGCAGTGCAGAGTTTACCCGCACCGCGCCATTCCGCCAGTCAAAGAATGGAGGTTGGCGCGGCTCGCGTTGCAGTCCGCGCAGGATTGCAAAGCACATCAGCAGGATAAGCTTAAAGGGCAAGCCGGTCGATATGACCATAGACTGCAACGCGCATAGCCCGCCGCCAATCAGCAGCACAATCGCAACAACGCCTTTAAACATTTACCAGAACACCCTTTGCGGCAAGGGCGCATCGACCTTGCCTACTACCATAATCGTGTCGATCACGAGACTGCCGCTGTCTGACGATGTGACGAAGAACACGATTACCAGAACGATGCGGATAACCGATGTGATCGCGGCGTCAGGGAAGCCTTCAATCATTGCGAACAGTGACAGATCGGGCTTGTAGGTGTCGATCACATAAGCTTTCACGGTGCTCGTAGCGGGATCGCTCGGCACCTGATCAATTGCGACACTCCCGAACACGGCCACCCACAATACGCAGACGAGTGATGGGATCAGCAATACGCAGAGCACGAATTCCCGCACCGTCCGGCCGCGGCTGACGCGGGCGATGAACATGCCGATGAACGGTGACCAAGAAATCCACCAAGCCCAATAGAAAGCCGTCCAGCCCTGGCTATAGCCCTTATCTTCCCGTCCTAACAGATTTGAAAGCGCAAGCACCTATTTCACACAAGCACCGAGGCCCCTCACAAAATCGCCGAGGATAGTCATCGTCGGGCCAGCAAACAGCACCAACAGTAGCAGCAATGCGGCGATGCCCATATTGATTTCGGACAGGACCTTTACGCCGCCATCAAGGCTGCGCAAAACTGAAATAAGCGTGACAGCCGTAATGCCAGTGATAAGCAGAATCTGCACAGTCTTTAAGCTTGGAATATCGAAGATGCGCTTTAACCCTGCGTTGGCCTGTTGTGCGCCGAAACCAAGTGATTTCACTCAGCCGAACAAAGTGGCGAACATGGTCAGCGTGTCGATGATATGGCCAGTCCAGTCCCACAGCCGGTCATCGAAGACTGGGTAGAAGGCTGAGCGAATTGTCAGCGGCAAGCCTGAACGTGAATAGTACTAATGCCAAAGCCAAGACAGCGTAAATCGCGCAAGGATTCAGGCCCCAATGGAAGATAGTGGCGGCCAGACCCATGGTTTTTGCGGCTGCCACATTTTCTTGAATGACAGTGCCCTTTTCCGCGATGGGCGATGGAACGCCGAGCGGCGCTGAAATCGCCATGTGATAGACAGGCCAAGCACGCCGAAGAACATCAGGCCGATTCCCATGCCAGCCGTGAAAAGCATTGCGAACCAGCCGACATAACCATAATCCGGCTTCGCATCCTTGCCGCCAAGCCTGACCTTGTCCCAGGGACTGACAATCAAAAACAAGCAGAGAACGGCGAAAATATTGGCGGCCCCAATGAAGAACCAGTCAAATGTCAATGTTAGGAAAGGCCGGACCAGCCAAAGATGCTCTTTGCCTGGTCCGGCAAGGCAAGGGTGAAAAATACGAGAGCGATATTGACGACCCAGAGATCATGAAAACTGGGTTATGGATATCGAAGCCAAAGGGGCCCATAGTACCTGCTTCATTATCCTGACCGATTTCGTAGTCGGTATCGATTAAATTGGCGTCGCCGCCAGGGCTATTGACACCCTGCGGATCGCTTGAATTGGCCATAGAGATTCACCTCAATTTATGCCAGCGACCGCATTGGGCATTCGCCAAATACACGCCCATCATCCTGACAAAGTGAAATCTCATCAAGCTAAGTAAAGATCAATTTTTTTAAAAATTAAACGCACTGGGCTTGCGATTGAAAATCTAGGTTTGTCGAGTTTATAAGGCTTGCAAACGCCATTTCTATTCTGGCCGGAAGATTGCCTTACCTTCTGCATCAACCACAACTTTTCCAGGCGCACCCAGGTAGTCACTCTTGACCATATCTGCCAGCAACCCGGGGTCCTGCGGCGTATTAGCTATGAAGCGGGTCCCATCCTTCTGGCGACCAAATAGGATTGCGTAGCTTGGGCCTTTTCGGTCATGCATCACGCTGTAGGTTTCTATTGTGGCGCTGCCTGATGGTGTCTCAGTCGATGTTGGCCCTTTGTCATTGTTGATTTTGGCCTGATAAATTTTGGGGTCCTTCGGTTTGAAAGTTTTTTCCGTCGGCGTCGTCGAGTAAATCCCAGCAGATTGTTTGGTGACGTAATTTCCGTTCGCTGTGATCATGCCGTAGCTACCGGGCTTGGATCGGACCTTCTGCATCATTTCGGCGATGGAGTGGGTGACGTAATTGTTGCCGGGGCCGCCGAAATACGGCAGCCCGCCGGTAACTGTCAGCCCGCGTGGATCATCTTCGGCTATGCCCATTTCCTGGCAGGCAATCTCAACAGCACTCGGGAAGCAGCTATAGAGGTCTAGGAACGTTAGTTCGTCCAGGCCCATGCCTGCCATCTCAAAGGTTTCCTCAGCCACAATGCGCATGGCGGGGGAGGAGTGGAAGTTTTTTCGGTCGCTGATGTACCAATGATCGTAAGCATCCGCCGTGCCATGCAGATAAACCCAGCAGCTTTCTGGAATGCCAAGCGCTTTCGCTTTGGCAACGCTCGTCAGGATGACGGCGGCGGATTGGTCGATAAAGGCGTTGGCGTTCATCAACTTGGTGTAAGGAAAGCCGATATAGGGGTTCGTGGGGCTTGGCGTCGCGATCTGTTCTGCGGTGAAGCCGTCGCGCCTGTCCGCTAAGGGGTTCGCGGCGGCGACTTTGGCGAAGCCTTCAAACAGGTGGCCCATGGCCAGCGCATGCTCATCGACGGTGCGGCCCTTGTGGCCCCGAATTGCGGCCTCGAACAGGGGATAGGCGAAGATTGCACCCGCCATGCGGTGGCGTTCTTCCGCATCGTTCCAGCCTTGTGTTCCCACACCCCACGTCTCGGGCTCGCCGCCAGCGTCTTCGTTCCAATCCAGCTCAATACCGGCGCGCTGTGCGGTTTTCTGGGTCGATAGGGCCTCGCCGCCGATGACCATGGCGGTCTCAACTTCGCCCCGCGTCACCATTTCCGAGAGGCGGTTGATCGACCATTGCGGCATGTTCCCGCCTGCATAGGTGTAGATCAGCCGTTTGGCATTGTCTGCGCCTAACCGGTTCGCCAGGGATTTCGGTGGGTTGCTTGGCCCGCCGAATGGTGAGCGGAACCGCCAGCTGGTATCCGCGAATGCACGTAGTTGGACGATGGTATCTAGCGATGAAAGCAGCTCTTGGCCTGCCGCGCTGTCCTCAGCAGCGGCATAGCCAGCGGCGGCGATCAGGTCAATCGGTGCTAGCGCCTGCTTGGGATCAGCTTCACGTTGCGTGATCTGGCCAGCGCCGACTAAAATCGGAATACGGCTTTCGTCCATTTTAAAGCATCCTTTAGATTTCAGTATCTGCGTCATGTTGCCATGGCTGCCTGGCTGATTGAAGCTTGTGGCAACAGCATCGGGAGAGACTGTCATGAGCCGCATTGGCGACGCCCCTAAACGCCGGGAAGATCACCGCTTTGTCACAGGTACTGGGGCCTATCTGGATGACATGGTGTTCGATGACTTATCTTACGCCGCCTTCGTGCGGAGCCCCCATGCCCATGCCCGGATTAGCGAGATCAATACGGTTGCTGCCCAAGCAATGCCCGGTGTGCTGGCCAAATTGACTGCAGAAGACGCCGCCGCTGACGGCCTAAAGCCGCTCGTCCCGTTCGTCACTGCTAATACTTTGACCGATGAACCGCTGGCGTGGGATGTGCAGCCGCTCCTGGCTGGGGATACAGTCCGTTTCGTTGGCGAGCCTATCGCAATGATCATCGCGGAGACGAAAACCCAGGCGTTGGATGCTGCCGAAGCTGTGGTCGCATCATATGAAACTTTGCCTTCCGTGACCGATGGCCGGGCTGCGCTGGGGCCAAATGCAGTCGAAATTTCCACTGATATCCCAGGCAATCTTTGCATGGATTGGCGCCATGGCGATCAAGCGGCCCTTGAAACTGCGGAGGCCGCTGGTGCCACCACCGTATCAATTGGCCTGATGAACCATCGTATCGTCACGAACCCAATGGAGCCGCGCGGCGGAGTCGGCGTGTTTGATGCTGGAACAGGCCGGTACACGCTGCATGTCTCCAGCCAGAATATTCATATCAACCGGGACCATATTGCGGCAGCGCTCGGTGTTGGACGGGAGTACTTACGCTGGCTGGCACCTGATGTGGGCGGCGGGTTTGGTGCTAAGAATTTTGCTTATGTGGAACAGGCCTTGCTGCTATGGGCGGCCCGGCGGGCGGGGCGTCCGGTCAAGTGGATCGCCAGCCGAAGTGAAGTTTTTCTGGCGGATCATCAGGCGCGTGATCAATGGGCAGAAGCATCACTTGCCGTCATGCCGGATGGGCGGATTGCTGCATTGACAATCGATAGCATCGCCAATCTAGGTGCTTATATGGCGGGCAGTTCAGGTGGGGTACAAACTAACCAGTATGCGCATCTTCCAGGTACGCTTTATGCCATTCCCAATGTCGGTCTCAGGGTGCGATCCGTAGTCACGAATACTGCGCCGATTGGCGTGACACGCGGACCGGGCTTTGGTGAGATGAATAACATCATTGAGCGGGTGATTGATGCAGCCGCCGTCAAGCTTGGCATGGACGTCATGGAGCTTCGCCGCAAAAACCTGATTGCGCCATCGGCTATGCCCGCTACCAATCCGCTTGGCGGAACCGTGGATAGTGGCGATTTTCGCAAAGCGTTTGAAGCTGCACTGAAGGCTGCCGACTACGACAGTCTAACTGCTAGAAAGTCCGCCACGGCGGCGCCGCTATTGCGCGGCTTCGGCATCGCGAACCATATCAAAGCGACCGGCGGCGTGCCTGACGAAAACGTCGAAATCCTGTTCCGCACAGATGGCGGCATGGACCTGATCACAGGCACCCAGACCATTGGCCAAGGCCATGAGACGACCTTCCCACAAGTGGTCGCCGAGCGGTTGGGTGTGCCAAGTGAAATTGTCACCATGCGCCACGGCGATACAGACGCCATTATCAATGGCGGCGGTCACGGCAGTTCCCGCGCAACATATATGGCAGGCACGGCGATCTGGCGTGCGTCGGAGGAAATTGAGGCCAAAGGCAAAGTCGTTGCAGCGGACATGCTGGAAGCGGCTGCGGCGGACATCACGTTCGCGGAGGGCAAATTCACTGTCGAAGGTACGGATCGGAGTGTGGGCCTTCTGGATGTCGCGAAAGCCGCCAGAGACGCTGGAACACCGCTGGACACCTTCCATGCGTTCACCCGCGACGCCATGACCTATCCATGCGGTGCCCATGCTGCTGAGGTGACGGTGGACCAGGATACCGGGGTCGTGCGCCTTGTGCATTATACGGCGGTCGATGATTACGGCGTGTTGGTCAATCCAATGGTCGCGTCTGGCCAAGTGCATGGTGCGATCGCCCAGGGTGTCGGCCAGGCGTTGCTTGAGCATGCGGTCTACGACGAAGACGGACAGCTTCTCGCAGGCTCATTCATGGACTACGCAATGCCCCGCGCGGATGACCTGCCTAGCTTTACACTGGATTTCAGCCCGACGCCCTGCACAACAAATCCGCTTGGTGTGAAGGGCTGCGGCGAAGCGGGTGCGATCGCGGGGTATCCAGCTGTAACGCTGGCTATTCTGGACGCATTAAAGCCATTCGGCGTCGAAGGCTGGGACGGTCCCGCCACGCCAGAAACGATCTGGCAGGCGATCCAAGCGGGTAGGTGAAGTTTGAGAGTTTTACTGGCTAGCCTCCCACTCCTCTCTCTCTAATGAAGGGAGGGGGCACCCTCACTTAGGCTTCCTCTTTTAGAACCCTCGCCACCCATAGCGGGGAGAGGGTTGGGTGAGGGGGGAAGCTTGTTGGGTGGAGAAAACGCCAGCATTTTAACCTAAATCCCGCGCATAGAACGCTTGGACCAGCGGACCTGATAGAGACAAACCGTCGATCCGCCAAGTTACGGGTGGTGCCGCTATAGCGGCTGGTCAGTAGGTTTAATAGCGCCAAGTCCGCCATGGCGATTGCTTCTGTATTGGGGGCGGTGTATGCGGCGACGCCGTTACGGGCGAACTGGAAATCTGACCGGGTCAGGATGCAGCTTTCCGCATAGTGCACGTCTATCGCGCCAACATTCGGCAAATTCCCGACAACGCCTGACAGTCCCATGCAGTGTTGGTTTTCTATGGCGTGGGCATAGCAGCAGTCGCGCCCCCGCATGTATCCGCGCCGTTCGTCCGTGCAGGAGGGTACAAACATCATCAGTGCGCCTTGATCTGCCAGGCAGCGCGCGAGCTCTGGGAATTCGTTATCGTAGCATATCATAACGCCGATTGGGCCGCAGTCGGTTGGGATAATGGCGGCGCGATCCCCGCCTTTAATATTCCACCATTCCCGCTCTGATGGGATGGGGTGCAGCTTGTCCTGGGTATAAACGGCACCGTCGCGCAGGAAGACGGAGCAGGTATTCCGAAGCTCCGCATCATCGGCCATTGTGATATGCGAACCGCCAATAATATTGATGTTGTAGGACACAGCGAGCTTGGTCATGAACGCCTTAGAGCGATCGGTATATTCGGTAATTTTCATGGTGGACTCGTGTGGCGGGCGCTTTTCGGTTTCCAGCGACAGTATCTGTGTGGTGAAAAACTCCGGGAGCTTCACAAAGTCGGCTTTGTAGACTGATGCGACATCGACGAAATATTCGATCTGCTCCTCAAACTCTTCAATCTTCGTGATTTTGCGCATCTGGAATTGCACGGTCGCGACGTGGATATGCCCCGGCAAGCGCCGGTCTGGGCGGGTGTTGCGTGATGCGGGCATGGTTTCTGCCAGCGGGTTGGTCCAGCACATGTGAATGGCATGGCCGCCGGATTGTTTGTCGTCCGGCAGGTAGCCTTCCAGAACGCCAAGCGCTTCAAAATCCTACTTGAATTGGAAACTTATAACCTGATCATGGATATCCATGTCCTGAACCACGAGTAAATAGTCTGCTGGAACGGGGTAATCCTTGCGGTGGCGCTGATACCCTGGCATGCGGCCGCCAAACACAATGCACTTGAGCCGTATCACCCGGCAAAGCTCGCGCCGCGCCTGGTAAAACCGCTGGCCTATGCGGAGGCAGTGGTAAGCTGGATCAACGCGAACTTCGGTGCCGTAAAGCACGTCGCCGTCTGGATTGTGGCGCGAGCCGAAGCCGCCGCCGGTGATCTCGTCCTAGGTATGCTGCCGCAGCGCCGAGGCTTCATCGATAATGCTGGTGGCGCAATAGCCAACGATCTTATTCTCATATTCGGCAACAAACACGCCTTCGGGAAAGTTATTGATTTGGCCAAAAATCTGGGAGGCCGTATAGGCGTCCTCGGGCGGGTAAACGCGCGCAGAAAGGATGGATATTTCTTGCGCTTCGTTCAGTTAGGCATTGCGTGTGGCGAGTTTGGCTGAAGCTTCGCGTATGGATAGGCCTTTGCTAGAGCGATTGTGGTCCCTGGGTTGTAGGCGGATCAGCGGCACTCATCAGTGGCCCCCGCCCAAATTTCCGGTGCGGATAGAATAATTGACTGCCAAGCCATAGTCCGGGTCATCATCGGCATCCAAAATAAGTTGGCCAGCTCGGTTCAAAAGCGCATGGCAATCCCGGGAAAGGTGCCGGAGCTGAAGCGTTTTCCCAAGCGCCTCATAGCGGGCAGCGAGGGCGTCAATCGCCTGTAGAGCCGATTGATCGACGACGCGGCTATTGGCAAAATCCACTGTAACTGCCTTTGGATCGCCGGTCGGGTCAAACAACTCGCCGAAGCCATCTGCAGAGCCAAAGAAGAGCGGGCCTTCAATCTGATAGACCTTGGCGCCTTCCGGGGTGGTGCGCGTAATGGCGTGGATGCGCGTCGCATTGTTCCAGGCATAGGCCAAGGCTGAAACGATGACGCCGACGACCACGGCAATCGCCAAATCCGTCATTACCGTCACGATGGTAACGAGGCCTATCACGAGGGCGTCAGTCAACGGAATACGGCGAAGGATCGTCAGGCTTTGCCAGGCGAATGTACCGATGACGACCATGAACATGACGCCGACCAATGCAGCCAGCGGAATCTGCTCAATCAGGCTGGATGCAAACAGGATAAATATGAGCAGGAACAGTGCGGCCGTGAGAGCCGATACGCGGGTGCGGCCGCCAGATTTTACGTTGATCATCGACTGCCCAATCATGGCGCAACCGCCCATGCCGCCGAAGAAGCCGGTTACCGTATTTGCGACGCCCTGGGCGATACATTCCTGGGATGCGCCGCCGCGCTTTTCTGTGATTTCACCAACAAGGTTTAGCGTCAGCAGGCTTTCGATCAGGCCAATTGCGGCCAAGATCAGCGCATAGGGGAAGATAATTTTCAAGGTTTCAAGCGTGAGCGGCACGGTTGGAATACCGAATTCTGGCAAGCCGCCCTTGATAGAGGCAAGGTCACCAACGCGGGGCACATCAATGCCGAAAGCGATGACGATGCCGGCGATGATGGCAATCCCGGCGAGGGGTGCAGGGATTGCGTTGGTTAGCTTCGGCGTGCCCCAGATGATCGCCATAGTCAGCGCCACCAAACCGAGCATGATGACCAATGACGGGCCTGTCATCCATTGCGCCTCGCCGCCGGCACTGTCACCGGCAGGGATTTGGAACTGAGTGAGCTGCGCCATGAAAATGACGATCGCGAGCCCGTTCACAAAGCCCAACATGACGGGATGCGGGACAAGGCGTATAAATTTGCCCAGACGGAACACACCCGCAAGCAATTGCAGAATGCCCATCAGCACAACGGTTGCGAAGAGATACTCGACGCCATGGTCCGCCACCAGCGCCACCATAACGACCGCAAGCGCGCCCGTCGCACCTGAGATCATGCCAGGCCGACCGCCGATCAATGCAGTGATCAGGCCGACGATGAAGGCTGCATAAAGCCCAACCAGGGGATGGACGCCCGCCACGAACGAGAAGGCGACAGCCTCTGGTACCAACGCCAAGGCTACGGTTAGACCGGACAAAACTTCGGTTTTGATCCGCCCAGGGGTGAATCCGGCACCATCTGTTGCGGCACCAGAGGCCAACGAAATCCGGCCTGCGATTGCGGCGAGCGTAGTTTTGGTCACGAAAAGGGCATCCAACATGAAATCAACCGCGTTAAAATATTCATAAACCAATAAAGCTGCACTGCGAAAAAATTCCCTTGCGACGCAAGCGCACTGTCACACGAGAGAAAATCAGTAGAATTTGGACTTTTCGTGAATAGCTTTAAAGAATTTCAGCGCCCTTGCAGCTATGTCCTATGGTCTACCGTCGCGCCTCGTTCATGGAGAAAAGCCCTTGCCTGCTATTCTAATCATCGACGACAACGAAGAAACTCGCACACTCTGATCTGAGGTGTTGGAGGAAGAGGGCCATGAGGTGGTTCAGGCGGACTCCGGCGCTGTCGGTGTGAAGATAGACCGAACGCGCACCCTTTATGTGATCGTCACCGATATCATGATGCCAGACAAAGATAGACTGGAAACCCTTGTGGAAATCCAATCTCACAACCCCACTGCCAAAATTATTGCAGTATCAGGTGGCGGCAGCATGCTTAAAGAATCATTCTTACCGGTTGCAGGTGCGCTGGGTGCTGCGATGGCCCTGAAAAAATCATTCAATATCAATGAATTTTGCTCTGCCGTGTCGACCCTGGCCGCCGCCTGAACGTATGATTTATTGGGTGCCTGCAGCCAGTTTGACCCCTACCGATTCCATTGCATCAGCAATTGGAATGAAGAAATTGATGCTTCGGGCACTTGGATCACGCAGCTCCGATACAGCAATTCCAATCACGGCACCCTTATCATTCAGCTGCCGTCCACCGCTATTGCCTGAGGAAATTGCCGCGCCTGATTGAATTAATATGGGGCCGCCTTGGCGCAATACGTGTTTTGCGCTCATGATGCTTTTGGTTTCAGTTGAAGACATACCCTCCCGCGAGAGAGTTCCAATCGCGTAAACAGAGTTGGCGACCTAGGGAAAAGTGGGCTCAATCGCCAGTCTAGTGGGCCAATTGATCTCAGCTTTGAGAAGAACGACATCTTGCTTTTTGTCGGTGTCTAAGACCCTAGCAGGTCGTTCTGATCCATCGCTCATAATCAGTTGCACGCGGCGCGGGCTGCCGACTACATGACGGTTCGTTAGGGCGTAGCCATCGCGCCCAACGAAGAACCCTGGTCCATGGCCCCGGCCGATCCGGACGGTCATGACGTCTTGTCCGACGTTGGCGGCGAACCGGGAAACGCACAATTAGGATCACGCCGGGCAATGCCTTTGGCAATGCGGCCTAAAGCAAACGTGGCTGGGCTGTCTACAGCCCGAAGAGTGGGACTTTCTTTTGGTGCTTGGGCTTTTGGCGCATGCAAAGCTGAAGTCGTATTGCAGGCAGCGAGCAATAGGCTGGCTGCGCCAATTACCATTAACGACTGCATTCGCGGGACCGTGGTTGCCGCCTTCATTTCATGCGTGGTTGCCTTATGACGATGTTTCTGTTCCTGACCGGGCATTAAGAGCATGGATCAGTGGGGACAACAGCTAAGTGGAATCCATTTTGATTGATTTATTAATTTTAATAGTTCTTATGGCTGCACTAAACTTGCCGAGTTTTGCGTGAGGTTTTTCGCTGAGGGTGGTCAAAAAATGTGCTGTTAGCACTCGGCTCAGACGAGTGCTAATTTTTTCCTTGAATGAGTCACGCTGATTGCTTACTTGTTAAGGATCTAACAGGCCTCGCAGCTTTTTTGGTGTGGCCCGTCGGGTATTCAACAGATAAATCACTTTTAGGAGGGCTATCCATGGCCATGAAGTTTCGGCCTCTGCACGACCGCGTGCTCGTACGTCGCGTGACGCAAGACGAAAAAAGTGCTGGAGGCATCATAATTCCTGAAACGGCTCAAGAAAAGCCGCAGGAAGGCGAAATCGTCGCTGCAGGCTCTGGCCGCATCAGCGAAGACGGCGCAGTTCATGCGCTTGACGTCAAAGCTGGCGACAAAATCCTGTTCGGAAAATGGTCCGGCACGGAAGTTAAGATCGACGGCGAAGAGCTGCTGATCATGAAAGAAAGTGACGTTCTGGGCATCGTTGGCTAACGCTGACTGGTTTCCAAACGCCCGATATCCCGGGCTGTCTCGCTTTTAGCAGGACCAGTCCGCACCAATCTAAAGGAAAAGAAAAATGGCAGCGAAAGAAGTTCGCTTCGGCTCTGATGCCCGCGATCGCATGCTCAAAGGCGTGAACACGCTTGCAGACGCGGTTAAAGTCACTCTCGGCCCCAAAGGCCGCAACGTTGTGATCGACAAGGCGTTCGGTGCGCCGCGCATCACAAAAGACGGCGTTACCGTCGCCAAAGAAATCGAGCTTTCTGACAAGTTCGAAAACATGGGCGCACAGATGGTTCGCGAAGTCGCGTCCCGCACCAATGACGAAGCTGGCGATGGCACGACCACTGCTACCGTTCTGGCTCAGGCGATTGTCCGCGAAGGTGCTAAGTCCGTCGCAGCCGGCATGAACCCGATGGACCTTAAGCGCGGCATCGACCAAGCTGTCGATGCTGTTGTTTCAAATCTTCAGAAGCGCTCCAAGAAGGTCAAAGACTCTTCTGAAATCGCGCAGGTCGGCACCATCTCCTCTAACGGCGAAGCTGCTATTGGCCAGATGATCGCTGATGCGATGCAGAAAGTCGGCAACGAAGGCGTTATCACCGTCGAAGAAGCCAAAAGCCTCGAAACTGAACTCGATGTTGTTGAAGGCATGCAGTTCGACCGCGGCTACCTCTCCCCGTACTTCATCACCAATGCTGACAAGATGACCTGCGAGCAGGAAAGCCCATACATCCTGCTGCACGAGAAGAAGCTCTCATCGCTGCAGGCGATGTTGCCGGTTCTGGAAGCTGTTGTGCAATCCAGCCGTCCGCTTCTGATCGTTGCTGAAGATATCGAAGGCGAAGCGCTCGCGACTCTCGTGGTCAACAAGCTGCGCGGCGGCCTGAAGATTGCTGCAGTGAAGGCTCCTGGCTTCGGTGATCGTCGTAAAGCGATGCTCGAAGACATGGCTGTCCTGACGGGCGGTATGGTCATCAGCGAAGATGTTGGCATCAAGCTTGAGAATGTCACGCTCGACATGCTCGGCACCGCTAAGCGCGTTTCCATCGACAAAGACAACACGACTATCGTCGACGGCGCTGGCAAAAAGGGCGACATCAAAGCCCGTTGCGGCCAGATTCGTCAGCAGATTGACCAGACTTCTTCCGATTACGACCGTGAAAAGCTGCAAGAGCGCCTGGCGAAGCTCGCCGGTGGTGTTGCTGTCATTCGCGTCGGCGGCGGTTCTGAAGTTGAAGTGAAAGAGCGTAAAGATCGCGTCGACGACGCCCTCAACGCTACACGCGCTGCTGTCGAAGAAGGCATCGTTCCAGGCGGCGGGTCCGCTCTGGTCTATGCAGTGAAGGCGCTTGATAAGCTCAATGGCGATAATGACGACCAGACGGTCGGCATCAACATCGTCCGTAAGGCGCTTGAATCTCCCGCACGCCAGATCGCTGCGAACGCTGGTGCAGATGCATCCGTGATCGTCGGCAAGCTGCGCGACAGCAAGTCCGAGACATTCGGTTACAACGCTTCTAACGGCACGTTCGTCGATCTCGTCAAGGAAGGCATCATCGACCCAACTAAGGTTGTGCGTCATGCGCTTCAGGATGCGGCTTCTGTCGCTTCCTTGCTCATCACGACCGAAGCCATGGTTGCCGAAAAGCCAGAGCCTAAGGGTGCTGCACCTGGCGGCGGCATGCCCGATATGGGTGGCATGGGCGGCATGGGCGGCATGGGCGGCATGGACTTCTAAGCCCAGCCAATCACGACGCTACTGCGAATTGGGCCGCGGGGAAGAAATTCCCTGCGGCCTTTTCTTTTGCACACTATCTGCCCTGTTGTTCCGGCATAACAAGGACGCTGCTCACCTTGAGAGCGGGCGCTCGGCGGCTCAGTTTGAGGAGACTTCTAAAGCCGGAGCGCGCGCCATGACTGATATACATATCCTGCACGAAAACGCCGAATTGCTGCCGCCGTTCCTCGCTGCATTCGCCACGCTTGGCCTCACGCCCATTGAGCATGATCTGGACAAAGGCGTGCTTGATCTAAGCACTGCGCCTGCGCCCGGCGTCTATTACAATCGCATGAGTGCGTCCTCCCTCACGCGCGGCCACGCCCATGCGCCGGCAATGACGGCGGTGCTGCTCGATCAGGCTGTGCTGGCCGGTTACACAGTTATCAACGGCCTTAATGCGCTCCGTCTGGAGATGAGCAAGGCGGCGCAGTATGCGGCGCTTGCCGCCCATAATGTACCGACCCCGCGCACCATCGCCGCCATTGGCGCAGATCAGATTGAGGCCGCGGCGAAAGCGTTCGGCCAGGCACCGTTCATCCTGAAGCCAAATAGGGGCGGCAAAGGCCTCGGCGTCTCGTTGATCCAGAATATGGATGATCTCCGCACCCGTTTACCAGAACTGCAGGCAAGCCCGAACGCCGATGACGTCTGGCTGATCCAGGAATACTTGCTCAAGCCAGATGGCTCTATCACGCGCATGGAATTCATTGGCGGCAAGCTGCATTACCCCGTGCGCCGCCGATGTTCGAGATCATCGAAGGTTTTGAAATCCCGATTTTGAGCCGCTTAGAGGCGTTCCTCGCGGCAAATGATGTGCAGATTGCTGGTATCGAATTCACGCTAGACCAGAATGGCGAGCCCGTCGTCTACGACGTGAATACCAACACCAATTATAACCCGGATGTTGAAGCGCGCGCGGGCGTTGAACCAGGCCCTGTCGCTGTGGCGGCGTATCTTGCAGTTCTGGCGACAGCGCCGAGCCTGTCGGTCGCCGCTTAGAGGCCTTTAATTGCAGCAGCACGGACTTTTTCTGGCCGTCGCATCGCTAGAAGGCGCTTGGCGTCTTCGGCGGCACCCTGCTTGAGCAAAGTTCCAAGCAGAGCGTACTCCAGCAGATCCCGTTGGGCGCGGCTGCCGCCGATACGTTCGTGGCTGGCCATAACGGCGGTCAGGTGCTTGGTGGCGTCCGCCCAGCGTTCTGCGGCAATCGCACCGAATGCTTCTGTCAAGGTCTGCACAACGTCTGCTGCTGGTCCTTTGGCGTCGGTTCGAATGCGGTTCAGGGCATCCATATTGCCTGCCATGGCGTGGGCGAGCGCTGCATGTACGTCACCGAAAGCAATGCCGGGGTTTGGGAAAATTTCTGCCGCAAAATGGCTGACTTCCTCCCAGCGGCTCTTTGGTACCTCCACACCAGCAAGTTCTGCCCGATATAATAGTGACGCCATATCAGTCATGATGTTAAGTGCTGGGCCCCAAGCCTTCCCCGGAGCAACGTCCCGGTTGAGCACGTCCCACATCTGATCGATATCGCCGCGTTCCATCGCCCAAAGTGCTACATGCCAGGAGATATGGCAGTGCAGCGCGCCGCCTTTGTCATAATCCTTGATCCAGTCGGCCATGAATGCCGCACCGGCTTCAGTTTCCCCGGCTTCGTAGTAGACATGGGCGCGGATATGGGCGGCATTGGCGTTCTTTGGGTTCAGCGCCAGGGCGCGTTCAAGATTGGCTTCGGCATTCTTAGTCTGGCCGGCCTCAACCTGTGAGAAGCCGTGCTGGCAGATGAACCACCAATCCTCGCCATAGTGCGGGGCGAGGGACGTTGTGAAGGCCAATTGCTCGGCTTCTCTGCCTGGTTGGCCGCTAAAGCCGATCATGCCGAACACGCCCATGCAGGTCTGCGCTATCATGGCATCGCGGGGGTGATCTAGCAGGTGGGCGCGGATGGCTTTGTATGCGCCGGGGCCGTCGCCACTCAGCAGTAGGGAGAACGCGTTGAAGTGGCCCGTTTCCCGAGCGGTCATAGCACCTGCATTATCTTTGACGACGCCGAAGGCTTCCGCCGCATCTTTGCCCCTGCCAACAGCCTGGCGAACACGGGCGAGGCCCAGATGGGCGAGCGTGAAGTTAGGGTCTGCTGCTACAGCGTTCTGAAAAGCATCTTCCGCACCCGCCTGTGCTGCAAGGAACCGATCAACACCGTCGATATAGGCATCTCGGGCGGCAGCGGAGCTGGTGGAGAGGTCATTACCATAACGGTCTTGCAGCATGGGGTGTTCCTTCATCGCGGGTTCAGGCTTTCCAATCTTCTACCCGAAGGCCATGGGCGCTGGCCACCTCAGCCAAGGGCGCATGCGGGTTGACCGCCACGCCAATGGGTGCCCAGGTCAAAAGCGGTAAATCAGTGATGTGGTCACTATAAGCGATGGAGTGATCTGGCGCCTCATCGCCCAGCAGAGACTGCACCCGGCGCAGTTTTTCTTGGCCGTAGCAATTCAGGCCATCGAACTCTGCGGCTAGCTTGCCGTCCTTAGTCCAGGCTGATTTGGTCGCGACGATGTCATCAAAGCCAAGTGCCTTGCCAAAAGGTGCAGCGACTAAATCCATTGCCGCCGTCGCCAGCACCAACCTGTCGCCAGCTGATTTGTGGCGGGCGATGATGGTCCGTGTTTTCTGGCGGAGCGCGGTGCTTAACCAATGTTTAGCGAACGCAGCGCCCATGGCTTCTGTATCAGCGCGATCTAATCCGCCCAACACGGCGCGCCACATCTCGGCTTTAACATCATCCCTGTGGTGGAGGCCGAGCAGCATCATCAGGCCTAGAAATAAAAGCCGGGGCGCATGCAAAAACCGTAATGGCCTCTGCCGCGCCACGAATAAAATGAACGGCGTATAGCTGGAGCGGACGGTGAGCGTCTTATCCAGGTCAAAGATCGCGACCCCGCCTGTGCTGTCGCCTGTCATTTACCCGCCTTGTAAATATGAACGGACCGGTCGCCCTTGCCACTGCATCAATACTGCTTGCCCAAGCCGGAAGAAATGCACGCCCATGCAGAGCGTAACCCAGGCGGCAACGGCTATGAGCCCACAGTCTGGAACTCCTAAAATAGCGCTAATCATCAGAATAAAAAGGTTCGGATTGCGCCTTGCTGTGATCGACCGGAAAGCGAAATCAAACGGGCGCCAGATATGTCCTTCAATCTTGAACAGCCAAAGGAACACGCCCTCATAAATCCTCTGCACCACATAGCTGATCACGATGACCCAAAGCGCCAGATCATACATCTCGACAAATTCTGACCCCCGGGTCGCTGCCAGTCCGCTGGCACCCACGGCCCAGGCCCACCACCAGAAGGGCGGATGGATAAGGTCAATGCCGTGATCGTAGAAGTTTCCGAACTTGGAAGAATTCATGGTGACGCGTGCGAGTTTGCCATCCACCGTATCCAGAAAGGTCATCATCCAGGCAAGCGGCACGGCGATCAGCCACTGACCTTGGCAGAAGCCCCACATCGCTAGGAACATCAGGATAAGGCCGACGGTCGTGACTTGGTTCGGCGTTAAGCCCCAGCTGGCGCACCAGCGTGTGACGTGACGCGCGGGCCAGGGCCACACGTATTTGGTCACGAAATCTGTCGCACCTTTGTAGGAGGCACCGAAGGTGAGGCGTTCCAGCAGATTATTTGGCGCATCGGCTAACCGCTCGGCGAAGGGCACGGCCTGTTTCCGCAAGACATGGTCATAGGACCCACCGATGGCCTCTGCATCGCCGTAAGATAGGCCCGGCGGGGGTGCACAAGGCGCGGTCTCTGCCATCAGCAGCGCTTCTGCCGCCTCTGCTGCATCACGGCCCTGAACCATCGCTGCCAGGGCTGCGCTGCCAGGAGCATTGCGCGAAGGTGCGGTCAGCACTGTGCTTGGATTTTGGATGAGCGCTGTCGCTAACCGTTGCTCAATGACAGCGTCAGCGCGTACCAGGAAGGCTGGCTCATCGGCCCCAAGCTGATGCAGCGTTTTGATCTCACCCGCACCGGCACGGGCAGCCATGCGGCCAAGCCTTGTTGCGGCGGGCTGGCTCCAAAGCCGCAAGCGGGTGTCGCCGATGATAACGGTTGCAGGCAAGGCCATGGGCTGGCGCCCTCACTCAAGCAATTCGGAAGATGGATCGCATGCGGCGTAACAGATCATGGCGCCAATCGCTATGGCTCTCTTGCTCAATATTGGAATTGATTGCAGCTTCGTCCGTCTGTCGGCGACTGGCGACGACAACCGCAAGGGCTTCCGAAGCGTCTGGCCATGCCTGTAATGCCGGGTTTAGCGCTTGGCGATCAATCCGCATCAAACAGCGCTGGTAACGGCGATGACTGTGGCACTCTGCGCCTCGCCAGTCAGCAAAGATATCTCACCAATCACGTCGCCAGCTTTCAAGCGTCCAAGTACGGTGGGCTGACGTCCGGCATGTTGAACTGTGGCCTCCAACACGCCTTCAAGCGCAACGAAAAGGCTATCGCCTGTCACACCCTCCTTCACCACCGGCACTCAGTGCCCGAGCGGCTGCCAGTGGACTGGCTCCAAACAGGCGTTCAGCCAGATCGACAAGCACACCTGTAAAGAGGCCAACGGCGACAAACGCCGAAAGCATCAAAGGGATACAAACCCGACCTTAACGAAAGGGCCGCTGTTTTGTCTGCGCCGCCCGGCTCACTGATTACGCTAACAACTTCTGGACAATCCTGTCCCGCCAGTCTTGGGCTAGTTGATCCAGTTCGGCATCCGTCCGGTCCTGGATTGGATGCGGTACGAAAATCATGGCGGGATCAAAGCCAAGCGCTTCGCCTTGGGCCGCAGCCGCATCAATGAATTCCGTAGTCGCGATACCGACGGCTGGAATGCCGCGGGCCTCTAAGTCTGCTACATCATGCGTACAGCACGTTGTGCAGGAGCCTCAATCAGCAAGACCTTCGACCATAAGATCGCAATCTTCCGCAATTTCCTGGCGAAGCGCAGTTGGCGCTGGTTTTGTGAATGTGGGCTTCTGGTAATGCTTGACCTGGATGCCCTCTGCACTGAGTGCTGCACCCAAGCGCTGCATGAATAAGTCACCGCGGGGCTTGGAAATATCGAGCAGGCCGACGGTCAGCCCGTCAACGGCGTTTGGTCGTGTCGCCGCCGGTTTTGCTGATGGTGCGCGTTCCGCCGTCGGGTCAAGAATAATCGTCATTTTGGTCCTCCATTCAGCCCAGTATCAGAATGGTTTTGGGAATAGTGAGTAATCGTAACGCATGCCGCACTGCTTGTCACAAATATCAATATCAGCCGAATCGGGTGGGCGGTTGGGCCGCGCACCAGTGCGCGCGCCAACTCCGTGAGCAGCCAGAGCATTTTGGAGCAAGCTGCGGTCATTCATGCGTTCAATACTGACGGAGAACTCGTTCAAACGCAGCGCCGCCTAGATGAACTTCTCAAATTAAATTAGTTTGGTCATGTAGGTATTGGTTTGCAAATTATACAAGTCGACGATGTCAGTATCGGCCTCAGACGTCGTCATGATGATAACGGGAATCGATTTCAGCAGAACGTCACGCTTGATCACGGACAGCGCCCGCTTACCGTGATTACCCACAACCCGGCGGGGCCGAAGCTCGGTTCGGCGCAATCCATTCCCGGTTGAACTTCGTCAGCCGCTCCGAACCGGGTGCGCGCATGGCTTTCAGCACGACACTCAACCTCAAGGGCTCAGGCGGTTTCTTCATGGCTCCAGCCGCGAAAACCAGCCAGCCTGTGATTGAAGGCGACTGGGCGTACCCAAGCTTCCAGGGCGCGCCACTACCAGGAACGCGGGAGGTGACGGCGGCGGACTTCGCGGCGTCGTTGGCCGTTCCGGCATTGGCCCGAGGCTATGGTGCGGTATGGCATGGCGAACATGCGAAGAGCTTGCTGGCAGACGCCGTTCAAGGTGTCATTGTTTTCCGGCAAGCACGGCCTGATGGTTTCTACGTGGGCGCAGAGCGTACGATGAAATATGGCACGCTCTTTGTAGCGCTCACCTTCCTCGCATGCTTCGTGCTGGAACGGTTTTGGGGGTGGCTGTTGCACCCAGCGCAATATGGTCCGGTAGGCATGTCTTTAGCCCTGTTCTACCTATTGCTGATATCACTGGCGCAGCGGATTGGGCTAGCGGCTGAATTTGTGAGCGCTGCTGCCTGGAGCGCAATGATGAACGCGGCTCTCTGGCGATCCTCTACGCGGCATTCTATGTCATGCTGATAAGTGAGAGGATGATGCGTTTTGGATCAGTTCAGGCTTGCTACCTCTTGGTTTTGGCCTTGCTATGGCGGCGACGGCCCGGATCGGAAAGTTGCAGGAGGATGGTGTCAGTACGACTTAGGCATGCCTAACACGCGCTCTGCGATATAGCAGAGGACCATGTGGGGCGTGATCGGCGCTATACGGTGGATAATCGCCTCGCGCAGATACCGCTCCACATGGAATTCCTTGGCATAGCCCATGCCGCCATGGGTGAGGATGGCATTATTGCAGGCATTGAACGTGGCTTCGCCCGCCAGATATTTGGCGGCGTTGGCCATGGCACCGGCATCATCCTTGCGGTCATAGAGTTGGGCGGCGCGGAAGGCCATCAGGTTGGCAGCTTCAAGTTCAGCCCAAGATCGGGCAAGCGGGTGTTGAATGGCCTGATTTTGGCCGATGGGCCTGCCAAACACCACACGGTCATTGGCGTAATCGGTCGCGCGCTTTAATGCCCGGCGGCCAAGTCCAACAAGGCCAGCAGCGATCAGGATGCGTTCTGGATTGATGCCGTCCAGCAAATAGCGGAAGCCTTTCCCTTCGTCACCAATGCGGTTCTCGACGGGTATTTCCAAGCCGTCGATAAACACCTGATTGGAATCAACGCACTTCCGCCCCATCTTCTCAATCTCGCGGATTTCAACCTTGGACCGGTCTAGGTCAGTGTAAAACAGTGTGAGGCCGTCCATTGGCCGTGCGGTTGCGCCTTCATCCGCTGTGCGGGCGATCAACAGGACCTTGTTGGCGACCTGGGCAGTGCTCATCCAGGTCTTCTGGCCATGCACAACATAATGGTCGCCCCTGCGAATGGCTTTGGTTTTGAGGCGGGTTGTGTCAAGGCCGGTATTGGGTTCCGTCACACCAAAGCAGGCGATGTCCTGGCGGCTTATGACAGGCGGCAACATGCGTGCCTTCTGTTCGTGTGTTCCATACTTCACGACTGGATTAAGGCCAAATATGCCGAGGCTGACAGATGACACCCCACCATTGCCAGCGCCTGAGCCAGATATCGCTTGCATCAGGATCGCCGCTTCGGTGATGCCGAGGCCGGACCCGCCATATTCTTCTGGGATAGCGATGCCCATATAGCCCTGGTCCGCGACCATCTGGCAGAAATCCTCCGGAAACTGGCCATCAGTATCGCGTTCAAGCCAATATTCGTCACCAAAATCTGCGCAGAGCCGCTCGACGTTTTCTTGGATTTGACGTTGGTCGTCTGTGAAATCGATGCTCATAGAGGCTACCCCTGCAATTGAATCGTCCTAGCATAACCGCAAAAAGGCCCTTGCGGTGAGCACGGGCCTTTTGTGATGTAGCTTCTTAGGGGTATGTCGGAGGGGCCGTTCTGCTGCCTCCGGACCCGCGTCAGGATTAACCGAAGAGACGCATTAGATTTTGCGGCACCTGGTTGGCCTGGGCCAGCATGGAAACACCGGCCTGCATCAGCACCTGTTTTGATGTGAAATTAGATATCTCAGTGGCGACATCGAGATCCATCAGCGTCGAGTGTGATGCTTCTTATTTTTCGGTGGTTGACGCCAGGTTGGCGGACGCGAACCCAAGTCGGCTCTGTGCTGGCAAGATTACGGTGCGCCACATTGGCTGAGTAATTGGATACGATATTCAATGACATGAGAGTAGTCTCCGTCCTGGAGTGGTTTTTGGGCTTCATGCCTCAGGGAAACTTCAGCCATCCTGGCCTCCACACCCCACCCGGTTGATGCAACCTGCATCCTCGGACGCAACGCTCATTGCAAACGGGGCGCCATTTGCTGGGCTAGTTCCTACAGGGCAAAAATCGCTGATTTCCTTGCCTTTTAGAATCATAGTGTACTGTACTGGCGGCAGAAAGTGCTGGGTAGGCAAAAATGGGCGGCAAATTCTGCTTATCGGCAGGTATGGCCAGTGTGACTTTGGAAGTGTTTCGAGAACCAGCGATTAGCGCGCAAATCCGCTTCGAACTAGAAGGTCGTCGGCCAGTTCGATAAGTGATGCTCACCAACTTGGCGACCCTCATAGACCTCTAGCAATCGGGCAAGGTGGGCGCGGGTTTCGCGAGGGTCGATAACGTACTGCGCCTCATATAACCCGGCGAGATCCCAGGCCTCCGTGTCACGTTCAAGCTCTGCCGCCAGCGCCTCGAACCGCTCTGGATCGTCTTCTGCTTTGATCCCATGTAGAACATTTACGGCGAGCCTGGGCTCCATGAAGCCTAGGTCTGCCATTGGCCAAGCTAGTACTTCGTCAGCGTTCCGCCCGCCGCCCATATTGAGATAAGCTTGGCCAAAGCTTTTGCGCACAATCACGCTGAAGCGCGGCACAGTGACTTGGGCGAGCGCGTTCATCCAGTTCATAATTTTGCCAGGGGCGCGTTTCCGTTCCCCTTCTACACCGATAAAAAATCCGGGCTGATCGACCATGGAGATCAGGGGAATGTTGAAGCTGTCGCAGAGCACGATGAATGACACCGCCTTATCGCAGGCGTCGGGATCAATGGCACCTGCTTTGAAGCGCGGATTGTTTGCGAGGAAACCGACAACCCGGCCTTCAATGCGCGCGAAGGCGGTGATGAACGCCTGCCCGAACAGCGCCTTCAGCTCAAACAATGAGCCTTGGTCCGCAACAACGTTGAGCACTTTGCGCATGTCATAAACGCGACGCCGCGTTTCGGGTACGAGGTCCAGCAGCTTCTCCTGGTCATCTACCGCACCCGGCGCTGCGCGGGGCGGTGCCTCGCCTGCATAAGATGGCATGTAGGAGAGGTAGGTTTTGACGGCATCCAGCACTTCCTCATCGGTATCGAAAGCGGCGTCGACGAGGCCGGTGGTTTTTGCGTGCAGTTCCCAGCCGCCAAGCTCTTCCGCTGAAATATCCTGGCTGATGGCAATAGAGGTGACGCGTGGGCTGGTGACGGCCATCACCGCACCTTTGCGTGCGAACACCGCGTCCGAAATCACGCTGTACCAGGTGGATGAGCCATAAGATTGGCCCATCAATGTTGAGACCCAGGGCGTATCACGGGACCGGCGGTATTCTTCGCGATCCTGGCCAATGGTGGCGCGGCCTGATGCGCCCATGCGGTCTGGCATCCGCCCACCGCTGCTTTCGCCAAGCAAGACTAGAGGCATCCGGCGTTCCCGCGCGGTCTTCTTCATATGCCCCATTTTTTTCATGTTCACTTGGGAGGAAGACGCTCCCAGAACTGTGAAATCATTGGCAACCAGTGCTGCGGACCGACCTTCAATCTTGCCATATCCAGCAATCTTACCGTCCGCATGGGATTTCTCCCGCGTTTCGGGTCGGATCGAGTAGGCGTGCAGGCCAGCTTCAAGGAAGGAGCCATCGTCCAGCAGATACTCCAGCCGTTCCCGCGCGTTGAGGACGCCAGCGTTCCGCCGCGCCTCCAACTTCCGCTCCCCGCCCATGGCAAGTGCTTCTGCACGTCGTCGTTCCAATTCAGCAATTTTGTCTTCGTGCGCCATGGGTATTGATCGATCCTGCGGTCATCGGAGAATTAGAAGGAAGCCTATATCGGCTAAACAATATGCGCCACTGAGCGAACTCTGAGGACCTTAGAAGCCTTCGACGACGACCTTGCTTTTGGCCCGGCCAGTTTCAACCAACCGTTGGCTTTCGCTGCTTGCAACAGAAAATCCATTGTCATGTGCCATTCTGCGGGCTTCAGCTCATTATCGCGGATAAGCTTATGGAGGCGTGGAATCAATGCGCCCAATATTTCTCGTAACCGTTCATTTGGCGTGTCTGCGTAGGCGCTGACCACTGCATCGGTGATGGTTTTGTAATCAATGTCGCGCAAAGGGTTTCTCCTCTGGTTGGCGGCGGCAGGTCTGCATCCACGATGGCATCATAGCCGAGATAATCGGAGGTTTGGCCGGGCGACAGCGCCACC